>JAHHHL010000015.1 GCA_019359375.1 Lyngbya sp. HA4199-MV5
ACTACTTTGACTTGTCCATTTTTAGTGTGCAATAACGTCTGTGCTCATCCGCTAGCAAGGTCTTTGGCTCGTTACTAATTCGTCTGTGTCGCTGTCGCGACTCGACGATATGCTTGACATCTAATAAAGGTAGAAGCCGAAACCAAAGAACTGACTGCGACGAATGTGGCTCAACTACTCAAAGAGAGTGGATTAATTGTTGACGTGTTCGACAACAGTACCTCTCGCCAAGCGGTGAAGGATTACGCCGATCGTACTAGAACTCCTTGCCTCCATGCTGGACTCTCTGCCGACTATGCAGAGGTTATCTGGAATGAGGTTTATCGAGTTCCATCCGATGTCAATGATGATGTCTGTGATTATCCACTCGCACGTAATTCGGTGATGTTAACGGTAGCTGTGGCTTGTGAAGCGATCGTTTCTTTTGTTGCAACAGGAGAACAACGGCACTTCACGATCACCTTGAAAGATTTGAGCATTCAATCTCTCAAGCTGTAACATCCAGTGGTGACTGGATTACTCTCCGTAGACGGTCACCATCACTTTGCGCTGTCGGGCTTTGACATCACATTCCAGATGAAAAATCTGCTGCCACGTTCCCAGAACTAGCTTGCCCTGTTCAATAGGTACGGTCAGAGAGGGTCCAAGCCAGGTTGCCTGAAGATGGGAGTGCCCGTTGCCATCATGCCAGGTCTGCTCATGCCCGTAATCTCGACTGGGTGGAATCAGCTTGTTCAGTAGTTCAGGTAAGTCTCGCTGTAACCCCGGCTCAAATTCAATGGCACCAATTGCGCCTGTACTGCCCACGTTAAACACATTTACCATTCCCTTTCGGATACCTGCTTTTTGGACAATTTGGCTGATCTGTTCAGTCAAATCATGCATATCCCCGTGCCCTTTAGTGGGCAGGCTAAGATATTCCTGGTGAACCATATGCTTATCCTCTTCAAACTGAAATTCGCCTTGCAGACATTGATTGTACTGATATACCCAATGGCGAGGCTTCGTAGAATGGCACTTGAAATCCAGAGCATTCGATCTTTGCCCACACAGGAGTTTACCGAAATACTGGCAGAGAGCAAGATGGCAGGCTTCCGCGCCATCGATCGACTCGTCACTGATTGGGAAACAGGCGTAAATCGCTTCGATCGACCAGGAGAAACGTTGTTCATTGCGAGACAAGGCGATCTCATTCTTGGCGTTTGCGGGTTAAATCGTGACCCCTACATCAACTCCAGCCAAATTGGACGAGTTCGACGGTTATACGTCATGCAGGAAAATCGTCGTCAGGGAATTGGGCGAACATTAGTGCACCAGATGCTCGAAGTAGCAAAGCTCAGCTTCGATTGGCTTCACGCCCGCACAACCAATCCTGTCGCGGCTCAGTTCTATCAATCGCTTGGTTTTATGCCTTGTCATGATGAATCTGCTACCCATACCCTAAACCTGATCACGACTCATTAAGATCGCTCTCTATAATCAGAACTGAATGATCGGCAATTGTAGCCATTGAGGTAAGAGCCCAATGTCTGCATCGCTTGTGGAAAGGCATATTGTAGCAATGGGTGGCAGAGGGACTCCTGCCAGATGGGTATGCAGCCGATAATGGCGTTGGCTTGCATTTCATCAATGGGACACTGGTGAAGCTTGTGAGTTCTCGACCCCATGAAAAAGCCTACCGTGTGGAAGGGCAGGATGAGAGTGTTCAGGAAACAGTATTGGAGCCGACTTATCTTGGAGGCTGAAACGGTTAATGAAAGCGATTCCAGACCAGACTAATGATCGGGACGTTGTCAACGAAATGGCAGCCTATCTCGAAGCATCTTTGGAAACAGGATTCTTCATGGGATCGGTTCTGATTGCCCGTGCTGGAGAAGTGCTACTGAGTCAGGGCTACGGGATGGCAAATCTGGAACATGGCGTTGCCAATTCGCCTCAGACCAAATTCCGTCTCGGTTCTGTCACCAAGCAATTTACAGCCGCCGCCATGCTGCAACTTCAAGAGCAGAGCTTACTGAAGGTCGATAGTTCCATCTCAACTTATCTACCCGCTTATCCTCAAGGTGGAGCAATCACCGTTCATCATTTACTAACTCATACGGCTGGCATCCCAAACTACACCAGCTTTCCTGATTATGTCCAGAAGCAGCGAACCGTTATGACCCTGGATGAAATCATGACCTGGTTCAGCGAGCAGCCATTAGAGTTCACACCAGGCGATCGCTACAGCTATAGCAACTCCGGTTATACTCTGCTGACGAAGCTGATTGAAGTTGTTTCAGGTCAGTCCTATGTTGACCACCTGCAACAGCACATTTTCGAGCCGCTTGGGATGACCCATTCAGGCTATGACCAGTCAGCACTAATGCTGCCTCATCGAGCTTCAGGTTACGCACCCGCAGAAGAGGGTTACCAGAATGCGGCATTCATCGATATGACCATTCCTTTAGGAGCAGGGGGACTGTACTCCACCGTTGAAGACCTGTACAGGTGGGATCAGGCGCTTTATAGCGATGCCGTTCTGAGTAAGTCTTCTCGGCAGTTGATGTTTGCACCAGCAGTCGGGATGGGTGAAGCGAGTGGCAAGGCTCACTATGGTTATGGCTGGGTGATTGATCATGCCTATGAGCGCGATCGCGTCGGTCATGGAGGACGCATTGATGGCTTCACCACCACTATTGCCAGATATCCCCATGAGCAGGTGGCGATCATTGTGCTCAGCAATCTGGAAACAGCTCCAGTCGCCAGGATTGGCAATGACTTAGCCGCAATTCTGTTTGGCAAAGCGTATCAATTGCCCCAGAAACGACAGGCGATCGCCCTTGATCCTGCCATTTATGAAACCTATATTGGAGCTTACGAATTAGCTCCTGGCATCATCTTGTCAGTCACAACTGAATCTCAACGCATCTTTGTGCAGTTGACAGGACAGAACCGGGTCGAGCTTTTTCCAGAAGCGGCAACTCAATTCTTTGTGAAAGTGGTTGATGCTCAACTGACATTTGTCGCGGAAGAAACAGGCAAAGCAGCGCGTGTCATCCTCCATCAAGGTGGACGAGACCAGACAGCAATCAGGGTTACTGCCGAAGAAGGGTGCTCGCAACATTAGTAGTTGTCTCGATTTCGCTATGCTGGGGCTTGGAGGGCAACCATTCTCTTCTTTGATCTGATGGCAACAAATATGCCAGTGTCCATCAACAAGTAACTGCCTTATTAGTGAAAAACTTTGGAGTCAAAGAATCGGTGGAACGGTTACTTAATCGTTGTTTGAGGGATTTGGCGAGGAAATAAGGGAGTTGAAACCAGAGTACATTCTTGATGGTCGTCGCACCACAACACTTGAAGCGTTCTGCAACGAAGTCGGAGAAGTTTTGCTGGCAGGGCAACCCTGGGATGAGAACCTCGATGGTTTCCAGGCTGTACTTCGTGGTGATTATGGGTGCTTACCTGAGGCGTTCCGCTTAGTGTGGCGCGAAGTGGCTTATGCAAGAGCGGCTTTAGGCTATGACGAGACTGTTCGCCAACTGCTGCAACAGTTGCAGGATTGTCCTCCGACTACATTAATCAAAACCGCCTGGGCACTACGAGCAGCCTTGAGAAGACAAGGACCAACGGTTTTCGACTGGTTAGTAAACGCGATAAACAATCATCCAAACGTCGAGTTGGTGCTGGTCGAAACGACGGATGCTGTTGAGCCGCTACCGCTTGTGAGCGATCGCACCTAATCAATCCACTGCTGCTGATCCAAATACTCCAGTACCCGTTGCGTGGCTGGAGCGCATTGGTCTAAATCCCTATACTTTAGCCATGCGATCGCTTCGATTTCAGAGGTGGCGATGATCTCACCCGTGAAGTCCGCCTGGAAGCAGCGCATCATCACCTGAGTTGGCTCTGTATAGCCATGAGCGACTTCCTGCACGACCATCACCTCAGTGAAGGTTTCAGCAATCAGGCTGACATTGAGTTCTTCCTGAACCTCTCGGCGCAATGCTTCCCAGTCAGATTCACCCTTCTCCCGTTTGCCACCGGGGACATAGAACACATCCTTACCTGTTGTCCGGGCACACAAAACCTGTCTATCCCTGATACAAATCCAGGCAACGACATCAATAAGCGTGCTGTTCATCACTAACCTATGGGATTTCAGCCTCGATAGAATATCATGCGATGTGTCCAAAGAATGGAGCCTTCCTCGTTTGCAGCAGTCATCCTCAAGCGAAAGGCGAAAGCACTTTTTCCTGAGCAGGACGAGCCACAATCGCTGCTGTGACTGGGCACGTAAAATGGCGCAATTTGCAAATAGATGGGCAATTTTCTAAGGGGTAAGACCGCTGCTCAGAAGAGCCTTCAGTGTTTTCACCCCTTTAAAGCCCTGAAAACCCTCATTAGCAAATGAGTAGCGCAAAATTATTCTTCCAAAACGAAAGTCCTATGGATGAAAATTTTCCTTAAAAGGTGCTAGTAAATGAGCAGCGCAGAATCTCGATCACAAAAGTGCCTCCTATATCCTTATAAGGAATTCAGGATCTGTTCTACTTGCACTACCAACTTGATAGTGCAAAACCTTGTTTGCAATAAAAATCTCTGTTTGAAAGTTCTAGCAAATGAGTGGCGCAAACTTTCCAAGCTTGAAGCCTCCAGATAAACCAATCTTTCACCCTTTCCACCCCCCTCTAACGGCACGATCGATGCCTGCCCTGATCTGAATCACCCTGTACACTTGTTATCCAAAGCTTGAAAGTCGCAATGGCTGATTTGCGTGAAATGGAATGAAAGCTCAAGGTTGGCGGGAACCCGGAGCAGACCGGGAAGTGATGGGTCGCAATGACTGATTTGCGTGAAATGGAATGAAAGCAGAGCTTTTATCGCATTCCAGCGCCCATTGAAAAGTCGCAATGACCGATTTGACGTGAGATGAATGAAAAGGAAGAAGTCAAGCAGTGAGACCGTCACTGGCTGAAAGACACTGAGGAGCTAGCTCTGCGTGTCTATAGTGAAGACACGAGTAAAGCCTGAGACCGCTAAAGATGTGTCAATGCGATTTGTCTAAAATACTCTCTCAGAATTCTTAAAGGGCAATTCTAGGGTTTGCTCATCTAAGCGATCGCCAAAAGCGATCGAAGGTATTTGTCTTGTAGTGTTCCCAATCATATGTATAAATGGAATTAATTCCACTACAATCAGGTTATCGAGAAGGATGAAAGAGGCAGGGGTCTGCAAACTTCTGCAAGCACTGGAGAATGGCAACAAGAGGGCTGAACATTGGCCCTCTCGTGCTTCAAGTTGTTAGCTGAAAGCACATTGTCTTTTGAATCAACGAGTGTTTGATTCGGTAGTCCTAAACGGGTAAGGATGCGTTGTAGTCATGAACAAAGTACCAGATTGCTCCAATGTGATTGTCTAACTTCTTGGAAAACGACAATGTTTTTCGCACCAGGCGCGAGACTCGCTGACGTAAAGTGCAGTTGAATCGTTCAATTCGATTGGTCAATCCACTCTCCTTGCCGACTGCCCGGTGCCGTTGACTCGGTAGAACTGCCGCATAAGCCCTCCAAAAATCGGTCTAGCACAAGGCACATTGCCGATAGACCGGGGGCAAGGATTGCCATAAGGCTTTGGCTCCCGCTTCCGAACGGTCGCCAATGTGCACCCCGACAATCTCCCGTGTCTTGACATCAAGGGCTAGCCAAACCCACTGCTTGTTCCCTTTGTGGTTCACAAATGACCACAACTCATCACACTGAATCGTTAAGCGCCCTTTTTTTTAGCGCTCACCGTCACTGGTCGAGGCACAGACGCATCTTTCGCATTCACGTAGCGTTGCAGCCAAAGCTCAGAAACCCCAGTTACTCTGGCGATTCCTGCCAAAGACAGTCGCTCCAGCAACAGTTTGTCAATTAAATCCTTTGTGGCTTGGTCAATCACTTTGGTTTGCGGGTCTTGCACAAATTGGCGACCGCAGTCCCGACAGCGATAGTTCTGTTTGCCATTGTGAATTCTGCCGTTCTTAACGGTACGTTGCGACTCACAGCTTGGACAAGCAACCATCACTGCTACCTCCAGAGTGAACTAAACATTCCTATCATTCTATCCTTACCCGTTTAGGACTACCTTTGATTCTAATACCCAAAGCATTTTCCTTTTTCTCGTCTCTAATTAATTAGAGTCCAGAAACTGCTTCTGTAGGTTCACACCAACACACAAAAGCTCTTGCATAAGGATCGCTTGCTGGTACTGTAAGCCGCATTTCTGCAACTGGGAAGTAAGGCACAACTTGACGCATGGTCCAAAATTTGGGTGGATCATAGATAATCATGGCTTCGTCCATTGGATCAATATCGCTTTCCACTTGGTCACCGACCTTGGGTAGACGCGAACCTCCAAGGGCGCCGAGTGCTAATTCTGCTTCGCCGATGGCCACAACTTCAAGATAAAGACCACGCTCTGCGTCAATGATGAGGTCACTATCCCATTCGGAATCTGGTGGCACGGAAAGCCCTACCGGATGAACATAAGCTAAGTAGACGCTATCCACTGTTTGAGCTGTCTCGGGACGATAAACCGTGATTTTGACAACACTCCAACGCGCTTCAGCGCCCATCGAGATCACCGTACCAAGCTGAGGCGCAATCGCGGACCACTCAAGACGATAGTCCGCTTCGACAAACTTTAGGCAATCGTTCGGCTGGCAGCAGGCATAAATAATGGGATTCATAAGCTCTAAGCACACATAGTTAAGGGAATGCATCATGCCTTGAGTGGCAAGCGATGAGCCGATCGCTCTCACAACGCCACTGCAAAATTTCAGCGAAAGCTTCGAAGCTTTCGCTGGTTAGCGGTCTTCTACCGATGTCACTCAATGCAGTTTCAAAGCAACTTCCACCATAGAAAAGCGACATCTGAAGGTCAATAGAAAGGAGGCATGATTTCCGGTGAGAAATTCGATGTAAAGATTTATAGCTTTTTCTTCTGTTCTAAAACCGCCTCAAAAATGCTCCGCTGGCTACCAGCCGCTTCTAACATCTGCTTAATGGTGAGAGCATAGCCCAGCGTGTTCTCGTACTGAGAAGGCATGCCAGGAAAATTAAGCCCTGACCCCCAACGGTCAACGGTGTCCTCCTCTAAACCAATCACTTCCGCAAGGAGTTTAACGCACCGTCTGCGGTAACCTCGTGTTTCTTCCGCTGCCGGCGTGGCGTGGAACCAGGCGCGACAAAATTCTCTGGGCTTCATGCTTCTTGGCAAATCATTCGTGGTAAATGATCTACCTTTACTCCGCGTGTGAAACATTGAAGCGACTTCGGGGGTAAACTGTGGGGTTAATTTAGCACTATTTTTAGTTCCACACACCGGAGACTGTCCGGTATCGCTTCCGATCGTTTGCACCCGTTTAACGGTTTAATGATATTGGGGGCATTTGCTAGCAGCTTTAAAGTGACAAGGGATGACTCTGCTGCCAACAAGATGGAGCACGACTAGAGCAAACGATCGCGGCACCGCAACCTGACAGCAATTGCACCTTCGGGGGATTAATGTGCAATCGAGGTTTGAGGGTTAGTAAAAAGGGACTAGATGGTCAGCCTTGAGCCAAAACCATCAAAACTATGAGGCAGCAGTAGAGGTAAACCAATGACTAAAGCACAGCTCTATACGCTTTTGGCTGCGGATGAGCAAAAGGTGACTAGCGACGAAGACAGCAAGCTTGGTGCCGCAGCTATGCGAGCCGCTCAAGCCTCTGGACCGCGAGCGGCTGACTTCACTTTGTGGATCGGTTGGATGGCATCACTGAAGCGCCGTTTGAGAGCATGCTTGCAACACGATGCGAGCCTTGATGCCTTACTGATTGAAACGTCATCAGGGGAGACCAAGCAAGCACTTATTGTTCTGATTGAGGCGACACAGCAGCATGGCTTGCTATCAGGTACTGGTGTAGCAAAGTTTAATTGCCTTGATGCCATGCAGCAGTTTTGTCGTCATCCTGGTCAAGCAGCACCCGCTCTAGAAGACTTTGTGGCTGATGCTTTTACCGTTGTGAGTGGCGTTTTGTATGATTCTGGACTGTTGGCATGCAGTTCTGCCTTTGAACAGGCGCTTGTGCTCAGCCGGAACATCAACGCCGTAGTTGCAACCCTGGGGCGGCGCCTTGATGCAGCAGAGCCTGTGCAAGGCCGCTCATCCATCATCATTAACTACGCTTAAGCCTCTTTCTGAATTTTTTCTCATGCCACTTTTTACGATTCTTCGTGTTGATTTTGATTATCTGCATCCTGGCAGTTGCATCCTGGTCGAGGCGAGTTCACTGCTGGCGATCGCCCAGGATATGCTGGAGCAGCCTGACCACTGGAAACCCTTGCTGGCATACCTTTACCCAGATGATGAGGATCCTCGCAGCCTGTGGCATCGCATGCGGGAGGAGACCATCACACCAGAGGACTTACTGTCACTGATTCACGAAACGTGGGCGGGTGAAGAGTTCTCGCTCATGGTAAGAATTCAGCCTGTGCAGGTGCAACCATTGAGCCAGTTGAGGCTTGGCAGTTTAAACCTGCCGGTTGGCGAGGACCAAGCCGAGTCTTTGGGTTAAAGCCGTACTCCTCCAGTGGCGCAATTTTTTGATCTCCCAGACATCGGCTACGACAAGGCTGATAACTGTAAGGCATTGAGGTGCAAATTGATGCCTTACAGTCTTACCAACGTGGTGACGTGCCTTTGGTTTGCTCAAACTTTTATCGATCGGGAATTTAGGGTTCTAGCTTGGCTATCTGTGGTTATAATGAGTACCCATGAACCAGTTTGGGAGTATGCTCCCTACGATGTTATGAGAGTGGAGGCACTTAGAACAATTTTCACGCAGCACTTAGAACAATTCCTGCCAACAGTTAACAGCGAGAAACGGCTAGAGTCTCAGACATTTGCAGGTTCAAGGTCGCGCTTTACAGAAGCTTTTCGCTATGGATGACCACTTTGAAAGGTCACCAATTGGTTAGCAAACTGCCCGTGAGGAAAGCGACACTCAGCTCAAGCGGCATCATGGCTACCGCAAAGTTGCCTTTCGCAAAGGAGTCCTCGTTGAAGCTGGCATCAAGAAGTGTGCCTCAGTTGGCACTGTGAGGGCGACAACTGGTTGAGCCGTTGGTAGAGTCGGTGCCATGATCACCCACTGGTCACTGATGAGATCGCTCCGATCGGATTTGTAGAGAGGTGGTGCTGTCGTGGTAGCCACAGACTGAAAGGTATTTCATCAAAGCCTTCTGCTCAAACACCTTTCAATAGCCAAACAGCAGCCGGTCGTGTACAGAGTTTTCCAAGCGGAGGGGTGAAAGATGGGACGAATTTTTCTCTGGGCTGGACAAGGCAGCACCATTGATGGCGAGATTGATACAGCCTGCTTGGCGCGCATCCATCACCAAAGCGCTGGCGATCTGAAACACCAAGGCTTTCTGGTTTTCGAAGTGCCGGTGGGACTGAGTTTGCCGAAGGCGATCGCCTGGATTAATGTGCGGTCACAATCCGGCGATGTCGCCTTAGCGCTCGAAACCGCGACCTTCCCCAGTGCGAATGTGCGAGGCACCAGCGTTTTTTATCTCGCCCATAACACGGAACGGCGGACGCATGCCGAACTCCTGTTGCAGGCGCTTGTGCAGCAGGTGCCTGCGCTGGTTAACCGTGGCGTGCAGCCTGATACGGATACAGAGACTGGCAGTTTGGCGTTCACTCGCGAGATCAACATTCCGGCACTGGTCTTGAGTCTCGGCTTTGTGACTAATCTTGCAGACCGGACGCTCATGCTCGAGCGCTCCCATGAATTGGCACACGGCATTTTCAAGGGTTTGTTGCCTTGGAGTCGCCGTTTAGCCGAGCGGGGCATTGGTTTGCCCTTTCCGCCGATCCAAATCAACATCAACGGGCAACTTTGCAGCGAGCAGGGCATCCTGGTTGAAGGCAATGCTTATATTCCTGTTGATCTGCTTGACCACTATGCCGTTGCCATCCCCCGTGCGACGACAGCGGGATGGCAACACTATGGCGGTGTTACCTACATCCGTGCGATTGAACTGCGTGAAGTTGGCGTGTTCGTTAGTTGGGATGCCGAGACGCGTACAGCACTGTTGCAGACACTACTGTCCTTTAAACCAGAAGCTTTGGGCAACATTATCGGTCCTGGTTACCTCCTGCCTTCGGACTACGAGGCGTTTCTCAAGCAGGTAAACCCCGCAGGGTTGCAAAAGTTCCCCGACATCGCCCAACTGTATCAAGCAGAAGCGGCGATCGAAGGCGTTAATCCTGATGTCGCCTTTGCTCAAGCCTTGTTAGAAACTCACTGCTTTGCCTCTAGCAGTTTGTTGCCACCAGCTCAAAACAATTTTGGCGGTCTCGGTGTCACTAGTGGCAGTCGCGAATTTGCTAGCTTTCCGAGTGCCCAACTTGGGGTGCGCGCCCATATTCAACATTTGAAAGCCTATGCCAATCAAGAAGCGTTGGTGCAGGCAGTGGTTGATCCACGTTTTTCCTCTATCAGCCGAGGCGTGGCTCCCAGCGTGGAGCAACTCAGTCGGCGGTGGTCAGCCGAGGCTGACTATGGCGCCAAGATTCTCGCGATTCTCAGACGCTTGTATGGATCTGCGGGTTTATTGTAGTGGAGCGATCACGTGGGTTTGCTCTCATTACAAATTTTTACAACCGCACAAACTTCGGATTCATGCACCATGAGAACAGCAGCAACGCTGCGACGGGTTCATGCTGCTATTACACATTCTTCTGGGATAAAGTTATTCAGATTTTTCTGAACCCTACTACAATACAAACTTACTAATAGACTGAGGACGAAGGGAGTTATGAACCTGCTTGAAGCCAGCGAGTTCTCTGATCAGCAGGACGATAGAGATTTCTCTCTAATCTATGAGGAAGAGGATACTAGTATTGAGGAGCCTCCAATTGCTGATGAGATAGAAGGATTGGGAACAGGTAAGCCAGAAACTACATACCAACCATCTGAACAGTCCATCGCTTGCTATGGCGTACCTGAAGACGATACAGCAGTCGAGTTTTTAGATCGACGCTACGCGCTGGAAGATGAAATCATACTTGAAAACGGAGAGAAAGTCAGACTTCAACTAACCGAGGAACAGAAGCTAAAACGTGAAGTCATTCGCAGTCTGCTAGAAGTACGTCACAATCGTAAACTGTTTAGCGAACAACTCAAAGAGGGAGCAAAAAAGCTAAATCTCTCTACACGTCAGGTCAGACGCATTTTCCAGGACTGGGTTGATCTGGGCATAACTTCACTTCAGAAAGCTCCAAGGAGCGACCGTGGAAAACCTCGTCGGAATAAATACTGGTATGACCTGAGCGTCAAAATCTACAAAGATGGGAACAAAGGTAACCGGTCAATGACCCGTACACAGGTTGCCGATCGCATTCAAGACCAGATTTATGAATATGTGAAGCCGGAATTGCCTTCAGAGGTTTCAAAGTTACAAGAGGCTGGATTTTCTGGAGAGGCACTTGATCAGGAACTATCTAGATTAATCGAAGAGCGTCAAGAAACTTGTCAACAGCAACAGCAAGAGAAACAGGAAGAGATTGCAGAACTCAAAACTAAAGTTTCTGAGCTACGGAAGCGGAAGCTTGATACACAAGCAGCCCATAGTCGCATTAAGCAACTTAAAGAACAAAAGCAAGCGATCGTGGCGTTCGAGTTTTGGCGAACATACGGTCAACCACCTTGCACGAGGACTGTGGAAATCTGGTTGAAGCCAATCGAAGAGAAAAATCACAAAGCAAATACCAGTCGCAATCCCGGCTGGCATGGCGATACACTGATTCTTCGCACTCGTAAGGGAGAAGCGATCTCAGTGACGCGCAGCAATCAAGTTTGGCAGATTGACCATACGAAAGCGGATGTTTTACTCGTTGACGAGGATGGGGTGGAGATCGGTCGTCCCATCTTGACAACAGTCATTGACTGCCACTCTAGATGCATTGTCGGTTATCGCCTGGGACTGAAAGCACCTAGTTCTTTAGTGGTCGCCTTGGCGCTACGACACGCTATGCTACCCAAGCAATACGGTCCAGAGTACGAGATGCGATGTCAATGGATTACACATGGCTCTCCTCGATACATTTACACTGATGGTGCTGCCGACTTCAATTTCCTAGAACATGTGGGCGATCAACTCGGTTTTAAGGCAGAACGTCGAGAGCAACCTTCGCAAGGTGGCATCGTAGAGCGTCCTTTTCGCACCCTAAGCGAGCTTTTGAGTGAGGCTCCCGGTTATACCGGTCCCAATGTGCAAAAGCGCCCTAAAGATGTTGCAAAAGTCGTCAAAATGACGCTGCGAGAATTAGACATGATGCTGGCAGGTTACTTTGCGGACAACTACAATCAGGCTGCTGATCCGCGTACCCGTGCCAACCCTTTCGTGCCAGAACAAAGCCGTATGGCACGATGGGAAGCTGGATTAAAGACACCACCTGCCGTCATCAAACCACGCGAACTCGATATTTGTCTCATGCAGACGGATGAGCGAGTTGTTTACGATAATGGCTATGTGAGGTTTGCGAACCTCCTTTACAAGGGGGAGAACTTAGGGAAGCACGCTAAAGACCCTGTGTTTCTGAGATTTGATCCCAGAGACATCACCCTGTTGTTGGTGTACAGTCGCCAAGACGGTCGAGAAAAGTTTATCGCTCGTGCGTATGCGGTAGGACTGGAAGCAGATCAGTTATCCCTTGAAGAAGTCAAGCACTCTGCCAAAAAGCTCGAAAAAGCTGGTAAGCAGATCAATAACATAGCCATTCGGGAAGAGACTATTCGTCGTCGAAAACTCTTTGCAAGCAAGCAGAATATCACCAGGACAGATCGTCGCAATGCTGAGGAAGCAAAGGCGAATCCCGTTCCAGAGCGTTATGAGGAGGATCAGCACAAGCGTGTGCTGAAGCCACCCGTGGAGGAGCAACCTCGTCCAGTTGATGTCCCAATTGACGTATCAATCGCTCTACCAGAACCATTTATCGACGATGATGACGACAGTGAGGATTACGCGATCGAAGTGGATGACTAAATAGAACAAGTGAACTATAATAGCTTGCGTGAACACGGTCTAGGCTTCTAGCAGTAATTCATGCCAGAAGCGAAAATGCTATAGCAAGAGATGCTGATGCAGAATCAACTGTCGGAAGGGATCGCAACGCTCTCGCAAGCAAAAGAATCAGTGCCGCAGGAAAAGTTACTACCAGCACTTGATATTCTTTCTCAGCCTAAAGCGCTGACACAAGATTTATTACTATCGCTCATTGCTGCCCTATCAAACCCCCAGGAGCAAGTAGATGATTTAATCGCCATTGCAAAAGAAATGTTTGCAGCAATGGCATGTATTGCTGAACCTGAACCAAATATTTTGAGGCTTGATCAAGTCTCAAGCTTTATTGATTGGATACAAGGACGATTAAAGCTCAGGAAGCCTGGTAAGGCAATTGGAGAGACAGGTCTCGGTAAAACGTGTGCTTGTCACGCTTGTTTAGAGGAGTTTGAACCAGTCCAACACCCAAACCAACCCTCTGAACGTCCCTTTGTTTATGTTCAGATCGATGAGAATAGATGTGCTCCTGGAAGGTTTCTTCAATTAATTCTGATTGCACTTAGAAAACCTACCAGTGGAAATCTTCATCAATTAAAACAGCGTGTCAAGAAATTTTTTAAGCAATATAAAGTTCAGATATTGCTCGTTGATGAAGCTCACTGTCTACATTTTGATGCACTCAAAACTGCAAGAAGCTTCTATGACGATAAAGATTTAGGGGTTATTCCTATTTTGATTGGCACAAGCAATCGTTTAGATACTTTGATGGAAAAGGATGAGCAGGTGAATAACCGCTTTGCAAATACCTTTGTTTTTGAGGAATTAGCTGGTGATAAATTCAGCGGAGTTGTTAAAATCTGGGGCGAAAAGATCATCAGAATGCAAGATCCTCTCATTTCCAAAGATCCTTCAAAAGCAGGCGGCAAAAAGAGAATTATTTCTCTGTTAAAGACAGGCAAAGCAGGAATTAATAAGGATTTGGCTTCTACCCTGGAAGAAATGACTTCAGGAGAGCTTAGACTATTAGACAATATTTTGAGGGATGCTGCTGTTAGACTGCTTGAGAAAAAGCTCGGCGAAATCTATAGTTTAGTACTTCAAGCGTTGAAGACCGACAGCAAAGTATTAGCTTTCGATGCTAAAAAGATTTTGAAAGAAATAAGAATAGATAAATCTTTTCTCCAAAGTATGAAAGGAGAGTATTTAAGAGGAAGAAGCATGTAGCAACACATTAAATAACTATGAGTGTATGTATGGCGCAAAGAGTTCAGTAATGCAAGATTGCAGTAAAATGAATCCAAACGTACAAACTCACGCTATTACGGTGAAACCGGAAGATGCATAATTTCTAGTCATAAAGGTAGAGATGTATGCAATTTGAACCTCACCGAATTGAGCTGGAACGAGTCGAACCTTTTCCGGGTGAAAGCATTAGCCACTTTTTGGGTCGTTTTGAAAGAGCCAATGTTTGGACAACTTATCAAATTGGACGAGTAACTGGCATTAAAGCCGGAGTTTCACGTTGGAAAAAACTGTATTTAAGCCCATTGTTTCCTACTAAGCAGGAGTTAGAAGTCTTAGCAGAACTTGTTGAGGTTAGTGCTGATAGACTAGCTGAGATGCTGCCGTCAGAGTCTCAAGCTATGAAACCTCCAGGAACAATCTATCTCTGTGCTGCTTGTTACACAGAAATGCCTTGCCACCTGATTCAGTGGCAATTTAAGGGAGTTAATGCCTGCGATCGCCATAGATTATATTTATTATCGAAATGTCCGAAATGTAAAAAAACTTTTAGTGCGCCAGCAGACTGGGAAGAAGGCATATGTTTCCACTGTGGCAAATCATTCTTTGAGATGGTAGTACATCAAGGACGAGTCAAGAACGCGAAGTAATTTCTGCTGGCTGTTGAAAAAGTTTCCAATCGTAATCTCTATTTTAAGACTTCAAGAAAGCGCAATCTCGTAGGATTAAGGTTTTTGTTTCAGATCGTCACCTAAAAGACTATTTTCTTTTGTCAATGACCCTATGTCAGAAACTACTTGCCGCTCACTGTATCTATTAGAAATCAGATCTGAATTAAGCTCTAAACGACCAATATCTGCGATCACGCAAAGATGACGCGGAAATTAAAAATTGAAGGCTGAAACTCTATGGTCCTGGCTGAACCAAAGTGCTACTGTGATTGCAAAAAGTGACGCTAACCGTGCATCCAAGAGCCATTGATCGTTGCTCGAAGCTCTATTTTTCTCATTACCTTCGCCTATGTCTTTCCCAGCACCGTCTGACCATGCGGTTGATACCAGCTTAGACCTGAATCAACTGGTCAAAAATCCCTCTGCCACCTTCTTTTTCAGGGTGAGTGGCGATGCGATGGCAGCAGATTGCATCCACTCCGAAGACCTTTTGCTTGTAGATCGTTCCCTCGACCCGGTTCAGGGCTGTCTGGTTGTGGCAGCAATGGAGGGCGAACTGCTTGTGAGACGGGTCTATCAAAGAGACGGTCAGTGGCGGCTCAAACAACCTGGAGGCGAGTCCTATCACGCCGGAGACTTTGAAGTGTGGGGTGTCGTTACAACTGTGATCCACTCGGTTTTGGGTAGGTTAAGCTGAACTCACTCAACCTCCTTTAGGTATGCGTCAGAAGATTATCGCTTTGGTAGACGCCAACGCGTTTTTTGTCTCCTGTGAGGTGGTGTTTAACCCAGCACTGGCAGGGAAACCCGTGGTCGTGCTCAGCGGGAATGATGCCTGTGTGATTAGCCGCTCACCCGAAGCCAAAGCGATCGGCATCAAGATGCAGGCGATGGGGTCTGCGGTGAAGCGCTATATCCACAGCCACGGACTGACCATCTTCTCGACCAATCCCCCCCTTTACCGTGATCTGTCACGCCGGGTGATGCAGACGCTCTCCCATTTCTGCCCCAGTGTAGAAGTCTATTCGGTCGATGAAGCCTTTCTCGATTTGACTGGCTTTGGCGAGCGCAACTTGCTGGACTATGGGCAGCAGATCCGCCACACAGTCAAACAGTGGACAGGTATTCCCGTCTCGATCGGCATTGCTCCCACCAAAACTCTGGCAAAGATCGCCAACCACATGGCAAAGGCGCGCCTGAGTACGGAAGGGGTCGTTGATTTAACGAACGAACCTCGTTTAGACGCTGTGCTCTCAGCAGTCGAAGTTGGCGACGTCTGGGGGATTGGCAGACAAACGGCTGACAAACTACAGTCCCGTGGCATCCGCACAGTGCTGCAACTGAGGCAGGCAGACCCGGATTGGATCAGGCGGAAATTCAATGTCATCACTCTTAGAACGTTGCTGGAACTGGGCGGGATGTCCTGTTTACCTGTAGAAAAGAGCGCAGACGCTCAAAAGGGCATGATGGTGACTCGCTGCTTTGGTCGTCCGGTCACGGCACTGGCAGAGATGCAAGAAGCTGTGGCGACCCATACGACTCGACTCGCTGAAAAACTGCGACAAGAGGGGTTAGCGACAAAAATGATTCTGGTGTCAATGCGGACAAATCGCTTTACAGACATTCCCCAGTATGAGGCGAGCCGATCAGTGCCATTGGCAGCGCCCACCAATAGCACCGATCGGCTCTTGCCCCAGGCACTACAGGCCACAGCAGCGCTCTTTCGACCCGGCTTCCAGTACTACAAAGCGGGGGTTTCTGCCTCTGAGTTAATCGAGGTAAACCAGGTGCAGATTGGCTTGTTTGATGATCCCACGTCTGCCAAGAGTCAACGCTTAATGCAGGCCGTAGACAGCATTAAGCAAAAGCTGGGCACAGGCAGTATCAAATATGCGGCAGTAGGGTTGAAGCAGGAGTGGCGAACGCGGTTATCCTACCCCTCCAAACGGTACACCACTTGCTGGGAAGAGTTGCCTATAGCCAAGGCATAGAAGAGCGCTCCTCCAGTGTCTTTTGCGAGGCTCTACTTGGCGCACTCAACCTACAAGGCTAGTGGTGATCGTACTGCAACACTCGACTCAACCCAACTTTTAGCTGTCGTTTACCTGCCATCCTCATTGGGCTCATGAACCCTTCATTGTCATCTGATACCAACCAAGTGATGGCTGAGGTGGAAACTCAAATTCAACGCTTGACGGGTCTGGTCGTCAATGACGAAGAACTCAATTTAGGCAAATGGTTTGTCGATATTTTGCATCATCCAAAGCTGGAAACGGAATGATTTTTGTCTGGAATCCCCTAAAACTTTACATCACGGAAGATACAGGGTTTAAGCTGTTAGTAGAGCAATCGCATGACGTAACCTGCTGGAACTGCTTCCAAAATTGCGTTTTCACCTGGGCGTTAACCAGAATCCGTCATGGAACCGCACACGCTACGACTGGGGCGATACTTGTCTTTGGCGGATTTTTGCACCTGTACGCAGACTTACCGGAAGTATGTGGACAAGGTTGACCCGTATCCTCAAAACCTAGGGGAGACGCTTCCAGCGTTGGAGGCTCTGTGTCAGTACATCGTTGACCCAGTGATTGATCACTTTGGCAGGGAGCGGTTCCAGTTGACCTACGGGTTTTGCTCAAAAGATTTGAAGCGGCTCTTGAGCCAGAAAGATCCGGAGGCGGGGATCAAAAACGGGCGGGTTGATCCGAGTCGAGACCAGCATATGGCGCATGAGGTGAATCGGAATGGGAAGTATTACTGCGATCGCCTCGGTGCTGCCTGCGACTTCCGGGTTGTGGGTTTACTAAGCGATCGCCTCATAGAGTGGATTCTAGAACAGCGATTGCCGTTTGATTCGCTGTACTACTATGGGAGCGATCGACCTATCCATATCAGCTACGCTCCTCAGCAAAGGCAGAATATATGGAAGTTTACAGACGGAGGAGTGCCTACGAGAAAAGGTATTGAGAAATGGATAGAGTCAGCGAAGCGGTTGAACTGAATTTCTAATGTTCGATCGCTCCTAGCGCCTTAAGCGTAGCTTTCTCTGCTTCAGTCAAACCTTTGACTCCGCTAATATTCATGCCTTCGTAGAGTCTTTCCTTTCTAAATGTTTTGATGCATTCACCCGTCTGAATATTCCATAATTTTGATGTTTCATCTCCACTAGCAGTAGCAACAGTTTCGCCGTTGGGATGGAAAGCAACTGAGCGGAGCCAAGAAGTATGTCCTTGCAAGACTTTGATGCACTCACCTGTTTGGACATTCCAAAGCCTTGCCGTTGAGTCATCACTACCACTAAGCAGTAACTCTCCTGATGGACTAAAGGCAGTTGAGACTACTGGCTTGCTGTGCCCTTCGTAAGTTCTGATGCATTCCCCGGTATGAACATCCCACAAAGATAGCAGTCCATCATTGCCTCCAACAGCAATAACTTCATTAGAGAAGCTGAAAGCGACTGAGCGAATTCGACTACCATTGTTCAGTATTTTAAGACATTGCCCTGTGTGAGTATCCCAAAGTCTTACAAAGGTGTCGCTACTACCACTAGCAAGAATTGTTCCAGTACGATTGAAGGCAATCGATCGTACAGAATTGCTATGCCCTTGCAAGATCTTGCATTCGCTTGTATCCATGTTCCAAAGTTTTATTGTCTTATCTCCGGCAGCAGTGGCGAAAATGGGAGCAGAAGGCATAAAAGCAATGGAGTATATCCAATCTGTGTGCCCTTCGTATGTTCTTAAGCATCTACCACCAAAACTGTCCCACAATTTTATGATTCCTTCTGCGTCGGCAGTGGCTAGCAATTCGCCAGAAGCATTGAAGGCAATCGATATTATCCAATTACTGTGCCCTTGAAGGACTTTGATACATTCTCCAGTTTGAATATCCCACAACAACGCTGCTTCATCACTTCCACTAGCAAGGATTTCATGGACTGGATTGAAGGCAATTGCGTTAATCCAGTCCATATATCCTTGAATCGTCCTTCTACAATCACCCGTTTGGATATCCCAAATCTTGACTGTTTTGTCAAAACTGCCACTAACTAGTTCCTCACCAGAGGAGCTAAAAGCAACGTCACTCACCAAATTACTGTGTCCTCGCAAAATCTTTAGGGGCACACCTGTAGCGGCATCCCAAAGTCTTACGGCTGAATCGATGCCGCAGCTAGCGAGAACCCTACCCATCGGGCTGAAGGCAACAGAAAAAACATTGCCATCGTAGTTAGACAGAACCTTTGTGCACTCCCCCGTGCTAATATTCCAAAGCCTAATTGATCTATCATCGCTACCGCTAGCAAGAATTTGTCCATCAGGAGCGAAAGTAATTGAGGTTATGGCTTCGTCATGCCCCCGTAAAATTCTCAAACATTCACCCGTTTTAAAATTCCAAAGTCTTACCGTTGTATCACTACTACCACTTACCAATATCTCATCATCTGGAGAAAACGCTACTGCTTGAACTCCAAGTGTATGTCCTTGCAGTGTTCTAATGCATTTACCAGTTTGAACGTTCCACAATTGCACCAATCCATTACTACTACCACTAGCTAAAATTTGACCATCAGCGTTAAAAGCAGTTTCACGTACTGCATCCGATTGTTCTTGTAAAACCTTCAAACACTTGCCTGTCGCTATATTCCAGAGTCTTATGGTTTGGTCATAGCTGCTACTAGCGAGAATTTTCCCATCAGGACTAAAAGTGGTTGAGAGAATTCCACTAGCATGTTCTTTGTAAATTGCAATTTCTCGACCACTATCCATGTCCCAAAGATGAACTAAACCATCACCATCACCCCCTGCTATCAGCCTACTGCTTGGAGCAACAGCGATTGTAAAAACCGCACCGAGAATGTTTGCAAAAAGGCAATGGGTCAAATTTGCTTCGGCAAAGTTAACATGACGTAAACTAGCATTTGCAAAGTCTGCACCGAGAATGACACTACCAGAAAGATTCTTGTTTGTAAGTGCAGCTCGGTCTATTCTTGTTAGAAGTGTTGCTGTATTCCCACCAACGAAACCAACTGTCTCCTCAGTTCTGTCACGAGTTGCTTCAAGCACCCCTATCAGAGGGTGCTTAAAATTTTCTGAAAATGGTAGCAATGTTGGCATTAGCAAATCCAAAATAGCTTTCGTTAAGGGTGCTTGTCCTACTGTCAAGCAGAGCTTTTCCATTGGCTGACTTGTAAAAGTCTTAAGTGGTGCGATCGCCACACTCTTCCCTGTCATATCTAACGTTCGCTGAAAGTAAGCAGACCAAGTGTAATCCTGTGGTGCTGCACTTGAATCTAAACAGGACTGCATCTGTGCTAGTTCTAGAAAATCAGGAGCTAAAGCGCCCAACTCAGCCGCAAACTTGTAGGCAACAAAAAACTCTAGGAGCGATCGATGGGCGGGCATATAATCGCCATCGGCATTGCGAATCAGCATCGTCTGCCCCATCATGTCGTAGTGCCAGTGATCCAGATCTTTCTCCTCTTGAACTACTGAACCAAACAAGCGACGAATACGATCGGGAAACTCCCGGTAGTTGAGGCTCATGCGATCGCTACTCAACATCTCCCACGACAACTCACACAAGAAATAGAGCTTCTCTGCTAATGAGGTAAACGTGCGCTCCTCCTTGATGTCGCGCTCCATCTTGCGCCGCACGGCATAGAGATAAACCCGTGACATATCCACAGGTTTGCCCGCTTCAATATCTGGCAATGCCTCCAGGATTAACTCTGTCATCACCGGACGACGCGCCAAATCCAAAAGCTGCGGGTTGCTCATCACCTGTTCTACGGTGGCAACCTCTGCTTGCTGAGACATCACCTGCCGAATTTGCTCATCGTTGAACTTCTCCAGTTCCAGCACCTCAAACTGGGGCATTTCTCCAGTCAAGCTGGCAGTCGAGGCTTGCAATTGGGCATTGAGCAGTGCCCGTCCTTCCTTGGCTTCTGGGAAATGTTCGGTGCGGCACGTCAGGATTACCTTTGCCCCTGGCACCACCACCTTTGCCAATTCCCAGAAATTGTTGATCATCTCCTGGCGATCGACTCGTGCTGCCATCTCATCAAAGCCATCGAAAATCAGCAGCAGTTTGCCCATCCGATTGAGTTGCTCAAACGCAGAATAGGTGAGCGATCGCACCTCATGCTTGCGGAAGAAGAACTCGGAAAACAGCGATTCCACGCTGACGGCTTTGGCATAGTCACGCAGGGGAATCACCAGCGGCAAACGCGGACGTTCCACACCGCGCTGTTGTGCCTCCCGATAGCGTTTCAGGGCTTGACTGGCATAGTGCAACGCAAACCAGGTTTTGCCCGTACCAAATTCTCCCAGCACTGAGATGTGTTCTTTCGCTGGGTCATCCAGCCACAGGTCAATGTAGCCATCAATCCAGCCATCGAGATCGTCGTAGCGGCTCACCCCTAGACGCTGCTTCGTGTCCGGATCAATCTCCTCTTTCGTGCAAGCCAGCGGCACGTATTTCTGGTCAATGCCCCGTCGCCCAATTTCAGCTTCTAGCCAGTCCAGGTAGCCACCAAAGTCTGCATCCTGATCCAGCAGTTCATCAAAGGTATAGCAGCCGAGGTCGTGATTCTCCTCCTGCTCCACAACCTCCCGTGCGGCTCGACTGATGCGCCGCGCCGTCACTAGCCAGCCCTCGTCCGCTCGTTGCGTTTCAACTGACTGCCGTAGTGCCTTAATATCACTCAGACCGACCTCACCGTCAATCCCGCGTACCAGGATGCGATCGTACCGTCCACGCCGTACCGGGATGTCGATGATCCACTCAAAATAATCGTCCTGCCACACCTCGTAGGACTCAAAGCGGTAGCCCAACGTCTCAAACCAACCTTTCATCTGTTGGGCAAGGGCAAAGGCTCGGCACTGACGTTCTTGCAACTGGTGTTCTTGCGCTAAGGCGGGAGTGGCGATCGCTCCAGGTAGCATGGGATAGCCCTGAGCCGCCAACCGTGCCATCTCAGTCCGCATGGCTTCCAACGTGGGCAACCGATGCAGACGCTCTTGCATACTGCCAATCTGTCGATGCAGAGACTCCAAGCGTTGGTTTGACAGGACTTCAGCCGGAGTGCGAGTGCGTTTGGCAACTTCGATGAACACCGCTGCAAACTGATAAAACTCTTGCCGTGCATCAATCCCTAACGCCTGGATCTGGTCTCCCAGACTATGCCCAGCAAGAAAGGTCTCGCCTTCTTGGAGCAACAAGCTCGGATGATTCTGATCCAGCGCTTTGCGGAAAAGGGCTTGAATTTCTGCTTGTCGGAACATCTCCAACACGGGCTTGGGCTTGCCGATCCCGTATTCCACCAGGGTGTACTGATAAACTGCCGTAAAGTCAGCAGACGGATGGTCTGGGTCCAGGTGCAGTTGCTTGAGCAGTTTAATGACAAGCTCACTGCGCTGGAGCTTACTTTGCACCATTGGACTCGCGAAACCGACAATCAGGTCAATCAGTTTAGCCAACTCAAGCACAGGCTTTCTCCTACCGTTAATCCGATCGACTGAGCACTTAATCGCTATTATCCAGACACTTCAGAGTAGATGGTCAAATTACCAGATTTGCGTTTCAATCCCACCAGTAGGAAATGATGACCGCATCACGATCGTTCTCAAATGACTCACCCCACAGCGCTTCTTTTAGACGCATGGCTACGTAGTCTCGAAACTTCCAATCTGCTGCTTCGCTAGTGCCATCACAGACATCCACCACATCAGCACGCCACTTCTTCCCAAGATCCATCAACTGAGCCACAATCATGTCCTGATTTTCAGCCAAAACATAGAGTGTATCGGCTGGGTAGGGAATGAAATGCATGACGCTGGTTTCTGGCATGGGGCGATAGTTTGCCATTGCCAGCAGCGTGTCTAACACCCCATTAAAGCTCAAGCCATGCTTATCAGGCGCATAGATGGGCTTTGAGAAGAGGAAGCTTTGCCATAGATCAGGATGATGGGCAAGATCTGTAATCACCTCCTGCCCATCAAACTCATTGAACCGACGCTGCCAAACGAGAGCCGCAAAAAGCTCTTGAGGCGAATGGGACTGAGCAATTTGTTCAATTTTGCCTAGATCAAGCATCTTTATTCCTCACCTTGTTCGTCCTATCTGCTTTGCCCGAATCGCCGTTCGCGCAGCGCATCCTTCGGGAGGCTCGCACCAGTTTCATCTTGTATGGGTCAGCATCCTTCTGCCACACCACTCGATACCCCTTCAATTCTGCACAGTGGTCTTCCAGGCACTTTTGCCAACCTCGCCTATGACTGATCTGCTCCCAATCTCCCAACAAGCCCCAATCCGCCTCTTGCCGACTCAGTTTGGCAAACTTCTCATAGAGAGGATAGTCTGCCATCACCAGCAAATCTTTCTGGTGCAGCACGGGTGGATTGTCTTCTGGGTCATAGTCGCGGTAGCTAACGTGCAAATCTCGTAGGTCAACTCGCATACTCGTGTAGAGGGCAGGGTGAGGTTCAGCATCGAACTCTGGGTAAACCAGGTAAGAGATTTTGGGTTTGCGGCAATGGAACTTGATCACGTTTGCCTCTTCAGGACGACCGATCGTGCGAGAGGCACACCCTTCGTAGAGTCGCAGCAAGGGATCAAGGGCATCGATCGCCGACACATGCACCCAAAGCGAATGGGGCAGCTTCTTGCCAACGGCGCTAGTTTGGCAGCGAGTGCTCATAATCTCTAGATTGCCGAGACTCAATAGCATTAGATCGGCGGCGGTGCAGGCTTGCTGATAGCCACTAAAGAGGGCTTTGATGTCGTTCTGCACGATTGAGTTAAACTCTCGCAGTTTAGGGCGACGGCTGAAATGGCTAAGGGCAAGGTAGACCAACAAATCTTGGCGGCGTTTGTCGGCGATCGCATCCCACTCTTGAACATTGGTCGCCTGCAACACGACCTGAAAGGCTTTGCGAAGCGTCCCAAATTCTGTCTGAAGTGAAGCGAAGTCTTGTGTTTCCTCAGCGGTAGGTAAGCGTCCGCGATCGCTGACAAACGCCATGAGTGGAGCCAACAGTTCCTTATACTCCTCAAAGCGTCGGACGCTAGCTTTAACTCTGGGTGTAGTGGTGCGCGATCGAAACCGGGAAGCCCGAAAGCTCTGTGCCTGTGTCTCATCCCGAAACACAAAATAAATACCCAATGCCACCGGAATCGCATCGACTGCTAAAACCTGATCAATGTAAACCTTTAGTTCTTCCTGCTCATAGTTTTTCTGAAACGTATTGCGGCGCGTAATCACGCCATCGCCATAGATGACCGTGCCGCGAATGCGATCCTCAATCAGAACCTGTGCCGCGACAATGAGCACTCTCCGGGTCAGCGCCCAGGCATTGACCAATGCCTCGCGTCGTTCTACTGGGTCTTCGATCACATTGATGACATAGCCCAGATTGACCACATCGGCAGCAACATGAGGGGTATCAGGCTGATAGTGTGGGTCCCAACCAGAACCGTCAAACCCCTGTTCAGCCATGCGTTGAACATCACCGCCATGCCCACAGCCATAGTCAAAGAACGTGGTGCCTGCTGTGAACAGTCCTGCTTCTAGTGCCGATCGGACAGGTTTAGAAAGCGCGGTCCGCACCAGAGCCGCTTTGTGGCGATCGATCTTGGGTGGAGTGCGATTCGATGAAGCCCTCACCGGACAAGCCAGCCAATGACCATGCAGTTCAATTTGGTGGGCTGCTAGGCGCTGCTGCCAGCTAAAACGGGTGCCAATCTCACGCGAGTTAGTCAGGAGACCCAGACGATCCTGCTGACGTGTCAGTTCGGCAAATTCGCTGTAGTGGGGATGGCTGGGCGCAATAAAGGTCTCTTTGCGATGGAGTATGGGTGGATTGTCAGTGTCCCGATAGTCGCGCCTGCTAACCTGTCCTGTACTCAGGTCTACTTGAATACTTTGCTCAAGCACGGGATGAGGGTCAATCTCAAAGTTCGGGTAGAACAAGTAAGAGAGCTTAGGCTGAGCCGTGCTGAATTTAATCAGCGTTGGTGTCATCGGGTTTGGAAGATAGCGGCGAGCCGCTTGCTCATAGGTTTGCAGCGTTGGATCAAGGCTTGGCAGGGCAGAAATGTGCACATAAAAGGCACCCAAGAGCCGCTTACCGATCGGACTCTGATCGCAACACGCTACCATTTCAGCGAATTGCTGCTTGATCGTTTCGGCAGCGCACGTTGCCAGTTCGACACGTTCCATCATGCTTACCCAGCCGCTTAAAACCAGCATAGGGCATTAGCCTGAACAAGGCAGAGAGAAAGCGTTTCAGTATGTTTATACTAGAGCCAGGTGTCAAGCTTACCTGGTGTACAACCAGCCACCACCACTCTCCTAGCCGCTAAACCTGGTGTGAGATTCAAGATCTCTGCTATGGTTAGGAGCCACTGGGAAGATAAGAGCGCCAGCGATGAGAACTCTGAGTTTGTTTGAAGAGGAGCGCCTGACGCTGCCGAAAAGCATTGAGCTATCGGTCGAATCGTTGCGTCACTATGGTGCCTTCTACAAGCATTGGGCGATCGCGTTCTCCGGTGGTAAAGACTCAGCCGCAACCGTTACGCTCGTCGCTCATCTGCTTGAAACAGAGCAGATTCCTAAACCTGAGAGCCTGACGATTCTTTATGCTGACACTCGCCAGGAATTGCCGCCACTACACACGAGTGCGCTTAATATTTTGGCTGCCTTGCGTGATCGCCTCCAACCCCTCTTCAACGAAGGCTGTTTGGAAACTCGCGTTGTGCTGCCCGACCTTGATCATCGTTATTTTGTCTACATTCTGGGTCGAGGCGTGCCGCCGCCCTCAAACACCTTTCGCTGGTGTACGCCTAAGCTGAAGGTGATGAGCATGGAGCGAGAACTGGAAGCATTACGCCAGGAGCGAGGCGAAAAATTTCTGATGCTGACAGGTGTGCGGATTGGGGAAAGTGCTGCTCGCGATCAGCGCATTGCAGTTAGCTGCACGAAAGACGGTGGCGAATGTGGGCAGGGCTGGTTTCAAAATTCGTCTTCAGGCGCGATCGCGGATAAACTGGCTCCGATCGTTCATTGGCGAGTCTGTCATGTTTGGGACTGGTTGCTTCAGGCAGACCTAGAGCTTGGGTTCCCGACGTTAGAGATCGCGAAAGTTTACGGGCAGGATGTCAGTGATGGGGAAGAACCGATCAATGCCAGAACGGGTTGCATTGGCTGTCCCCTTGTACAGAGAGATGCGGCGCTTGATCGCGTCATTGCTCAACCAGAGTGGGCGTACCTGAAACCCTTGGCAAAACTACGACCGTTATACTGGGAAATTAAGAAGCCGCAGTATCGCCATCGTAAGCATGGCGAGGTCAATAAAGATGGTTCGCTGGCAGCCAAACAGAACCGTTTGGGACCACTTAAGATGGATGCTCGTCGCTGGATGCTGAAGCAGGTTTTAGGCATTCAGGCAGAGGTGAATGATACAGCAAGATCGCTCGGCAAGCCAGAACTTAGCCTCATCAACGATGAAGAACTGGCGCGGATTGAAGAACTGATCGCGGCAAACACTTATCCTGAGCGCTGGGATGGGACAGAACACCGAGGCGATGAATGGCTGCCAGAAATTTTGCCAGATGGTAGTATTCAGAACCTACTGTTTGATGATTCTGAGTTCGATCGCGTTGACTAAGTTTCTATGCCCCGTCTTTACTTGGATGTTTGCTGCTTCAACCGCCCGTTTGACGACCAAACACAGGCACGGATTCGGGTAGAAGCTGAAGCTGTCCTGTCAATTTTGGAGCGCTGCGAGACTGGTGTCTGGGAACTGATCATCAGTGAGATAGTTGAAACGGAAGTGGCTCAAATTGCTGATCAGGAGCGGCGGCAAAGGATTGAGGAGCCTTCCTGACAGCACGATCGCACATTAGGGTCAATGACACGGTTGAGAGTCGAGGCGAAGAACTGTAAAACTTGGGTTTCCAAGGCTTTGCTGCTCTCCATCTTGCCTGTGCTGAAATTGCTTAAGCAGATGCTTTTTTATCAACAGATGATCGATTATTAAGGAGAGCAGCTCGGTATTGCCACACCCTTACCGTATCTGTGGATAATCTCGCTATCTGGCTGATTGCAACACTTCAAGCAGGAGACTCGGACAATGACCCCAATGGAGCTTAGACGAAAAGGTTTGGCAGCACTACGCAAGAAACTTGGCTACGTCGGCATGGTACGCTTTCTCAACCAGACCGATGCAGGAAGCGGCGACTATACGAAAGAGCGTCACCAGTAGCAAGAGGGGCTAACTGTAGCGGATATAGTGGCGCAGATTAAAGAACGTCGTAAGCAAGCGTAATTTATTACAAGGTGTAAGGGGAAATCTATGGAGAAGCGAACTATTGCTCAGGTGGCGCTCGAAGTTCTGAAGGAAGCAAAACAACCGATGACAGCAGCCGAAATTACGCAGGTGATTCTTGATAAAGGGCTTTATAGCTTCAATACGAAAGATCCAAGGGCAATGGTGCGAGGGGCGATCAAGCGGCGCTCTGAGGGGGTCGATCGTAAAAATTCAACTGAAATCAAATTATTTAAGAAGCTTCCTGATAGCAAGTATCAGTTAAAGGCGTGATACAAAGATCGATACTACCTCAATTGTTTGTCTACCTCTCGAATGAAAGCAGTAACTTCTTTCAGCAGAAGATCAATGTCATTGCTGGTAATATTTAGCGCGCTTCCATCTTTTCGCTTTCCATTTCTGTGAACAATATCATGTCGATTTAATATTGCTTTGAAGATTATTGAAAGATTCTTTGGAAAGTCAATACTCAAAGTATGGTAGTAAAGCTCCCGTACTTTATCTAGCCTGTGATAAACCAAATCCATTAAGTATATTTGAACTTCATCCTTCAAAGAATCGAACCGCAGAAATATCTCACCTAAATTTAAGGTTCTGGCTCGTAATTCTGGTGCTTTCTCTACCAATGTCCTCACACTTTCCTCATTAGAGAGTACTGTAGTAATGAATGCATCTGACAAATAACTTTCCATTGCCGTGATGATGTGCCCATACAGCATTCGATTAAGCGCTTGCTCTAATTCGTCCTTCAAGTTTGGGGATTGCTTACTTAATTTTTCTATACTCTTAACTGCTGCTTCAAAGTTTTTATAGAACTCTGTGTTCAGATTTTCTATAAAGTACTCATCTATATCATCATCCTTGGGAATTTTAGACCATTCTTTACAGGAAAAGTTATCTTCTATCTCTTTAGCAATCTTGAGAATAATAGTGGATGACAAAATGTCAGAAAATTCGTTGCTTAGAACATCTAATGCCTCATAGGGACCATCTAGGACCGATACGGAGTTCCCTTCTACACTACTTGCGGGTTTATACTCTGATAAGAACCACTCTTTTAATGCTCTAACTTGATACTCTAAGTCGCCTCCAGCAATATCTTGCAATGACACTAGTTTAACGCTGTCAATTTTTGGAAGATAATATTTTCTTTGAGTCTTACCCTTGTTGTTTTGGATTCTTTCTGGTGGCTCTAAAAAATAATATCGGTTACCTTCAGTTGAGATGAAATGTTTTGTCCTAGAGTACGACTTCTGTTCAGAAATTCCTTTACAGTGTTTCCTGATTTGACCATTTACGATGTGGACTGGATCAGCAGCTTTGAACTCATAAAAGTTGTTTTTCACGATTTGCTGATAAGCTTCCTTTGCAGTCATAGGCTGACCTTTAATTCTCATAACTTCTTTGATAGCTTCAACAATGATCATGCCTAGTTCTTTTGAAGAATAAATTAGTTCGGATCTTCATACTGAATAACTTCAGTAGATGTAAGACCTGTGGTTGTTATTAAGTCTTCGCTACTTTTAATGCTTGGATTGGCTGCTAGATAGCCGATGCCTCGATGCAAATGGAGGCGAAACTGTGTTGCTAAAGTCTCATTGTCTAGGTTTAAGTCATCAGTATGGCAACGCTGTTTGAGAGCCACAATGAGTAAGTCCCCGATCGCTCCTCCAAATACCTGCCAGGTCATCTCCACATTACTATCAGCAGGGATTGCTACAGGCGATGGTAAAGTGGGTTCTACTAAAGAGCGGCAAAATGCCCATCGACAAAGGATATTCCACTGATCAATCTTGGTAACGCGCTTGAGTTTGATCAGTTGATCTTTGGCAGCTTGGGAAATACGGACTCGCTCAACAGGGGGTTCCATAGGCTTTACCAGAAGTAACCAGATTTCACTTGGGTTTGGTGCTTGCTGCGATCGTACTTCAACAAATACTCACGGGCAATCGCCCCATTCTCCCGCAACCGTTTGACCTCTGCTTTGCCAATCTCAGTATCGGTTGAGAGCAAAAGCACCTGATGGCTGGCTTGGGGGAAGTAGCGATCGACCAAGTTATTACGGTGGGAAGAGTCCAACCGTCCGAGAGGCGTATCGATCGCCACGGGTAACTGCCGACCAGAGGCACGGGCTAATCCCCAGAGCAGAGAAATCGCCAAAAGCTGCTTTTCACCAGCCGACAGGCGATGTTTGGGCACGGATTGTCCCTCGTAGTCAAAGAGAGAAAGGCTAAAGGTTTCAGTGTCGATTTGAACGCGATGCACCAGGTTGGACTTGTGCAGCAAGTAGAGGAAGCACTCTGTCACCAGGGTTTCAAGCTGGTTGAGCTTTCGGAGCTTCAGCTTTTGCTTAAACACTTTGAGCGTCTCTTGCACTTTGTTGATCGCGCTGAGGGTATGTTCATCATCTTTGCGATCGATCGCCAGCTTGCCATAGTCCATCAGTGCTTGCTTCGTGCGTTCGATCGTCTGTTCGGTTTGATCTAAAAGCCGCTGACTCTGTTCGCGATCGGCTTTGAGCTGCACCAGTTCAGTCTGCGCCTGTCTGACCCGTTGCACTAACTTGGCGTAGATTTCTGGAGCAGCAGCAGTGGCAAGGTAGCGCTCGATCGTCTCAATCTCTTCCTGACAGGCTTGAAGCTGCTTTAGCTGTGCTTCTGCCACTTGAAGCTGATGCGGTAGGGCATACTCTAGCGTGTTTGTGAGTTGCTGGAGGGTGCCCACATCCGCATCGAGCCAAGCCGCATTAGCGCCCTGTGCGGTTTCCTTGTCCTGTTGCGCCAAAAACGTTTGAATTTGCTTGACTTGCTTCGCCTCCAGATCGAGCGATTTGACAAACTTCAGCAGGCGTTGGCTGCGCTCTTGCAGCAAGGCTTTAGCAACCTCAAACTGTTGTTGTTGGACTTCCTGCTGTGCCTGACTTTGGGCTTGTTGGAGCAAGGGCTGGATGAGTGCTAGTGGCAAGACTTCGGCTGCAAGCTCTCGCAAGGCAGCCCGATGTGCTTCAGCTTGCGTTCTCGCTTGCTGCAACTGAGCTTCTTGCTGAGTTTGCTCTGCTGCAATCTTGCCACCTTCAGACAGAAAACGTTCTTCTGCTTGCCGCAATTTTTCCTCTGACTGCTCCAGTTTTTGCTGGCTAGCAGCCATTTTCTTTTTGATGGCGCGGCGTTCCTGTTCTTGAGCGTCCAGGCGTTGCTCAATGGCTTCTAACTGCGCCTGCTCTTGGGTCGTTGCCAAAGCCTTACGCTTGCGGGTCGTCAGCACATCGAGATCGGCAGCAAGGCGATCGGGCAGTTCGAGTCCGAGGAGCGATCGCATGGCACTGGTCACAGACAGCGGTAGGGTGTCCTGGTCGGCTAAGGCACCCACCTGCTCCCCGTCAAACAGAAACAGGCGAGAAATCCCCAGGGGTAGCAAATCCTCAATGCGTTCGTCCCACTTCTGTGCTAAATCAGGAGACACTTCGCTATTCGTGAGAATTTTCAGGGTATCTCGCTGGCTAATTTGCTCGTTCCAGGTGCGGCAAATCCTGAATGCTGTGGGTTGCGGTTCGTTATTCAAGGTTTGCTGAAAACTTAACTCTATAGTGGCATCCTGTGCCTGCCGATTGATGCACTGCTTGAGAAATTCCGGGTAGCTCAGATTGCCACGAGTCGAGCAAGGAGCGCGATGACCATAAAGCGCTAAACGAATTGCGTCCATAAGCGTCGTTTTGCCGCCGCCGTTCATTCCCCCGAACAGAATAATCTTGCGCTGCTCCTCGTCAGGGCGTAAGTCGAACACTTGCCGTCCTTTATAGGGACCAAAGTTCTCCAACACAAGTTCTTGGAAAATCATTGCCGTCCCTTAAATTTCAGGTCTGCCCAGGACGGCGCTGGCTGATTCTCAGGAGAGGGTGCTTCAACGGTTAGTTGCTTGACGGTTTCTACATCCCCAGCTTGGGCGGCTTTCTTGATGCTCCAGTCAAGTTTGGCATTTATGACCGCCTCTAGTTGCTTGACGGCTTCTACATCCCCAGCTTGGGCGGCTTTTTTGATATTCCAATCGAGTTCGGCGTTGTCGATCGCCGCTTTTTTGACACGGGAACTGGTGTCAAAGTGTCTTTCCAGTGCATCGATAATCCCAATGCGTCGCGACATGGTTTGAAACTTGCGCTCGGTGCTGAGGAGTCGAGTCATGAGTTCAAAGTGCATCGGGTCATCGCAGATTTCCTCCAGGATGCTCCATTCGTCCAAGCCAAGCTGAGTGCTACCAGCATTGGGGCGGGGATCAATAAAGTCTTGTCCTGTCACCTCTTTGTAAATTGATGGCAGAACGTCATCGAACTCGTGAAACTCCTCCAGCCAGATTCGGCGAATCTCGCTAATTTCATCGATTGCGATCAGTTCAATAGTCTGCATCTCGGTAGGTGCATTCTTCCGCACTTCAGTCTGAGCCTGAAGCACTCGCCGCAGCCACTCTTCTCGCCATTGCTTGGTGTAAGGACCTGGAATATTGACAATCTCTTTAGCATCCAGCCCGTCTACGTTACGCTCGTAAAGTTGCACCTGCCCTTGTCGTCGCCGAAAATCCCGGCGATCGAGGTCATCTTCAACGTCCAACTCATTTCGTAGATCCAGCAGCGGCTGCATCCACTCCTTTTCTTCATCATTTTGGATCATTGCCTCCATCGACTTGTCCGCGCTTACCAACGTGCAGACCCAGCAGCCAAAGCGAGAGCTACCGCAGCTTGGTGTAGACGTATCAACTACTAAGGGACACTCGTTATCTGCTGTCGCCCCTCGATACATGGCAAACAGGTCTTTGTTGTTATTGCCCCACGGATTTTGCCACTGCATCAAGTACAGCCAAACTTCATCGGTGCGCCAGTCTTCGATCGGGGTGTAGATAAGGGAGTTGGGGCGACTGGGGTTGTAGTTGAGGTGAGAAAAGACACGCCAGTTGCGGTGCTTCTCCATCAGGGCTGCCCGTGAGGAGCTTTCAGCCTTACGTGTTCCTAGAACTAAGATAACCTCGCCGCTTTCGCGGATTTTTTCGCGGATGTAGTTATCAGACGGTTTGATCTTGAGACGTTCAGTACACCAGCGAAAGCCTTGCCGTGGAGCAGGATAGCCTTTACCAATGAGGTTGACCCAAAAGGTATCTTTAACAGCAGGCTTGAGCAAAATTGGCTCAATGGGCATGTTCTTCTCTTTCGCAACCGCCCCCATTACAGTGAGCGATTGACCGACCCAGGCAGATACCACCGGGTTTTCGACCATTGTGTCTGTGGTGATGACATGAATAGTCTTAGTCCGTTTTTCAGGGGGGAGAGAGGCGATCGCATTCCACACTAGCTGAAGCACCGCTGTCGAATCCTTGCCACCAGAGTAACCGACGATCCAGGGCAACTGGTCTTGGCAGTAAAGTTCCTGAATTTCGATCGTCAGAGCTTTTAATTCCTCGACAAGCTCAGGAACCGATCGTTGAGAGGTTTCTAATTTTTTTACTGTTTCAGTCATCACGCTCACCCTTAACACAAATCAGCCAACGTCCCAGATACGCATGGATTACTCAGCCTCTTCTTCTGCCAAACGCTTGTAGGCTTCAAACATCTGATGCAACATCTCCCGTTCTGAAGTCAGATTCATGGCTTCAACAATTTCCCTTGCCTGCATGACTCGCTGCACCAACTTATCGGTCTCTTGCTTCACTGCCTTCTGGTTTCTGGCATAGGCAAGGACAACGCCCATCTCATCCGCAATCCGCTGAAGCTGCTTGGGTGAGTAGCGCGTCACTCCAAATCCATAGCATTCCTGCTTTTCGGTCGGAGTGCCCACGTTATACTCCCATTCCTCAATATTCACATCATCAGCCTGCACTGCTTCCATGAATTGCTGGGCTTCCTTCTCGGTCTCTGAAACAATTTGAAACTCAAACATCGGCATGGCTACCTCCCCGCCAGAGCATAGGCTTTCTCTAGGCGTTCTTCCTCTGTAGTCAAAGGCAACTTCATTGCATTTTTTAGATACGCTGTCATGAAACTGACGCAGGCTCTTGATTTTGACAATCTCCCCCCATACATGACGCGACCTTCCCAATCGGGATTAGAACGTGACCAGTCAATTTTTCGCAAGACTTTTAATTGAGCTTCCCACTTATCCGGTTGAACAGACAGCAAAGTTGCCCCTGCGCCTCCAATCCCTGCTAGCGTAACGGCGTGGCTGTGGATGTATTCTCGACGAATTTCGCCAGGGCTGACTTTTTTATCAAACACTTGCTGCCAGTCTGGAATGTTGCTGCTGACTGCCCTCCAGAAACGTACACTAATCTCAACCTGCTTCTCAATCTCTTCGTCCTTATGGTTGGCTAGAAGCGCTTGAGTCGCACTGTAGATGCTGCTAAGTGTGAAAAGCTTACTGGAGCGGGCTGGCAAGTTGCTCCGCTCCATATCCGTGAGCCTATCGAAAAGCTTGACTTCTTTAACCACTGATTTGGACAGGATCGATTTGCGATCACGGCTATCATAGAGAATATTCAGCGAGGGATCAGGATGAACTGAGTACCGATTTAGATCGGTAAACATCTGCTGCGATCGCTTCAACCCGATATCCAGAAAGAAAACAACAGCGATCGTCTCGTCTCCTATGTCAGGATTTTCCTTCAATGCTTGCTCAAATGCGGCTCGGCGATGCTGTCCGTCATTTATAACAAACCGAGCATCCATCGGAATGGTTAACTTGCCAATATCCTCTGAACCAATGGGTTCAAAGGCAATGTCGGCATTAATGGAAACAGTGATTGCCGAGAAAACGTAGCTCGTTGGATTACCCACAATATAACGAGCGATCTCAGGCACTCGGCTCCGGTTAAGAATCCGCTGCGCCCGCATTTCAGGCGGAATCTCCTCGTCATCAAACGAGAAAATTTTCGGGATCAGGCGCACTGGGCACATCGAAACGTAGTATTCGCGCCCTGCTTGAATCCCTCTGATTGCCGGGAAAACGTACTCAAATGGGAGAGCCATAGAACAGGTCTGAGACTTTTCAAGTAATTTATCATTAAATTGACATACTGTATGCTAAAAATTACATACAATTCACTTCTTCCACATCTGCCCTCCCACTAATCTGCTGACGAGTCGTGCGGAACCAATTGAATCGTGCTCAATGCAAGTCACCCGTAAATTAGTAGGATTCATTGAACCATCTGGATGCCTTGGTGTAACCGTAAGTTCAGAGTTCTCCAAAGCTTTGCTACAGCCTTTTTCATGCTCGCAGTGTCTACGCAACGATAAAACCCGGACAACCCAGAAGGGATGGGGAATACTAACCGTTCCTTTTTGAGGATGTAGTGCTATGAGAGGTTGGGCTGCCACATCATAAATTGATAATCTTCCAGCTTTATGAGAGTTACACCAGCCGCAAGCTAGACGCAGATTTTCTGGTTTTTCATCTCCACCTTCAGCAAAAGGAAAAACGTGATCAATTTCGATCTGGAAATCTCGTTTATTAAGCCCATGAGGTTTAAGGTAGTCAATAAATTGCGGTATGCGAAGTTCTTCTGAAATAGTACGTTCTAAAAACTTGTCTATCGCCCATCTTGAAAACTGATAACCACAAATCCAGCATCGATGCTCAGAGCCATAAACATCCCAGAGATACTGCTTAATTCGCAGATCAAATGCTGTTCTTTTTCTGCTTTGCCTTCTTCTAACCTCGTCATTAATTAAACGTGAAATTTGTTTTACAAGTTCTTCACGTTTATTAATGTCTACGGTTGCGAATATAAGTGGAGCTTCGGCATTTACAGCATGAACAATATGTGAATAGCATGGATATCGCTCCACAAACCTTTCTGGGTCACAAATCGATTCTAAAAACCACTGCGTCCACAGTGTAGTCATATCAGCACGCAGTAAGGTATCTTGTATACCTGTTACCACATCTGGGATACGATGGTTTGCGATAGCGCTCAGGCTGTTTAATTGCCAAACATTTTCCCCTCTCCCAGCAGATTTTTCGAGAAATGAACTAATTGCGTCAAAATCCATGACAAATAGGCTCAATCCTTAATTTCTAAGCGATAAAGATTAGCTTTAGGAAGCGACTTTGGATTTTTTCGATAGTCTGTCCATATTTTCGCCCACTGCTTTCGCCGCGCTGGTGCATCTTTCCTAACGCCCTTAAGCTGCCAATCTTTATTGAAATAGCTAGGGTCTACGCCGTCTAACCAATCATCAACCAACTTAGACACATGCTGAATGTCATCTATGCTGTAACGACGATCGCAAAGAACTTGGAAGAAATCTGCCACCAGTATTGTCAATGACACTTTATTGAAAATATTGGAACTTTTGGGAGATCCCCAGTAATTGCTTGCTCCTTCATCATTAGTGTTAGCGAATTTGTCTCGAATCTTTTTCCAGAATTCACTGAACACATCACGCCAAGGGCCATCAAGTTGCCGCCAATATTCAAAGGGGGTTGAAAACCCATGAGTTTCATAATCTGCGACGAGTCCAGACCGTTCCAGATGATTTTCTTTCCAAATTTGAGCGTAGTCGTTTTTTTCTCCAAAAAGCTTGCCACCCTTCAAGTCTTGAAAGATTTGGACAAGCTGGAGAAGCACACTCCATTGAAGTAAATCTTTATTCTCAGAAGTTGCAGAAGTTAGTCCACGTTCAACTTTATTGAAGAATGGGCTGTCTGGATTTCTTGTAAAATATGCTACCGCTCTCGATTCTTCTAGCTGAATACCAGCATCTTCTAACCGCTTAGAAACTCTTGCCAATTCATCGTTTGATAAGCTAGTTGAGACAATTGTACCTAGAAGAGCCTTGCCAATTGGAGTTGCTTTCTGGTTAACAACTACGAACTGAAAAACATGTTCTGCTGGATCATCTGTAATTAACAAGGAAATTGGTAATCGTCGGGCAATTTTTGCTTCAATTTGTTGTTGGGCTTGATTGGGATCTGCACCACTAATCACAGCTTGCTCAAGCTCCTCACTGTAAGGAGGCTTTTCAGCCAAAAACTTTGCAGAATTAACTGCTCCTCGTAGGCGATGCTGTCCGTCTACTACTACGATCGGACGTAGGAATGAGATCATTGCATCCTTAGAGTATTCGAGAAATTGCTCACCTTCAAAAGAACTACCAATTTCCTCTAAAATCTTTACCCTCGCAGCAACTTCCTCCCAGAAGTCAAGAATATGAGACTCGTCTGAAAATACAACACCTGTTGGTTCCTGGATATCAGAATTATCGCTAAATTCTGATGCTTCTAATTCCTCCTCCTCAGCGAAATCGATATCTGTTTCTGCATCTTGAGACGTAACAATAAAATTAGTTCGTTGTTTTAATTCAACAAGTAATCGGTCTGAAGGTTTTTGTGTTGTGAGGCTGGGAACTCGCTGTTCAAGATCCGCCTTCACTCTTCTAAGCAGCTCAAGTAAGGTCAGTTGTTTAAGAGGCTCAATTTGAATTGATAGGGTTCCGGTTTCAGCAAATGGAGATTGATTAGCCTCAGGGTCAGGTTCAAAATGCACAACTTCTGGATTAGCTACGCGAGTCGCACATAGCAATGGATTCTGAATGACATTCTTATCACTGCTATAAAACTCGACCAATTCATTAATCCGCTTTCCGTTCTCCTCACGTTGGAAGCCTGTAGTTTCCTGGCTTCCAATTTCTTTTTTCTGAGGGATGCCAGCCCAAGCGTCAATTTCGGTTGCTGGGGCAGCAAAAAGAATTAACCAGCCTCCTGCATCGGTTTGCCGGATACGAACTGCCCTGTATGATACTGACTCTAATTTTGTCATCTGCGATACTCAATGGAGGTTGACCAGTTAAAAACATTTTTAATTTAGGGTACAGGCTCTTGCCAGCTTGAATTTTGTTCGATCGCCCCCCTCAATAATTTTGCATAGGTTCTGAGAAATTCTTCCACATGATAGGGTCTTGAGTCGAGCTTTTCTGCCAAGTAGTCGTAGCCGCCGCTGGAATACTCATTAAGCCTATCCATTCCTGCATCAGTCAGGTTGGTTGGGTTTTGAGGGTTCACCAAATCGACAAAGAGCTTGCGAACCTCATCCTTTTCCGTCACACTGATCCCTGACCGGGAAAGCTCTGCCCTAATCAGCAGTCCAATGATTAACCTCTGATAAGGTTTATAATCGCTTACAAAGTTATCTGTAAAGTCCGTGACTTCAGAGCCGCGCTTAGTTGGTTCGCTTCTGCGCCCCGTTGCTAGACCCACCATGAGACAAAAATAGTAGAGATCAAATTTAGTCTTGATTGGCTTCTGATCTCGGATGTTAGAGAACCAATTTTCGGCATCTTGCCGCATTCTGAAGTTTTTAAATGCCATAAACCTTAACCCTCTGCCTCATCCAAATCAAAACGATCGAAATACGCTTTTCCTTCAACCAGAACAGCATTTGGGGTTTTGGTAACACCTGAAGCTGGCAGAGATTGCACCAATGTCTCGGTGCCTGCTGTACGCCTAAACAGAGTCAGAAATTTCGTCTTATTTTCAGAACTTGTATGGATTACATCTGTAAATCCAGCCCGTTCCGACGAAATTGTAAACGCCACGAATTGCTTGCAAAGGCTCGGAATCAGCTTAGCAATCTCTCGCCGCACCTCCATCGAGAGCGGGTTCGCTGGGCTATCTACAATGAGTGGGAACTGATGCTGCCCCCGACTTAGCAGGGTTGTCAGAAACGTATAACCAACCGATAAGGTTTGACCAACACTGGACCCCTCCTGATTCCGGAGCTTAAGAGAGCGATCGATTTTTTCAATCCGAATTGGATCACGCGCCAGCACCTTTTCCAGTCGCTGGTTGCATTCATCGGCGATCGCTACCCGCAAATTTGCCTGGGCTTTTTTCAAGGCTAGATCGGCGATCGCCAACAAAACATCCGTTTTAGCTCGAAGCTCCAGTGTGCCTGTGATTTCTGCCAGATCCTTCTCCGACTCCTTCAGAAGCTTTCTAAGCGATGCCAAACAGCATGTTTTTTCATCATCACTAGAACTGGCGGGACGGTCGATGTCCCTAAGCAAATTCTCCAGCACCTCTTTGCGTTTGGTTTTCAGATCACGCTCCTCGGTCCACCCCCTTAACTCGTCATCCCCCTTGTCGATTAGCTCTTGTTCCAGAACCCTAACGGCAGTCTCCGCTAATTTACTCGCTGAAACTGCTTGCTCCAACTGCTCCAGTTTCTGGGTTAAATCTGCCGCTGTCTCATTTCCATCCTGTCGCACCTGGACATCAATATCCTGCTTCAACGCATTCAGAATGCCCGATGTATCTTCAGCCAGATAAAGTTCGCGTCGTTTACCAATTACCTCACGCGAATGGCTGTCCAGCGGGCGACCACAAATACATTCCTCCTCTTCTAAAAGCTCGCTGAAAAATTGACTAGAGGTGCTGGCAGGCAGTCGCAGACGGTCTAGCTGAAGCTTTAGTTCACTCAGCGATCGGGCAAAAGCCTCATGCAGTAGGTGCGGCTGGCGAATTCGAGACATGACCTCCAATGCCGAACTCTCAACCTGATTGCGAGCGTTGATTTCATACTGCTTTTTCTCCCCAAGTTCCTCACGCAAACTCTCATCAGTCCCAATCCGTTCACTAATTCTCTGTTCTAGTCCGTCTATTTCGGGTTGTAAAACGTCTAATTCTGCGATCGCTTTATCGCGTGCCTCTGTTACTTGAGCGACGCGGTTCTTTAACGTATCAACTTTTTTCCTGCGCTGGCTTAGCCCCTTCTCAGCTTTCGCAGTTTTATTTTTAGTGGCTGTCTTCCAGGCATTTTCTGCAATTCGCTGAATGTCTTGGAGCAGGTAGAGTTGAAATAATGCATCGATCGCCTTGGATGCCTCTGATTCATTAGAGTCCAGTAGCTTGTCGGCAAATTCGCCATCAAAGACAAACAGTTGGACGAATCGGGGATCGAGAAACCGCTTAACCTCTGGTGGTGGTTCCCAACCTGAGCTGATGCCTCCACTGCCGACTGAGGTCGTTCGATATTCAGCCTTTCCGACATCAAAATTTAGCGCCAATTCAAACGTCAGAGGCTGGTCGTCAACCCTCAGATTCAGGATAAATTTACCCTCTGAATGTGATTCACCGGGACGGCGCAGGCTTTTGATTCTCCCTGGAGTCCACCCTTGAGCTTCGCCATTCATCGCAGCTCGAATCATCGTTAGGGTTGTGGTTTTACCTGTGCCATTGGGCATCTGAATCAGCGACACGGGCGCGATCCTATCACCAGTCATTAATTCAATTTCAACATCGGGACAGCGCAGCCCTTCACTGCTCCAACCTGCTAACTCAATCTTCATCGCTGCCTCCAGCCACGTTTACGGTAATCGCAGCCCGGACATTTTCTAAATACCCTTGCTCATCATTGGCGCTGAGTTCAGATGCACTCATCGCGTTCAACCATGCTTCGATTCGCTTGGCAACTTTTTCTGTCTGCCCAGCCTCACGAACGGACTCTTGAATTGCCCTTACTACCTCATGATCCAAATTAGACATTTCTACTCCACCCTCCTGATTTGAGAAAGTTCAGATAGCCAGATACGGCGATCGTCATCCGCATTAAACTCACTCTCGTCATCCTCTACTGATCGCACGAAATCGATGACCATTGCCCGTTTATCAGGAGAATTAGGGTCAGAACGGAGGCAGCGACCAATCCGTTGAATAGTCTCAAGTCGTGCCCGCGCTGATGAAAATAAAATGACGGTTTTAAGATTTCGGATATCAATGCCTTGCGAAATACGATGGCAAGTAATCAAGCAATCAATTTTGCCCCTTGCAAACTCGACCAAATTACGCCGATCGTCCTCTGCATAATAGGTTCGATAGCGATGGGTGTAGCCATGAAGTGTTTCTAAAATTGGCTCCCCAAAGGCTTTATCTTCCACAAACAGAATGGCGGACTCAATAATTTGAGGATTAGTTTGTAAAAATTCAGCAAAGACTTCCGGCTTCTTCTCAGCCGTTTTATACACCCGCGCAAGCTCTGTCCACAACTCCTGCTTTGTCATAGGTCTACCCTCCCGCTGTCGTGCCGAGCGTTTAGCGTAGACCTGCCGCAGTCGTTGGCGATCGCCCTCCGTCAATGGATAGGTCAGCGGAATATAGTCAAACTCACACAAGATGCCGCGTTCGATCGCGTCCTTTAGCCCAAACTCAAAGAAAACATTGCCAATCTCATCAAAAATAAATTTTGTTCCTTCCTGGTCATACTCCCGCTCAGGCGTGGCGCTTAACCCCAAGCGATAACCAAAGGCTTGATGTTGTCCTGCCAGTTGCGATCGTAGGGATGGGCTTCCTAGGCCATGCACCTCATCGTGAATAATAATCAGCCGCTCTTTTTGGTCGGGTTCAAGACGGCTAAATAGAGAAGCCAGTTGTTCGCGAGATATCACCAAAACAGCCCGCTTCGGATTGAGGGCAAACTCTCCCAGTTCATGATGCTGAGCATAATGTCTCAGCACCCGATAAGGCTGACGACGCTTGATTGCCCAGGATTCAATTTCCTTTCGCCATTGATCTAGCAAATCTGTGCCGTCAGTGCTGATAATAATCCCATCAATTCGCCCCTGTTCGTCTAAAACTGACAGAGCTTTAATCGCTGTACGAGTTTTCCCCGTTCCCGTTGCCATCTCCAAAACACCATGCCGGACTTCGAGGAACTTAGCGATCGCCTCATCCTGGTGTCGCCACTGATGTTCAACTTGTCCCTCATTTAGAGATTTTTCTGACTCATGCCCGTAGCCAGTTGGTTTCTCCTTTACAGTTGGTAGGTTGAAGCCATTTTTGGGGGTGATTACTGGCTTCTCATCCGGTGCTTTACTGCGAATCAGTGCAGCCAATTCAGGAGACAGTGGTAACACCTTCAGCCCAACAGCCCTGGCTGACCAGGCTTCCTCAAACTGTTCTTGCTTAATTTGAACCCGCTCTTCATCTCCAGCCATCCAGCTTCGGTAGACATCGATCGACTCATAATTACGTTCATAGCCATGCTCTGACTCATTGGCTGAGCCAGTAAACGCAACCTGATCACCCCAAGGGAATTGAAAGATGCCAATCTTTTCATGGAAAATTCCGGGTTGCTCAATGTGCTCTGGAAAAGCAAACCGCAGAATGAGATGATCGTTTGCTACCATCCAGGCAAACAAGCGCACCCTCGCTTTGACATCATTGGGTAAGGAGTCCGCTAAAATCTCCTGTACCAGGCAGTCAACTGAAACTTGCCGCAGTTGCTGACGCTCTTCTTCGTTGAGTGCTTTTTCCAAAGCCTCACGATCGTCGTCGGAAAGCTCAGGAGAAATGAGCAAATGAATGGTTACGGATTCTGTAGCAAAGCGAGGCAACGCTTCCAACCAGGCAACTAATGCCTTGCTAGAAAAATAACCAACGGCTCGCCGGTATTCTGAGCAGTACTTTAGACAGGGGGCAAAAAACTCTTTGCCAAGACTAGAAGCTCCACTGCGGTAGTGACTGGATAGCCCCCGTATAACTTCCTGCCCCTCTGAATGGTTGTTTATCCTTTCAGTCATAGATGTTATTCTTCCGAAAAATCTATAAGTGACCTCAAGGTTTGTTCCAAAGCAGTTTCCCTCACCTGCTGTTGATACTGGTTCAACAATTCATCTAGCGAAGATTGCTCCTGTTCTATTGCAAAAGGTAGGGAGAGCTGCTCCTGACTCGGCGACGATTTCAGCATCCAGCGGTATTGCGGGTCTTGGGTGACCAATGGTTGCAGCGAACTGTACAGGTAATGATTCACTTCCCTACGGCTTATGCCTAGGACGTTGGCGATCGCTCTAGATCGAAGTGGCACACCCTGTCTCAGCACATTGATAATCCTAGACTCGACCTTATTCATGGAGCAGCTTCTGCCAACTGTTCCCTAAGTCTTGACACTGTACAACTAAGTAAGTATTCCCATTTGATAGAGTAATCCCCAAAGCCAGCAGAAAGATCAGTATTCTTTATAGAAATTTTATTTTTACTAAATTTTTAATGAACGTCTCCGCCGCAAGCGGACGGAATATCACTTCGCTATGCCTCACACGCTTCGCCGCTCGGCTGCGCTCAACAGCGCCCATTCGGACTGCTGTGCCTCATGCGCCCCAAGGGGCGAATTGACCCGTAGTGATTAAAGTAGCCGACTCGTCTGGCGATTTTCTAAAATTTACTCAGTTTCAACCCAAAGTAAGCGAAGACGTTCGTTGAAGCCACCCCGTTCAGCTCTACGTTCTTCCTGGATTTTAACCACCGCTTCGCGATCAACGTGGTAGACAAGCATCAGTCCATCAATAACCTCATAAAGGTCAGTAAGTTCTTTGATGAGATCATCACCGATTGCAGTCGCAGCTTCATGCGCTTCTTCAATCAGCTTTTGACGCAGAGCTTGCTGATAGTCCTCTTCAGATAACACCTCCGCCGCACACTGCTTTCCTGCCGCCCGAATGATTTCAGGGATGCGATCGCGCACTAGCTTATTGAAAGCCATTTTCATTAGTTAACCTTTGTCACTCCGAGCATGCAGAGCACATTACACCAGTTTTGTCAGTTACTACCAATTCCCACGAGACTCAATAATCTCTGCTCACACTTTCCTGACGCAGAGTATAGTGTATACCCTGCATCAGATGGGAGAATTTTAGAGAAAGTATCTAGCAATAACCTTCTTGATACAAATACTACTGTTTACTTATTAAAGATTCTAAGGCTTGCTTAGCAACCGTCTCTGCTCTTTGAGAAGTAACCTTTTGGTAGCGCAGGGTTGTCTGAATATTTTGGTGTCCCATTAATGCTCTTAGTTCCTCGATCCCCATTAAACCAACCCGTTCTGTCGCAAAGGTATGGCGCAAGTCGTGGATTCGGATGCCTTTCAGTGCTGGTTCCTGCGAAATCGAATCTGACCAAGAGTCATGAGCAGTACGATAACTGAGCCGCGAAACTTCTAGGGTAAAAGGCTGCTGTGCGGTAAACAGAGCAGGGCAACCCTGATGTCGCTCATATTTGAGATACTTCTCCAGAGTTTGAGCAACATCCTGACTATAGAAACACCACCTCTGCTTATTTCCCTTGCCCAAAACTTGAAACTTGCGTTGGGCAAAATTAAGGTCATTCAGGTCTAAAGCCAAAAGCTCTGAAATTCTTGCACCTGTTCGATGCAATAGGTTGGTGAGAGCATTAATCCGAAAATCTGGAGCAACGAGTTGATACAAAACTGTAAGTTGCTCTGGAGTCAGATAACGAATCACCGTGTCAGTTGCATGTTCACCCTTAGCGGGATCGGGTTTACGACGCTTTAAGCGTGCGATCGGGTTTGATCTAATGTGTCCCTGCTCAACCGCAAAATTGAACAGTGCTTGAATGATTGCCTGATGTCGATGATGGGTAGTGTACGTAATGTCAGTCAGGCTATTGAGATACTCTTCGATTGCCTGTCGAGTCAAAATCTCGATCGGCATTTGACCGTACTCCCGTAGAAAAGGCATTAAGGTCGATTCGTAAGAGCGCGTAGTACTTTGAGCTAGCCCCAACCGACTGAGAAACGCTGTAGTGACAGTAGCAACAGAAATAGCGATTTGACTTGTCATAGCAGGAAACTCTTTGAAGACAAAGACTTGTTAACTTATACTTTTATGCAAGGTTTAAAAGTAGCGTTTAATGACTACTTCTACAAGGAATGCTGCCCCAGATCCCCAAGAGTCGTTGGCAGACTACGTCCGACGAGTGCGTACTGCCTTGGGGTTGAGCCAAAAGGAACTGGCAGAAAGAGCAGGTATTCATTTACAGAGTGTAGGCAAGATTGAGCGTGGGCAAACAACACGGTTGAAGCAGCAGCCTAAAAGTGGCCTAGCACACGCCCTAAACATTCCAGTAGATTACCTGGATGCAGTCTGTAGAGGCGTTGCGGTGGAAGCGGGCGCAACTCTAAAGTTCTGCCCGCATTGCTGGGTACCTGGAACGATCCCAGATGCAATGTGGGCAAATATGCGTGCTCAGTACTGTTATTTATGTGGGAGTTTACTACGAGATCGCTGTACAGGATGTGAACAACCGATAGAATCGCTCAGATTCCGATTCTGCCCACACTGCGGGAAGCCCTACAAAAACGCAGAGCCTAGAGTTCTTGAAGTACCCTGCAATTAGTTGGATGTATCCTTCCAATCCCATGCTGGTGCGTTTGTGCTTGATATGGCTCCTTTCCGTACTGCATTAACCACTCTACCTTTGCCTAGTAGAGCGATACTCGATTGCAATGGACTAAATGGTATTTTCGTACTATAAACTTTTAAGAAGCTTTCAGAGTTGCTGAACTGCTAGAGATGACAAACTGTCTTTTGCTCACATGTGGCTTTGAGAAGCTGTCTGCGGAACTGTTCACAAATCATAGCTAGGAGCGCAAGGCACGCATTATGAGCAAATCCACATTTCTCTTCCGGTTAGATGCGTTGGGGGACGCAAGCCAAATCAGAGAAGAGAATCGGCGCTACTACTGGGAACTGATGACGCAGCAGCATACTCCATTAATCAATCAGTTAAATCTCAAGGTGGCTCAACACCCTAACTTTGCTGATTGGCAAATTAATAATGCGGTGAATGCTGACGAGTTGAAAAGTTTATGGCGATCGTTTAAAGAACATCCACAATTTGAAACGATGCCTGAACGTGCTTTTGTCTCAGCACGGCTGGTCGTCGGCGATACGTACGAATCTTGGCTAGCTCTACAAGGAGATCGACAAGAAGAACTGGCAAAGCTATCCAATTCCCTTGAAGTCCTTAAAACAGATGCTGAGCTGGTAGCGATCAGTGGTTGCAGCCTGGATGCGATTTGTAGCAAAGCCAGAGAAATTTTGAGCCAGGCAAATACCCAAGTTGCTGGCGAGAGCAAGAAGAAAAGTAAGAAGGCAATTAACGGCGGCATTTACAAGGTTTTGTATGAGAAGCACCGTATTGCAGACGATCCACTAAAGAAGTGTGCAGCGGCATATCTGATTAAAAACAGATTTGAAATCAAAGGTGATGAAACTGAGGAAGACATCGAGCATCTGAAAAATCGCATCCATTGCAAGGAAAAGCAGATTGAGCTGCTTCTGAAGCAGTTGCAAAGCCGTCTACCCAAAGGTCGCCCTTGGGTTGGAGATGGCATTCTAGATGAGATTAAGTCCATTGGCGTTGTTGAAGATGAGGCTGAGTGGAATTTAGTCGAATCAGCACTGCTCAAACAGCAGACTTTTCTGCCACATCCAATGTTGTTTCATAGTAGTGATGATTTGATCTGGTTTGAGCATGAAAGACCCCCTTCTCAAGATTCAACAACTGAGGATGAACGAAAGCCCAACGCTGAATCTAGCAGGCGAGTCTGTGTCCGCTTCAAAAGCTTTGATGAGAAATATGCGTTTGAAATCTCTGGTGATCGTCGTCACCTCCACATCCTTCAACAGGCACTGAGGGAGCGTATGATTTATGACAGCGATATAGATGGCAACACATCTAAGTTATTTTTGGTGCGATCAGCAACCTTGATCTGGAAAGAGTACAGGAAAAATGAGAATAGGATTATACGTCGCCGAAAAGCTGCAAACAAGCGAGCGAAGCGGATAGTTCAATCTATCGATAAAGCTCCTGAGATACAATCTGCTCCTGCATTTTACAATCCAGAGTTTCCCTGGAATCGCTACCAACTGTTTCTACATTGCACCGTTGAAACTGAGTTCTTGAGCCAGGAGGGCACTGAACTCGTTATTCAACAGCAGAGGAAGCCTATTATCAAGGCGCTTCAAACTTTAGAAGAAAGAATGGCTGAGTCGGAAAACAAAGGCGAATCAACACAAACTCGCAAAGCGAATCATAGTCGTAAGACAGGAACCCTGAGACGAATTGACAGTTACGATAATAACTATGATCGTCCGAGCAAACCACTCTACGCAGGGATCCCCCATATTCTCACTGGCGTTGCTCTTGGCTCTGGTGGACTAGTAACAGTAACGATCGTAGATGCTACTTCAGGTAAAATTCTGGGCTGTCGGGGGCTCAAGGCTCTGCTAGGCGATAACTACAGACTCGTGAATCGTAGACAGTTCCAACGGCAGCTAAACTTGCGTCGCCGTACTGAACGACAGAAACGGGGTGCAAGTAGCCAATCTGGAGAATCGAACTTAGGTGACGCTATAGATCAACACACTGCCAATGCGGTGCTTGACTTCGCTAAAAAGCATCATTCAGGCTGTATTGTCTTACCTGACATGAAGGATTACAGAGTACGACAACAAAGCGAAATTGCGGCGCTTGCAGAGCGAGAGTGTTCTGGTTGGAAAGGCATTGAAAAGCGCTTTGCTAAGGCTCAGAATATGAAAATCCATGCGTGGAGCTATGGGCGATTGATGGAATACATCCGCAATCAAGCTCACAAAGGGGGGATTTTGGTCAAGATTGGTCAGCAGCCGCTCTACGGCAGTTCCCAGGAACAGGCGGGAAAGATGGCGATCGATGCGTACCAGAATAAAACAGTTCCAAAAAACTCGCCCTAAAATAGTTTCTACACAGTGAGATTTTCTAGGATTTTATAGTACAATCCTACCAACGGCGAACCAAGCTGGTGTTGCACACGACGCAAGTCTTAGGAAATGGGACAGGTTTGTTGCTTTCCGTCCCTGTTACTGCCCGCTTACTCACGCTACCCCTAAGCAAGGTAGGACAATTTGCCGATATGGTGAGTTTGCGAATCTCTACTGTTGTCAATAAGCATTTGTTTATGGCGTCAGTACAGCAAGATTATGTATCAGACCAAGTAATGGCGAAGATATGTGGCAGTCCGAATCGCCCGGTGAATCCACCGGGACTTCCCCTAAATTTTTGGCAAATCAAAGCGGGGTGAAAAATCCCAGTGCTTTTGCCAAAACGCTGAAATCTCTATCAGATCAACGATTTAGCAGTATAAGCAAGGTCTAAATTGAGAGTGACAGAACCTCTTTGAAGGCTTTCATATTGCTTTTGCCAAAACTGCCGATGCAATTGAGGCTGGTAAAGAGTTTTAGCGCATGGAGGCGCAATAGCCTTCCTAGACGCGGGTAAGCTGAAAGTTCAGAATTTTGGAGTCGATCGCCAGATTCCCGATAGGCGCAATAGCCTTCCTAGACGCGGGTAAGCTGAAAGAACTGGAGTTTGCGATACTCCCAGAACAGGGCAAAGGCGCAATAGCCTTCCTAGACGCGGGTAAGCTGAAAGATAACAGCAGCACCGTCGGCAAAAAGCTGGTTCACGGGCGCAATAGCCTTCCTAGACGCGGGTAAGCTGAAAGATCATCCCGTCCATGCGTGTTAGTCCTCCAGTTCAAGGCGCAATAGCCTTCCTAGACGCGGGTAAGCTGAAAGAGATACCAGGTCCAGCTTCCGACTGGGTTGAAGATTGGCGCAATAGCCTTCCTAGACGCGGGTAAGCTGAAAGAATGTTTGTGACCGTGTACCAAATGCCTGGTACAGGGCGCAATAGCCTTCCTAGACACGGATAAGCTGAAAGATTGGTACTATGACGAATTTCAAAAGCTGATTAACAGGCGCAATAGCTTTCTTAGATGCGGGTAAGCTGAAAGATGTACAGAATCATTTCCCCGTTTTTACAAATTACGTGGCTCAGTAGCCTTTAGATATAGCAACGTATACGGATACTTCTTACATCCATACCCTAAAACTGCTCCGCAACATCTAACATTTGCAGACCCTTGCCTCTTTCACTTCCCCTGGGCTCATTGTAGGGGAAATCGGTCAGTTTTTCTACCATGTTGTACAACAACCATAAGACCAGACAATTTCTGCCAGTCCGCAGTTAAAATTACATGGAAGGCTAATTTTTTTTTGCATGAGCCTTAATGCTCATCCATCAAGTTGCTTAACTTCACGAGTTGACATGCAATCCTCCGTTTTTACATACGGATTGACATCAATGCTTTTTCGTTGTGGACATTAAGTGCTTCGTTCTGGACAAAGTATCCTTCGCTATGACATTTAATTCTTCGCCACGGACACTTATTGCTTCGCTCTACAGAAACTTCGGAAGGCGGCACCCGGATTTGAACCGGGGATGAGGATTTTGCAGACCCTTGCCTTACCACTTGGCGATGCCGCCGAAATCAAGAAGGATTTACCAGAATTAGACTATACCAAATTTTATGCAATTCTGTTCCATTGGTGCGTCGCTAAATTGAGGCAAACGCACATGTTTCTTCATCTTTTAGAAACCAACCTGGTAAAGATAACACCTTGAGCAGATAGTGACCATCCCAACCCACGGCACTGTTCCTCTAATGGAGGATAGCATCAAAGCTACGAGAGATCAGGAGTCCATGGATTGAGACAGGGCGATCGCACAATCCCATCGCCACCGCTGGAGTGATACCTCTGGCTAACCCCCAATGCGGACGAACCCAGTGATGGATCAAGCGTTGGACATCCAACACTCGTTGTAAGCCCTGGACATGCTTGGCGTAAAGGTTCTGTCGTCTACGATAAGCACTACAGCGTCGTCTGAGCGCACTGTTTTGAGCCTCGTCATCGTTTTAGAAACTTGATGAAGTTTTGTCTGCTTTACGCCTGCGTCTGTCTACAATTTTTAAGGTGAACCTTTGTACCTGCCGTCTGTCTACTGCTTCATTTAGTACGCATGAAGCATATTCAAGCGCCAGGTGTAAGTATGGAGCGGCTGAGATTGACAGGCACACCTGCCCATAGAAATCGTTGCGGGCTTCCCCTAACCATGTACGATTAAATTTTGTTACAGTCATCGCAGAACACCTTAACCCGACTTTTTCTGGAGATTCCCCATGTTGCGACTGGAGCACGTCAGCAAAATTTATCCCACTGGCGAAGTGCTGAAAGACATCAACTGGGAAGTCAAACCCGGCGATCGCATTGGTTTAGTGGGTGTCAACGGTGCGGGCAAGTCGACGCAACTGAAAATCATTGCAGGCGAAACCGAGCCTACCGCAGGCGAAATCATCCGCCCTGCCAGCCTGCATATTGCCTACCTGACGCAGGAATTTGAGGTCGATCCAACTCGCACCGTCCGCGAAGAATTTTGGCGGGCTTTTGGCGAAGCGAACGATGTCCATGTCGCGCTCTCAGACGTGCATCGCAACATGGAAACCGCAAGCCCCGAAGCATTGGACGATCTCATCCACGCAATGGATCGCTTGCAGCGGCAGTTTGAGGCAATGGATGGCTATGGGTTAGATGCTCGCATTGAGAAAATCATGCCCGATCTGGGTTTTGACCTGGAGGATGGCGATCGTCTCGTGAGTGCCTTCAGCGGTGGCTGGCAGATGCGGATGAGTTTGGGCAAGATTCTGCTACAAAAGCCCGATTTATTGCTGCTGGACGAGCCGACCAACCATTTGGATCTGGAAACCATCGAGTGGCTGGAAACCTACCTGAAAGGGCTTTCGACCCCGATGGTGATTGTCTCCCATGACCGCGAGTTTCTCGATCGCCTCTGCACCCAAATTGTGGAAACCGAGCGCGGCGTTTCCACCACCTATTTAGGCAACTACTCCGCCTACCTTCAGCAGAAAGAAGAAATGCGGGATGCTCAACTGAGCGCTTACGAACGGCAGCAGAAAGAACTGGAGAAGCAACAGGCGTTTGTCGATCGCTTCCGTGCCAGCGCGACCCGCAGCACCCAGGCAAAGAGCCGCGAAAAGCAACTCGATAAAATTGAGCGTCTTGAGGCTCCTGATGGTGGTATGAGAACCCTTCATTTCCGCTTTCCACCCGCACCTCGGAGTGGTCGCGAAGTGGTGGAAATCAGAAATATGACCCACGCCTACGGTGACAAGATTCTGTTTTTAGACGCGAACCTGCTGCTTGAGCGGGGCGATCGCGTGGCGTTTTTAGGTCCCAACGGTGCGGGTAAATCCACCCTGCTGCACCTGATGATGGGGATGGAAAAGCCCACTGAGGGCACGGTCACGATCGGCGATCACAACGTCCTCCCTGGCTACTTTGAACAAAACCAGGCAGAAGCGCTCGACTTGCAAAAAACGGTCATCGAAACCATCCACGACGAAGTGCCCAAATGGACAAATGAAGAAGTCCGCACCCTATTAGGACGCTTTCTCTTCAGTGGTGACAGTGCCTTCAAGAAAGTCGAATCCCTCAGCGGTGGCGAAAAAGCACGTCTTGCCCTTGCCAAAATGCTCCTCCAACCCGCGAATCTCTTGATTCTGGATGAGCCAACGAACCATCTGGATATTCCCGCCAAAGAGATGCTGGAAGAAGCACTTCAGCACTACGATGGCACCGTGATTATCGTGTCGCACGATCGCTATTTTATCTCCCAGGTCGCCAACAAAATTGTCGAAATTCGTGATGGTGAACTCATCCTCTATCGCGGCGATTATCACTACTACTTAGACAAGATTGCTGAAGAAAAAGATAAGGCGAAACTAGCGGCGATCGAAGCCGAAAAAGAAGCAAAAGCTGCCGAAAAACGCGCCAAGCAAAAGGAAAAAGAAAAGGCGAAGAAAGCGCAATCAAAAGCTTAATGCAACCTTCTTCATGGGGCATAACCACCTGGATGATGAAGTGATGAGTCAAAAGCTGAGTAGGTATTGTTTACCCAACCAACCAACGTTAAGAAGAGTAGACAACGTTCCTTGACAGGCAGAAAGTTCCCTATGCGTAAACAAATTATTGAATATACTTCCCCTTTGGATGCTTTAATTGAGCTTGCTAAGCAGCTCAACGCCTATGAAACTGAGTACAGAATGGACTCCGCAGAGTTTTTCACCCAGTACACTCAAGGCGAAACCGCCGATGATGAGGTCTTTATTGAGTGGGCTGGTAACTATCAGCACTATCTGGCACTGCATCAGGAATTAGAGACAAAGCTGAAAAATGTCGCGTGAAGCTTTGAATGCTTACTTTGATCACGTTGAGCAACGATTGTTGACACTACCTAACACGTATGTTGAGCAATTTAATGCCGTTATTTTGACATCAGAACGAGCAAATCTAAAGCTGAGAGTGCGCTTCAAGGGGAAATACCTGCTGGCAATCAGTGAAGCGTTAGTCGTAATTGGCGATCAGATTTCACAAATTGACTATCGCTACCATTTTCAAGACGAGAAAAACAAGTTAATCTTACGCTACGATAGCACTCCACATTTTCCCAAATTATCCAGTTTTCCTCATCACAAACATCTGCCCGATGCCGTTATTGCTGTCGATAAGCCTGATATTGTGCAGGTATTGCAAGAAGCAAGTGACTTTTCAGAAACAGCAGACTAATGGCTTTTCACACTATGCAAAGCATTATATTAACTGGAAAAATTGATGCGGATGGACATCTTCGTTTGGATGTCCTCACTTCCCTTGTATCAGGCGATGTTGAAGTCAAGATGACCATTCAGCCAATCCAGTCAGAACAAAGCTTTGCTGCGACGTACGACTTTTCAGATCTGGCTGGTACACTCAATTGGCAAGGCGATTCAGTAGTGGCTCAGCGAAATTTACGCGATGAATGGGGAACGGTACTTTGAGTTAAGGCACATTCCCTACTCCCTACTCCCCACTCCCCCCATTCTGTCGCTGTTGATTGCGAAATTCTGCCGGACTCACCCGCATTGGCTGTTTAGGGTTCCAAAGACCGAGCCCTAACACTCTGGCCTGTTCTTGAGCCTGGGCAAGCCGTCGATCGTACTTGCTGTTGGGTGGATGAGGTGTGACGATCGCATACCCTGCTGCTACCAGCGCTTCATTCAACAAGCGATCGCCCTGCCACACATACGCCAGTCGTCGCCCAAAGGCATCTCGTGGTTCGGCATCGGTTTCTAGTAGCACCGATCGTTGCTGGAGGTAGGTTTCGAGCAGGCTTTTGGCGGCTTTACCCCAGGGTTCTTGCCGCACATCGGGGACATCCACGCCTTCTAGCCGTACCCGCTCGGTGATATCGGGCGCAGTGGCGATCCCAGCCACTTCAAACTCGCGCCCACTTAGTACCCGTTGAACGTCGATCGTCAGCCCTTGCAGCGGCGCATTCGACTGGCACCCCGCTAGAAGCACGAAAAAGACAACCAACCCCAGCCCTTTCAGCCAATGCCCAAGGCGATCGCGCGTCTCTTTCATACTGTTCTCCTAATCTTCGTCTAGCGGTAGTCCTACTTTTATTTTTCCCTTGCCGAAGTAACGACCAAACTGAAGCTCATAGACTTCATCTTCATCCTGCGTTTCGACCTCCAGATCCGATCGGGGATAGCTCACGCATAACAGCGCATACCCTCGCTGCTGGAGTTTGGGCGACAGACCCATCGCTTCTGGCTGGTAGAGGTCTCCAGACAGCACGCGCACCGCACAGGTCGTACAGGCACCGTTACGGCAAGCAAACGGGAGAGCCACACCTTGAGTTTCAGCGGTTTGTAGAATGTAGCGATCGTCCGGAACCTTGACCGTGCGAATGTGGTTGGTACGGCGATCGTGAATGCGGACAGTGTAAGAATGCGGCATAGCTTAACGGGGGATGCGTCGCGAATGAGCGATCGAGCGTGCAAGGTTGGACAATTAACTTCAAAGTCCCTTGCCTAAAGTCTACCTGCTTCTGCTAGGATGTTTATTCTGTGATTGTTGAAACAACATAGGACTTGAAACAACACAGACCTGGAGAGATGGCCGAGTGGTTGAAGGCGCAGCACTGGAAATGCTGTTTAGGGCAACTTAACGAGGGTTCGAATCCCTCTCTCTCCGTTCCAACGCTCTAACCAAAACCTCGGAGGCGAGGCTGCTGTGTTGGTCGGCAGGCAGGGGCGAACGGCCGTTCGCCCGTACGAGAAAGATTTGCGATCGCTCTGAACTAGAGTGCAGTTGTCACCCACGATCGCAGCAACTCATTGACCTGATTGGGCACCTCATCATGAGGGCAATGACCCGCCCGCAAGTAATATTCAGTCAATTTGGGATGGTACTGCCGAAACTTTGCGCCTCGCTCTCTAGCGTTAATCCAGGGGTCAGCTTCGCCCCAGAGCATCAGCAGCGGACGGGTGAGTTGCCCCAGCAGGACATCAACCTTTTCACCCTGAGGCGTGGTGAACACCGACGCAAAGACCTTCGGCGCACCCGGATCGCAAGACGGCTGATAAATTTCGTCTACAAGCTGGTCTGTAACTGCCGTTTGGTCTAAATAGACTTTTTCTAACGTCTTGCGGATAAGCGATTTCTGACGCACATATTGAAAGAGCAAAAAGCTTGCCCACTCTTGACGAAAGAGCGTTTGCACGACTTTACCCATCACTTCGCGCACCGGATCTGGTTTGGTGGTGCCCTGGATGTCCGTAAACGGTCCTGCACTGTTCACCAATACCAATCCGGCTGCTGATTCTGGACGCTGGGCTGCAACGCAAAGAGCCGCATAGCCTCCAAGAGAATTGCCCACCAAAACCGCAGGCTGACCAATGATCTGCGTAATAAACTCATGGAGCTGGTCGCGCCATAGATCGCCGCTGTAGGCTCGATCGGGTTTCGCCGATCGCCCAAACCCCAACAGATCGATCGCCCAAACTTCAAATTCTTCACTCAAGCCCGCGATCGTCTTCCGCCAGTGGTCTGTAGACGCACCAAACCCATGAATTAACAAGAGTGGAGGGCGCTGCGCCTGACGAGTTCCTGCTTTGACGTAATAAATGGGCTGCTGCTGCCATTGCCAATACTGACCAGGCTTGGGCAGCGAACTAAAAGGAGCTTGCATGAACAGAGTCCGTAAGTCGCCTTCGGTATTCTAACGTAATGCTTACGGGTGAAGGGGCAGAGGGTCAGAGAGGGGAATTAAATGGGTAAAAGCGCATTCATTGGGTTGCTTTTGCGTTAAGTGCATACTGTCGAAAGCGTTCTAAATCGGCATGCAAAGTGGACTCTACAACACGTCCAATAAAAAGGTTGTCGAGAAGTTGACCGAGAAAGCCAGGAATGGCGTAGCCAACGGACATTTTGACGATGCTGCCTTTGTCACCCCGATCGTAAAAGCGAATGGCACCTCGATTGGGCAACCCATCCACCGATTCCCATTGAATAATTTGATGCTCGACGACTTTGAGAATCCGCGAGAGCCAGGTAAACTCAAAGCCTCCCGTTGCTAGCTTCCAGCGCGACAGTTCCGGCTTGTCTTCTAAGACCGTCACCGAATCGATCCACTTCATCCAGCGGGGCATTTGCTCTAGATCAGACCAGAGGCTCCAGACCAGTTCGATCGGGGCATCAACTTCTACTTGGACACTGTGTTCGAGCCAGTTGGACATGGGAAGGAAGGGAGTAGGGAGTGGGGAGTCGGGAGTCGGGTGAAGAAGTAAAGGGGGAGTGGGGAGTCGGGAGTCGGGTGAAGAAGTAAAGGGGGAGTGGGGAGTCGGGAGTCGGGTGAAGATTTAGCTCTTGGGTTGTAGTGAGCAAATGAGGGCGCGGAGTAATTTTCCGACTGATTCACATTGCTTTAGAGTGAGGTCTGCACTTTCTGTGGTCAGTAAGTCTACTCGTTGTGTTAGCAGCAGATGCGTTTCTAGTTCTTTGAGGGAGCCTTGGGCAATGCGTAAGAACTGAATATATTCTTGGCGATATTCTCGTCCATAGCCTTCCGCAATATTGGCTGGAACTGAGGTTGCTGCTCTACGAATCTGTGAAGTCATGCCATAGATTTCTTCTTTTGGAAAAGTCTTGGTTGTCTTATAGCAAACCTCTGCCAGATTCATGCTCTCTTGCCATACCTTCAAATCCCGATAAGACTCAATCAAAACCCCACTCCCGACTCCCCACTCCCTAGTTAGTAATTAAACAATCCCACGCCCTGTACCCTATACCCCGTCGGTTCTAGGATGGCTTGCGCGGCTTGTCTGCCAGAAATGGTGGCTCCTTCCATGCTGTCGATGTAGTCTTGCTGGGTGTAGCTGCCTGCGAGGAAGAAGTTGGCGATCGGGGTCTTCTGGGCGGGACGATAAAAATCCATGCCAGGGGCTTCGCGGTAGAGGGATTGGGCGAGTTTGACGACACTGTACCACGTCATGTTGAGGTCGCGGGAGGAAGGGAAGAGATCGTGAACTTGTTTGAGAACGTGTTGGGCGATCGCCTCATTACTCTGTTTGATAAACGGATCGCCAGGAGTCAACACCAGTTGCATTAACGAGCCTTCACCTTCACGGTAATAGTTGCTGGGGCTAGTGAGCGCCATATCCGCAAAGCAGGAAAAATCTGCATCGGGTGTATAGAGCAGGTTATCGATGCCCGCAGCCTGAGTCAGTTGCTTACGCTGCGCTGAGTCTTGTAACTCTGTGACCCAGCCATCAAACCGAAGTTGTACGGTTGCGACGGGCACTGCATCCAGCTTGTAGATCTTGTCAAACTCTTTCCAGGTGCGCCATTCGGCAGGCAGCAGACGTTGAATGCCAGGAATATCACAGGCGGCAAGGTAGGCATCCGCCGCGATCGTCTCTTCTGAGTCGTCTTTGGCAACAATTAAGCCTGTGACATGGGTTTGGTCGCCTTCACCGTCAAAAAGCACCTGACGAATCCGACGACGGGTATGGATCTTGGTGCCGCGTGCTTCGAGATAGTCCACGATCGGCTTATGCAGATATTCGTGAGGCGATCCTTCCAGCATTCGCAGTACCGACGCTTCCGTTTTGGCGGCGAAGAGCTGGAAGATGGTGAGCATACAGCGGGCAGAGATATTCTCGGTGTCAATGAAACCCAGAGCGTAGGCGATCGGGTTCCACATGCGCTTCAGGCTACCGTTTGAGCCGCCCTGCTTGCGAAACCAGTCGGCAAAGCTAATGCCATCCAGGTTGCGAATGCTTTTCATTGCGCCGTCAAAGTCTACGAGACCGCGCACGATCGGGCTGGTGCCAAGGGCGATCGCGTTCTGCATTTTGTCCTGCACTGAAAGCTGAGACGTGGTAAAGAATGCTTTCAGCCCATTAAACGGCGCACCTGTGAGAAAGCGAAAATCCAGCATTCCCATCTGCCCACCGCGATTGATGAAGGTATGGGTGTGCTCTTTTAGTAAAAGGCTCTCAAACGCACCGACCTTTTTCATCAGGTCAAACAGGTTGTAGTAGCAGCCAAAAAACACATGCAGACCCATTTCCAGATGGTTACCGTCTGCATCGACCCAACTGCCAACTTTGCCGCCCACAAACGGACGAGACTCAAAGATTTCGACCTCGTGCCCAGCATCGGCTAACTCTACCGCTGCTGCCAAGCCTGCCAGCCCCGCACCCACGATCGCAACTCGCATTCTGTCCTTCTCGCTTAGATTGCTTTACACGCTGTTAGATTTCTAATTGTAAAGGAATGTGCGGTAGATGCGCGATCAACGCTCAGGGCAAAAAAAGAGGCTTGTTGTAACCCCTTGAAAACAGTAGCTTACAGCGCTTTTAAGGTGTGTGAGGTACACGTTCTATCGTCCACCAGCCTTTTAGCCTGTAACCTTTAGCCTGTAAACTGAGAAGAGATGGAGCCAGTAGATTTGTCGATCGCACAACAGCTTTTTTCCAACCATTGGGTTCTACCGCTCCAGAATGCTGCACATAGATGTTAGAGCAGGAGCTTATGATGCTACACGTTCCCACCCCCCCTTCCATTACGCCACGTCAAATGAATTTGCTGCGGATTGTTGCGGCAATGGCGTGGTCTGACGGTCATCTTGCTGCCGAAGAAGTCACCGTCATGTTAGAGCGCCTCAGCCGCATTTTTGCAACCGACTCTGCCCAGCAGCAAGCCTTGCAGCACGAGTTACGCGAGTACTTGATGCAGCATCTTCCTCTTAGCGAACTGGTGTCCAAATTAGAAACCAATGCTGAGCGGGAGCTTGTGTTGCGTTTGGGCTATGAAGTCATCTACTGTAGTGCCCGCACGCCTGATGAAGCCACCATTAATGCTGAGGAAGCCGCTGCTTACCAAACATTAGTGCAGCTTTTAGGGTTGCCGCCCGAAACGGTGCAGCAGATTGAGGCAGCCGTCATTGCTGAAACAGCGCCACCAGAAGGGTTAGCAGGCTGGCTCACCCATACGCTAGAAGACTTTGTGCATCGGTAGTGGATGTCAGGGTTGAAATGTCAAAGTAGCGCGACTGTTTGATGCACATTCAAACCGACTGAAACAGCCTACCTTTACAATGAGGGCTGTTTCAGTCGATACAAAACCATGATCGGTAGATCGTTATTGCTCTTCGTTCTGGCTGGGCTGTGTGAAATTAGCGGCGGCTATTTGTTTTGGCTGTGGCTGCGTGAGGGCAAAAGCGTTTGGCTCGCGGTGCTGGGAGTCGCGGTATTGGCGATCTATGGAGTTTTGCCAACACTGCAACCCGTTAGTTTTGGACGTGCCTATGCCGCATATGGTGGGATCTTTATCGTGCTGTCCATCTTGTGGGGGTGGGGAATCGATCGCGTCACGCCTGACAAATACGACTGGCTGGGAGGCTGGATTGCTTTGTTGGGTGTTTTAGTCATTATGTATGCGCCTCGCCACCCCTAATTTGGTCTCGGTGTTGGCTTGTGAGGAGATTTCTGAGAAAGAAGATGCCCCTACGAGATGCGGGTATAAACGTTTCGGGAAATCGCCTTAGACAAAATGGCACCTTCAGCAGCGGAGATGAAACGAGGCTAAATGAGAATAATTGACAATAAGCTTCAGTGACTTTTATACTGAAAGGCTGTTAGACTCTTTTTGCCAGTGATCTGTACTCAGACCGCTTTGCAAGTTCATTCTGTTCGATCTTGAGTCAGAAATCGCTGGTTGCCGTATGTCCGATCGCTCTGCTCTGCATAAAACCCAACGTTGGAGTCGGCGGCATGTGTTGAAGGTTGGTTTAGCAGGCGTTGGGATAGCGGGTGGCGCGATCGGGCTGCGGGCACTTTGGCAACCGCGATCGTCTCACGTCCACATCCCACCAGCGACAAACCAGACGGCTACAGAACCCAAAGGCTTTACTCCGCTGACAACGCTTCGTCAGTTTGACTATGGCACTGTCACCACCGAAAACGGGCGCACGGTGCGTGAGTTTCGCGTTGAGGCACGCACGACCGCAGTACAACTCAATAGCGCCACCTCCTTCATTACCTGGAATCTCAATGGGCATGTTCCAGGACCAACCTTTCGTGCCACCGAGGGCGATCGGATTCGAGTCATTTTTTACAATCGTGCGGGGCATTCCCATTCGCTCCACTTTCATGGCGTGCATCCATCTGGCATGGATGGGGTAAAGCCCGTTCGTAATGGCAGTGTCTTTATTTACGAATTTGATGCGGAACCCTTTGGGATACATCTCTATCACTGCCATATTGCTCCTGTCACCCGCCATATTGGTAAGGGACTGTACGGCATGTTTATCATCGACCCGCCCACTCCACGACCACCTGCCGATGAGATGGTGTTAATTATGGCGGGCTATGATGTCAATGGCGACCAGAAAAACGAACTTTACGCGTTTAATGGTAAGCCTCATTACTATATGCAGCACCCCATTGCTATTCAGAAAGATCAACTCATTCGGCTCTATGTGCTGAATATGATTGAGTTTGATCCAGTCGCAACCTTTCACCTCCATGCCAATTTATTTCGCGTGTTTCGCACCGGACGACATCTGGAGCCTGATGAAGAGACGGATGTAATCACGATGGGAACCGCAGAACGCCATATTTTAGAGTTTTCTTACCCCTATCCTGGCAAGTTTATGTTTCATCCCCATCAGGATGCGATCGCGGAAGCGGGTTGCATGGGGCTGTTTGAAGTCATTGAGCAACGCGCTTAGGCTTCCTGACTAACATTCACCGGATGCTGGTTTTCTCCCCTTCACTCATACTCCCTAGCAACATGAGCGTTTCGTTCGATCGCGTCTCGACCATTTACGATGCCACACGAGGCTTGCCGCCTGAAGTCTCTGAGCAGGTGACAGACTGTATTTTGCGCCTCACGGCTGCCACACCGAAGACTCACTTTTTTGAACCAGGCATCGGCACAGGACGGATTGCCTTGCCCCTTGTGCAGCGTGGGTACGCCTACACAGGCATCGACATCTCAGACGAGATGATGGATGTGCTGCGGCGTAAGCTTGAAGGTGTGCCTCATCAACTGACATTGATCAAAGGCGATGCCACCGCGCTACCGTTTGACGATCGCACTTTCGACGTGGCGCTCACGGTGCATTTACTACATTTAGTTGCCAATTGGCAGAACGTGCTGTCAGAAATCCGGCGCGTGCTCAAGCCAGAAGGGATCTTTCTCTATGTACATGGTCGAGGAAATGACGCAAAGCCTGGAGATTTTGACTTTAACCAGCCTCAGCATGAGTTCAAGCAACGCTGGGATGAGATTTTAGCCGATCATGGCGTTCAGTTGAAAGACTATGGCGCGACAGAGGCAGACGTTTTAGAGGACTTGGCTCAGCAGGGCGCAACAGTGGAGACGATCGTCGCAGCAGAATGGCGTATTGAACAAACGATCGGCGAACTGCTGCATCGCTATCAAAACCGGATGTACAGCTCAAGCTGGCAAATTCCCAATGACATTTTTGCCGCTGCGATCCAGACTTTGACCGCATGGTGTGAGCAACATTACCCCTCTCTGGACTTAGACGTTTCTCACAACGCCAGGTTTAAGCTTGCGATCGCCCGCCAATGGTCTCGGTAGGTCGGTAGGCTGACCTCAGCATCCTGTTTTGACGGTTAGCAGACATCCTCTCACGCATCGATGATTAAATTCACGATCCTTATAGCCAATGGCAGGAGGCAGAAGGCAGAGGGCAGAAGGCAAAACCTTTCCTAGCAGTGCTTTGATGATTATGATCTGTCCTAATCAACCTCTCGACTGCTATGGAAATCAACCGCGAACGCTAAGCCGATCGCCTCAATGGTTTTATCCTCAATGATCAGGACTGGGGTGCAATCACCGTGATCTGATTTGTGGCACGATCGCGCACAATCCACCCAATCTTTGCCTCCGCTTTAGTCGCATCTGGATCGATCGGAGCCTCTCTAACATTGAAATACACCTTGTTGCCTTCCCGCGTTTCGATCGCAAAGTCAGCATTTTGGGCATAGACCACCTTGAAGCCACGATCGCGCAAGCAATACATTGCCCAGCCCTTGAGCGACTGCTGCTCAGGCTTAAAGGGAATCGGTGGTTGCTGAAACAAGGCTTCGATCGTGGCAATAAACGACATGGCTTCTCTAAGGTGTCTCTGGTTTGTAATCTCGTAACATCAGTGCTTCGACGGCTGCCTGGGGTGTAATGTCGCCCTTGAGCAGGCGATCGACCTGATGGGAAATGGGCACCGCGATCTTTTGCTGCTCTGCCAGTTTCATCAAAACTTGAGTCGTATTCACCCCTTCCGCCGTGCCCTTGAGTTGAGCGAGCACCTCAGTCAAGGATTTCCCCTGAGCCAATCCATACCCCACCTGATAGTTACGGCTGAGGGCGCTATTGCACGTTGCCAGCAAGTCACCCAAGCCCGATAAGCCATAGAAGGTTTCTGGCTTGGCTCCCCAATAGGTTCCCACCCGAATAATTTCGGCAAGCCCGCGAGTGACCAGTGCCGCTTTCGCGTTGGTGCCCAATTGCAGACCATCGCAGGTTCCTACCGCGATCGCAATCACATTTTTCAACGTACCGCCAAGTTCCACACCCAGCACATTATCATTGGTATAGATCCGAAACGAGTGAGATGAGAGTGTTGCTTGTACGACTTCGGCAGCGGCGAGATCGTGACTGGCAACCACCGTGGCGGCAGGCAAGCCCTGCTGAATTTCTTGCGACAGGTTGGGACCCGACAGAACCGCTACTGGATGCAACGGTAAAGCAGTCTGCCAAATTTGAGACGGCAACAACGGCATGTCGTGGCTGCTCATTGCGGCTAAGCCTTTGGTTGCGGTGACAAAAACCGTGTGAGGGGCGATCGTTGCGTGTTGTACCTGTTCTGCAACCGCTTCCACACCCTTCATGGAGACCGCAGAAAACACCAGATCCGCCCCGTCGAGAGCAGTCTGCAAGGCATCTCCGCGAGACCACACCCGGACAGCGTGACCGCTTACTTTTGCCAGTGTGGCTAAAGTTGTCCCCCAGGCTCCAGCACCGAGAATGACGATCGTGCGTTGTGACATGACATAAAGGTATCACCGATCGCCCCTTGCCCGTGGATACCGCTCCATCAACGCCCTCACTTGTTCTGCATGGTAAGAACTGCGCGTTAAGGGAGACGACACCACTTGCAAAAAGCCCAGCGACTCGCCGTATGTCTGCCAGCCATCGAACTGCTCTGGGCGCACAAAAGCGACGACACCCAGGTGTTTCTGACTGGGTTGGAGGTACTGCCCGATCGTGAGAATATCGCAGTCCACCGATCGCAAATCACGCATGACCTGCTTCACTTCATCATCGGTTTCGCCCAAGCCCACCATAATGCCCGTTTTGGTGTAGAGCCAGGGAGCCAGATCCCGCGATCGCTGCAATAGCTCTAGCGATCGACCATAGCTCCCCTGAGGACGAACGCGACGGTATAAGCGGGGGATCGTTTCCGTGTTGTGGTTCAGCACATCTGGAGCGGCTTGCAGAATTCTTGCCAGCGCCTCCCAGTTGCCACAGAGATCGGGGATCAAGACTTCGATCGTGGTGCCTGGAGAAGCAGCCCGAATCGCCTGGATGCAGCGATCGAACTGTGCCGCGCCACCATCCGGTAAATCATCCCGATTTACCGAGGTCACCACGACATGGTTCAACCGCATCCGGCGCACGGCTTCTGCCAAACGCTCTGGCTCTGCGGGATCAAGCGGCTTTGGCTTTTTCTCAAAGTCAATATCGCAGTAGGGGCAGGCACGGGTGCAGGCAGGTCCCATGATCAAAAAGGTAGCCGTGCCGTTGTTAAAGCACTCACCAATATTGGGACAGGAGGCTTCTTCACAAACCGTGTTTAGCTCCAGATCCCGCAAGATCTCTTTTACCGAGCCGACCCGCTCCCATTGCGGTGCTTTCACCCGTAACCACTCTGGTTTAACAACCACACTTCATCCCACGTTAAACAATTACTGTCCATCCTATCAGGCAGAAGTGGGAAGGTCGAAGCGGAGCCGCAGAACATCCAGACGCGATCGCCCATCAACGCGAACGATCGCTAAAGAGGGCTTGTCTCTGGAGGTGAAACGTTAATGGGTGCTGGCGCAAGGTTGCTTTGTTGAATGTTCAACTTTGCCGTGTTTTTAGCATTTACTTTCGGGGTAGTTGGCTGGGTTGGTGCAGCTTTGGGTGAGGGTGCAACCGTTGCAGCGGTAGGAGGCGAGGCGGGTTCTGGTTGCTGCGGGATGGATTGCTGCGACACCCAGGCAATGCCACCCGCCATGAGAGCAGCATAACCCAGGTAAAGCTGCATTGAATTGATGCGTAACTGCGAGCCTGTTTTCGGTTGCTGCCACGAGGGTACGACAGCGGATGCTGACTCGATCGTGGGTAACGATGCCGCCATGTGAGCACCGTCTAACCCTAATGCATTCCCCACCTGCCGAATAAAGCCCCGCAAATAGATGTCTTCGGGTAGCCGATCGACCCGTCCAGTTTCTAACGCTTCTAATTGATGGAGGGGAATCTGGGTTTTTAAGTGCAAGTGATACGGCGACCACAACTTTTCCTCGCGCACCTGCCGAATCATCTGCCCCAAGTCTTGTAGATAAGCCTCCCGCGCTTCAATAACCGCCTTTTGTGCGAGTTCTCGCTTGCTGAGCTTTTTGTGAGGGGTCGTTTTTAGTGGCTTGAGGCTAGAAACCGCTGTGGCTGGATAGAGCATTTTACGTTCTCGCGCTGGCGGTGTTTGGGGTTCGGCAGGAGGAACGACCGTCAGGGCAGGAGGAGTGCGATCGGGGACGGGAGGTGCTGCTGGATTCACTGGCACCAGAGGTTGTACCCTGGGCGTAGGAACGGGGGGAGCAGTGCTGGTAAAGCTCTGGTCGGCTGCTTGCACCATGCCTAAAGGTTTTCTGCGCACCATCTTGCGGAGTGCCAGTCGAATCGCTTCTCGACCTACAGCCTTCACCATGCATTGCATTTGGCGATTTAAATCCTCTGGCAGCGCTTTCAGGCTTGAGAGCATCTGCCCATAAATTTCACTGTGATATAGCTCCGCCTCAACCTGTCCTAGAATTGCCCGCAGCCCATTTAATGAAACTTCAGCGTTGCCTCCAGGAACGCTCACGCAGTACGTAGACTCGTGTGCCAGCATGATCGCCTCTCCTATCTAAAACGTTCAGCACTCAACAGCTCTTACTGACCACAAACGTGGGCTGACCCAGCAGAAACAAACCCTGCACAACCGATGCCCAAACCTACGCTTAGAGTAAATAGTGAAGCCGTCTTCATAGCTTCATCATTCAAGGGCTGCTTGTGTCCTCCGGACGGATAAATAGCAATCTAAATGGCAATTCAAAACAAAACGGCGGAGCGATCGCCCCACCGTTAGCAGCCAAAGCAACGGTTGGTTCAGTTCAATCACAGCGGCTATCTTTAGATGCGCATTCCTTAGAGAGGCAGCGCTCTAACAGCGATACTTGATGAAACCGCCAAAAGCGACGAGGGTTGAGAACCACTTGAAATTTGGAGTCAAAAACTGGCTGACTAAGAAACTGCCAGACGGGAAACGTAAGCTTGGTGTGTTGTGAAGAAAACATAGGAAGATTCCAGATAACAGGGCGGGCAACACTCATCGCAGGCGCTCGATGCACGGACTGGTATGCCACTACAACCATGCCAAACTCCTTAGCGAATCCCCTTGTCAGGATTGCGGAATCTTCCTACACCACTTTTGCAAACGTCTGTAATTCTATGGAGACAATGACGTAGTTTCATCGTTTCGTTAAGTAAACGTGAGTTAGACGAACAGAAATTGACCGAAGAAAAGCTGAGACTGGTCTTGAAGTAACGGTTTCAGCTATGGACACCATCGTCTCGCGCCTCGACATCGCCCCAAGCTTCTGTGCACTGGACGATTTGTAGCAGCACTGCGAAGGGTTGGCAACACCAAGTCCAGTTGCCCTCTATGCCTGGTGAACGCCGGAGCCATTCACGGCTGAGCTTGAGCGAGGTGATGACGAGGCTCCAGAGGAGCGGCTTCGCCAACGCCGTCGCCTTTCACGGCTCTGGCTTTCGCACCTTTAAGGAGTTTTATACTTTGTGCGTCCTGCCGCATTGGCGGCACGCGTTTCCCAACTTGGTCAGTTACAGTCGGTTGAGCGAGTTGCTGCCCTGGTGCCTGCTGCTCTTGTGCTGCTTCTTCCACACCCGCAAGGGCGACGGCACAGGCATTGCGTTTATCGACTCTACACCACTGAACGTCTGCCATCCCTGCCGTGCTCATGCACACAAAGTCTTTCAAGGGCAGGCGCGGTGGGGTAAAAACTCTGTGGGCTGGCACTTTGGTTTCAAACTCCACCTGCTTGTCAACGACCAGGGTGAGTTGCTGGCGTTCAAGCTGACACCCGCGAACACCGACGACCGCAAACCAGTACCGGACATGACCCAAGACTTGTTGGGCAAGCTGTTTGGTGACCGTGGTGCTGTCTCGCAAGCCTTGTTTGAGCCGTTGTACGAACGGGGACTCCAACTGATCACCAAGTCCAAGAAGAACAGGAAAAACCGCCTGGTCAAGCGCATCGACAAGCTTTTGCTCCGCAAGCGGGCACTGATTGAATCGATTAACGACCCGCTCAAGAACATGTGCCAGATTGAACACTCACGCCTAAGTGCTGCGCACACGCTTCGCGCACGGAGTTGGTTCAATTTCTTAGTCAACTTGCTAGCGGGCTTAATCGCCTACACCTACCAGGAGAAAAAGCCCTCCTTGGACTTAGAGTGCAAAGGCTTGCCGGCACTGCCTCCAGCGGTCTTCTAACCCCGTCGAACTCACGTCAGACTACGAGCCTAGAAAAAGTTGTTGTCCCCACGCTCGTGGGGGTGAGCCGCAGCACGACAACCCCTTCCCATCGCTGCGTAATGTTGTCCCCACGCTCGTGGGGGTGAGCCGATGAGATGGGGAACGCGATCGCGGAAACCAACGTTGTCCCCACGCTCGTGGGGGTGAGCCGGAAAAGCATCAGCGTACCCCAACCTGCGCCTTGGCTGCCAGTAACGTGTAGTCATCATTGATGACAGCCCGTAGCACAATTTCACGAACAGAGCTTGGAAAGCAGTGTCATTTCATTCTCACTGAGTAGCTGATATGCTTCTGAGGTCATCTCAACCCATAGCAGTATTCGCTCATGGCTCAGCTTGCGATCGTCGAAGCGTTTGCGGATTTCTCTGCTAATTGCCGCACTGCGGAGCAACGTCATGCTCACTCATCTACTAAACTGACAGCGATTTCTAGATGGTTTAGGGCACGTCATCAATTCAGCCCCGAAACCTTGCGCTATCAGCATGATCGCGCCCGTCCTAACACACCAAGCTAGGGGCTGAAACCCTTGCTGAAGGTGATGTGTAGGCGTAATTGATGACAGCCCCTAGATTTTGCACGATTAACTCGTTGCTAATACTGCACCCTCTTTGCTGATAGGCTTGAGGAAATTATGTGGTTGAATTCTCAATGTTGTGATGCGTCAAAGGGCAGAATGTCGGCTGTATGACTTTCATTTTGACTAATGACGATGGCATTGATGCTCCAGGTATCCAGGCGCTACTGCAAGCGGTGAGCCAGTTCGGTGCAAACCCCATAATTGTTGCGCCTCAAGCTCCTCATTCTGGCTGTGGTCATCAAGTGACGACCACAAAACCAATACAGGTACAGCCACTATCGCCCGTGGAGTATGCGATTGGGGGAACACCCGCCGACTGTGTGCGGATCGCGCTGAATCACCTGGCTCCAGAAACTCGTTGGGTACTCTCTGGCATTAATGCTGGCGGCAACTTAGGCTCAGATGTATACATCTCCGGCACAGTTGCAGCCGTGCGCGAAGCAGCCTTTTACCGGATTCCTGGTGTTGCGCTTTCCCAGTATCGTCAGGGTGGGCGCGCGATCGACTGGAGCATCGCCACCCAATTAACCACTCACGTCTTACAGACGCTTTTCGAGCGTACCTGGGAACCCGGAACATTCTGGAACGTCAACCTTCCCCATCTGGTTGCAAATGCACCGCTGCCAGACATTGTTTTTTGCTCACCCTGTACTCAACCGCTGCCCGGAAATTACCGAGTTGATGGTGAAGCTTTCTACTATACAGGGGAGTACGCCAAAAGACAGCGCGATGCGAATAGTGATGTCGATGTGTGCTTTTCTGGTCGCGTTGCCGTCACATGTATCAGGCTTTGACATGAGATCTCTCTAAAGGGATCCCTCTAAAGGCAGAAAAATGAGTCTGCCTGAAGACGTATTTGCAGGGTACACCTGACAGGTTACTGTAACGTTTGAAGTTGTTATTTGGCGGTTATTTGATCAACTTACAGTTTTGTTACCTGGCTAACAGGATCTTTTTAGAAAAACTTTATATGATTGACTCTACTCGAGAAAGCTGGCTCTCTGCTGCTACAACCCCCTGTGATTGCATCTAACGATAAGTAATGCCATTCCTCCAGAACTTGTTTGTCACTTTACTGTCGGTAAACGCCAAGGTCCTACCATGATGCTGATTCGTGAAATCGTCCAACATGCATTTGCCACTGGCTGCTTGACGATCCAGGCAGAAAATCAATTGCGTCAGCTTTTGCGAACCAAGTACGATGCCAAGGATCTCAAAGCCTTTATGCAGCTACAACAAGCAGCCATGTCTGGCTCTGTACGGCAAGAATCGCGTGAACGACACGATCGCATCGTTGCGTAAACATCTTCATTCACTCAGGATCGTGGATTAGATCATTCCCGAAAAGTGTAAGGTGGGTTTGAGAGCGGACCCTTGATGCAGACAGCACTAAACTCCTGTCAGGGAAGCAATTCTGCTAGTGTTACCAAACCGTTTGCACGCAACCATTTTCCGCCAAGCGCCAGGTAAAGGTCTTCAGCACCGATCTAACAACAAGCAACTAAAAACTCAAGACTTTTCAGTGTCCTTCCCAACGATTCAACGGCACACAGTCAATATCGAGCTGATCCAGGGCGCGGGCGACCACAAAATCAACGAGGTCTTCGATCGTTTGTGGGTTGTGATACCAGGCGGGAATAGCAGGTACAATGCGTGCGCCCGCTTCTGCTAGAGCCGTCAAATTGCGGAGATGGATGAGGCTAAGGGGTGTTTCACGGGGCACGACGACGAGCTTCCGTCCTTCCTTGAGTTGGACATCGGCAGCCCGTTCCAGCAGGTCAGAACTGAGTCCGCCTGCCAGTTTTGCTACGGTACTCATGCTGCATGGTATGACGAGCATTCCCACCGTGCGAAACGAACCGCTGGCGATCGTAGCTCCCACATCGCTCCAGGGATGACAGATCAGCTTGCCCGCACTTTCGACACCTGCCTGCTGTCGCCAGAACTGCTCTTGCTGCACGGGGTCTGATGGCATCCGTATGGTTTGCTCTGCTTGCCACACCATCGAGACGGCTTTGGAGGCAACCAGCTCGATCGCATAGTCTGCTGCCAGGAGAAACTTCAGCGCGCGAACGGCGTAAATGAGCCCAGACGCGCCAGTGATACCCAGGATGAGAGGATGAGGAGGCAAGGGGGGAGGGGTAAGGGGTAAGGAGTAAGGGGGAAAGGGGTAAGGGGAAGCAAGGGGAGCAGGGGAGGTAAGGGAGAGTTTTAAGTTTACTGAACACTGAAGACTGCTGACTGACAACTATTCATTGCCTTCTGCCTCCTGCCTCCTGCCTCCTGACTGCCTCTAACAACTAACAACCAACAACTGACTTACCTTACTCGTCATCAAATTCTGAATCTGTTTCAGCCATTGGGATTGGTTCTGGACTCATTTCATCATCAGTGGCTTCGCTGCCACCACCGACGGCGATCAGGTCGATTTGCTGACGATAGTAATCAACGCTCTTGACCTGGACTTCAATGCGATCGCCCAGACGATACTGCTTGCGGTTTTTGCGACCGACGAGGGTTTGCTGGCGCGATCGATACTCGTACCAGTCGTCTTTAAGCGAACTGACATGGACTAACCCTTCGACGAGCAGTTCTTCAATTTCGACAAAGAGACCGTAGGACTGCACGCCCGTAATGAGACCGTGGAAGATTTCGCCCGTGCGTTCTCGCATGAGTTCGGCTTTTTTCAGCCCTTCCAGGTCTTGCTCGGCTTCTTGCGCGACTTTTTCACGTTCGCTGAGATGCACCACTTGAGCCGCAAAGTAGGTTTCTAGCTCTTGTTGAATTTCGGGCGGCAGCACATTCCAGCTAATGTTGCCGTGGGCGGAACTGTGACGCAGGTTGACGGTTTCTTTCGAGCGGGTGGATTTGCGATCGCGCCCTTCCTCAAATAACGCATGGAGCGCCCGTTGCACGAGTAAATCGGGATAGCGGCGCACGGGTGATGTGAAGTGGGTGTAGCCATGCTCCAGTGCCAAGCCGAAGTGCGATCGGGGAGTAGTGCTGTAAAACGCAGGTTTCAGCGTCTCTAAGAGCAGATAGGTCATTACTCGCTCCGCATCCGATTCGGCAAATTTTTGGGTGAAGTGCTGGTAGTCTTCAGGCTTGACCACATCTTCTTGCTGGAGATGCAGTTCAATGTCCATGTTGACAGAGAGCTTGATCAACTCCTGCACATCATCGGGATCGGGGGTAGGATGCACCCGATACAGGCTCGGCACACCCAACGCTTGCAAATGATCTGCCACTAGCTGGTTTGCCAGCAGCATCAGTTCGGCAATCATCGCGTAGGTAGGCACGGTGGGTGAGACAACCATCGCGCCCAGCACACCTTCATCGTCGTAATGAAACTTGGGGGTAAAGACGAGCTTGCCTGCATCCTCACTGTCGCTATCTGCCACGCCGCTAGAGCTAAACTTTTCGGGGAGGTTCAGTTCAAAGGCTCCGCGTTGATGGCGCTGTTGCTTTAGCGCCTGACTGAGGGTAGAGACCTGATCGAGTAAATCGAACACGGGCGCAAGGGCTTGAATATCTACGTCTGACGGTTGCTCACTAGCAGTAGACCGTTCCAAAATCGCCTGCGCCTGCTGGTAGCTCAGTTGGTAATCAACTTTAATCACCGTTGGCTGAATTTCGTACTCCAGAACGCCTCCATCGGCATCAAGCGTGACCAGGACAGAAACGGCTAGCCGATCGTGATCAGACTGAAAGGCACAGAGCGAGTGGGCGATCGCATCCGGCAGCATGGGAATTACCAGATCGCCAAGATAAACAGAGGTGCCGCGTTTGCGCGCTTCTCGATTAACGGGCGAATCTGGCTCGACGTAATGGGCAACATCAGCAATGTGTACCCCTAAACGCCATCGTCCCCCCTCCAACTGCTCCAGGGTGAGCGCATCGTCCAGACTGTCAGTGTTTGCCTGACTGCTATCAGCTTTGATGGTGATGGTGGTTAGCTTCCGCAGATCAACCCGGTTCTTCAGGTCAGCTTTGCTGAGATTGGTCGGCAGTGACTTGGCGGCAGCTTCGACTTCATCGCTAAAGGTGCGGGAGAGGTAGTGTTTGCAGCACACAATGTCGATATCAGCCGCATCGGTATCGGTGCCCAAAACCTGAGCTACTGTACCCAGAGGTGGGTTCTGACCCAACGGATAGCGCAACAGCTTCACATGAGCAAGCTGATCGATCGCCTCACTGAGATTCCCACCATTTTGCTGTAGATGCACTTCAAACAGCAGGCGATCGTCCAGCGGCACCGCCCGAAAGCCCTCATCTGCCTTCTTGACGCGCGCCAACACAGACGGATTCGAGCGTTCTAAAATCAAGCGCACTTCTCCTTCGGGGCTGCGGCGACGGCTACCTTCTTTGGTGACGCGAACGAGAACCCGATCGCCATTCCAGGCATTGCTCAATTGGCTTTCGCGGATGTAGATGTCATCGGCACCTTCCACATCCTGAATGGCAAAACAAAAGCCCTTGCTAGAGCAGCGCAGTTTGCCTTCGACGACACCCTCTTCCACAATGCGTTTATACCGTCCCCGATCTTTGGTCAGAATGCCAATTTTCTCCAGTGCATCGAGGGCAATCTGAAGCCGATGCAAATCATCGTCGTTGCGACAATCCAGCTTTTTTTCTAAAACTTTGGGAGCAACGAGCTTGTCATCAGTAAAGTTTGACAGCAGGGCAGCGATCGAAAATTCCATGAAGCGATAGATCCTTGTGTACTTAATTCTGTGTCAGATGGTCTAACAGAACCTTAAATCCAGGGGTTTGAACCAGGCTGCCAGAGCATATCCCATGCGTAGCTGTGACTGGGCAGCACGTTAGTTAGTGCAGACGTTACCTTAACTCAATGCCGTGATTCTCGCCTGCCATCAATCTGCTTGAGCGACCCTATCAAGTCAATCACTCAACGCAAACCGCAACATTAGCGCACTACCGCGATCGCTCTCGAACCCAAACCGACGTTTGCTTGCATCGAACAGAACAGCGATAGTAAGAGCATTCAGCGTCACATCTGAATCACTCAGGAGCGGCAAAAAGCCAGAGAACAGGCGATCGCTTAACAACTTGAACGCACCGCTGGAGGTCTGTAACGTTGGCACAGTAACGGCTGTCAATGACTCATGGGCAATCAGCAGCCAGCACTGGATACGTGATTGGATGTCCATACCAGGAAACTGGAGCCGTCACTGATTGAGCGCCAATGACTCAATGCTTACAGACGGAACGCTTACAGACGGATGGCTCAAACGCTAGCGATTTCCTTCCTCTATTAAACTCTATTTCGCACTTTCGCACCAAAGGTCGCGTGAGTCGGGGACGATCGTGGCTTGAAACGTTAAGTGTGGGAGTGGGGAGTGGGGAGTGGGGAGTAGGGTACAGGGTGCAGGGTGTAGGGTGCAGGGTATGAGAGTTTTGAGTTTTGAGTTTTGAGTTTTGAGTTGGAAGAGAGGAGTTAGCAGTGAGTTCTTACCCTTTACCCTTCACCCTTCTACCCTCTGCCTCCTGCCTCCTGCCTCCTGCCTTCTGCCTCACCTAGTCAGCTTGCCAGCGGCGGTTCATTAAACTGGTCAGGATGTGATCTTCCCATTTTCCATTGATGAGCAAATAATCTCTGGCGTACCCTTCAACCACAAAGCCTAAGCGTTTCAGCAAGTTGCCGCTGCGCTGGTTGCGAGGCATATAGTTTGCCACGATGCGATGCACATTCAAGTCATTAAACACGTATTGAATCGATAAACCAACCGCTTCTGTCATATACCCTTTGCCCTGTTTAGTTTCTGCAAGGCTATAGCCTAGGGTGCAGCCATGCAAGGGCGATCGAAAGAATTGAGTAAAGTTAATAATGCCAATAATGACTTCAGGCTGCTCTTGTTCAAACACAAAGAGCCTCAACGACTGGTTATAGTTAAATTCAATGAGATTTCGTTCAACTTGTCCACGCCAGAATTCTTCAGCAAAGAAATCGGGCGATCGTGTGGGTTCAAATGGTGCTAAAAACGCTCGGTTGGTGCAGTAGTACCGTGCGATTTCATGCACATCACGTTTGTTTGCCAGTCGCACGATGAGCCGCTTTGTTGATAGCTGGGGTGGCAATAGAGGATGCTCTTTCATCGTACTTGGCAGTTCATTTTGCCTGTAGTTTAGTGGGCTTGCTCGTTAATGGGCTTGAATCTGCTGTAGCAATGTGTAGAAGGATTGCCAGTCATCTTGCTGAGCGATCGCATCCCACACGCGCTCGATCTCTGGTCGTAACGGTGTCGTGGTGGGATTATGGGTACGGAGGCGAGTGGCGATCGCGTCCATTTCTGCTTCGGGTAGGCTTAGTAACGCATTGAAATAACTGTTTTTCCAGTTGTGCCAGAGGTTGGCAAATTCACCCGGCGAAACGCTTGCCTGACTGAACATATTGTCCACATCATCGCGCCAGTCACTTGAAAATTGTTGGGCAATTTCGGCAAAGAAACTGTGATAGCCAATTTGTGTTTCTTTTAATAGCGTTAAGGTCAGTTTTAGTAATTCATCGAGTTCTAGATTAGAGCCATCAAAGCCTAACTTATTTAGCATCCGTTGACGATATGCCTGCTCATAGTGCGCGTTGAATGGTGCCAAGCCTGCCTCTAAATCTGAGGAGGAAATAACTCGTTCTAAAGGACGTTGCAGCATCTCTAAATTCCAGCGACAAATGGCAGGCTGTCTGCCGTAACTATATCGTCCAAAATGATCGAAATAGGCAGCCGTAAAACTTGGGTCAAAGGTAGGAATAAAGGCAAAGGGTCCGTAGTCAAAACTTTCGCCTGTAATCGCCATGTTGTCTGTATTCAGCACCGCATGACAAAAGCCCGCCGACATCCACTGGGCAGTCAACTCTGCAACCCGCTGCACCAATTCGGCATACAACAACGCATAGCGATCGCTCCTGCCCCACAAATGTGGGTAGTAAACCTCAATCACATGATCCAGCAGGATGGCGATGAGATCTTTGCGATCGAGGGCGTGCAGTCGCTCAAAGGTGCCAAAGCGAATATGCGATTGTTGCATCCGAATCATGACGGACGATCGGGTGGGGGATGGCTCATCGCCACGCCACAACGCCTCTCCCGTTTCAATCAAGCTCAAGCAACGAGACGTATTGACCCCAGCGCGATGCAGCGCCTCAGCCGCCAGCACTTCCCGCACACCGCCCTTCAGCGTCAGGCGACCATCGCCCCCTCTGGAGTAAGGCGTGGTGCCCGATCCTTTCGTGCCCAGGTCATACAGCACGCCATCTGTACCGCGCACCTGACCGTACAGAAAGCCTCGACCATCGCCTAAGGCAGGGTTGTACTCACCGAACTGATAGCCGTGATAGCGCAACGCGAGAAACGGACGCACTCCTTGAAACGCACCAAAGGCTTCGATAAAAGCGGCATCGCTAACTGCTTGTGGTTCTAACCCCAGCGTTGGCAGCAGATCATCATTGCGAAACCGCAAAATATGCGCCGGGAACTCCGCCGCTGCGACCAGATCGTAGTAATCATCACCTAGACGTTCGAGAGACGGTTCGTAGTCGAGTTGGAGAAGGGGGTTGGCAGACATGGCGATCGTAAAGAAAGGGCAACCAGGGACGCATCAAAGCATTCTCGCACTAAGCCCGAAGACCAAACAACGATTCATGTTGGTCAGTGCCCCTGACGAAAGGCGAGGAGTGTGTTTTAGGTTTCTCTAGCCGACAGCGCCAGTGGTGCCGAAGCAGACTGCTGCCACGTCTTGTCTGGCAAGAGCGTCAAAATCGCTTGATGATAGTGAGCCAGGGTCGATCGGTGTCCCACGCTCAAAAAAGTGGTGCCGATCGCCTGCAACTGTTGATACAGCCGCTCCTCATTGTCCGCATCAAGAGCGCTGGTAGCTTCATCGAGAATGGCGTAGTCCGGCTTTTGCAGGAGCAGGCGTGCAAAGGTCAAGCGCTGTTGTTCTCCTTGCGAGAGGACATCTGCCCAGTCTCGTTCGGCATCAAAGCCGCCAAAACGTTCAGCCAAATCCGCCAGATTCACCTGCACCAATAGCTGCTTCAAATGCTCGTCGTCTGCTTCAAGATGAGTGTTAGGGTAGAGCATTTGATCGCGTAGATTGCCCAACACCATGTACGGGCGCTGCGGTAAGAAGAGAATTTTTTCCACATCGGGACGCACGATCGTACCGCTGCCAGCGTTCCACAATCCCGCGATCGCCCGCAGCAAGGAACTCTTCCCACACCCACTTGCGCCCATGACTAACAGTCCCTGTCCGGTTGGCACGTCGACCGATAAGTCTTGCACTAGCGTCCGCTGATAGTTGGGAGTTTGCAAGGTGAGATGGTCTAGGGCAAGGCGATCGTCCGTCACTACTTGAATTGTTGGTTTTGGTGAAGCGTCCGTCGTTTCTGCTGGTTCAATTTGCGCCTGATCGGGCTGCTCTACAGTAGTCTGTGGTTCTGAAACCTGAGTCTGTGGCTGTTCAACCTGTTCTGCATGACTCTCCTCTAGAAAGGCAGCAAATGTATATAGACGGTTGATTCCAGCGCCGAATGTGGTTAATGCCTGGAACCGTGCGACCACCACATTCAACGAGAAAAAGACCCGAATGAACGCACCCTGCGCCTCGCTGACTTTGCCCACTTCAAGCTCGCCTGCAAAGATGGCAGGAGCCACGACCAGCGCAGGCAGAATGAACGGAATGAACTCATAGGCGTTGGTCAGCACATTCAGGTTCAGTTCCCACAGCAGCAGCTGTTTCACGTTGTCAAACACTTCGAGGAAGCGATGCTTGACCTGATTTGACTCCTGTTCTTCACCCCGATAGAACGCGATCGCCTCCGCATTTTCCCGAATCCGCACCAGGCTAAAGCGAAAGTCAGCTTCTCGTTTCAGTTGCTCAAAATTCAGTCGTACCAGCGGTTTGCCAAACACAACGGTTGTCACCAGCGTCCCGACGATCGCATACAGCAGCAGAAACAGCACCAGCGGACGCGAAATGCCCCACAGCACGCCACTAAACGCAATCACCGCCAGCACCGACTCTACCAGCACCAGCAAGAACGCCAGCGATTCCTGGGTAAAACTTCGCACATCTTCGGCAATCCGCTGATCGGGGTTGTCAATCTCGCCATTTGAGGTGCTGAGGTTGTAGTAAGACCGATCGCCAAAATAGTTGTCTACAAAGCGGTTCGTCAGCCACTGTCGCCATTGCAAACTGAGGCGATCGCGCAGATAACGGTAGCCTGCCAGCAGCGGCGCATAAAGCACCAGCACCCCAAGAAAAATAACCACCGTTTCCCAAAAGCGCGACTCATCCTTGGCAGAAAGGGCTGAAATCAACACCCCTCGCTTGTTGTTCAGCACCACACTCAGCCCGGTGTATGCCAGCAAAAACAGCACTACGCTCAGCAGTAACCCTCTCGCCTGCCATTTTTCTTCACTGAACCAGTAGGTTTTGGCGATCGTCCAAAACTGCTGGAAGACTTGCAAATTCAATCGATCCATCCGTTTGTGTTCCTAATAAATAGCGGTCAGCTATCAGCCTTTAGCTTTTAGCCTTTAGCCTTTGTCCCACCCCCGCTCCCCCCGCTCCCCCCGCTCCCCCTACTCTCCTTCACCCATCCTAATGATGCTTGTGCAAGCGCCATCGCCCTCTTTTCTCCACTTCTCGCCCAACGCGCCCATCCTGACGGTAAAATGAGATCTGTGCAAAACCTTTGGGAGCAATCGGTTGCCCACACTTGGCGTTAATATCGATCACACGGCAACGGTACGGCAGGCGAGACGCACGGTTGAGCCTGATCCTGTTGCAGCGGCTGTTCTGGCAGAACTGGCGGGTGCCGATGGCATCACCGTTCATTTGCGCGAAGATCGGCGGCATATTCAGGACCGGGATGTGCGTTTGCTGCGGGAAACCGTGCGGACTCACCTGAATTTGGAAATGGCAGCGACCGACGAAATGGTAGCGATCGCCCTCGACATTAAGCCCGATTACGTGACCCTTGTACCTGAAAAGCGCGAAGAAGTCACCACCGAAGGCGGGTTGGATGTGGCAGGACAGATGGACCGAATGACGCAAATCGTCACGACGTTACAAGATGCAGCCATTCCCGTGAGTCTCTTTATTGATGCTGATCCTGTGCAGATTGATGCCTCTGCTGCCATGCACGCTCAGTTCATTGAACTGCACACAGGGCAGTACGCCGAAGCCAAAACAGAAACCAGTCGCGCTAAGGAGCTAAGCATTTTGAAAGCTGGGTGCGAACAGGCGATCGCCGCTGGCTTGCGCGTCAACGCTGGACACGGACTCACGTATTGGAATGTCTACTCGATCGCCTGCCTACCGGGAATGGAAGAACTCAACATCGGGCACACCATCATCAGCCGCGCCATCCTCGTAGGTATGGAACGCGCCGTCCGTGAGATGAAACAAGCCATCCGGGAAGGCTAAAAGCTAAAGGCTAAAGGCTAAAAAGCTGATTGCTGACCACTGAAACGCTAGTCGTTCATTTTTTATCTTTTATACTTCATACTTTCTCCTTCATCCTTCATCATGCAAACCTACTACTACGTCCTTGCCAGCCAGCGGTTTTTGACCCAGGAAGAGCCGATCGACGAGGTTCTCAAAGAACGGACTCGGAACTACCACGAACAGGAGAAAGAAATTGACTTCTGGCTTGTGAATGAACCTGCCTTTTTGAATGCGCCAGAACTGGCAGCTATCAAAGCTAAATGTCCTCAGCCTGCGAGTGCGATTATTTCAACCAATCCTCAGTTCATTACCTGGTTGAAACTGCGGCTAGAATTTGTGATCACGGGCGAGTTTCAAGCTCCTTCTGCAGCGATTCCGCAGCCGTTAGCCTCGTTAGCTGCCATTTCTTAATCTTCATTAAGAGTGAAGGGTGCTAAATTGGCTTTCCAGCAGTAGAATTGGCTTTCCAACAGTCACAGAGGCTCATCACCAGTTCCACCCTCTCCCCAACGCTCATGTCTCAGATGGTTCGTCAGTTCCCTTCTTGGCTCGGTTGGCTGCTCTTAGCTGGTGTCGTAGTGTCTACAACCAGCGTTACGGCTCAAATTCCGCCAGCGCCGCCGACTCTGGATGCGCCGAGTGCGCCTGCTCAAGCGGGTTATGCCGATTGTCAACCGCCGATCGCGGGTGAATACCTGCTGCTTGTGGTGAGTAAAACACTTGAAAGTCAGGAGCAGGTGCGTCGTACCCTACCACCCAATACAACCGTAACCGTCTGCAACTACCTCAATGATGTGGTGACGCGAGTGGGCGGGTTTACAACGGCTGAGGCAGCCAATGCCTGGGCAAAATACATGCGAGAGTCACTTGGTCTATCAGCCGTGGTCGCCCGCCCCTCTGAACCTGTGGCAAAAGCCTCTCCTGCCCCCACTGCGACCCAAACTCCTGTCACATCTACAACGCCTGCTCCCACTCCAAGTAGGATGGCAGCACGATCGTCCCCGCGAGATGCACGATCGTACAATCCTCAAACGTTAGGTGGAGGGTACGCAGTCCTGGTGGATTACTTCAGCAAACCAGCACTGGCAACGCAGGTGCAGCAGCTAGTCGGTAAGGACATTGGGCTGGCTTCTTATCGCCAACGTCCTTACTTGCTGGCGGTGTACACAACTGATCAAAGCCTTGCTAACTCAACCTTGCAGGCATTAACTGAGCGTGGTTTCTGGGCAATGGTGGTCGATAGCCGTCGGGTGACGCTATTGCGTCAGACGATCGCGTCACCCCAATCCACTGTAAAGAAATAGCTTTCACAGAACTTATGCATCTGACTAAAACCTCGGATGTTTAAGCGACTACATGGTTATGGTGCTTAGTGCTTAGTTATACCGCCTCTAAGTCAAACAAAGATATGTGTTACGAACTTTAATACTCTTCTTTCAGTCAATATTTGGTGAAATAGATGACGCTAAATGATTTTGCCGATTTAGGTTCGGTGATTGGTATATTTCTTGTTGCGCTGGGTTTGTACTTCTCTGTGCAACAGTTTAAGCTGAATCGAACCATGCAATATATGGAGTATTTAAGTAAACCAGAGATAGTTGAAGTTAGGGCTGCTGTAGATGAATGGCTGGCATCTTCTACTGATAATGATGCTCGTATAAATCTTCTTAAAAATGATTGTAAACTTCACTCACAAGTTCGAGTATTTGTAAGCTTCTGTAATCAAGTTTCTACAGCTTATCGATTTGGCGCAATCTTCAGGGAAATGGCATTTCATATTTGGTTTCCTTTTATTCCAAACTACTGGAAAAAACTTGAGTTTTACATGACTTGGAGAAGTTCTCAAGGTTATGAGGTGGGCGGAGACTTTGAAAGATTTGCAAAAGAAATAGAGGATCATCATGTCAGAAGAAAACCTTCAGTATGGAGGCGGTTGAGAACTATTGGTGGGGCAGCAATACATAAAGCTATTAGATTATGATTGCTCCATCAGGCAACTGTTGCTACTCTTAAGGCATGGGGAGTAACTTTAGAGTTAATCGGCGATCTGAGACAAATTGAAGTCATTGCTGCCAATTTGTCTATCCGCGAGTTGCGGAGATTGAAAGATGAGTTTGGTGGTCGGCGCTGGCGAAAACTCAAAGGAGTTGGACTAGTTCAGTTTCCAAATGGTGAGGTTCGTCAAGCCGAGTTGCACTGGTATGAGGCACATGGCGTAGGTCGGCGCAAAATGAAAGTTAAGCGTATCCTAGGCTAAAAACAATGTATACAGCAGAGTTAAATGTTCAGTTTGCGATCTGTGTTGCAGGCGAAAAGGATGGAGATCTGGAGATCTGGAAGATTTATCGCGTACTACCAGATCCAAAGGCAAGTGAAGTAGGTTGTCTGCGAGTAATCGATGAGTCAGGCGAAGATTATCTCTATCCACAGAATCGATTTGTAGTTGTGGAATTACCTGAAGAAGTGCGAAAAAGGCTATTGGCAGTGGCTGAGGGGTAAGATAAGCAACCATTGCCTACGATCGCGGCATAATCGGGTCGAGGAGAGCGTTGAACTCTCCCCTCCCACACCACCCATCGTGCGGGTCCGCAATGGGCGGTTCATGAAGACGCGCAAACAACTCTGATGATTGATTAGACATATCCTTGAACTTTCATCCAAAGTTGCTTAATCGATAGCAATCCCTGTTGCTCTAACCACTCATTCGTCATTCCCGTATGCGTTGCTAACGTCTTTGACAAACGCCAGTAGCCTTTGCGACTAATGCCCGTCAAAATCGCCTGTCGCTTACTCGTTCCAAGCTTGAGCAGGTTGGCAATGCGCGTTCGCGGTCTGCGCCACTGCTTCCAGTAACACATCCGAATTCGTCGCCTCAGCCAACCATCTAACGCTTCAATGGGGGAGTAATGTTGGGAAATGCCGAAGTAGTTCATCCAGCCTCGTAAGTATCGGTTCAACCGTTCGATTCGTTCTGCCATTGAGACGCCCCAACTCCGTGAGGTTAACCCCTTCAGTCGGTGTTGGAAGTCTTGCAAAGCTTGGTGGGAGGCGAAGATCCGAATACCCCGGAAGGTAAACCCCAGGTATTCGAGGTCTTCAATCTTGACCACCCGACTCTTCTCGCGATTGACCTTGAGTTTGAGCGTTTGGGTCAGGTAACGGCTAATGCCTCCCATCACCCGCCGCCCTGCCCGTCTACTTTTGACCAGGATCACCAAGTCATCCATGTAGCGGATAAAGCGATGCCCTCTGGCTTCAAGCTCTTTATCGAGGTCATCCAGGAGGATATTGGACAATAACGGTGATAGGGGCGACCCTTGCGGTGTCCCCCACTCCGTCGATTCAACCGTGCCCTCGACCAACACCCCTGCTCTCAGGTAACGACCGATGAGCCGCAAAAGCACCTTATCAGTGACCTTGCGGGCAATCCGGGACATCAACACATCGTGGTTGACCGTATCAAAGAATTTCTCTAGATCCAAATCAACCGCATACCGATACCCCGCTTTAACAAAAGTCTTCACCTGTCGGATAGCACCGTGAGCAGAGCGTTTCGGTCGGCTCCCATAACTTGACTCGGAAAATCCAGGGTCAAAGATGGGAGTGAGCACTTGCAGAATGGCTTGTTGGATCACTCGGTCAAGGACGCAAGGAACACCCAACTTTCGCTCTCCCTTGCCTTGGGGCTTGGGAATCACCACCCGTCGCACAGGGCGAGGTTGATAACTGCCATCCATCAGGGATTGGCGAATCTCACTCCAATGCGCTTGGGCATAGGCAGGAAAATCCTCCAAGGTCATCCCGTCACTGCCGGGTGCTCCTTTATTGGACTTCACTCGTTCCCACGCCCGCTGAACATTGGCGCGCTCTAAAATTCGCGCCATCCAGTTGTCTAAGGTTGGCTGAATGTTAGCACGCCAAGCACCATCTCTCCCATCCGGGTTCACTGATGAGCTTGAGTTGTTCATCGCTCCTCCTTAGTTCGTTCATGTTCAGCCCTTCGTTCTTGAGGAACTACTATGGCTTCTGCTGACTTCTGTACGGTGAACAATTGCAGTTTCCCGCAACTGCGCTGTTGAACAGGTTTTAGGGTTCTGTGGCTCCCTCGCCGTTTCCCGCGAGACCTCAATCAGACTCCCTTGACCGCCTCAACCGCAACCCTACAGACCTCCCCGGATAAGAACGTGAACTGTCTCTGCACAACCGCATCATTTACCGTGCTCCCTGAACCAAAAGGCTTCGTTATGTTGTGCTAACTCGCCACAGGAGTCTCGGCCTTCTATGATGTTTCTGTTCGTCGGCTCGCAGATTTGCCGCCAGCTTCCTTCAGACATTCCCTCGCGGGTTTGCCCTTGCCTTAAGCTAGTCGTTAGCATCACTCGGATCTGTTGGATCATTTGGATGTTGGTTCTCCGACAGGGGACTTTCACCCCATTAGTTCACGCCCGTGCCGGGCGTACACAACCCGGTTGGAGCGGACGGGCGCGAGATCCTGATGCTGAGTTCGAGGTGATCTGCCGCCGCTGATTTGAGTCGTTGAAACCTCCGAGGTTTTTGTAGCCCTCTTTCGTAGCTTTAGCGCGGCTGTGCTTCAGGCTGATAAGCATCGGCAGCGCACAGTCGTTCGATTGCCTGGTCAGCCGTAATGAGTCGCTTTAAGACAACCTGACCGATCGCCTGGGTGGCAGCATCAACCTGAGTCGAATCGGTTGGTTTCACCTCGACCATTAACACAGCCTCTTCAACGCGATAGAGCCAGAGCTTTTCGCCTTGCTCCCACACGCAAAGATTAACCTGGCTAATCTGGGGCTTGCGTCTCCAGGCGCTTTCGTTCCACAGCCCGCCAAGTTCCCAAACTCTACCAATCGTCCAGCCTTCTGAGAGAAAAAAGTACTTCACACAGGTATCCCGAATTGCCGTAACGTCATCGCTTACCAGGCTGTGAACTCGCTTACCAGCCTCGCTCAATCTAGCCAATCTTAGCCGCATTTATGGTCGCTGCATACGGCATCCAGCCAAAGCCAGTCATAAAGTACCGTACTGCCCGTGCGATCGCATACACTCGGTGTCGGTCAAACTGGTAATCTGTCTAGGTGACGCGATCGACAGTTGCTTTCTACCTAGGCACCGCGATCGCAGGATGCTATGGCAACGTCAGCCCCCACATCCACTTAACCATCACCCATTTCTTACAGCACTATGGATATCCAGGCTCTTATCCGCGAAATTCCAGACTTTCCCAAACCGGGAATTCTGTTTAAAGACATCACGACCCTTCTACGCGACGCGGACGGCTTGCGGTACACCATCGACACGTTGGCAGAGAAGTGTGCAGACTTAGCGCCAGATTTCATCATCGGGATGGAATCACGCGGCTTTATCTTTGGTGCTCCCCTAGCATACAAGCTAGGAGCAGGGTTCATACCCGTTCGCAAACCTGGGAAACTCCCCGCCGCTGTCCACTCTATCGAATACGAGTTGGAATACGGCATGGATCGCCTGGAAGTGCATCAAGATGCCCTCCATCCCCCCGCTTGTCGGATTTTAATTGTGGATGACTTAATTGCGACAGGCGGCACTGCCAACGCCACCGCCAAGCTGGTGCAACAATCTGGTTGCCAACTGGTGGGTTTTGCCTTTGTGATTGAGCTTAAAGACCTCAAGGGGCGCGATCGCTTACCAGAAGTCCCGATCGTCACGCTCATTGAGTATTAGCATGGACGTTAGCCAGTGGTTAGCCACCACGAGCAGACGCTTTCACCGAAGCACGAACTACCTACCACACAGCGATGACTACAGCCGATCGGAGCAGACTAACCTCAGGCGTTGATGCCCTTAGAGCGTTTTTAACCAGCGAAACGTTTGTCTTCATTGTCAAGCGAGTGTTGCAGGCTCTGCTCACCTTACTTCTAGCGTCTGCTCTGAGCTTTCTCATTATCCAGTTAGCCCCTGGAGACTTTTTGGATACCTATCGTCAAAATCCAAAAATTTCGCCAGAGTTTCTGGAGCAAAAACGGCAACAGTTCAGGTTAGACAAATCCTGGGCAGAACAGTATTTCTTCTGGCTTTGGAGCATTGTGCGCTACGGCGATGCGGGTCCCAGTATGCTGTACAACCGATCGGCATCTTCGATTATTGCCGAGCGAGTACCCGCAACCTTGCTCCTGGCGATTTCCTCGCTGATTGTCACATGGGCGATCGCCATCCCGATGGGCATCATTGGCGCGGTCAATCAAAACCGCTGGAGCGATTGGCTTCTGCAAGTCATCAGCTATGCAGGGCAAGGATTTCCCAGCTTTATCACAGCGCTCCTGCTGCTCATTCTGGCGCAAAACACCTCGCCACTCTTCCCCGTTGGCGATATGACCAGCATTAACTACGATGAACTCGTACCCCTTGGCAAAATCATTGACATCGCATGGCACATGATCCTACCGACGATCGCCCTCAGCATCACCAGTTTTGCGGGGCTTCAGCGCATCACCCGTGGCGAATTGCTGGATGTACTGCGGCAGGACTACATTCAAACTGCCCGTGCCAAAGGTTTACCAGAAAACAAGGTCATTTACATTCACGCCCTACGTAATGCCATCAACCCGCTCATCACGCTCCTTGGCTTTGAATTTGCCAGTTTGCTCAGCGGTGCCTTCATTGCCGAATTTTTCTTTAACTGGCCCGGTTTAGGTCGCCTCATTTTGCAAGCCGTGCAGGCGCAAGATTTATATCTCGTGATGGCAAGCCTGATGATGGGTGCCGTGATGCTCATCGTCGGTAACTTGTTAGCAGACCTTCTGCTTAAAGTCGTTGATCCTCGCATTAAGCTGGAAGACGTTAATTAGAGTTGTTGGTTGTTAGTCGTTGGTTTTTAAATCTTTAGTAAGGCTATGGACAATAGTTCACGCACGATCGCTCTACATTGACACATCCAAATAATTTCCTATTTGACCCTCTCAAACGAATAACCTTATTTTCTAGCTAACAACTAACAACCAACAACTAACAACTCTCCTATGTTTTCTCAAGCTTATTACCTGATTCGATCGCGTGCCGATGGTAGTTACTTAGTGGCGCATCCGCATCAAGAGGAAAGCTCAAAGCAAAGTAGTGAAGAAAGAGCGAGGGAAGAAGCACGCCAAAAATCAAGTTTTTTGCTCTTATTTCGTGAACATTTTGATGCGTTAAGTTATCTAAATACTCATGCCTCAGGAGTCGCCGATCGCTTTACAGTCGAATCAATTCCCGGCACACAAATTGATAGCCTGCTCAAGCGTTGGAGTTTTACAGGCATTGGGGTTGTTCAAGATCCACTGGTTCCAAGCATTGAGTTTTTATCAAAATAAAGCGACTCAAACGCCAAAAATCGAAGTCAGCCAGCTCAATCTTGCCAGGTCATCATAAGAGTCAGTGCTACAAATACAGCGTTCTCCAATTTGCTGCGGTATACCTTACTCCCCTTACTTCTTGACTCCCTGCATGGATCTGTACTTCACTTGATTGAAAATTGCTGTAAGACACAGTTGGCAAACGACTGCGGAGATAGCTGTTTTCTACAACACATGCTTTCGATCTCGAACGATCGTACTGTATAGAAAGCCATTGGTCTTACGTCTGCTCTCCCTCTTACAACGCCACCATCCTACCCCCGGCACTCTTCCTTGAGAGAGATAAAACTGACTTCATACCGCAATAAAAATCCCTCAAGATGTAGATGTGAATCAACGTGCAGATCTGAGTATATGGAAGAGGTTTAGTTGGTCTAATCAGCTAACCTTTCAACACTAACTTCTATAGCTTGGAGGAACCTGCTATGAGAGATGTTTTAACGATTTTGCGCCCCCTTCGCTACCTCGTGACTCTCTGCCTTTGTGCAGTTTTGCTGTTTTCTTACGTTACCCCTGCTTTTGCAGCACCCATGAAGAATGAGCCAAATGCAGCAGCAAATAAAGCCGCAAAAGAGTTTGAGCATGAATCACGCGACGCGATCGCAACCGATCACCCCCCCGGTTTGAGTGAAACGCAAAAGAAAACGAGAGATGGCGGCTTGAACGAAGTACAAGGCAAAGCTGGTCTTGACGAGATGAAGCGCCCTTCCAATGCAGCAGGTACACCTTCCGTCGAAAAAGATGTCAAGAACGTACTTGAGAAGGTTCAAGACAAGCTGGGTGGCTAACTGGTGCCAGCTCAGTAAAGCCATACTTTAAACTACGAAAGCAGCGGGGTAGACTCGCTGCTTTTCAGTTTTGGTCTTGGTAGCCAAATGCTAATACCGTTAACAAGCTTAGGGCGTGTCATCAATTAGCTGCGAAACCTTGCAATATCAGCAGTGTCACGCCCGTCCCAACACACCAAGCTAGGGGCTGGAGCCTTTACTGCAAGCAATGTGTAGAGTAATTGATGACAGCCCCTAGTACTTGAGTCGAAAATGGGGCTGGCGACAGGAGTTGTAGCTTGCTTCCGCGTTCGCGCAGCGTCTCTGAAAGAGATAGCGGTACCTGTGACCACTTGCTTCGGAAGCAAGCACTCTGTCCCTCTGAGCTACATCCTCATTGGGAGCATCGACGGAAGTTGCACCCGCTTCTTTCTGGCTGAGAACCAGAACGACTTCGATATACCCCTCGGGAAGCAAGCTACGTCCACGATGCTACAAAGCGGGGGAGATGGGAGTTGAACCCACGATCTTTCGCTCGACAGGCGACCGCTTTGAGCCACTAAGCTACACCCCCATGTTTTTGCTTTCAAGAACCAACTTCGTTTGTGCTTCTTGAAAACAAAAAGTGGCGATTCAATTTTCAAGGTTCAAGTTTGCTGATAAATCAGCAGGAATTAGAGAAAGCAACGCCGTTCCAGAGAATAGATTTTCTGAAGCTGGCGGAATGTTTGCGCGGGCTGAGTGAAAGATGAATATCCCTGATTGAACGAGTCGTCTTGAAGTGGCGTGGAGATGCCAGAAACATGCGTGGTTAGGAACTCTAAGCGCTTCAAGAGACCATTGTTTTTAGTAAGGGAGTGAGTGTTCATTGGATTGGCTCCTCTGTGTCTCATCTCATACTACGAACATAATACATTATACTACAAGGTGTCAAGAGGGTCCTACAACTTTTTTGTAGGTGGGAGAGAACGACTGCCAGAAAATCCTTGTATCGCTCTCTCCCACTGGATTTGACCCCTAAGCTGGAGAGGAAATGTGGACTTCGCTCATCTACCACAGCTTGTAGATGAAACGCTCAATTCGTTCACGAAGTGTCTCTGTTGGCGTAGCCGCCCCAGCGGGGCTAAGAGAATCGCTCATCACCGTCAAGAACATCCCTTCATGAGCGTCCTTGTCCTCGGCAATCCAACTTCCGCTGAACCCAACTTCGACAAACTCCTCATCGACAGCAATGAGGGTGACTGCTGAGCCATACTCCCGATGTAGTGCTATTTCCAGCACTTTCAGTTCGGGAATGTCCGCAGGCAGCAGAAAGGAGGCGTGACCAGGTTCGATAGGTCGCGATTCTCTTCGAGACGGCAAAGCCGAACGCCCTAATCGCATTGCCAGGAGGACGCGCTGGGCAATCAACAGTTCGGGGTTGGTCATGGTCCACTCCATGTACAGCCCAACGTCGGTGTAGTTCAGCTTTAACATCGGTCTTGCCTCCTTTTCGATAGAGGTCAGGTGTCAACAGGTTGCTGTTCTTTCCAGAACTGCTCGGCGAACGCGATCGCAGGATGGATCGGTGCCTTGGGTTTGGTCTTCAGTACCATTCCGGTTTCGTGCAGGGGGCGATCGCCCTTAGCCGAGTTGCACCTCTCGCAGGCGGTCACCACGTTGTCCCAGGTATGAGTTCCACCTTTTGAGCGGGGAATAACGTGATCGAGCGTCAGGTGCTTGGTGCTGCCGCAGTACTGACAGGTGTGGTTGTCGCGGCGAAAGATTTCCCGCCGATTCACCGGAGGAACCTTCCAGTGCCGCTCTGGATTGCCGCTCGTCAAACGAATGTGATCTGGGATTTGTAGTACAACGCTGGGAGAGCGGACTTCCCATTGCTGGGTGCTGCTGAACTCCAGGGTCTCTGCCTGTCCGGTAACCAGGAGCACGATCGCCCGTTTGAGGTTGATCCGCGCCAGGGGCAGGTAGTTCTTAGAGAACACTACAACCTGGTTCTGAAGTATGGGAATTTTCTGTCGCTGCTCGGTCTGCATCAGTTTTCTCCTCAAAAAATAACCCCCGCCTCTGATCACCAGGAGCGGGGGTTGGGGAAGTTGATATGCTTTTCCCTATGTTGGTGTCAGGATTGCCCTGCACCTCCCGCTGCTAGTGAGTTGATCCGAATTGAGCCATGCGGCGATTGTGCTATCAATACCTTCGCTGACGGCTTTACCGCCACTAAACCGATACATTTCCTCAAACGCAAACAGCGCCGCTGCTCTGCCTAGACCTGAATGGGGTCGGCACTGCATGGCGCTGGCTAAGGTGGTGAGGATGCGGATCATGGAAGGCTGTAGTCTTTGTATTACAATTCTGGCTGTCTAATACTACACTTGTAATATTAGCTTGTCCACTCTCTTACAGAAAATGGATGTCCGGTTCTAGATACACACCAACAGGTTGCGATTACGGACAGAATTTACGCCAAGGTGAATCAGGTAACAGAAATGCGAAATCAGGTTTGCTGACTGTGCTTGCGTTGAATTTGGCTAAGAATGGATCTGTCTTTAATGGTACGATCGCTCGCCAGTAGAAAGGCTTTGCTGAGAATGACGGAAAGCATTGAATCATTCTCAAACGGTAGAAACACATTTTCTTTTGCATTTGTGCTTTTGTCAGCAACAATGCAGAGATACTGACTACCTGGTTCCATCAAAATATTGCCACTACCGAGATGAATTTGATAGGTGTTCAAATCGCCTTGAACCATCAGGAAGCGATTGCTCAATGTACAACGATCGTGGAGCTTGAGTTTGGGTAATAATCGTGCGAGTAATTCACGTCGCAGTTGGGCAGAGGTTCCTAATTCACCAAAGCTGTAATTATGCCAGTAGTCACCATAGCCATCACCTTCGCCGCGATCGTGCCAGTTGGGATCATTGCCAATGCTACAAACACCCACAAATAAATCAACCGTTCGCATCACTTCTGAAAAAATCAGCGCTGGAATGGTTTCTAAAGCACGAGGTTCTGTGGTTCACCATGCACAGAAGCGAACTTGATCAGTACTCAGATAGAGATAGATGTGGGTTTCAGCAACTTCATGGGAAGCCGGATCAACCCAAAACTGAATTTGTAGATCCCATTGGGGAAGATTCCAGGTTGGTATGTTGTGGCTATCAAAATCGCCTTGCAAACTGTAATGCCATCCCCGCTGCTGACATAAATTGGCGAACTGATGTTGCCGAATAATGTGTGCCGCAAAGCGGTTGGAATAGGTATGAGTTTGTCGTTCTGCATCGGTCAGCAGGTAAACCTCTCGATGCGCTTGCTTAAACGGTTGAACCACCATCTGAGTTTCTAACCAGACACGCCACGCCAGTACCCCTTCCGTAGATGACGTGATGGGATGCCAGAGTGTAACCTGTGCGCGATCGCTCAGATTCGTCAGAGGGTTTCCGCTCACATCGATCAATTGTCCATCATGCCAGATGCCAAGTTGCGTCTGTCCATCCTGTTCAAAGTTCCAGATCAGGCGACGGGTGAGGTGAGCCAGCAAAGGATGATTGAGGTAGCGATCGCGCCAAATACTAAAGTTCCAGGTGCGGTGCGAGAGGTACAGTTGTTCAAGTCGATCGCGTTGAGCCAGCAGTGTTTTCTTGATGTCATCTGCGGTGCGTTTCAGCGTTTTCAGTTCGGTTGCAAAGTTTTGTTTGACTTCAGCCGGGACACTTTTTTGTGGCTTGCCATCTGATTTCAACCACGACAATTCAACCTGTTGTGTTCCCACTACTTTTAGTGTTGCAACTACGCTACCCAGCGATTGATGCAGCGTTCCAGTTGCATCCAGGTTGTAAGTTGGAATGGCAAGTTCCTCTAGATCTTGACGCGATAATCCAGCTTTCTCGGCTGCACGATCGAATGCTTTTTCAATTTGCTTTTGTACAGATTTGTGTTTTACTTTCTGTCGCAGCTTCTCAATCCGATCGATGGCAGCAGGGGTTCCCACTTCACTTAACAGCCATAGCCCTGCATTGCCCACCTTCAGACATAACGGACCCACACCGGGTACTTTTTTGAAGCATTGAACTGTTAAATCAGCAAGCCATTGCAGTACTGCCTCATCTTGAATGAAGCTACAGCACCATACCAAGCCTGTTAAAATTGCTTTGTTGCGATCGCTAATCAGGTCATGGCACGAATACAGATTTCTTGATTGCTTGGTTGGCTGTTCAACCAACGGAAACCATTGACCGATCGAGTGCTTAAATTCCTCAATTCCTACTGCATTTAAGAGTGGTTGAGCAGCGTCCAGCCACTTCTGAGAAGGCGTGGACTGGCTGGCAGTGCTGGCATGAAGCAGCAACTTACCCCACTGTTCTCGTTGGCTTGGCTCTAAGGCATTAATTTGCTCAAACGCCGCGTATGCCCAGGGTTCACCATCCCTCACTTCAATTAATCTCAACAGATCAATCTCTTGGGATTGGGTTAAGAGAATGCGATCGTAAGTAGCCCGTTCAGTTTTTCTTAAGCCTAAATCCGGTAAACCGCGAATGTGAAGTAGAAGATCCTGAGAAAGCCTATTCTGCTTGGCATAATTTTCAATACAGCGAAGAATTCTGGCAAGAGGTAGAATAGTGCCGAAACGGTCAGCCAGTCGGTAAACATCCTGATAGTAATCAAGTACGCACCAGCGGACAATCCCAAGTAGATCTACTTCTGTATAAGGTAATTTTCGTTGCAAAATAGCGTCGAGTAGTTGCCCCAGAGCTACCAAAATCATTCGTAGATGCTCGTAACTATGAGGGTGCGGTAATACTTCTTGATTCAACCAGGTGAGCCGCTCAAAAATAGCAAAGATTGTTTTTATTTGAAACTGAAAGTTCTGTTTTAGAATGGTTTGAATTGATGGGTAGGAGCGAAATTGGCTATCCCAGTAATACCAGTAACTTCTTAAAGCTTGTTCAATGACAGGATTGATTGCGGTTTGTTGTTCAGCATACAAGCTATGGGAATAGATGGGAAAGCCGTCTGAACCAATGGCAGAGGGTTTCTCTGGTTTCTGTGTCTGAGTGGATGCAGGCTCAGTCATGATCAGCCTCCCACCAAAGGAACTAATTTGAGAAAGCTTACTTGAGCCGACTCGTCTAATTCCAATTCAGTGTCTAAATCCTCGACCTGACGATCGCCCACCAGCAGAATAAATCCATTACTTTGAAAGGCTGAGATGGCTTTTTCAAACTGCTGCTCAGGATCGATCTGCCTTGCTTTCCGAAGCTTGTAACCGTTCAGCGATCGCTCGGAATCAGTCGGTTGCACCAATCCTTGGAACCATTCTGACTCGTTGGAATTGTAGATAGCAACTTCCTGATTAACGCGCTGACGAATTAGCTCTCTTGCTGTAAGCCGCAATTTGGGCAGGGACAGTGTTAATCCTGGAAACTTTTCACCTGTTGTTGTCTCGTCGTAAATTGTGATAGTTGCCATAAAGCCTGTAACATTCAATGCCCCTAGAATGCCCAGATTGCTCAACTTAAACCCATTTTGCCCTGGAATTTTGCAAAAGCTGTTGAACCAGCTTTATCAATGATGCAAAAAATGCAAAAGTCCCTTGATGCTTCCTTTAGATGGCTAACCTGCGATCGCCATGCCACTGGCTCAATTCCCGCTCAATCTCATCCAGGATAGATCGCTCCCCTGATTGATTCTGTATCTGCCGCCAATAATGCAAACGCTGACTCAATCCGTCTTTGATACTCCGGAGGACAAAGCGTAAAGCCATTGGCAAGTGCCACAGCGCCCTTCTCATTCAGCAGGCATGCCTCATTCAGTGCAAAGAGTACCTGATTCATACACGCCAAACTGCGAAAACAGCAACCTGCTGCATAACAATGATTTATGCAGCAGGTCTATTCAACATAGCGCTATAATTTACTTACTCTACTGAGGGTGCTTGAGAGGTGCTGGGTGAAGTTTGGCGAACAGCCAGTAAATTTTTGAGCGCCTGCACCGTTTTTTGCCCTAACTTCCATTGACTGGTTGCACCATTGCTGAAAACCAACTGCATTTGCAGCGTTTGATCTGGAAGCTGGGCGATCGCGCTCGTCAGTGGAGCAAGATCAAATCGGCTGCTACCTGCGTTACAAGTTACAGACGGAAGCGCAGTGGTATTCGACCAGAAAGGCTCGTCAATATCATCCCAAAAAGCACCGTTGCCCCAAGAGGTGTCAGGAACCCAAAAGCCAAAGTCGGGAACGACAGAGGCACTTTGAACCACTCGTTGATAACTGGGAGTTGCTTTAATCGGTTGATCAACCGTGACCAGAGGTTGATCGTTCTTGAGCAGCACCAACTTTGCTAGAGAAGCGCTAGAGCCAACCATGACACTTTCAGGCACACAGTAACGAACACCAAGCGAAAGAGTTCCACGCGCTAGGTTCTTACTCCACAGAGTCGATACACCGATCTGAGGTTCACTTCCCTTATAATCATGGTCTCTCACGGCATAGACTGAACCAGTGCGAAACACCTGACTATAAGGAGCCTGCTTGATTGAAGTAGCAGTAACGATCGCATCTTTAGCTTGAACAGGTTGCATCATGGCGATCGCAACGCCGATAGTTGCAGCACTGATGATAGGAATTGTCCATTTCTGTTTACTCAACATATTTTTTCTCCTTCAAGTTTCAAATTGTCCAGCGTCCCTCACCCGAATCCGAGATGCGACCCTTAACGTTTGCCAAATCGGGCTGTTGCAGCATGGCGATCGCTGTCAGATCTAACAACCAGGAGGCAGCGACACTGCCCCATCGCCAGACTTCGGCAATATCGGACAGTTCCAAACCCCACACTCCGCCGCTAGTTCCCACATCCAGGTATTGAATGCCCTTCTGCGCCAGATTCTTTGCCCTGCGAATATCGTCAATGTAGTAAGAGTTACCGCCATCGATTAAAATATCACCTGAATCGAGTTTTTCAGCCAATGCTTTGACCATCTGCTCAGTGGAGTCTCCAGCAGGCAGCATCAGCCAGATGGCACGGGGTTTATCGAGCTTTTGAATAAAATCATCCAGGTTGTAGGCGGCGATCGCTCCCTCTGATGCCAACTGTTTCACCTTCTCTGGTGTGCGGTTGAACACGACACATTCATGCTTGTTTCGCAGCAGTCGCCGAACGATATTTACACCCATGCGCCCTAGACCAATGACACCAAGTTGCATTATTGTTTCTCCTGGATTTCTGTAAAGAGGGGAAGGGGGAAAGGGAAAGGGGAAAAGGGCTAATGAGAATTGTTTAAATCATCTTAAGGCTCTTGATGAGATCTCATTTTCCAAATTCGTTCTAGACGTTCAATTTGCTGGCGATGATCATCCGATACCTGTTGCTTACTTTGCTTTCGATGCCACCACCTAAAACAGAGGCAACCAAGCATTAAAAAGAACAGCAAATTCCCCAAATAACTTGTCTGGTTTACAGCATTGACTAAGCTGCACTGACTCGATGCTTGAGTTGTCGGAGCAACGGTTTCGTAAGCTGCGGTATCGATCGATGCAGGGAAGTCCATGGGATAAGACTCCTATTTAGTGATATATTGAATGTCAAATCATCGCTAATTGATTAATACTAATCAAAAAGTTTGAATTGTTAGAAGTAAAAGCTAAACAGCAAATTGAATTAGTTGCTGTGACTATTTGCAAGTGTGACTTAATGAATCTTACTTAATAGTAGTTTACGTCTTTAAAACTAGATTTTCCAGCGAAGATAGCCATCTTAAGGTTGAACTTAACAGACTGATCGAGTGGTTCTATAAAAATAAACCCATTGTTGCTGCTAAGTAGGGCGGTGGAATTAAATATAAAACGGCTATAGGTTGGGTTGAAGCATGAAACCCAACTCCCGCATGGGTTACGCTACCGCCAACCCATCCTACAAACGATTATGCCTGTTTACTTACCAGATGTAGAGCAGCAGAAATAAGATGATCCAGATGATATCAACAAAGTGCCAAAATAGTGAAACTGCACTCACGCCCTGATGTCCAGCACTGTAATTACCGGGAGCCAGTGAGCGGAAATACATATACAGCATCAAAATTACGCCTGTAAGAACGTGCAGTCCATGAAAACCAGTCAGTAGGTAGAAGGTGGCACCTGCTAACCCGGCATCCAGTCCAAAGGGCATATTGCGCCATTCAATCACCTGCCCAATGAGAAAAATTACACCTAATGAAATCGTCAGTAACCACAGGCGGCGAAATTTGATTAGCTTATGGCGATCGAGGGCACGTTCTGCCAGATAAATGACTCCGCTACTGGCAACCAGAATAACGGTATTAATCGCTGCTCTGGGAACGTCTAATCCAGAAACACCGGGCGGAAACCAATTTGGATTTTTCCAGCGGAGCAATGCATAGGTGACAAAAAAGCTGACAAAGATAATGCTTTCCGATAGCAGGAATATGGGAAAACCGAAAGACAGATTATCCCGTTTGGACGTTGGGTTGATAGATTGTGACATAGGGTGTGGGGTGTGGGGTGTGGGGCAATACGTTTCGGTTAATGGGCAAGGGGTAAAGGGCAAAAGGGGAAATACCTGAGCTTAAACCCTTTTCCCATTCACCTTTTCCCATTAACCAAGAGGTATTGGATGAGATTCACCGTAGCCATAGGGTTCTGATGTGACGGTGGGAATCTCCTCAAAATTTTCAATCGGGGGTGGCGAGGAGGTTGTCCACTCTAATCCAGTGGCATTCCAGGGATTATTTGGCGCTTTGCGTCCCCGCATCCAGGAACTCACCATGTTGGCAATAAAGGGCAAGGTGGACATCCCTAATAGAAAGGCTCCCAGGCTAGCAACTACATTCCATCCGGTGTACTGCGGGTCATAGGAAGCAATGCGGCGCACCATTCCCTGTAAGCCGATCGGGTGCATGGGAAAGAAGTTGAGATTTGCGCCAATGAAGGTGAGCCAGAAGTGCAGTTTGCCCCAGCCTTCGGAATACATGCGTCCGGTGATTTTGGGAAACCAGTAGTAGATTCCGGCATAGATTGCCATCGTCACCGTGTTAAAGACCACATAGTGAAAATGCCCGACCACAAAGTAAGTATTATTGACATGAATATCAAACGGGAGTGAAGCCAGCATCACCCCGGTAATGCCCGCAAACAAAAACATTGCCACGCCACCTAAGGCAAATAGCATCGGGGTCTGAAAATGCAGCTTACCCCGCCAAACGGTTGCCGTCCAGGCAAACACTTTGATTCCGGTCGGGACTGCGACTAACATTGACGTTGCCATAAACACAATTCGCATCCAGTTAGGAGTGGCACTGGCAAACATGTGATGCACCCAAACCATCGTACTGATTCCACTAATCAGCAGCGAGGAAACGGCGACGGTTTTATAGCCAAACAGAGGTTTGCGGGCGAAGACAGGCAGCACCTCTGAGAAGACTCCGAAAGCGGGCAATGCCATCACGTACACAGCCGGATGGGAATAAAACCAGAACAAGTGCTGGTAGATCACCGGATCACCCTGCTTAAAAGGACTGAAGAAGTCTGTGCCAAAGGAGAGATCGAACAGCAGTAGGATCGCTGCACCCGTGAGGGCAGGCAGGCAAAACAATTGCAGCAGTTGAGCGCTGAGCGTCGTCCACACATACACTGGCATCCGAAAGAAGGTCATCCCTGGTGCCCGCATTTGAAGAATCGTCGTCACCAGGTTCACGCCACCCATAATGGACGAAACCCCGGAGATTGCCACTGCCAGTAACCAGATGAACTCGCCGTTAACAAAGTGTCCTGACGGATTTTGGATACTCACCGGAGGATACGACCACCAGCCTGCTTGAGCCGTACCGCTGGGCAAAAAGAAGCTGAACAGCAGCAAAATTCCGACGACTGGAATCAGCCAGTAGGCGATCGCGTTCAGCACTGGAAACGCTGTCTCTCTCGCTCCAATCATCAGTGGCACCAGATAGTTCGCTAATCCCACATTTGCCGGAAAGATCCACAGAAAAATCATGATCGTGCCGTGCATCGTGAACAGCCCGTTGTAAAGGGAGCGATCGACCACATCCAATTGCGGCGTAAGCAGTTCAGCACGCACAATCATGGCGAACAAGCCGCCAATCAGGAAGAAGAGAAATGCGGTGACTAAATATTGAACGCCAATCACTTTATGGTCAGTGCTAAAGCTGAAGTAGCGCTTCCAAGTTGTCTGGTGAGGCTCGTTAGAAGTTTGAATGGAGATTTCTGTCATGTTACCCTCATTTAGGAAGGGGAAAGGGGAATGGGAAAAGGGAAACTTGAGGATTGAGTAACCTGCGTAGGTTGGGTTGAGGTACGAAACCCAACATCCCCGCATCGTTGGGTTTCGCTAATGCTCTACCCAACCTACAATGTGCGTTATTTGTTCACTACAGGCGGTTGGGCAGGTGGAACGGTATGCCAATGGCTACGCAACGGTATGGCGGAAGGTTGAGTGTGTTCAGATGTGGCTGGATTTGCGGCGGGTGCAGGCGATCGCGTTGCGGCTTGAGCTAACCATTCGCTGTATTGTTCCGGAGAATCAACGTATACACTTGCTTCCATGAGGGCGAAATACGTGCCACTAAATTGAGAATCATGCAGTTGATATTGACCGATGCGATTGGGCGTAAATTTGAACTCGATCGTCTGGTTTGGGATAATGTCTTGCTTAATGCGGAAGTTAGGCACATAGAAGCCATGCAGCACATCTTCAGACTGCAACATTAGATGAACAGGCTGATTAACCGGAAGATGTAATTCTGTGCTGGTGACATTTCGGTTAGGATAGCGAAACGACCAGGACCACTGTTTGGCAATCACCTCAATGTGCTCACCAGACTGCATTTTGCTGTTGTCTGTCTCAGCATAAGCGGGTGCTTCCAAAACGTGCAAATGCGCCAACGGCAGAGAACCCAGCGTGTTCATGCGTTGGTAAATGGTGTAGCTGTAACTGGCAATCCAGGTGACGAGCAGAATGGGAATCACTGTCCAGGTAATCTCTAGCTTCCAATTGCCCCGAATGGCAGGTGCATCACTCTTGTCGTTATTACCAACCCGGTAAAACAGAATGGAATACACCAGCACTCCCATCACACCCAGGAAGACGATCGTTCCCAATGTGACCAGGAAGCTGAATAAATGACCCACAGGTTCTGCCTCTGCGGCGGCGGCGATCGGGAGCCAGCTATAAGCTTGCTGTCCCATTGCATGGCTGGCAAGAATGATTACACCAACCCAAATCGCTAATAGTAACGTGTTAAATGTTCGCATATGACAAGTGGGGTGTGGGGTGTGGGGTGTGTGTAAATTAAGGTTGAAGCACTTGATTGGGGTTTGCGCCTTGCCGAATCAGTCCAGCAGCGGTGTTATGGACACCAAATTCGGCTCCTAACTGTGCCCCTAACGTGCCATGAACGAACATAATCCCCAGAATGAAAACGCCCACCAGCAGGTAACTCCACTGCACCTGTTGAGGATTGTTTTTGCGCCAGCGAAAGCGTTGGTAGCCTCGCCAAATGGTCATCGCCACAATCAAGGTCAGCAGCAGCACTCCACCCACACCATGTAGCAGCATCGTCGTACCTGCCCCCAATCCCCAAACGCTCTTCATATCTGTGGGAGGTTCGGCTAGCAGTAGCTCGAAAAAGCCTGCTGTGACCGTGAAAAATGAAATCACCGAGGCGCCGACGATGTTGTACCAGGCAACGTCGAAAAAATTGAATCGGCTGACTGGTATGGAGAAGAACTTCAAGATGGGATGATCTAATGGAAACAGTGTCCCGGCGAAATCGAAGGCGATCGCAATAATAAACAATCCCAACGTCAGATGGACAAAATTAGGATGCAATGGAAACCGATAAGGCAATCCATTCGCCCCTAGTTCAATTCCCAATTGCTTTAATTGATCGATTAATTGTGGATTCATTTTATTAGCCCTTGTCTCGTTGCCTCAACCACCGGAACCGTATGCAATCCATACACCCAATCGACTAAATTACCGAGATAGATTTGCAAACAGACGAGACAGATTAAAAATGTAGCAGCACCCAGGTAAACCGCAGGCACCTTCAATGGATCGCGCACTCGAATAATGCCGCGCCAAGCGGTGATCCCAACCAAGATAGCTGCAATTGACCAACCATTTACCGTATGCCAATTTAAGGTCAGTTGGGCAACGGGATAGGGTTCTGCCAATCCTGCTTCCACTTGACCAAAAATCACTGCAACAAAAACAGCAATGGAGGCAACAACCAGATTCCACCAGCTCACTTCAAACATGCGGTGATTGCGGCTGAGGTATCCGACAATGTCGCAGAAGTAGGCAAAGAACACCATCGCAATCACAAAGTGAACGACAACCGGATGCATGGTATCGGGATAGGGAAGATTCTGATCATTTAATGGCGGCAGTGGCATCATACTCTCCTATCTATAGAACGATGAAAACAATTGAAGCAAGATAGGGCTGTACCTTATCCAACGGTAAAACTACAATGCGATTGTCAATTTTCGATCGCTAAAGTAGAATTTGGGACTGCCCAGAATGTAGCGTTAGCATCCAAACGCCATCAAAAAACAAATTGACTCCTACCCAAGTGCCAATCAGCCAAGCTGCACTAAACGGAAAACTAGACCAGATAAAAATTCCTAAAATAATTCCTGCGATACCACTGACGAGCATCCATACCCAGTTTGGTGAAGTCCGGCGCATTTGAAACGCGAGTGAGACTTGAATGATGCCTTGCACAAAAATAGTAACGCCCAAAACCAGCGTGAAGGCAAACGCTCCCTGAAGCGGATCGATTAAGACAAAGATTCCAGCTAGAAGATACAAAAGCCCTAGAATCAACTTCCACGCGATTTGACCTGCCCCTCTAGATTGAAAGGCATAAACGATTTGAGCAATTCCAGCGAAGATAAAGATCCAGCCAAACACTAAGGTCGAAGTAATCGTGGCAAACAAAGGAAAGATGATCGCAATCATTCCTAAGATAATCATGGAAATTGCGATCGGCGTTAACCATCTGGAGTGAATTATCTGGTCTCTCGTTTCAGATTCAGTGATTCTCATGTTGATCTCTCTGGTTGAAATGTGACAGTCATGTCATATCTCTTGGCTACAGAACTATGGAGTTGATTGCGTGGTTGAATTGGGCTGCGGTTGCTTAAGTTGTTCAGAAGGGGGTGTGCGTAAGCCGAAATAAGCTGCAATTAGGAAGGCGATCGGCGCGAGAATCGCCAGTGCGGTCACGAGCGATCGCTCTCTTTTCTCAGCGGGAGAAAGTGGTCGTTTTGCAGGAGTTTCTGAGGCTAACTGAGGTCGGTGATAGCGATGGAAGGTTTCTTCCTTCAGCCATTCAGTCGTTGCTTTAAAGTCATGTAGCGGCGTGGGCAACATTTCCAAATAGGTGGCATTGCGGATCAGATCACCGGGTTTGCCAGTCACCTGAACTTTATCAAACAGGTTTGCCACCCCATTCCCCAAACCCAATTTCATCAGTGTCCCTCGCAGACTCGCATGGGCTGGGCTGAGGGGTTTCCCTTCGGCAAACGCAATCAAATTATGGGCAATACTTGCGCCTTGCTGATAAGCCACTTGTGCCAGAGCAGGTAGTTGCTGCCCCTGTACATCTGCACAATCTCCAGCGGCAAATACTTCTGGAAAATCTAATAGTTGCAGAGTTGGAGTAACCAATGGTAGACCATGCTTATCCAAGTGATCGGCGGGAATTTGAGACTTGAGACTTTGGAGCAGGGGATTCACGGCAGTCCCAGCAGTCCAGATCGTAGTCTGGGCGTCTAGCGTTTTGATCTCAGTACTATTGGCAGGTTGATACTCTAGATGGTCTGGAGCAACAGACTTCACGCCTACGCCTAAGATCAATTCAACCGGGACTGTGCGAGTTGTGAAAGCGTGGAGGGCATCCTCCTTTAACCCCGCATTCACATCTCCGGCAAGGATCGTCTTACCATGATTGATCAAGACAACCCGAATTTCATGAATATTGCCGCTCAGTTTGGCGTACCAGTAAGGCAACAGATCTGCCAGAGTTGCCGCCATTTCTACCCCGGTTGGACCTGCTCCCACGATCGCAAAGGTCAGCAGCGATCGCCGTTTCGCCTCATCACTGGTTTGACTTGCACGCTGCAAACACTCTCGTAGCTGACGTTCCAGCGCGATCGCATTTTCTCGTGATCGGAAGGCAAAGGCATTTTTTTGTGCGCCCTCAGTTCCTAAATAACCCTGAACACTGCCAACGGTCAAAACAAGATGATCATAGGAATAGTCCAAACCAGAGGCTAACGTGAGGCGTTTTTGGGACAGGTCGATCGCCTCTACTTTGTCTTGCACAAAAGTAATGTCACTACCTTTCAACAATTCCTGATACGTTGGGCAGACAGTATCTTCTGGCAATTCACCTGTTAATAACTCATACAGCATCGGCTTGAAAACAAATCGCTCTTGCGGATCAATCAAGATAATTGAGCGAAGATCATGCTGATGCCGCAGGTGCAAGGCTGTGAAGAGACCTGTAAAGCCTGCTCCGACAATCACGGTAGGGTGAGAAGAATTCATGTTAAAAAGGATAGATAAACAACAGCAATCAATCTAACCAATGAATTAACACTATGGTTGCCTTGTCGCGTTCAATTAAGAATGGGCAAGCAAGCAATAACGATCGCAACTGATAGCGCCATCATGTAGATAATTGAATACTTGAATAGCGATCGTGCCAACTCCAAATCTGAGGGAGATTTCATTAATACCCAGGCTTTATAAACAAAAATGCTGCCAAGGACGATCGCCACACTGGAGTACAACCAATTTGTTACCTGGAGCGGATAGGTGAGCAGGAGAGTGATGGGAATCAGGATTACGGTATAAGCAAAAATTTGTCGAGCCGTGGTTTCATTCCCAGCCACCACAGGCAGCATCGGCACATTCACTTTGGCATAGTCATCTTGAATCATCATTGCCAATGCCCAGAAGTGAGGCGGTGTCCAGAGAAAGACGATCGCAAATAAACACCACGCTGCCCAACTCAAATCGCCTGTGACGGCTGCCCATCCAACCAGAGGTGGAATCGCTCCTGCCGCTCCGCCAATCACAATATTTTGCGTACTGTGGCGCTTCAACCAGTGGGTGTAGACCAACACATAAACGAGAATTCCAAGCATTGCTAAACTGGCGCTCAACAGGTTGGCAAAAACAGCCAGCAGCGTAAACGAAATCAGCGTCAGCGCGATCGCAAACAGTAAGGCTTGATATGGTTGAATCTGTCCCGATGGTAGTGGACGATGGCGAGTTCGTTCCATTGCATAATCAATATCGCGATCGTAGAGGCAATTCAACGTATTGGCGGCTCCTGCGGCACAAGTACCACTGATTAGGGTGATTAACAATAGCCAAGGATCAATATGCCCTTTTGCTGCGATCGCCATACCTGCAACGGTTGTAATCAGTAACAACACAATGATGCGAGGTTTAGTAAGCTGAACATAGCTTTGCATCATCCGCCCAAGCGTTTGATGATCACGAGTTGTGGAATCAGGAATTATTGCCTTGTACATCACTGTTTATGCCTGGTTAAACTCTAAGAATCGTGGATTGAATAACCTGCGTAGGTTGGGTTGAAGTATGAAACCCAACATCCTCGCAACGTTGGGTTTCGCTAGCGCTCTACCCAACCTACAACCTACAACTAGTACTCTAAGCGTTCTGCAAACGAGAATTCAATGCCTTAGAAAACTCTTCTATACTATGAAATGGCATCCGATTCTTGACCACTCAAGTTTGTACACTTAAGCGAAAGTTATGCGGTTTTGGTGGCGAAAAGGTGAAAGAATACACGCCTCATTTCAGGCGATCGAGCAAGTGATCTCCAACCCGCAAGGCGTTGGCAATAATTGTCAGAGTGGGATTGACGGCGGCAATGGAAGGGAAGAAGCTACCATCCACTACATAGAGATTTTCAATCTCATGGGTTCGACAATTTAGATCCAGTACCGCACTATCAGGATCTTCACCAAAGCGGCAAGTGCCACACTGATGACCCATCACCTGAATCGGCATATCATTGCGGGGATAGAGACTGAATGGCATCATGTGATCAGCCTGATCGATCGCTTTCAGTGTCTCAGTCCATCGGTGAATCAGGCGATCGCGCGCTTCAAGATTATTCGGAGTGTAATCTAGATGAATGTGTTCTCCGACGACCTGAACCCGGTTCATCGGATTGGGCAAATCTTCGGTTTGAAACCACCATCCGACTGAATGGTTCGCTGCCAGTTGATACTGTGGTTTTAGATCCAGATCAACCTTAGCGGCAAATTTGAGCAGGGAAGCCAGCAAGGACGGTGCTTCTGCCGGAATCATGTCGGGCAAAACATTTCCCGTATTTTGAATAAAACCCATCGGATAGGGAAACCCTGCTTCACCCCAATAGAAATCACTCACACCGATCGTCTTTTGATACACAGAAAGGTTCTTCTTGGCAGTCAGAGCAACCATTGCCGTCGTCAGATGCTTCATATAGTTGCGTCCCACCTGATCAGAACGGTTTGCTAAACCACGCGGATGGCGATCGTTGGCAGAACTCAGCAGTAATACCGCAGAGTTAATCGACCCACAAGCCGCAACCACAATATCACCCTTAAACAGATAGGTTTGATTCTCGATTTCTGTCTCTACGCCCGTGACTTCTCGTCCTGATTCACTGGTGTGTAACCGCAATACTTTTGCACCTGTTTTTAACGTCACATTGGCAGAATTCAACGCCGGATTAATGCCATTCACCTCGGCATCTGCCTTAGCATGTACCAGACAGGGAAACCCATCACAACTATCACAACGAATGCACTCCGACTGGCTGGGATTGCGTTCATTTAGCTTAATTCCCACAGGCAATGGAAACGGTTGTAACTTGTGCTGTTTCAATCCATCAAAAATTTCCTGCATCCGGGGCTCCTGGCTGACGGGCGGATACGGATAGGGGTTTTGGCGAGGCGGGTCTGTCGGGTCAGCCCCCTGCTCTCCATGCACGTTGTACAGTTGCTCTGCCTGAAGGTAGTAGGGGGCAAAGTCGCTGTACTTCAAAGACCACTCTGGAGAGATTCCATCTTTGTGCAACACTTCCTCAAAATCCCGTTCCCGCAGTCGCAATAGGGCAGCACCATACACTTTCGTGTTGCCACCCACCCAATAGCTCATTTGCGGTCGAAAGGCGTGTCCGTCTTTGTCATACCACTGGTCATGGACGTGGTAGCGCTCATTGACATAAACTTCCGTCGCACTCCAATTCGCCTTCTCTCGCGGGAGAAACTGTCCTTGTTCTAAAACCAGAATTTTTTTTCCACTGGGCGCAAGCCGATGCACCAGTGTTCCGCCGCCAGCACCCGTACCAATCACAATCACATCATAGTGTTCTGTAGTCGTTATCATCGGTTTGATTGCTCCATTGAATGTCGTTGAAGAAGGCAGAAGGTAGGAGGCAGAGGGCAGAAGGTTTCGTACCCTATGGGAAGCAAGCTACAGATGAGGATTCAAAACCAGCCATGACGAGGGCCATCAAATTAGAAATTTGGTGAGGGTCGTAAACCCTTGTTCCCTCTGGTCGCGCAGATGGTTCGGGCAATCAGGGAAAGGATTTATCCCTTCTGCCTCCTGCCCTCTGCCCTCTGCCTTTCTTTGATAAAAATGGTTCAGAAATCAGAAAGTAGTTTTAGCACCAATATTTTTCGGATAAGGGGGCAAAGGGGAAGGGGCAAAAAGGAAATACCAGAGTTTCAGCCCTTTACCCTTTACTCTTTACCCTTTACCCTTTTCCCTAGTTTCCAACCGCAGTGAATGCAACGGTAATGGGGATGATGATAGAGCTTGGCACAGAAAATGTTGTGCTTGCCTCTGATCGCTAAATAGACTTGAGCGGCTGTGAGCATTCCCGCGATCGGAGCCACGAAATAAAGCCAGATAGCAGTCCAAACGCCAGCGGGCAGTGCAGAAGCAACGGTACGAGCCGGATTCATGCTGAAGCCAGACAGAGGAGATTCAAAAATGACAAAAGAGGTGATCAAACACGCTGAGAAAACAGGGGTCAGAGGGGCTAATTTGGGATGATTCGTGCTATAAAGCACCATTCCCATCATCATGGCTGCAATGGTGAATTCACCGATGAAAGCAACTACAACGCCTGCTGCACCCGGCACCGTGACAATATATTGAACAGGAGAATCGATAAAGGCTTGCTTCAGCAAAAGTGCAACGATCAAAACACCAATTAGCCCGCCAATAAGCTGAAACACAATATAAAAAACCATATCCCAGTACTGTATTTTCCCCAATCTGTAAAAGGCTAGCGATACCGCAGGATTAATATGCGCCCCAGATTGTTTTCCCCAGGGAGAGTAGGTGATTCCCATCGCGGTCAACCCCATGCCTAGCCCCATTAACGTGCGCTGCATCCAGGGGTTAGCCGCAAAGTTAGACAGCAGATAATGCGGCGAAAAGAGCAATGTGCACACTACTCCTGCTACCACCATAAACGTTCCCAACCCCCAAGCTTCCATCAAATATTCTGGCAAGTGTTGCCGTAACGCTGTCATCATCCGCATCGGTTTACTCATGATGCTTGGGAAAAACTTTTTATACTATGCAATGTTGTTATAGTCTTGACCACTCAAGTTTGTATGGTTAAGTCGCAAGTTATGAAGATTGACGGTAGCCAAGATTGGCATTGGGTTTCAGGATGTTCAACTGTAGGGGCGAAACATTCGGTAGAGAAATTGGGCGATTGCCGTTAATTGCCGCCCGAATGCTTCACCCAACAAGGTTTTGAGATCGCTGTTTGATGCACGATCGTGATGTGCAGTTGTGATCACGGGATTGATTTGCGATCGCGAGATTGGTGTGAGGGCGAAGCATTCGGATACAAGAATTGTTGATGATGGCTGAGTTTGATTGCCGAATGCTTTGCCCCTACAATTCGCGGGTATAAACTTTCCTAGAAATCGCCTAAGTTAAGACGTTTTATCCAAAGATTCTGGTTGAGCTTGGCAGATCGCTACCCGATGCTGATCGAGTGCCATCCGAACGCGACGGCGGAGTTCCCGCTCGATGCGCCATTGCTGAGCGGGTTTTGTTTTGATCCAGACGCGAATGCTCATCCCTGTAGCAGAGATTTCATCAACCCCTAAAATCTCAGGCGGTTCGAGAATCTGCTCTCGCCATTCTTGCTCTTCGTACAGGGTGTAGGCAACATTTTGAATGAGCGCGATCGCCTGATTCACCTCCATAGTTTCAGCAACCTCAATCACAAAATTAACCCGCGACCAACTGCGAGTCATATTTTCAGTCTGGACGATGGTGCTATTGGAAATTGTAATTAAGTGTCCTTCATCATTGCGAATCTGAGTAATGCGGAGATTGAGATTTTCAACCAAACCTGACGCACATTGTCCGACTGTGTTCTGGACAACGATGATATCTCCAATCCCAAACTGGTCTTCCCATAAAATCAGAAAGCCGATGATCAAATCTTTCACAAGATTCTGCACACTCAGCGATACTGCGACCACAATCAAGCCACTCACCGCGAGGATGGAATTAAGCGTAGCCCCCAATATCCACAGTCCCGAAATCAGTGCGATCGCATACACTACCGCTATTTTCACGCCCTTGAGTGCATTCACGGTCGTTGCAATTCGCAAAGATTCGCGCTGTTCATCCTCAGTGGCTAATAGGTGAGACTGGTTCCAAAACTGCTCCAGCCAGGTGAGCAAAGCATCTGCTACCCGATGACTCAATCCGACGATAAACCAAATTCCTAATAACTTGAGCGGTAAACTGAGTACATCCCATGAGAGCGGCTTCGTCCACGGGAACAGTGACAGAATCAGGAACGTACCTCCGACCCAAAGGACCATCTGCCCCCAGAAAACTAACCACTTCAGTAGTGTAATCACTCTGCGTTGTCTTTCAAGGGTGGATTGATGCCGCAATTCACTCAAAACGGTCAATCGCTGTACAGCCGGATTATCCTCCACCGCCGTTGGTTTTGAAGTTTGACTGGATGCAGCTTCAACTTCTTGTTGCGCCTTAATTGCTTTATCTCGGGTTCGCAGTAGCTTTCGCAGTAAGCGCAGCCCAAAACCTCCAGCAATCATACTGAAGAGAATGAGGACTGCTTTCAAGATTTGATACTCCAGATGCGGTGTAGAACGTTCTAGCAATGCCTGGTGGATCTGGCGATCGATCACATCCCGCCAGGAATTTGCAATCTGTTCGATGGGAATTCCTTGATATGTAGCATCGGCATCAATCACACTCAAGATTGGCAGAGGTAACGGGTGAGTTTCATCCCTGGCAAGAATCGTTGTTTCACTGTTCAGTTTGGCAACGTAAATTTTTAGGGTTTCGGAGTTATAAGCAGTACTGCTCACGATTCCTTTTAGCGTGAGTTGCAGGTTGTTACTGCCAATGATCCGATTTAAGTTATCCTCAGCTTGCTGAGCACGCACTTCCACTGGAATTTGGTTTCCTGGCTTATCTCGATTTAAAACGGTCGGTGAGGCAATGGTGAAGAGTTGCTGACCGTCAAAAGTCACTGGAGTTATTTCAATATTTCCCAGTCGTACAACTCCTACTGGCAGATTAGGCTGAGATGGAGTCGCAGGTGTTGGTATGGAGGGCAATTGAGCAATTTTATTGGCATCAAAACTGTCATACGACCTTGCTGCTGGTAGCCAACCTACAACACATACAAAGGTGAGAACACTCACTAGCACAAAGCGAATCATGGAATAAATGATTAGAAGAACATTCTTGATCAAGAAATTCTATAGGCGCTGAATTGAACATTAAATCATCATTGTTCAGAACGAGAAGACACATCTGCTTGCGCTGTAATCAGGGCTTCTAGCCGATCGAGTTGCTCTTTCTGGTTCTGAATCGCTTTGACAATATCGGCTAATCCCTGTGCATCAGTCCGTTCCAGGCGATCGAACTTATCATGCAACAATTCAATCTCCAATTCTGCTTTCATGTTGATTTCGTAATCACGTCTAGCGCTCTGGCGATCGATGTCTGCCTGCCGATTCTGACTCATCATAATGATGGGTGCAGTATAAGCTGCCTGAAACGACAACACTAGATTCAGCAGAATGAACGGATAGGGGTCCCAGCGTTGCACAAACGCCGTAATATTCAATCCAATCCAGATCACCAGAATTCCACTTTGAATGGTAATAAACCGCCAGGAGCCAACGGTTGCAGCAACTGCATCTGAGAGGCGCATCCCCAAAGTCAAACCTGTATGGGGTGAAAATTGGGAAGGCTCTCGCTCTCGAAGTTGTTGTAAGAGATGGTAATCGTCTTGATCAATCAGGGGAAGTTGATTCGGAGCGAGTGCCATAATGTGTCACCTTCCTACGATAGAGTCTGTTGTGCAGTCTGCTCAGAACCTTGAGGGCTAGGGCGTGTTTTAAAGCCCTTGATCCTCCCCAACCCTCCTTAAAAAAGAGGGAGCCGAACCACTCAAAGTCCCCCTTAAAAAGGGGGATTTAGGGGGATCACCAAGAGTCAAGGAAAAGACTCGAAGGCTTTAAAGCACTGCCTAGGATGATGTTCCGCATACTGCTGAATCAGGTTTGCCACTAAACCTGTCCAACCAGTTTGATGACTTGCCCCAATGCCTGCGCCGTTGTCGCCGTGAAAGTACTCATGGAATAAAATCAGGTCATGCCAGTGGCGATCGGTTTGAAATGTCTCCATGCCGCCATAGACGGGGCGTTTTCCAGCATCGTTTAAGAATGTCCGAATTAATCGCTGCGATAACTCATTTGCCACTTGCCAGAGCGTCATCATCTGACCGGAACCTGTGGGACATTCCACCTTAAACTCATCACCGAGGTAGTGATGATATTTCTGTAGCGACTCAATGATCAAGAAATTGATGGGAAACCACACAGGACCGCGCCAGTTAGAATTGCCGCCAAATAAGCCTGTGGTGGATTCTGCGGGGTTATAATCAACGCGATACTCGTTGCCGTGAACTCGTAGAACATAGGGATTGCTGGCATGGAATTTAGACAAGGAGCGAATCCCATAAGGACTCAGAAATTCGTTCTCATCCAGCATTGTTTCAAGGATACGCCGTAATCGACTCTCTCCTGCGATCGCCAGTAGAATCCTACCCTTTACACCTCCTGTTTCCCAAGTCACATTTTGGGTTAAGTCAGGGCGATGTTGCATAAACCACTCAGTCCGTTGTTTGAACTTAGGGAACCGTTCGAGTATTTCCGGTTCTGGAGCAGCAACGGCAAACAAGGGAGCTAGCCCGACGACTGAGCGTACTTTCATCAGGAAATGCCGACCATCGGGGATGTGCAATGCGTCATAATAGAATCCATCTGTCTCATCCCATAAGGATAGATTGGCTTCACCGATTCCATCAATGGCATCAGCAATATAGAGAAAATGTTCAAAAAACTTGCTGGCAATGTCTTCATACGTTGCATCTTCTTTGGCTAGCTCTAACGCAATTTCCAACATATTCAGGCAGTACATGCCCATCCAGCTTGTGCCATCTGCCTGATTGATATAGCCGCCATTGGGCAGTTTCGCACTGCGATCGAACACGCCAATGTTGTCCAGTCCTAAAAACCCACCCTGAAAGACGTTATTGCCTTCGACATCTTTGCGATTGACCCACCAGGTAAAGTTGAGCAGTAGTTTCTGGAATACTCGTTCCAGAAAGGGGTGATCGGTGCGACCATACATTTTTTGCTCAATCTGATAGACTCGCAGGGCTGCCCAGGCGTGAACGGGAGGATTGACATCGCCAAACGCCCACTCGTAGGCAGGCAGTTGCCCGTTGGGATGCATATACCACTCTCGCGTCAAGACACTGAGCTGACGTTTAGCAAACTCTGGATCGAGCATCGTCAGAGGAATGCAGTGAAAGGCGAGATCCCACGATGCAAACCAGGGATATTCCCATTTGTCAGGCATGGAAAGTACGTCATCGTTATAGAGATGCGTCCAGTCATGATTTCTACCGTGTTTCCGTTCCACTGGAGGTGTCGGTTCTGTCGGATCGCCATTCAGCCAATCATGTACCACGTAATGATAAAACTGCTTATTCCATAACATTCCAGCAAATGCCTGTCGCTGTACCGATCGCATCTCTTCGGCCATTGGCAACGGACAGATGCGCTGATAGAATTCATCTGCCTCTTGTTGGCGATCGTGAAAGATGGTCTCAAATTCTGAGCCAAACAAGCTGGTGGTGTTACCATCAGGGGCATTACCATTATGGACAGCAACCTGGGAGTCTTTCAGTCGCAGATGTACTGTCTGCGTGGCACCCGGAGCGATCGACAACTGATAATGTGCCGAGCATTTTGTTCCGGTTTGACTGGGATTAATGGCATCTTTGCGATTGTGAATGAGATAATCGTTGATGCCGTCTTTGACATAGGGTGAGGCGTTGCTGGCTCCAAACAGGCGATCGTTGTTTGTTTCATTATTCGTAAACAATAAATCGGGAACATTATCACAGTAAAGCCATCGGGTTCCCAGTGTGGGATGAACTGCCTTAATGACGCTGAAATGATCTGTTGCCTGGTCAACCGTCAACCAGGGCGTTTCCTGATTCACTTCCCAAGCCCAGGTATTCCGAAACCAGAGCGTTGGCAGCAGATGCAGTGTTCTCGTTTCTGTTCCTGGATTGACAATTTTGATTTGAATCAGAATGTCTTCAGGTGATGCTTTAGCGTACTCGACAAGTACATCAAAGTAGCAATTGTCATTAAATATTTCCGTGTCTAGTAATTCAAATTCAAAGTCTTGCCGACTTCTACGACGATTCTCTTCAACCAATTGAGTGTAAGGAAAGGCTCGATGTGGATATTTGTAGAGATACTTCATGTAGGAATGCGTTGGAGTATTGTCTAGATAAAAGTAATACTCTTTGACATCCTCCCCGTGGTTGCCTTCGTTTCCGGTTAATCCAAATAATCGCTCTTTGAGAATCGGATCTTCTCCATTCCAAAGCGCGATCGCAAAACACAACCGCTGATGGGTATCGGAAATTCCGGCAATCCCGTCTTCTCCCCAACGGTAAGCCCGCGATCGCGCCTGATCATGGGGAAAGTATTCCCACGCCGTTCCATTAGCGCTGTAATCTTCGCGCACGGTGCCCCACTGACGTTCACTCAGATACGGTCCCCAGCGTTTCCAGTAGGCGGTGCGTTCTTTGTCCTCTTGCAGTCTGGCTTCTTCTTGAGTCATGTCAATTTCTACTGCTCGTGATAATTGCGAATCAGTCCACCATCCACATAGAACGTCGCCCCAGTCACATAATCAGCCGCCGCAGATGCCAGAAAGACAACCATTGGCGCAATGTCTTCTGGTGTGCCTAAGCGTCCCAGCGGAATATTTTGTTTGAGTGAGTTCAACTTCACTGGATCATTCAACAGTTTGGTGTTAATCGGAGTTTCGATCGCGCCCGGCGCAATGTTGTTGATGGTGATTCCCAGCGGTCCCAGTTCTACTGCCAGGTTTCGCATCATCATTTTCACACCCCCTTTGCTCATACAGTAGGTCGTGAAGTGAGGGAATGCCATTTCCTCGTGGTCAGAACTGATGTTGATAATCTTTCCGGTTCGTTTTGTCTGAATTAAATGCTGGACAAAGGCTTGCGTTGTGAAAAAGGTGCCTTTGAGATTGACGTTGATTACCTTGTCGTAATCGGCTTCGGTGATATCCCAAAAGTCAGCATTTCTGCCATCAACCCCAGCATCATTCACCAGAATATCCAGCTTGCCAAAGTGCTGCACGCCTTCAGCGACAAGCTTACGAGCATCATCAATTATGCTTAAATCTGCCTGAACAATATGCCCCTTGCAGCCTGCGGCTTCTACCTTTGCCAGCGTTTCTTTGGCACCATCCGGGTGAGAGCGGTAATCAATCACAATATCCGTACCCGCTTGGGCTAAGTGGATGGCGATCGCTTGACCAATGCCCTGACTGCTGCCTGTGACTAATGCCACTTTCCCTTGTAGGTTCATTGTGTTTTCATCCATTGTTTCTAGGTGAGGGTGTAGGGTGTAGGGTGTGGGGTGTGAGCGTTCAGCCGCACGGTGGGGTGAATGCGAATCTACATTAAACTGTGCAACAGCAGCAGATTTTTAACCATTCAAGTTTGTACCGTTAAATAGAATTTTTCGGGAAAGAGGCTATCGACTTGTGAAAAAGAAGAAGGCAATCAGAATTAAGCTTAATCCCAATGCAGCTAGAACAGCGTGCTCGATCCGTTGACTTAACATGCCAACGATTGCGGCAATAAGAATAATGATCAAAGATACGCCAATATAAACTGTAACTTCTCCGCCTTTATCGATTAAAGAATCCTTTTGGCTTAAAGCTTGCTGAATCGATGGTTGAGTGGCGTAAATTAATGTCTTCATAAGAAATGATGCAATTTTAGTAAATTGAACGCCCCCAGGGGGCATTGAGGTGTTTATAGAAAAACCAGGTATCGGTGACTAACTCCAACAGGGCGATCAAAACCCAGATCGCTAAAGTCACCATAATTGGCAGGCTGATATCCGGAAGCTTATCTTGCAATTCAACAATGCCAAATAGCAACAAAAATAATAACGAAAGACCCAACAGAAAGGACAATCGAGCGATCGCTAGAACAAATCTTCCTATTTCTGAAGTTTGCTTATAAAGCATGATAAACCCTTCGATAATCTCCTCCATATTGTTAAGAACCAGCAAAATCTGTTGCAAACAAAGACGAGCAGCTAAAGGAAGATGCTGTTGGTTTTCAGCCCATTCATCTTTAAATTTAGCCAGTAAGGTTTCTAGTATCACTGCTTCTTCAGCGCTAGCAACAGACGACCAGATTGGGAAATCCTTCATCTTTAGGGGCACAAGGTAGTTAATGGCTCCTACTAACATTTCGTCAAACCCTCCCAATTCGGTAGGAAGCGTTGAAGTTAGACAAATTAATTGCTCAATTTGCGTTTGTAGAGCACGGTAGTAATCCAGTCGTTTCTGAGAGAGCAACTGACTGGTTACGGTTAGAAAAACAATCAAAACTCCTAACAACGCTGCTAAGGATTGTGCAACCGCAGAGAAAAACTCGATCGCGACCTGTCTCTTGATCATGAGCCAGGAAGCGGGGTGCCGGATCGTAATGATCAAAGTCACCCCAAAGACAATTGCCATCAGCCATAGCTGGTAACGAATCAATGCACTCATAGAAAACCGCATGAAAGAGCTATCGCCCAGTTGAACCAGGCGTTGGAGTTTTCGTAGGGTTTCAGAACGATAAAGTGATTGAACTCCCCGGAATGGCATGATAAAGACAAAACCTCAGATAAAGCTGTTTTCATTTGCATTCACCACACCCCACACCCTACCCCCCATACCCGTCGTCATAGGACTGTAGCTTACTCAAGCAGTAACCCCTGTAAGATGGCGATCGGGTTAAACAGGAACTGTTTCACTGACTGGATGACCCGCATTTTTGAGAATCTGTTGCGCTTGCTCAATCTCCGCATCCGTTCCTGAAGCAATGACCACAAACTTGCCAGCTTTGATTTCTGTCTCATACTTCAAGGCTTTCTCCTTAGGAATTCCCAACCCCACGAGAGCACCAACCAATCCTCCAGCAACAGCAGCCCCTACGCCACCGATGATCAGTCCTTCAATCCAGCCTGCCAGCACTCCAGCAACGTGTCCGGCAACAATGACAGGACCGACTCCTGGCACAAAGAGCAAACCAACTCCGGTGAGAATGCCAAACAACCCACCAAAGAAGCTGCCCCAGTAGCCTGCTTCTCCAGCTCCAGCCTTCGCCGTATCTTTCCAGGTGAAAAAGCCACGAACGTGTTCAGTGGTTTGATAGTCTTTGCCAATGATGGAAATTTTTTGCACGTCGAAGCCTGCTTTTTGCAGGTCTATCACAGCGGTTTCTGCCTCAACATGGGATGGAAAAAGGCTTACAACTTCATGCTTGTCTGTCATGGATCGATCTCCTTGAATGAATTAAGAAACACAAACTGATTCGGATCAATATGGCAATTCTCTGTTGAGCACAGTACAAGCTGGGGAAGGGTGTGGGGTGTAGGATGTGGGGTGTGGGTAATCAACCTGATTTACCCGTCGTGTGTACACGCTTGACTCACGATCGAGCGACCATTCTTGAACACCTCTAGCATCCCCCGTTGCCGATGGTCTCCCCGTCCGGCAAGAACTTGATATGCATAATCACCAGTCCTAAACTTATACACTTGAGCAGCTCCGGTATTCTCTCTACTTCCTTTACCTAAGCTCAAATCTCCTAGCGGTCCTGTACCGCGATATAGCAGTTCCTTAGAGCCATACCGTTGCCAAACATTCACGGTGTAATCACTTTGGCACTTTAAAGTGAGCAATAAGCCAGCCGTGGAATCAGCCCTGGCAGGTAAGCAAAAATTCGCTAAAACACACGTTGTCAAACCCAACAGCACTGTAGATTTCTTCAGTAATGGTTGCATTATTTCCTCCTGTTTTGAAATTCGTTCAAATTACCCTGTGGTGAGAAGACCGTGAATGAGAATCACCAACACAATCAACGTGACGGTGATGTAGAGGCGATCGCGCTGCTGCCAAAAAGCAAAGACTGAAAAGGCAACTCGTGCCACTGGAGTCAAAATCAGCAGCAAAATACCAAGTTGAATGATGCCTCGCCCTCGCAGTGCCAACGTATCTTTAAGCACTCCAGGGATTTGGCGCAAGTCAGCCGGTTCTCCTCGAAAGATGTGATCTTCAGGAAACTTGTTGCCGTTATGAATCAGGTACAGAATGCCACCGATAATCACGATCGCGGCTGCTAACGTAACTCCCACCCGCAAGAGCACACTGATCGTAATTTCCACCTGCTGGTCTGTCCATCGACGTGTACTTGTCATGTCAAATTCTTCCTGTGATGCCGTTATAAATCATCCCAATACCGATCGCGAGTAGGACGATACTAAAGATCACTCGCAGCACAGTCACTTTCGCGCCAACTAACACTTTGGCTCCACCCCATGCGCCTATCAATACCCCTAACAGCACAGGCATACACAATCCTGGATCAATGTAACCCCGGCTGAAATAAATACCAGCACTGGCAGCGGCTGTCACCCCAATCATGAAATTGCTCGTGGTCGTAGACACCTTAAACGGCAGTTGCATCACCTGATCCATCGCCAATACCTTTAATGCTCCAGACCCAATACCGAGCAGACCAGAAAGCGCGCCTGCAATTAGCATCACCACAAACCCACCGGGAACATGCTGAACGTGATAGGACTGTTCGCCCTCTAGAGTGGGGTAGCTGCTATCAAGCTTTAAGCGAGTTGCCAGAGGATCGATCGGCAGAGCAACCGCTTGTGAACGATGCGGTCGATTGCTTAAATAAACGGATGCTAACAACACCACTCCGAAGATGATTGCAATCACTTTTGTCGGAGCCTTTGCTGCAATCAATGCCCCCGTGACGGCTCCAAACGTCGTGGCAACTTCCAGAAACATCCCGACCCGGATATTGCTATATCCTTCCCTGACGTAGGCGATCGCGGCTCCAGACGAAGTGGCAATCACAGACACTAAGGCAGAGCCGATCGCATAGCGCAAATCTACGCCCAATCCCAGTGTCAAGAGTGGCACAACTACAACACCTCCACCTAACCCGGTCAAAGCACCCAGTAAACCTGCCAAAATAGAAGCGATAGCAATGACCGCAGTGAATTCAAAATTGTTCATGGAATCTCTCAAGTGAGGTGAGTATAGCCATTTACATTTGAGTGAAGTACATCTCAAATTGAGAAAGTCAAGGAGTCAAGTGAATCAGGTGCATATCACTGAGATGAAAAGTGCTATATCACTAAAAATCGTGTAAGAAAAAACTGTGTAAGGCAAGATGCCTTGAACGCCCTACAGAGCAGCAATAGCTCATTGTGTACTTCCCGAGCAATGAGAAACTGTATCTCTAGTTTTCAATGTAAATCAAACAATATCCAGGCAGGATTGATGAGTTATCTGCAAGTTATAGTGGAAAGGATAAAGGATGAAGGCTGATTGCCTGACAAAAGTCTTGAAAGGCTGGTAGCTTCGTTGCCCACCCGCCCGTGATTAAAATCCGGGCTAATAGTGCGAAACCCGTTAAACCGGGTTGTAAGTTACTCCTAGGGCGTGTTTTAAAACCCTCGATCCTCCCCAACCCTCCTTAAAAAGGAGGGAGCTAGATTGTTCAAAGTCCCCCTTTTGAAGGGGGATTTAGGGGGATCACCAAGAGGCAAGGAACCGACCCAAAGGGTTTTAAAACACTGCCTAGTCCTCTTGAGAGGACTTTCTGCCATTAGCCCGCACTTGCAGTGCAAGGCGGGTTCAAATACTTGCTAAAAAATTTGTCAGTCAACCAGGGATGAAGGTTCATTCTGTCCTGTTTACTGGGCATAGGTTGGCAACGTTTGACTGATTCGGTTCAGATTGCCGGCGATCGCTTTCATTGTCATAAAGGCTGAACTGAAGGCGATTAATTGCTCCAGGGGATAGCTGCGACTTTCAACCCGTTGACTCAAAAGCTGCTGTTCAATCGACTCAATTTCCCGAACTAAGGATGCGGTTTGAGAAGAGGGAAGAATCATTGGCGCTGTAATTGTTGCCGATAGTTGATTAAACGTATCGATCGTTTGCTGGGCGATCGCCTGAAGTTCTGATAAATATTGTTGCCGGATGGCATCAGGCATCGGTTGTGACAATTCATCTGCTAATGTTCCCAGTTGGGCAAACAGCGTTTGTTCGTAACTCAGCAAGAAATTCCACAGATGTTTATGCTTGGTTGCCATTCCACCCGAACCTTCCTCAAGACCCGCAATCTTTAACCCCTTTGGATGTTGAGCGATCGTCTTCTCCAGGGTTGCTTGCAGTTGAGTGATTTCTAACGATGGAGTTGCACCCTGAAGATACGTTGTTAACAGAGATTGATACAGTTGTCCAAGTTGCTTAAAGGTTTGAGCAAAACTTTTTTCTAATTTATTGGCAGAAGAGCCACCCATGAATACGATTGTAATTAAGAAAGCAATCAACATGCCACAGGGAACGGAAATTACCGACGCTGCCATTGCCTCATAAAAGAAGGGGAAGATGTCTTTTGAGAGCGTGTCGGCTGCAACAATGGCACTTATACGAGCAACCGGGGTAAATCCTAATAAGGCACTGCTGACATACATCAAAAAGTAAACCACAGAGCAGGTGATGGGATTAAAGCCAAAGGAAATCGCCAGGAGATAGATAAACAAGTTGCTGAGCGTGAGACAAATGGCGGCGGCTAGAATAACCGCGATCCCCCTTCCCCGTGTCGGCTGAACGAGGTATACAATGATGCCAACAACAATCACATCAGCCGCTGGCTGATAGGCAGAAGGATAGGGGAAATCGATATGGTGAATAATTGCGAGCGCCATTCCGACCGCGATGCCCATCCCCACAATTTCGATCACCCGCTTCATGGATATGGACGTGCGCTTCGGGAAGGTCAGCAGCCTCCTGCGCTGATGGGTTGCAGCAACATTCGCTTTATAGAGCAATCGCTTTTGGAGCGATCGTAACTCTTGAGTAAATTGAGTCAGAAGCTGGAGCAATTGAAAGAATTGCAATGTTTCGGAGATGTTGTATTGGCTGATTTCTCCGCTAGAGCGCAGGTGATTGCATTTATCTTTGATGATGGCTAAGTCTTGCTCTATTTCAGAGAGAGCATCATTGGAATCATTGGATGAATTGGCAATCGTACTCAACGCATCACAGCTTTTTTCTAAATGACACGCAAACTGATTGAGTTCAACCCGAAACTGGTGCGCTAATGTTTGCTGATCTTGATCCGCAAGCACCAACATGTCTGCCAATTGTCGCAAAAGTTGATTTTGACTCGCTAAAATAGCACTCCAATTCTCCTCAGTAAGAGCTTGACTCTGAAATTCAGACGCGGCTTTTGTCAAAGTCGTCAGGCTGGCTTGGATATTTTTGGTTAATTGATTGAGCAGAAAAGATGGCGTTGTGGAGACGGGGAGAACGGGAGCATGATTATTTTCCGCATTCTCTAACTGAAGCGGTGTGGCATACTGATTCACGATGCCTTGAAACGAACAGGATACGCCTTGCAAAAACTGATTCAAGTTTTTGTTTAAATCAGTGCGCGTATCCTGTGGCCAAAACAATAGGGTGACGGCAATTCCCACAGCAACGCCAACCCAGTTATCAAGGAGACGCGATTTTAGATACAACCATATATCCTGCTGATTGGATGTTCCGAGTGCTCTCATGGCAATCAGCGTTCCAATCAATGTCGCTTGAGAATAGGCTGCCTGCCAGCGGTAAGTTTCACAAATTAAGGCGGATAGGATGAAGGTAATGGGTGGAATGATAAACATGCCTGAGCCATAGATCCCAAAGGCACTCAACAAGACAGCGGCGATGAATCCACCCAGGGCACTGCCGCCAATCCGCCCCAAACCCGCAATAATTGCGCCTCCGGCGGCAGGTTCAATCAGGACAGAGACATAGCCGAAAGTCGGATAAACATAGTTGTCCAATACATCTGCCCGATGCCAGAAAAAGCTCCCTAACAGAGCGGCACCGAGGGAGAATTTTATTCCCTGTTTGATAATCAGTGAGTGTTGAGTGTCCAAAATTAATTTACTCGTTGATGGCGCGTTCAATGGAATAGAGAAGCAGTGCGAAAAATGTAACCAACCAGAACCAGAGCTGGGGCGGTTCACTGAAGATCATCAAGATAAATACGATCGCAGCAGCAACCACCCACCACTTCAACCACCAAACCCACCATTTTGTACGTCTCTTAGACTGTTGCATGATCTAAAACTCCAATTAAAAATTAGTTAGGATCGCGAATTAAATAACCTGCGTAGGTTGGGTTGAAGTATGTAGCTTGCTTCCCGCAGGGTAACCCAACACCCCCGCAGATGTTGGGTTTCGCAAACTCAACCCAACCTACAAAAGTCGATGTTATTTACTCCAACTACAGCGATTCTCATTTGCATTCACTACACCCCACACTCCACACCCCACACCCCAATCAGTGGTTGACTCATTTGAAGTAAACATTACTGTCCGTATACGCCTGTAATCCAACGAAAAGCGGGCGTTAAGTAACTGAAGAGCGATCGCTCCTCAATCACAGCCTTAACATCAGCAGTGGTTCCGTCTGTAATGGCTCTGGGTGCTCCCTTGCCTTCAGTCCACTGAAAGCCGCTGGGCGTATGAGAGTCCGTTTGCAGTTCCAAGATCACCTTGGTCACGCTGGCGTTGATCGGTTGGGGTTTATCGCGATCGTCCTTATCTCGTCCCAATAACAGCTTTTCTGCAAGATCCTGGCTGCCTACCAAACTGGATAATTCAGAGGCGGTGACTGGATTTTGAGCCACTTCAACGACCTTTGCAACAATGCCACCATACCGTTCACGAGCATACAAATCGGGAATCACTTCTATGTCCATTTCGGGTGCTAACTGCTTGGCATCGCCCACTTTGAACAGTGCGATCACATTTACTTTAGCGTTGGGGTTTTCGACTGCTAACTTGCCAATGCGACCACTCGGAAGCAGGACTTCCCCTGAATTGACTGAAATTTCCTCCACTTTGCCGTTATAAAGACTGACCACCTGGCTATCGGCACGAATTCTAGCTTGTAAGGTGTTAATATCGCGTTGTTGGTCGGCGATCGCGTTATACCGAGTGACATCACTGACGGTATCCTCAAGGTCTATGCCGCGCTTTTCGGTTGCCAATGCCTCATTGGCTGCCAGCAGAGTTTTCATCTGTGCCCTCAAGCTGTCATCCTCTCCCTTGAGGCGATCGATCGCTATTTGTGTCTGGTTCACCGAATTGGCAACTTCTTGTTGACTGAATTGAAAGAAATAAGGTTGAAAGCCAATTCGAGGCACCGCACCCTCTTTTGCTAGATCGTCGTATGCGGATAGCCGCTCGTCTGTAGACACTTTAAAATTACGCAAGTTTTTAAGGTGATCGAGGTATGCTTCTCGTTGGCTCTGGTTGCTCACCAGTTGCACCCGCAGTGATTCAATCTGACGCAAGTTTGCCTGATTCTTCTCTTCTACTGCACTTGCATTGAGCTGACTGCGATTATTTTGAACCGAGCCAATTTGATTATTCTGCGCTTTGAGATCTGCAAGGCGATCGCGCTTGTCCTGTAATTCGGTTTCCAGTTCAGGGAATTCCATTGTTGCCAACACCTGTCCCTTCTTAACCGCATCACCCGGTCGAATATTTAACGCCAATATCCGCCCCCCTTCACGCGGTTGGATCGCAACACTGGAGCGAGGAATCAAAATGGCTGCCCGTCCTTCAGCCTGATTGGGGATTTTACCAAACACACCCCAAAGCATAAAAGCAACGAATAGCACGCCAACCGGAAGTAACCGCCGCCGAATCTCCCGGTTCTTTTCCACTGTGTTTGGCGCTTGCAGCCCTGTTTCAGGTGAATGCGTTTCTCCAGACTGATCAAGTTTGTGGTTATTCTGAAGTCCCACAGTGGATTTTGGATTTTGTATATCCGGTTGTGCGGCTATCTGATTCTTGCTTGCTGTGTCCGGTGATTCCATATCTTAGCCCCCTTTGCGCCTGAGTTGACTATAGGCAATGGATGCTCACTTGTCGTCCACTTGGAGTTCACATTTCTTGCCAACACGCGATCGATGAAGCAATCCATCTCAAAATGGCAACCTGGCTCCAACTAAAGTTGGTAGTCGAGTATGAACCAAAGGACAACTACACATTGACGCAATCATGCTAATTTACTGATCTTGCCTGGTCTGATGCGATCGCGTTCTTTATGCTGACTTGAGCGATCGCACCAAGAGGTTCCCTCCTCACAACAATGTAATAGAGGTAACAAAATGAATCGATCGCACTTGAACGTAGGGATTTTGACAAGCAGCATTTTGAGTGCGTTGTTATATGCTCCAGCGATCGCGGCTCAAGTTGTGCCTGATAACACACTGCCTGTGGGGGAGCGATCGCAGGTCACGGGCAATCCAAACGTTCAAATTGACGGTGGCGCGAGACGAGGCAGCAATTTGTTCCACAGCTTCAGTGAGTTTTCCATTCCCACGGGTGGGTCTGCCTTCTTCAACAATGCAACCGATGTGCAAAACATTTTCAGCCGTGTCACAGGTGGCTCAATCTCAACTATTGATGGATTGATTCGAGCCAATGGTACGGCTAACCTTTTCCTGCTCAATCCTAATGGGATCATATTTGGTCCCAATGCCAGGTTGAACATCGGTAGCTCATTTATTGCCAGTACGGCGAATGGTCTGAATTTTACTGATGGCACTTTTTTCAGTGCGACACCCGCTCTGACAACACCTCTACTAACGATTAGCGTTCCCATTGGCTTGCAATACGGGAGCGGGGCTGGGAGCGTTCAGGCTACGGGGTCTAGTCTACAGGTAAATCCTGGAAAGACCTTAGCACTAGGGCGTGTTTTAAAACCCTCGATCCTCCCCAACCCTCCTTAAAAAGGAGGGAGCTAGATTGTTCAAAGTCCCCCTTTTGAAGGGGGATTTAGGGGGATCACCAAGAGGCAAGGAACCGACCCAAAGGGTTTTAAAACACTGCCTAGCAGGTGGCAGTGTAAGCGTGGAGGGTGGGCAACTGTTAGCGCCAGGAGGGCGTGTGGAGTTGGCAGGTGTAGCACCAGAGGGTCGCATCGAGCTTATTGCTAATGGTTCGTCCTTTGGTTTGAGTGTTCCCGCGTTGGTGCCTCGAACAGATGTATCCATTACCAATGATGCTGAAGTAAACGTTAGGGCTGGCGGTAGCGGGAGTATTGCTATCAATGCCCAGAACGTAAATATTTCGGGAGGTACAAAGCTACAGGCAGGGATAGCCTCAGGGAATGGTTCTGTTGGCATCAAAGCAGGAGATGTTGAAATTAACGCGACAGGGGCAATAAACCTGATTAATGGAAGTCTAATTAACAATGAGGTGGAAGTTGGAGCCGTAGGCAATGCAGGCAACGTCAACATCACAACCGGCTCGCTTTTTGTGAGTGAAGGTTCTCGACTCAGCGCCAGTACCAGAGGACAGGGAAATGTAGGCAATCTGATGATTGAGGCTCACGACCAAGTTTCCTTCACGAATGGAGCTTTTGCCTTGACCACGGTGGAACTAGGAGCTGTGGGTAATGGTGGCGATATCCAGATTCAGGCTGGGTCTGTCGCTGTCGCCAGCTCTCAATTAAAAGTTAGCACCTTGGGTCAGGGAAATTCGGGCAACCTGACGATTGATGCCCGCAATACCGTCGAGTTTATCAATGACGCTTTTGCCTTCAGCCAGGTGGAACCAGCAGCAGTCGGCAGCGGCGGTGAGATCAGAATTACCACGGGTTCGCTTTCGGCAATGAATCGCTCTTTCCTGAGTGCCAGTACGATTGGAGTCGGGAATGCGGGCAGCGTCAGCTTAGAAGCCCGCGACACTGTCTTCTTTAGCAACATTGGTGCTGCCTTTACTACTGTGGAACCGGGCGCGGTGGGAAATGGGGGCAATCTGCACATTCAGGCTGGGTCGGTTTCCATCGCTGATGGGTCGTTTCTGACGGTAGCCACTCTAGGTCAGGGAAATGCAGGTAATGTGATGATTGAGGCTCGAGATTCTGTCCTGTTCCACCTCGGAACTGCCAACACTAGCGTGGGCTTGAACGACAATCGCATCGGAGAAGGCAATGGGGGTACCATCCGCATTATCACAGGTACACTCCAGCTCGGCAACCAGGCGCAATTGCTTGCCAACACCTATGTGGAACGGGGAAATGCAGGCAATATCACCATTGAGGCTCGCGATACTGTCTCTTTGTCTGGCGAGAGTTTTATATTCAGCCAAGTTGGAGGGATAGGAACCGTAGGCAATGGAGGTAACATCAATATCACGACAGGTTCGCTCTTAGTTGCGAGTGGCTCGATTCTAAGTACTGACACCTTCGGAGTTGGGAATGGGGGCAACATAACGATAAATGCACGGGATACGGTCTCCTTCGTGACGAAGGGAGGTGCTTACAGTCTCGTGCAACGGGCAGTTAATAACGATACCAACATCATTGGAGAAGGTAATGGGGGCAATATCGACATCACGACCGGCTCATTAATTGTTGCCAATGGCTCTTTTCTCGCAGCAAGTACCTTGGGAAAGGGAGATTCTGGCAATGTGAAGATTACAGCGACTGATGCTGTCTCCTTAGATGGGGTGAATCAAAATGGATTTCCCGGTGGTATTTACAGTGAGGTGGCGACAGGAGAAACGGGCAATGGCGGCAACATTACTATCAATGCGCGATCGCTCACAGTCACGAATGGCGCTCGCTTGGCTACTGGTACGAATGGCAGAGGAAATGCAGGTAGTGTGAACATTAACACGGCGGATTTTGTCTCTTTTGACGGCGTAGGTATCAATGGCGTTTCTAGTGGTGCTTACAGCTTTGTGGAATTACAAGGGGTAGGTGATGCAAATGACATCAACATCACCACGCGATCGCTCTCCGTCCTCAATAACGCTCAACTTTCGGCCTCCACCTCTGGCGATGGTTCTGCAGGTAATATCACCGTCAGTGCCGACACAATAGGTGTGAGCAGCGGCGGGCAACTGCTGACCACGACGTTTAGCAGTGGGAATGCGGGTAACATCACCGTGAAAACTCCAGACTTGCAGCTATCCGGCGCAACTAGCGGTCTATTTGCTCAAACTACCAGTACTGGAAATGCGGGTAACTTGACGATTCAACCCCGCGACAACGGGCAAAGCGTACGGGTGAACCTGCAAGATGGAGCGCAGATTTCTGCTTCCACTCTCAGTAGCGGTCGGGGAGGAGAACTGACGATCGCCGCGCCTGAATTGATCACGCTGACTGGAGATGGTTCTATCATTGCAGCCGGGACAGGAGGCAGCGGCGCGGGTGGAAACCTATCTCTTAAAACAGGCACCCTTAACATTCAAAACCAGGCAGAAGTTACTGTCAGCAGTTTGGGGACGGGCAGTGCAGGTAGTTTGTTTGTGGATGCCAACCGCATCTTCCTCAACAATCAAGGCAGCATTCGCGCTGATACGACAGGGGGTGGTGGCAATATCAACTTGCGATCGCCCTTCATCCTCCTCCGCAATGGCAGCAACATCACCACCAATGCGACTGGAGCCAACATTCCCGGTGGCAATATTGCGATCGATACCCGCTTTCTCATTGCAGTGTTAAATGAAGATAGCAACATCAGCGCCAACTCTGAGGACTTCCGGGGTGGCAATGTTCGCATCAATGCCTTTTCCATCTTCGGCATTCGTTCCAGTTTGGTTTCCACCCCTTTGAGTGACATCACCGCAACAGGTGCAACGTCTGCGTTGAGTGGCACGATCGATGTGATCACCGCAGGCATTGACCCCACTGCTGGATTACTAGAATTGCCCACTGATTTTGCAGACCCGTCAGGATTAATTGCTCAAGGGTGTCCTGCTAACCAGGGAAACTCCTTCGTGATCACAGGTCGCGGCGGCTTGCCACCCACACCAGAACAGCAATTAGATGATGATGCGGGGTGGAGCGATCGGCGGAGGTTGATTGTGGCTAGAGAAGGCAGAGGGCAGGAGGCAGAGGGCAGAAGGAGCAGTAGAGGAGGACGCGGGGACACGGAGACGCGGAGACGCGGGGCTTCTCAAAATTCAAACCTTCCCGACACCCCACGCCCCACACCCCACACCCCAATTCTCGAAGCCACCAGATGGCAGATAACTCCTGCTGGAGAAGTCTTCCTGACTGCTGATGCTCCTAACCTAACGGCGCAAAATCCGTTGAATCCGCCCGCTACTTGCCAGAGCAGGCGATGAACTACGAATACTGAAGGTAGCAAAATGAATCGATCGCACCTGAACGCATGGGTTTTGACGGGCAGTATCGTGAGTGGATTGCTCTGCGCTCAGTCGATCGCGGCTCAGGTGATTCCTGATGCAACGCTGCCTGCGGGGGAGCGATCGCAAGTCACGGGCAATCCCAACGTTCAAATTGATGGAGGAGCCAGACGAGGCGACAATCTCTTCCACAGCTTCAGCCAGTTTTCGATTCCTACAGGTGGGTCTGCCTATTTCAACAATGCCGCTGATGTGCAGAATATCTTCAGTCGCGTTACAGGTGGATCGATCTCGAATATTGATGGTGTGATTCGAGCCAATGGGACGGCAAATCTGTTTTTGCTCAATCCCAATGGGATTTTATTTGGTCCTAATGCCCGACTCAACATTGGCGGTTCCTTTGTTGCCACCACTGCCAACAGCATCAACTTTGCTGATAACTTTCAGTACAGCGCGACGAATCCCCAAACGGCACGGCTATTGACGGTTAGTGTTCCCGTTGGCTTGCAGATGGGAACGAATCCAGGACGAATTGCAGCGCAGGGGAATGGCTACGATTTATCAGTGGCAGTGCCTCTTTTTTCTCCTCTGATCAGAGGCAATAGTACAGCAGGTTTACGGGTTCTAGCAGGTCAGACCCTTGCCTTAGTTGGTGGGGGTATAGACATTGATGGTGGCACACTGACGGCAGAACAAGGACGGATTGAGTTGGGCAGCGTACGGGATGGACAAGTAAACCTCAGTTCTACCAGTTCTGGCTTTGCGTTTGATTATTCAGGCAATCAGCGCTTTGGTGATATTCGCCTTTCACGACAGGCGTTAGGGGATGCCAGTGGTGGCGGGGTGATTCAGGTGCAGGGAAACCAGGTATCGCTGATGGATGGTTCACTGCTGTTGATTCAAAACCAGGGAAATCAAGCAGGCGGAAGCATCAGAGTAAATGCTGCCCAGTTTTTAGAAATGAGTGGAATCAGCCCGGATGCTAAGTCGTTTCCTGGCGGTTTGGCTAGTGAACCTGTGGGAGCAGGGCGTGGGGCAGATGTTACAGTTTCAACTCAGCAGTTGAGGGTACAGGGTGGGGCAGTAATCGTTGCCCGCTCTTACAGTTCTGCTGAGACAGGCGATGTAACAGTGAATGCCTTTGACTCGGTACAAGTGAGCGGATCTTCATCGATTAATCCTACTTCTCTCAGCAATATCGCTACAACAGTTTTCGGTTCTGGACCTGGGGGAACGCTAACGGTATCAACAAGGCGGTTAAATCTTCTAGACGGAGGAAACGTAGCATCTCCTACGCTTGGAACTGGCAATGGTGGAACTGTGATGGTGAATGCAACTGAAGCAGTGGAAATAATAGGAAGGTCACTTCTTTTTAGTCCAAGTGCTGTGAACTCCGCTACTATTAGTGCTGGCAATGCTGGGATAGTAATTATCAACACAGCGAGGTTAGTAATTAAGAACGGTGGTGCTGTCAGTTCTTCCACTTTAGCAAGTGGGAACGCTGGCAATGTCACCATTAATGCCAGTGAATCTGTTGAGGTTACTGGTACAGTGCTCGGAAATCTTTTTCCTAGTGCTGTACGTTCGTCTGCCCCGATTACGTCTGAAGCTTTACGACAAGCTCTCAGACTACCTGACAAACCAAGTGGAGATTCAGGCAGCGTGAGCATTAACACTCCTCGTTTAAGCATCAGGGATGGGGCACAGGTCTCTGTCAGCAATGATGGCACCGGGAGCGCTGGTACATTGCAGATGAATGCCAATTCGATTTCTCTCGATCGGGGTGGTTCAATCACCGCCGCGACTGCATCCGGTGAAGGCGGCAACATTGACCTCAACATGCGAGATTTTGTGCTGCTGCGAAACAATAGCCAAATTACAACCTCGGCGGGTGGTAGGGGCAATGGTGGCAACATTCAGATTGATGCAGGGGCGATAATTGCCTTGCCCACTGAAAATAGCGACATTCGCGCCAATTCAGTCAACGCTCGTGGGGGTAATGTCACCATTAATGCCTCTGGCATCTTTGGCATCCAGTTTCGCCCGCAAGATACGCCTTTGAGCGACATCACCTCTACGGGAGCCACTTCTGCCCAAAGTGGCACCGTTCAACTCAACATCGAACGCTTTGACCCTACCTCTGGCTTAGTCGCACTGCCCACAACGGTTGTCGATTCGTCTCGCTTGATTGCCCAAGGCTGTCCCGCCAACCAGGGAAACTCCTTTGTGATCACGGGTCGCGGCGGCTTGCCACCCACACCGGAACAGCAATTAGATGATGATGCAAAGTGGAGCGATCGGCGCAGATTGGTTGTGGTTGGAGAAGGCAGAAGGCAGGAGGCAGAGGGCAGAAGGATCAGTAGCGAAGGATACGGGGACACGGAGACGCGGGGACGCGGGGCTTCTTACAATTCACAATTCACAACTCAAAATTCAAAACTCTCCCACACCCCACACCCCATACCCCACACTCCAATCATCGAAGCCACCGGATGGCAGATAACTCCCACTGGAGAGGTGTTCCTCGTTGCCGACTCCTCTAGCCCGGTAATGCAGAATCGGTTGACTCGATCGGCTGCCTGTCCAGAAGGGGAGTGAAGTCAATTGCTTAAATGAGCAAACTTATACCAATCGTCCATACTAAGCTTTAGCACCCCAAGGAATGAAAAGGGTGTGGGGTGTAGGGTGTGAACAATCGCATTTTCAGAGCAATTTAATTTGAAAAAGTGGCAAATTAATCGGGGTAAAAGGGGAAATGGAAAACGGAGAAAGGGAAAACGGGCAAGACGTTACATGTAACGTCCCTACAGAAAGAATTACACCTAATTAAATTCGCGTTCCTAATGATGTTCAACCTGACTCATCAGGTAAGCAGGAATGCCAACTCCAACGAACTGAGCCACAATCAGGTTGACGTTTGCCTGCACCACAAAAATATCGAGCGGTTCAATCAGTTGACCAGTACGGTAGATTGCTGCCCCTTCAGGAAAGGACAATGTTTTTGCCAACAACGCGCCAACAATCAATTCAAGCCCCAGTAATGTGAGCAACATGCTAACCAAATTGATGAACATACCGATCTGTAGAACTTGAATCGTCTTTTCACGGCTGGGATGTAGAGCCGGATCAGTCGCTCCTAGCTGTTTAGATAAACCTGTGTAGCGAAAAAACCAGTAGACACTCAATCCTAATGTGGCAATGCCACCCGTTGCAGAAAACAAACTCAGCCCAGACTTGAGGTTGAGATTGAGATTGGGATCAACAATGGCAAACAACAGAATCGCAACAGAAATAATGGTTAAGACGAATTGTATCCAAAAGGCAATCCAGCCAAGCTTATGTAACGCAGCCGCAATTTGCTGTCTGGAGGAACGAGGCGTAGGGAAATAAAACTTTGATATGAAGTGATTCGGCATCGTTCAGTATTCTTATGAAAAGTTCGGTGTTAGTAGGGACGTTACATGTAACGTCCCTACTAACACAAAATCCATCACAGATCACGGATTCGTCTTGTGTGGGATGTGGCGTAGGAAGGTGAGCGAAAGAGCAGAACCGGATCATCCGTCGGTGCGATCCCGTCTGTCATCATCAGCGGATCAAAGTTGATGTTATAACTACCAGCCAGGTCGGATGGCATTGCCGATGTGAGGGTTAGGGTGCCTGCCTTCAGCTCTCGATGCTTCCCCTTCCAGAGCAGCGTTGGATTGGTTTCAGGATCACCCGGTTCGCCAATCGTCACAATCATGTCCCAGTTGATTGGACTCATCCGTGTGCGCTGAATTAGCGCCTGCTCCAAAAAGTTAGGCGGCATTGATGATAACTGTGCCTTTGAAAGCTGCTTCTCGCCATCTTGAGGAACAAAGCGGAATTTCACAATGGTTGTCTTGCCTGCCGCATTGATGAATTTGAATGCATGAACGCCGTAGAAGGCACAATTGGCATAGCTTGGAGGTGGATTGTTCTCCTGCAAAAATTTTGCTTGCAGCGCAATATCCGGGTGAGTAGCCTCAAACTGCTTGTACTTCGCCATGTCCGGTTTTCCGGTAGCAGGATCGATCGCCAGCGCAATGAACTTATTCAGAAACGTTTGTGGTACGGCAGCAAAGAACATCGGCGTATGAAGCATCGTCATGTGATGGAGACTGCCGTCTGGCAACCGGAATTCGAGCGCCATACCGCGTGGGCTTTTATCAGCATCAGATACCATTGGATCACCACCTGCGATGGAAAAGCGGGCGACGACATCGAGTTTTTCTCCAGAGAACAACCCCGATCGCGAAATCTCTTTGATTTCTGGATTACCAACAAACGTGCCCAGGGCACCCACCCCTTTTGTATGATTTCGTCGTTGACCCCGGTGTAAACCGTAGGCATCCTGAAGCGCATCCACAGTCTCTTCTGCGGTCGCCTCGGTCTGCTTCTCCGAGGATTCCAATGGGCGAACAGACTTAGCAATAGCGGCTGCGGTCGCCGATGCCACAACTGGTGCGACGAAACCGATCGCAGCAATTCGACTGGCTGATCTAAGGAAGTTTCTCCTGCTATAAACCTTTCTCTCTGACATTTGCTTCTCCCTGGATAATCATCTAATGGCTGACGAGTGCGATCGCAATTGGTAAAGTCGCAATCATCATCATTGAAGTTAACAACAGAGTGGATGATGCTTCCGACTCGTACATTTGATAGCGTGATGCCAGAATGACTCCAACTGCACTGGATGGCAGCGCACAAATCAGAATTCCTTCTTGAGCATCAGGATGAGAGATGCTCAACCAAAACACCATGACCACCATCAACAGCGGTTGCCCAACCATCTTCAGAACACTATTTACAATCACCTCACGATTGAGCTTGAGTTTGTGTGCCGCCAGCGTTAAGCCGCAACAAAAGATCGCTACGCCAGGCGTTGCAACGCCAATCAAACTGAACATTTTGTCTACAACGCCAGGAACTTTCACACCAAGCAGAACTAACACGATCGCCAAAATGGGAACCCAAACGATTGGGGCTTTGATTGCGTTTAATACCGATGATTGAAACATCTGATTGAGGCTGAAATGCTTACCAGCTTCCTGGTCTCGTCCAATTTCCACCAGTGCTATCGTTAGCGGAACTTGAATCACATTCATAACAATGGCGCTAGTTGCGATCGAAACGATGCTAGAACTTCCATAGAGGTCATCTAGAAGGGGAGTGCCGATAAAAGGGGCTGTAGGCACTGTAATTAAAAACGCTTGCAAGGCAGCCGTTCCAACATCGTGGTGAAATAGAAACCTGCCACCTAACCAGGCAATCAAATAAAAACCTAGAAGCGCAATTAGCAACCCTAAGAACAACGTTCCTTGTTGCAGCAAAACACTGCGAGAAGTACCGGATGTACCCACAAATAAAGAAGCTGGAAGCGCATAGTCTAGAACCAGATCATTGAGTCCGCTGGTTTGAGTGCTGCTAAACTGCTTCGCTCGTCCTGCAAAGTATCCCAATGCCAGCACGAAGAATATTGGCAATAAGATAACAGTTTGGTTTGACATCTGAATTCGATCTCCGCGCTAGACGCTGGATATTTTTGCAAGACCAAAGGCGATCGCTGCTGATTGCTTGACAAATCTTCGAGGACTTATGTCACTAAATCTGCTGGTTGCTGTCCGGCAAAAAAAGCATCAAAATTGTCAAGAATTAGAAACCCCATCTGGTTGCGCGTTTCGATCGTTGCGTTGCCGAGGTGGGGCGTAAAAAACGTGTTGGGCAACGATCGTAACTCCGCACTAACGTGCGGCTCGTTGGGGTACACATCCAATCCTGCCGCCGCAAGCTTGCCAGACTTCAAGGCGGCAATCAAATCTGCTTCAACAATCAATGTGCCGCGTGCTGCATTAACGACGATCGCGCCATCCGGCATCAATGCAATCCGACTGGAATTGAGAAACCCTTCAGTGTCAGGAGTTGCCGGACTATGAAACGATAGAAAATCACTCACGCGCAGCAGATCATCTGGGTTCTCGTAAAACGTTGCGCCCTGCTCCCGTTCGGGCGGTAAGCGGTGAGGATTGTGGTAGTGAATCTTCATGTTAAAGCCGCGTGCTCGCTGTGCCACGGCTTGCCCAATGCGACCCATACCATAAATGCCTAACCGCTTGCCGTGAACTTCTGTACCGAGCAGCCCGGTTGGGCTTTCATCGTTCCAGTTCCCCGATCGCACGAGCGCATTGGCTCCATTGGCTCGCCGCGCTTGCACACAGCAACAGCATCAGCGTTAAATCTGCGGTTGCCTCGGTTAACACGCCTGGTGTGTTGATCACCGCTATATGGCGCTGTTTTGCGGCTACCAGATCGATGTGATCATAGCCAACCGAAAACGTCGCGATCGCCCGAACACTCTCCGGTAAATGATGAATCACTTCAGCGGTCAGATGATCGCTCATATTGATCAACACTGCATCTGCGCCTTGAGCGTGTGCAATGATTTCTTCAGGACTGTATGAATGATCCGCTTCGTTCAGTCGCGCGATGTAATCTTGAGAAAGGCGGTTTTCGATCGCTTGGGGTAACTTGCGCGTCACTAGAATCGTAGGTTTTGAAGCCATAAAATGCACCACTCTTGTTGATGGATCACGGGTAGGGTGGGCATTGCCCACCCTACTGCCTCAGCGTCAAAAGTGCTCAAACGAGTTGTTTGTATTCCGGTTTGTAGATGTGCTGGCGAATGAATGCGTCAATGTCATCGGGGCGATCGACCCGTGCCAGTCCCTTATCAAACACCACCCTGGCAACCCGTACTGCGGTTTTGATCTCTGTTTCCAGAATGTTTGACTGCGGTGGATAGATTGAACCCTGCTTCAACAAATCCTCCGGTACTTGATCCGCAACGGCGGCGGCGGCTTCAATGAACAGTTCGTCAGGAACTCGCTTGGCTTGCGTGGCGTAAATCGCTAAGCCAACGGCAGGGAAGATGTAGAAGTTATTCGCTTGCCCTGGTAGGAAGGTCTGACCGTTGAATTGCACAGGCGGAAACTGAACGCCAGCCGCATAGATTGCTTTACCCTTTGACCAGGTATACGCCTGTTCGGCTGTGCATTCGGCATGTTCCGTTGGGTTTGACAGCGCCAGGATGACTGGGCGATCGTTAATCTTCGACATGGTTTCAACCACCTGCTGAGTAAAGGCACCCCCCACCGTACTGACCCCAATAATGGTCGTGGGCTTGATGCTTTCAATGGCAGCCACAAAATCTCTAGTGGGTGGATGGGGATGGGAATAGGGCTTCTGGAAATCCACAAGATCGGTACGAGTCGGTTCCAGCAGTCCGTTAACGTCGAACATATAGACCTGTGACTGAGCCTGCTTCAAGGACAGCCCCTGTTCTACCAGCGCGGTGCAGAGCAGGTTTGCTAAACCGATCGCCGCTGAACCTGCACCCAGGAAGAGATATTTCTCATCTTTGAGCTGGGTTCCTTTGAACTTGGTGGCGTTGATCATGCCAGCCAGGGTGATGCCTGCTGTACCCTGCACATCATCGTTGTAGCAGGATACTTTGTCCCGATAACGCTCCAGCAGATGCACGGCATCCACCCCTGTCCAGTCCTCAAAGTGAATGCAGCACTTGGGAAACACTTCCTGCACCGCATCCACAAATTCATCCACAAAGCTGTACAGTTCCTCGGTGGATGGGCGGGTCTTGCGTCGTCCCAGGTACAGTGGATCGTTCAGGTATTGCTCGTTATTGGTTCCGGCATCCAGGTAAATGGGCAGCAGTCCGGTGGGCGGCACTCCGGCAGTGGCGGTGTAAAGTTGCAGTTTACCGATCGGAATGCCCATCCCGTTCGCGCCGAGATCTCCCAATCCGAGAATCCGTCCGCCATCCGTGACGCAGATGACTCTCACATCTTTAACGGGCCAATTCTGGAGGATTTGCTTCACCTGTCCGCGCCGATCGATCGACACATACATCCCTCTTGGACCTCGATAAATATGTCCAAACTTGAGGCAGGCTTCCGCGATCGTGGGGTCATAGACGATCGGCAGAAACCGCGCCGGATCAGACATAATCGTCCGGTAGAACAAGGTTTCGTTGTGGTCGAGTAAGTTGATCAGGTAGATGTAGCGCTCAAGATCAGTATTCTTGTAGCCAAGCTGCTGCATGACACGGCGCAATTGCAGATCTTCCGATTCGGTGACATCGGGTACCAGTCCCACCAGTCCTAGCTCTTGCCGTTCTGCTTCCGTAAAGGCAGTGGACTTATTCAGCGCTGGATCTTGGAGAAGTTCTACTCCACGTTTGTCGTTCAGATTGATCTTGTAATTCATGACGGTTTTTCCTCCGTTGTGATTAAGGGGTTAAACTGATTGGCTGACAAAACTCCAAACCCTGATTCTTCCGTAGGTTGGGTTAGCGCCAGCGTAACCCGACGGAATTGCCGGTGACGTTGGGTTTCATGCTTCAACCCAACCTACAAAAAAGATTTGTCTGTCAATGAAGGGTTAAGGACAATCGTTTCGTTCAATCACTACTTTGCGACGTAGGGATGAACCATCTTTGCGGGATCGACTACTTTGTCGAACTCGTCAGCGGAGACGTATCCCAGTTTCAGAGCCGCCTCCTTCAACGTCAGATCGTGATCCAGGGCATAGTGGGCAACTTCCGAGGCTTTGTCATAGCCAATGATGGGACTGAGAGCGGTTACTAACATCAGCGATCGCGCCACAAAGGCACTGATTTGCTTCTGGTTGGGCTTTATGCCTGCCACCAAAAACCGACTAAAGTTAGAACACCCATCACTCATGATCCGAATCGAATGCATCACGTTGTGAATGATCACAGGCTTGTACACATTCATTTCTAAATAACCACTCGCTCCACCAAACGTGACTGCCACATCGTTTGCGATTACCTGCACGGCAATCATCGCCAGTGCTTCACACTGAGTTGGATTTACCTTTCCTGGCATGATCGATGATCCAGGTTCATTGGCAGGAATATCGAGTTCGTGGAAACCACAGCGAGGTCCACAACTCAGCAAACGAATGTCATTGGCAATTTTGTACAAAGAGGTTGCTAAGGTCTTGAGCGCACTGCTGAGCATCACCAACGCATCATGACTCCCTTGCACCGTAAACTTATTCGGAGCAGTGACAAAGGGTAACTCAGTGAGTTGAGCAATCTCCTCTGCTACGGCTTCTGGAAACTCAGGGGTTGAATTAATCCCCGTCCCGACTGCGGTGCCACCCAACGCTAACCGATACACCCCTTTTAAGCTGTCGGTTAAGCGATCGAGATCATCATCCAACAGACCCACATACCCTGAAAACTCCTGTCCCAAAGTGAGTGGGGTGGCATCCTGTAAGTGAGTCCGACCAATTTTGACAATCTCTTTCCAGGCTTCTGCTTTGGCATTGAGCGCATTTCTTAGTTCTTTGACTGCCGGAATCAATTTATCATTCACTCGTTGCGCTGCCGCAATATACATTGCAGATGGAAACGAATCATTCGATGACTGCGACATATTCACATGATCATTGGGATGTACAGGTGTTTTGCTGCCCAGTGAATTTCCAGCTAATTGACAACAGCGATTAGAGATCACTTCGTTGACATTCATGTTGAATTGTGTGCCGCTTCCCGTCATCCAGACATGCAGGGGAAATTGATCCAAATGTTGTCCGGCTAAAATCTCGTCGCAGACCTGATGAATCAATTGTTTTTGTTCATCACCCAATCGTTTAGCTTGATGATTGACGATCGCCGCTGCTTTTTTGAGCACCGCATACGCCGCAATCATTTCGCGTGGAATCAAATCATCTCCAATGCTGAAGTGTTCGAGCGATCGCTGGGTTTGCGCTCCCCAAAGCTTGTCACTGGGAACCTCAACTTTGCCTAAACTATCGGTTTCAATGCGAATGGTAGTCATGGTAGTAAAAAATGAATGATCTTGGTTTTCTTAAGGATTGTGGATTAAATAACTTGTGTAGGTTGGGTTGAAGCATGTAACTTGCTTCCCGCAGGGTAACCCAACGTCTCCGAAAATGTTGGGTTTCGTGGACTCAACCCAACCTACAAAAATCGATGTTATTTAATTCTCATTCTTAAGCGCCGCAGGTTAATCGTTAGATGATTCGGGCTGAACATTGGGAGGCTCGACTTCAGGTTTTGCCGCGTTAGCTTCCGCTTCGTGATGTTGCCCCTTAGCGGCTAGAGCGCCTGCGGCTGCACCTGCGATCGCACCCACAATTCCCCCCGCTTTACCCGCCACTTTGCCGCCAATCACGCCCCCCACAACTGCACCCGCCACCTCAGCCGCCGTTTCCAAATCAATGCCAGTGAGTTCAGTCGCTTCGTCTACCACCGTTCTCAGTTCTTCTGGCTGCAAGAAGTTCGTGTCGATCATCTGCACCACATCCCCGCCGTCTCCTGCCAGCGTCCCTTTCAGCATGTAGAGACTGAAGCCCCAAACTTCCTGGGCGCTAATTTTCGGGGGCAGTAGGATTTCATTGGAGTTTGTCACCACATCAATGACCGCCGCACCCGGATGGCTCAGGGCTTGTGCGATCGCGCCCCGTACCTCGCCCGGATCTTCCACCCGAATGCCCAAAATTCCCATCGCTTCTGCCATCTTGGCGAAGTTCGGGTTTTTCAGGTTGGTGGCATATTTGGGCAACCCCGCCACCTTCATCTCCAGATCCACAAAGCCTAAAGAACTGTTGTTGTAAATAACGACTTTGACAGGCAAATCGTATTGCAGAATGGTGAGGAAATCGCCCATCAGCATGGCAAAGCCGCCATCGCCAGAGAGCGAAATCACCTGCCGTTCTGGATAGAGAATCTGAGCACCGATCGCTTGGGGCATCGCATTTGCCATCGAACCGTGATTGAACGAGCCGAGCAGCCGTCGCTCTTGAGTCATCCGCAAATATCGCGCTGCCCAAGCCGTATTTAAGCCGACATCGGTTGTGAAAATCGCATCGGGCGCGGCGAGTTCATTCAGCGTTGCGGTGAAAAACTCTGGCGCGATCGGACGATGCCCAGCAATGCCTTGAGCGTGGGCATCAAAAACGGTACGAGTTTTACGATAGTGATCCAGCGACTGATCGAGATGAACACGATTCGATTTCGGCTGCAAGCGGGGCAACAGTGCCTCGATCGTCTGTCTCACATCTCCAGCCAGTCCCAAATCGAGCCGACAGCGCCGTCCCAGTCGCTCTGGGCGAATGTCGATTTGAGCAATCTTAGCGTGTTTTGGATACCAATCTCGATACGGAAAATCAGTTCCCAACATCAACAGCACATCAGCGCGTTCGATCGCCCGGTTGCCAGATGGAAAACCAATCAGTCCGGTCATGCCGACATCATAGGGATTGTCATATTCCACATGCTCTTTGCCGCGCAGGGCGTGAACGATCGGCGATTGCAGTCGCTCAGCCAGTGCCATCAATTCAGTATGAGCGCCCGCACAACCGCTCCCGCAAAGCAGCGTGACGTTTGCCCCAGCATTTAACAGGGATGCGAGTCGATCGAGGTCTGCATCACTTGGACGCACCGCTGGACGACTCAGCATCAAATTGTGAGACAAGCTATCATCTGGCATCGTCTGCATGGCGACATCTCCGGGCAACACGATCACCGAAACACCACCGCGACTCACCGCCATTTGCATCGCAATTTGTAATGTTCGAGGCATTTGGCGGGCTGACGAAACCATTTCACAATAATGACTGCATTCTGTAAACAAGCGGTCAGGATGCGTCTCTTGAAAATAGCTCGTCCCAATTTCACTGCTGGGAATTTGAGCCGCGATCGCCAGCACCGGAGCCATGCTGCGGTGACAATCATAAAGACCATTGATCAAGTGCAGATTTCCTGGACCACAACTGCCCGCACAAACGGTCAGATGACCACTGAGTTGAGCTTCTGCCCCCGCCGCAAAGGCAGCAACTTCTTCATGACGGGTATGTACCCACTCAATGTCTGGATGACGACGGACTTCATCCACAATGCTATTGAGTGAATCACCAACAACCCCATAAATGCGATGGATTCCGGCTTGAACCAGCGTTTCTACAACCGTTGCTGCAACAGTAGGGTTAGACATAATTGAGACACCTGAAGACAGAAATGACCGTTACCTTGTGGCTTGAAAGCCTTTCTTAGGAACGAGAATTAAATAAGATCGGCTTTAGTAGGTTGGGTTGAGGTGACGAAACCCAACGTCTGCGGGAGTGTTGGGTTACCCTGCGGGAAGCAAGCTACATGCTTCAACCCAACCTACCCAGGTTATTTAGTCCACGTTCCTTAGCTTGATTCAGCCGTTGTTTAGACCAAATTTTTGTAATCTGGCTTGTAGGCTTGCGCTGCGATGAACGCTTTCAAATCGCTGGGTTTTGCGACACCTGCGAGATTCCGCTCGAAAATAACGTCAGCCACCTTTTCGGCAATATGCAGAGATGTTTTGAAAATTTCGGACTGCGGTGGATAAACTAATCCAACTGCCAGGTCAGAGGATGACACCTGCTCTGCCAATGCCTTCGCTGCTGTGATAAACATTTCATCCGTGACCCGCTTTGCCCGCGTTGCGTAAACTGCCATCCCCATTGCGGGAAAGATGTAAACATTGTTTCCCTGTCCAGAAACGAAGGTTTTGTCGCCATACTTCACGGGTGGAAAGGGGCTGCCGCTGGCAAAGATAGCCCGTCCTTCTGACCACTTGTACGCTTCTTCTGCGGTACATTCTGAGCGAGATGTTGGATTTGAGTAGGGAAAGATAATCGGACGCTGATTGACTCGCGCCATCGTCTCAATCACCTGTTGGTTAAAGGCTTTTGCCAGGGCACTGACTCCAATAATTGCGGTGGGTTTAAGTTCAGCGATCGCCGCCGCAAAGTCATCAACGGGAGCATGAGGATGGGCAAAGGGTTTCTTAAACTCAGCCAGATCCGTGCGGCTAGACTGGACTAATCCTTTGCGATCGAAGAGCCAGCAGCGACCCCGCGCCTGTTCTGCCGAAAGCCCCTCCTGCACCATCACCTGGGCTAACAAGTCAGCAATGCCTGTTGCGGCTGAGCCAGCACCGAGAAACAAAAAGGTTTGCTCAGACATTTTTCCACCCGTCAGGCGTAATGCTGCCAGAATGCCTGCTACGGCTACCGCTGCGGTTCCCTGAATGTCATCGTTGAAGCAGCAGACGCGATCGCGATAACGCGCCAGAATTGGAATCGCATTGATGTTGGCAAAATCCTCAAACTGAATGCAACAACCGGGAAATACCTCCTGAACGGCTGTCACAAACTCCTCAATGAAGGCATCATACTCCTCACCCCGAACGCGAGGCTGACGCAAGCCCAGATAGAGTGGATCGTTCAACAAGCTCTCAGTGTTGGTGCCAACATCCAGCGTAATTGGCAACGTGTATTGCGGCGGCACACCTGCACAAGCCGTATAGAGGGACAGCTTACCGATCGGAATCCCCATCCCATTGACACCCAGATCTCCTAAGCCGAGAATTCGTTCGCCATCGGTGACGACAATGAAGCGCACATCTCGCTCAGTCCAATGTTGCAAAATCTCCTTAATCTGTCCGCGACGGGTAATGGAGAGGTAGAGTCCTTTCGGTCGCCGCAGAATGTGACCAAACTTCTGACAGGCTTCTCCAACCGTTGGGGTGTAGACTAACGGGATAAACTGAGCTGGATCAGACATCAATGTCTTGAAGTACAGGGTTTCGTCGTTGTCCTGTAGGGCGGAAAGATAGATATATTTGTCTAAATCGGTCGTCTTATGTCCGAGTTGCCGCATCACCCGCTGAATCTGGATTTCCTCGCTCTCCAGTCCTTCGGGTAGGAGTCCAACTAAGCCGAGCGATTCACGTTCTGCGGCGGTGAAAGCAGTGGACTTGTTTAAATGGGGGTTATGGAGCAGATCGGAACCCCGCAGTTGAGCTGGAGATGAGCTGACTTTTACAGAAGTTTGAATCATGGTGTTCCTTGATTGTGGTTTTCTATGGATTAAATCTCAATACCTCTTGGTTAAGGGGGAAAAAGGGAACGGGAAAAGGATTGAAACTCATGTATTTCCCCTTTGCCCTTTACCCCTTGCCCCTTAACCGAAAAATATTGGAGTTAAATCTGCTGGAACTATTCGCTGCAACAACTCGACTGCCCTATTCCAGCAATGGATGAAAGATTTGAGTGCTGATCAGAAAACAAGACCAGAGCGGAGTGCCCGAATCGCTGCCTGGGTACGATCGCTCACGCAGAGCTTCTTCAAAATATTGCGGACATGGGATTTCACCGTTCCCTGAGTGATGTATAGCTTCCTGGCGATGGCGGGATTCCTATGTCCATCGACAATCAGTTGCAACACCTCTAACTCACGCTCAGACAACGGTTCAATCTCAATAATTTGCCTGTGTTCCGGCTCGATCGCTCGAATGGCAACGGTTTCTGAGCGATCGCAATCCATTGCCTTAGTGGAACTGATGGCTTCTGCTTGATCGGAGCAAGCATCTTGAAGCAATCCAGCCACTTCCAGTGCAATAGCCGTAAAAGCATGATTGATAGAAGAATTGCCAGAATCATCAACTTGAGTTGACCTGTTTAGATGGTTGAGATCATTCTTGAGTAGAAATAGAATTGATGTCATAACATCGTCCTCAGTTGGTGATCAAAAGATTTTTGTTCAACCCCAACTGCTGAAACAGGCGATCGTACTCTCCAATGCACTGCTTTAATTGACGCAATTCTTCAACGAGTTGCTCAAACTCAGCTCTCTGTACCATCAAAATTGTGTGCAAGGATGCATCATGTTTTACATCATGCGCTCTATCACACTGAGATACGGTGTAGTCACTCACTTCTAATGACAGATTGAACGCACGGAAAAATGTTTTTAACGTGTTCTTGTCAACTTTAACGTCGCAGCTTAACAATCGGCTAACAGTCCGCATATCCAAGAGCGATCGCTCACTCAATTGCTCATAGGTGTAGCGTTGACCCAACTCGTCATTTAAGACTCCAGCTTGAGTTAATTTCTGCCATCCCTGCTGAGATAGAAATACACCCCGATTGCGATTACGTTTTGTAGACGAAGGATGAGATTGGGGCAGATCAAAACTATTTTGTCGGCGGTAGCCATCCATTGAGACAATCGGACTAAATTGAGTGCTTAGGGTTTGGGACATTATTTTTACCTCAATTTCTGGCTGATTTATCATTTGCTTATCCGAAGTAATAAAGATCACCATCTCTTACTCCGTTTCAAAAAGCAGTATTAAACGTCATCGAAGTCGCTGTGTTTGCATGAGTTTCAATATAGGCAATCAACGCTCACTTATCGTCCACTTGGAGTTCATACTTCTTTCAACAGAGCGATCGATGGAGCAATCCATCTCAAAATGGCAACCTGGCTCCAACTAAAGTTGGTATTCGAGTATGAACTAACGTACAACTACAAATTGACGAAATCATGCTAGCCTACTGATCTTGCCTGGTTTGATACAGTCGATTCTTGTATCCTGGCTGAAGCGATCGCGGTGGGAGTCGTCCTTTCTGGTTGATCGCAACGAGGGCATGAGGGTAGCAACATGAACCGATCGCACCTTAAAGAATGGATTTTGACGGGCGATAGCTTGGGTATATTGTTCTGCGCCCAGTCGATCGCGGCTCAGGTGATTCTCGATGCAACGCTGCCTGTGGGAGAGCGATCGCAGGCGACGGGTAATCCCAACGTTCAAATTGATGGTGGAGCCAGACGAGGTGGCAACCTGTTCCACAGTTTCAGCCAGTTCTCGATTCCCACAGGCGGGTCTGCCTATTTCAACAATGCGGCTGATGTGCGGAATATCTTCAGCCGCGTTACGGGTGGGTCTATTTCCAACATTAATGGCGTGATTCGAGCCAATGGGACGGCAAATCTGTTTTTGCTCAACCCGAATGGCATTCTGTTTGGTCCCAATGCGCGACTGAATATGGTGGTTCGTTTGTGGCGACGACTGCCAACAGCATCAACTTTGCCGATACCTTTCAGTACAGCGCCACGAATCCCCAAACGGCACCACTGTTAACGGTCAGCATTCCCGTTGGCTTGCAGATGGGAGTCAATCCCGGACGCATTACTGTGCAGGGGAATGGGTACAACCTATTGGGAACCGTTCCTGTCATCACTGCCCTGGTTCGAGGTACTGCCTCAACGGGTCTGAGTGTCGCCGTCGGACAAACCCTGGCATTGATTGGAGGAGACATCGATATCCAGGGTGGGGTGCTGACGGCAGAGCAAGGACGAATTGAGTTAGGCAGTGTGCGGCAGGGGCAGGTGAACCTGGGTGAGGGGTTTGCGTTCAGCTATCCAGGAAGGCAAACGTTTGGCGATGTTCACCTGTCGCAACAGTCATTGGCAGATACCAGTGGTTCACCGGGCGGCTCGATTCAGGTGCAGGGAAATCGCGTGACGCTAACCGATGGCTCACTGCTACTGATTCAAAATCAAGGGGAGCAAGCGGCGGGAAGGTTACAGGTCAATGCTGCGGATGCTTTGGAACTGAGCGGCATCAGCGCCAGTGGTCTGTTGAGGGGTGGATTAAATACGGAAACGATCGGCAGTGGACGGGGAGCCGATATTGCCGTGTCAACCCGCCAATTTCTGGTTCGAGAGGGCGCAGGCATTGTGACTCCCTCCTATGGTGCAGGACGCGCAGGCGATGTTACGGTTGCTGCTGCTGATTCAGCCCAATTGACTGGATACATTGGCACTTTGGTCAGCGGTATCTCTGCTTTCGCTTACAGTTCTGGAAATGGTGGAAGTATCACCCTATCGACTCAACGGTTAAGCCTGCTGGATGGAGCAATCATCGCAGCCACAACAGATGGCAGTGGCAATGCGGGCGATGTGACGGTCAATGCAATTGAATCGGTAGAACTGATTGGAGTCGGATCATTCACAATTAGTAATGTAAGTTCCGCTTCTGAGTTGAGAGGCAATGGAAATGGTGGAAATGTGACGATTAACACGTCCAGGCTGGTGGCACGCGACGGAGCAACTGTCTCTGCTTTGACCTTCGGGGCGGGGCGAGCGGGGAGTGTCACCCTCAACGCCACTGAATCGGTAGAAATCAGCGGTATCGGACAACTTCCTCTGACCGGTATTCGCTTTCCCAGCCAGGTGAGTGCGTCTGCTCAAGTTTTTCCGGTAACTGTGTTTCCAGACCGACGTATCCCAAATCAAAACTCTGGAGATGTGACCATCAACACCGGGCGCTTAAGCGTGCCCAATGGCGCAAAAGTAGATGTGAGCCATGAAGGCACTGCCAGCGCAGGCACTCTACGCATCAATGCCAACTCCATCCTGCTCGATCGCAGAGGTACGATTACGGCAGCGACCGCATCTGGGGAAGGGGGCAACCTCAACCTCAACGTGCGAGATTTTATGCTGCTGCGAAACAACAGTCTCATTACCACCTCGGCAGGGGGTACGGGTAGTGGCGGCAATATTCGGATTAATGGCGGGTCGATCGTTGCTGTTCCCACTGAAAATAGCGACATCCGCGCTAATTCTGTCAACGCTCGTGGTGGTAATGTCACCATTAATGCCTCTGGTATCTTTGGCATCCAGTTTCGCCCGCAAGACACCCCTTTAAGCGACATCACCGCAACCGGAGCCAGTTCTGCCCAGAATGGCACCGTCCAACTCAACATCGAACAGCTTGACCCCACCTCTGGTTTAGTCGCCCTGCCCACAACGGTTGTCGATTCATCCCGCTTGATTGCTCAAGGATGTCCTGCCAACCAGGGAAACTCCTTCGTGATCACGGGGCGTGGAGGGTTGCCGCCTACACCAGAGCAGCAATTAGATGATGATGCAAAGTGGAGCGATCGGCGGAGGTTGATTGTGGCTAGAGAAGGCAGAGGGCAGGAGGCAGGGGGCAGAAGGAGCAGTAGAGGAGGACGCGGGGACACGGAGCCGCGGAGCCGCGGGGCTTCTCAAAATTCAAACCTTCCCGACACCCCACACCCCACACCCCACACCCCAATTCTCGAAGCCACCAGATGGCAGCTAACTCCCACGGGGGAAGTCTTCCTGGTTGCCCATACCTCTGACTCAGTTGTACAAAATCGGCTGAATCAGTCTGTTGCTTGTCCAGGAGTAGGAAAGCCGTAACCTGCTGTAATTACGTCTTCACCATAGGAGTGACCGACTACTGCAACAGGTCTCTGTCAGGCATCAATCCCCTGCATTGACGATCGCTGCTGTCAGTTGCTCAAGGTTCCAGCGATCGGTATAACGAACACGATCAATAAACAATGCCGGAGCAGCCGTTACGCCACTCTGGTATGCACTTTCGATATCCCGGTTGATGCGATCGGTATGGACTCCTCTCGACAAATCCTGCAAAAATTGAGAAATGTTGAGACCTAAATGATTGGCATATTCCACCAAATAACCGTTTCCCAACTCTTGTTGATAGAGAAACAACATCTCATGCATTTGCCAGAACTGATCCTGAGCCGCCGCTGCCTCAGCCGCTTCCGCTGCGTGTTGAGCCTGAGCATGAATCTGACTCTGCGGAAAATGTCGGAAAATGAGGCATAGATGGTTTTCCCGCAAAGCAGCACTAACCTGGCGCTGAATCGCTTTAACCAGCCGATAAGCATTTGCGCTTTGAGGACTTTGATAGTCTCCATACATGACCAACATCACGCTGGCATCTAACCTACCCTGGCTGTGATCCTGTAACGAAGGTGGAACAGATAATAAACTGCGACTCTGATCCTGACTCACGGTCACCTCTGAGGGGAAGATCGAAATCGCAAGCGGTTACAGATATCCTTCCTTCTGCGCTCCACATCAAGGAAATCTAAAACGTGCAATTGAATCACGGTCAACGTTTGCATGAATTCACCATAGGGAATCGACTCGCGCTTGTCGTCCACTCAGAGTTGATACTTTTGTGCGATCGAATGATGGAAGCTTGGCTCAAACTTTAGTTGGAACCGAGAGATGATCTAAAGGGGGAAAGAGGGAAAGAAGGGGGAAAGGGGAAAGGGCAAAGGGCAAAGGGGTAATGAGCGAGACGATTTGCCGCGCTAGTTTGAGAGACGTAATATAAAACCCTTTTCCCTTTTCCCCTCTCCTCTTTCTTTTCCCCCTTTCCCCTTTTCCCCGTTACCCCTTTTCCCTTTCCCTTCTTTCCCTTTTCCCAAATCTACAAGCTGACAAGCCCACGCTTAACGGCAACAATCACCGCTTGCGTGCGATCGTTCACACCCAATTTGCTCAAAAGCCGATTTATATGAGATTTGACGGTACTTTCACCAATACTTAAAGCCGTCGCAATGTCTACATTGCTCATTCCCTGCGCCATCAACTGGAGCACCGCTAGTTCTCGTTCACTCAATTCTGGATTGCTCATGCGCTGCAACAATTTCGCCCCCACGGTCTGCGGCACATACTTCTGACCGTTATGCACAATCCGAATCGCATTCAGAAGCTCGTCGGCTTTCGAGTCCTTGAGCAGATAGCCTTGAGCACCTGCGTGTAACCCACGATAAATATCCTCATCCCTATCGTAAGTCGTTAGCACGATAATCCGAGCTTGCTTAAATTCAGCACAAATGGCAGCAATGGCTGCTACTCCATCCATCTGTGGCATTCGCAAATCCATCAGCGTCACATCCGGTTGATAGTCCCGAAAGTGAGCGATCGCCTGTTGTCCGTCTTCTGCCTGAGCAATCACCGTCATTTCCGGATCGCGATCAATGATGGTCGCCAACCCTCGTCTGACAATGGCATGGTCGTCAACGATCAGAACTTGAATTGTGGTGGCAAGCATGGGGGGTGGGGTGTAGGGTGTAGGGGGTGGGGTGTAGGGGGTGGGGTGTAGATTTAGGAAATAAATTTACTCTTACACTTCATTTCCACATCCAACTCTGCCCACACCCCACACCCTACACCCCTTGAAGACTTTGGCGAAAGCGATTGAGTAAGCGTCCTGTACTTTCACACAAACTCATCAGTTTGGTAATGTCGTCAATGTAATTCAAATTATGAGCAAGAAGAAGCAAGGTTTCCAGTTCTTTGAGACTTCCATTGGCAACACCGAGGAACTGAAGATATTCCTTACGATGATTCCGTCCATAGCCCTCAGCAATACTGGCAGGCACAGAAACACTGGCTCTACGAACCTGAGACGTTAATCCATAGATTTCATGCTTCGGCATACTTTCTGTTGCTTGATACACCTCCCGTGCTAATTGCATCGATACTTTCCAAACCTCCAAATCACGATAACTTTCCAGCTTACTCATACCCCACACCCCACACCCCACACCCTACACCCCAACCACCACCAAAATCTCCGTCCCCTGCCCAGGCTGGCTTTGAATCGCTAGCTGTGCTCCAATGTTCGCTGCCCGTTCGCTCATTCCTAATAAGCCAAACCCACCGTTTAACGGAGCGTCATTCATGCCAAAACCGCACCCATCGTCTTTAACCTGCAAGACGCAGCGTGTCTTTTCATACGTCAATTCAACTCGAATCTCACTAGCCTGAGCATACTTATTCGCATTCGTTAATGCTTCCTGCCCAATGCGGAGTAAGTTGTTCTCCACTTCGGCTGGTAGGGAGTAGGCTGTCCCTTTAATTTCATAAACCAAAGCCGTGTTGGTCGTCGATCGCATTTGAGTCACCAGGCGATTGAGGGCACTCGATAGATCGCCTTCCTCTAGTAACTGGGGACGCAGTGCTGTCACGGATCGACGCGCCTCGGTCAGACCGATACGTGCTAATTCATCAATCATTTCCAAATGTGCCTGGGTTGCTTCTAAATCATCCAACACCTGGTTTGCACCCGTGGCTTGCAACAAAATACCGGTAAAGGCTTGCGCTAACGTATCGTGAATTTCGCGTGCCATGCGGTTGCGTTCTTCCAGGATTGAGGTTGCTTCGGCACGTTTGCGATCGCTAATATCACGAACCATTACCAGCACCTCACCCTCTCCACTGGGAACAATCCGAACTTCCTGGTCATAAACGCGATCGTCATCCACAAAATTCTGTTCATAAACCTGTAGCTCACCTGTCTGGAGCGCCCGTTGCGTATATTCCATTCGTATTTGAGCCGTTTCTGGCGGCAGAACGTCATGAACATTGGCACCCGCTTTCAACTGCTGAGAATTGACCGACTGAAAATTGCTGCTTCTCACCACTTTCAAATAGGTGCCATCTTGGCTCATTTGAATCAGCAGATCGGGAACAGCACTGATCATGGCGCGATTTGTCGCTTCGCTTTGTCTCAGGGCGGCTTGTTCCTGTTCTAGTGCCAATGTGCGTTCAGCGACTTGCCGTTCTAAGGTTTGACTATATGCTGCTAAAAGCTTCTCTGCTTGTTTGCGTTCGGTAATGTCTCGAAAGGCGACGATCGCGTAAGCCACATTGCCCTGTTCATCAAAAACAGGAGTGCCCCATGCCTCCACTGGAATAATTGCGTTGTTTTGGTGAATATCGATATCGTCAATTGTGGTACGTTCACCGCTCAACGCCCGAATAATTGGCAGTCTCTCTGTTGGGTAAATTTGGTCGGTTCCCGTTACATAAAACTGATAAGCCCCTGAGAGTTGATCCGGCGATACAGATGGATCAACCCCCTTGCCTAGGAGTTGAATGCCCTGTTGATTCGCATAGTGAGGACGACCTATCGCATCAATGATGCCAATCCCTACAGGAATTGCTTCCAGGAATTGAGCCATCTGACTTTCGCTAGCACGGAGTTTAGAGTAGAGTTTGGCATTTTCAATCGCGATCGCCGCCTGAGTGGAGAGTAGATTCAGAACTTGCGATCGCTCTGGTGTAAACGCTCCAGCCACCAATTGATTCTCCAGATACAACACGCCAACGAGCTTACTTTGATTCAACAACGGCAAACAGAGCAATGATAGAGTTTGGTTTCGTTGAATATAGGGATCATTAACAAAATTACCTTCACGAGTGGCATTATTCAGAATCATCGATTCATTCGTTCGGATCACATATTGAATAATGGATTCAGGTAAATAATTTGCAATTGGAGTCGATTGCAGCACCTGAGTTGCACAGGCACTCTCGCCATCATGGAGTTCACAAGCCGCTTCAATAAACCATTCGCCTGCATTTTCTAAAAGCAGACATCCGGATTGTGCCCCCGCGTTCTCGATTAAAGTCTGCATTAAAGAACGAAGCAACTGCTCCAGTTCAATCTCACTCGAAATTGCTTGAGCGGCTTTCATCACCGTCGCTAAATCGAGCGCAGTGTGTGAGGTATTTGAGCTGGTTCCAGTCGTCGTGCGACCGGGTATAGAAACTGCGTTAGACGATTGAGGCAATAGTTGAGGATAGCGAGCTTCTAAATCTTTAACCTTTGCCATTGCGCCCCACCGTTCATAGCAGTAGTGGGCTTCTTTCAGATAGGTCTGGGCAAACTTTTCTCTACCACGAGCTAAGTAATGTTTGGCGGCTAACTCATAGGCTAATGCTTCTTCTTGAAGATACTCGTTGTCCTTAGCGCCTTGAACCGCTTGTTCATAGAAGTCTTCTGCCTCCAAAAATTGACCCAAGATTCGCGCTTTCTCGGCTTCAACCAAAGCATACTTGTGTTGAAAATTAGTTGGAGCGGAACGCGCCCATCCCTGCATCTTCTCCTGATTGCTCATTATTTTGAGCAGCAGATGGTTTCGTTCCGAGGAAGGAGTAGACTGGTACAACTGGATTTGTACTAGAGAGCTGTAGAAGCAAAATAACGGTGGTAAAAAAGTCCCTACTACTCCATTCAAATAACGTTCGGTTTGAACAGCATACTCTAAAGCCTGCGAGTTTTTTTCAAATAAATAGCTGAGTATAAGTTTGTCTAAATATAAATAGCAGAGATTACAAATATCGTTGACTTCAAAATAGCTTGGTAGGATTTGTTCTTCGTTGTAACTATCGCCAGACAGACAGCCTGGATTTTCCATCGGCTCTGTCAAGTTGTAGATCACCTGCTGCAATCGGCAAAGATAATTCAAAACATTTGTCTGCTTAAGTGATCTCAAAACATCACTATAAACTTTAAGCTTCAATTCAACTGTGTTTAGCTCTGACCCAGCGAAATATAAATGAAAACAATCAAACAAAGCACAGTATGCACCGAATTCTAAATCTCCAGTTTCTAGCCCAATACGGTAGCCTTCCTGACCTAAAGGCAACGTTTGCCTGATGTGATCTTTGCAATGCATGAGATGCCCTGTAACCATCTCGATAACCTTAGACTTAAGTTCTTTACTATCTAATCGCTCAACTAGATTCAGCGCTAATTTACCAAATCGATAAGCTCCTTCAAAATCTCGCGTTATGCCATTGAGAATGATCCCGCCATAGGCAGCATAGGCAAAGGATGAGAAGGAGGTATTTCCGTATAGAACAGATAAATTTATTTGCTCTATGACAATCAGTGGTAATAGTGAAGGGGCAGCTTGAAAGGTAACTCCAATCAGATTTGACAAGATTTGCATGGCAGCCAGTTTGTCTGGCTCTCTCATTAAGGGTAGCTCCAGTAAATCGTCTACGTTTATGGTATTGAAGTATGCTGCTGTTTCCTGTAATTGCCGTTGAACATTAACGTCTGTTGGCGTTTCTGGCAGAGCTACATCCAGTAACTTTAAAGTATCTAAGCCAACCTTAATTGCCGTGGTGTGTTTACCCTGTGCTGCGTAAGCCTGAATTTGAGTTTCATACACCTTGATTTGATCTAAAACAGTATTTGCGTGATTGAGAACCACGATCGCTCGTTGCTCCATTTGTTGAATGTTGCCACACAGGTATGCGGCTTCTGTCGCTTCTTCATGCAATGCCAACGTCAGAGAATATTGGCACTGCCAGCTATCAGCAGCGAGTAATTCTATGCCTGTCGTTAAGTATTGCAATGCAGCACTATGAGCGGATGATTTTTTAGCTTTCTGTCCTGCCAATAGATTCAATTTAGCAATTTTATCTCGTTCGGCTTGATCCGAAACTAACTCAATCCCGTAATTGAGATGATCCACTAGCTCAAACAACCGATCGGTGAGTTGCTCTGATGAGATCTTTTCGAGTAAATTGCGACCAATTTGGAGATGAATCACTTGCTTCTGCGACGGCTCAATTAAGGCGTATGCAGCCTGCTGAACCCGATCGTGCAAAAACTTATAGTCTTGCACTAACAAGTCTTCGTCCAGCTCAGACAGCGGTTGAATCAGTCCAGCTTGGATGGCAGCTAACAAATGCCGAAAAACTGTTTGAGGCGATTGCTCCTCTATGGTTCCTTCGGAGTTGCGTTCTGCGCTAAGCGTCAACGTTTCCAAATCAAATTCCGCCCCGATGCAAGCGGCTAATTGGAGCAACTGCCGTGACACGTCTGGTAACTTCTTCAACTTGTTCAGCAGCAACTCCACCACATTATCAGTAATATTCGCAGCTCGAATCTGATCAAGGTTCCACCGCCAGCGTAAGTGATCAGCATCAAAGCGCAACAGATCTTCGCTGTATAGCGATCGCAAAAACTCACCCACAAGGAAGGGGTTACCCCCAGTTTTACGCAGCACTAATTCAGCTAAGGGAAGAACCGGACGCATCTCTTGATGGAGTGCTTCGGCAATCAGCTTGCTCAACGGCTCCAGGGTGAGAGGCGATAGCACAATCTGATGCAGCACTGCCCCTTGCTTTCGCAACCCGTCCAGCGTGAGTACCAGTGGATGGGTTGGACTCACCTCATTGTCTCGGTAGGCTCCAATCAAAAACAGAAATTGTGTTTGTCCGTCCAGCAGCATCAGTTCGATTAACTTCAGTGTGGCGGAGTCAATCCACTGCAAATCATCTAAGAAAATGACAAGGGGATGTTCCGTTGAAGGAAACACCCGAATGAACTGCTGAAACACTCGATTGAAGCGATTCTGAGCTTCGGTTGCCCCAACCTCTGGTACGGATGGCTGCTTGCCAATCAGCAACTCTACTTCAGGAATCACATCAACGATGATTTGCCCATTACGTCCCAAGGCTGTCAACAACTTTAAGCGCCACTGTTCCACTCGATCGTCCGGTTCACCCAGTAATTGCTGTATCAATTTTCGGAGAGCATCCACGATCGCGCTGTAGGGAATATTGCGCTGAAACTGGTCAAACTTTCCTGAGATGAAATAACCCCGCTTTGCCGTAATCGGTTTGTAGAGTTCCTGGACTAACGCCGATTTACCCACTCCAGAATAGCCAGAGACAAGCATCATTTCGCTACGTGGGGGTGTGGGGTGTGGGGTGTGGGGTGTGGGGTAGGTGGGGGGGGGGGGCCCTGCCCCCCCCCCCCACCCCCC
>JAHHHL010000016.1 GCA_019359375.1 Lyngbya sp. HA4199-MV5
GGTCTTCGATTTGAGCGGGGGGCAGGGTTTTCCGTTGGTCTGAATACTCCATGCTGCTCGTCCCTTGTTACTCGAAAAGGAACTTCCACTCTACTCGATTCGGTAGTCTCTTTTATAGGAACCGCCTTACCTGGTTTGTAACGTCTGAAACATCAATACTGAGCAACGATTCCAGATCGCCAGTCTATGATCCGACGTAGCAGCTCTTATGGGAAGTGCGATCGCAACCTCATCGTACACATCTACGATCGCTTGAACCCCTGCCACCGTTATACCAATTCTTTAAAGACCAGCTACAGATAGTGCGTCCAGAATAGAGCGCCAACCGACAATGGAGGCAATCACCGCTTGGGTCATCGCTTCTAACCGGGCGTGCATCAACAACCGCAACTCATCGAGATCCTTCGGCAGTTGCCACCGCAGTCCCAACTTGAAATGCTGCCATACGCGCTCAATGGGATTGGTTTCGGGAGCGTGTGATGGTTGAAACAGCAAGATGATGTTGTGCGGCAGCTTTAACCGTTTGGCTTTGTGAGCACCCGCTTGATCCAGTTGGATGATCAGAATACAGTCTTTGTACTGCTCACTCACCAAGTCCAGAAACACCTGGAAACACTCGCTGTTGAGGTGTGTGAACTCGTAGAAAAAATGGTCTCCCGTAGCCGGTTCCACGATGCCGTAAAGATAGGTCGCCTTAAACTGCCACTGCACTTTGCCTTGGGGCTTCACACCCTTGGCGGTGATCTTACGTCCACTGATCGTCTTCAGTCCAATCCGGGTCTCATCCTCGCAGAAGTAACGCACTTGCCCTTGCAGTCCCAGCACGGTGACGGCGTACCAAGCTAACAGCGCGAGGTTCTCGGCGAGTTTTTTTATATGCCTCGACACGCGCATCGGTGTTAGCCACACTGACCGGACGAGCTACTTTCGGTGAGGCTTTAAGTCGGTAATGCACCAACTGATGCACGGTTTTGTAGGGAGCACTGATGCCGAGTTGACTCTCTAACCACTGGCAGATCGCGCCATAGCTCTCGAAGCCCTCAGGTTGGTGTAAGCGTTTGTTGAGCGCCTCTTGTGCCCATTGAGGAATGCTCTGTTGTCGCCCGGTGCGGGGTTTGTGTGCTAGAAGTGCCTCTAACCCACCTTGGCGGTAAAGACGCAACCACTCCTGCACTGTGACGCGGTGACGACCCAGTAAGGTGGCAGCGGACTGGATGGTGGTGGCTTGCTTCGTTTGCAGCAGATACAACAGTTGAAGCCGTTCTTTGTCGGAAGCGGTCTTTTGCGTTCTAAGCCGTTGCTTCAGGTCGGCTTCCGTTTCGGTGATCTTGAGTTTGTAAACGCCTGCCATATCTGCTGCTTGAACCCAACAGCTACTTTATACCATCTGTAGCCTAACCTTGAGGAATTGGTATTACAGACCAGTTTCTCTAGTCAGCAAAACTATCCTGACTACGATCTCATCACCCATCCAATGGACTTTTCACACCTCGCCCACCTCGATTGATGACGTGGATATACACCATTGTCGTCTTGACATCTTTATGCCCCAGCAATTCCTGCACCGTGCAAATATCGTAACCATCTTCTAGCCTGCATTATTCATGACGACTTTGGAAAAGCTCGGAAAGACCTGCTATGAAGTCAACCTGGCGATTTGCCTAAAAAACAGTCTTTTTTGAGGTGTCTCTGCCATCAACGTTCCAGCAGTTGGTGAATAATCCAGGCTAGGGCGCATTATCAATCCAGCTTGAAAGCTTGTGGTATCAGCATTGTCGCGCTCGTCCCAACAAACAAGCTAGGGGCTGAAACCCTTGCTGCAAGTGGTGTGTAGTCGTAATTGACGACAGCCCCTAGTGGCTGAGCGATCGCGTCCTGCATGGTGGGCAAATCTGAATCACTGCCCATAATAATACCGATGGGAGGAGAAGTCATAGAAAGGCTAAAGGATAAAGGCTAGGTTTTGAGTTAATTAGGACTAACGCAAAGATCTTGGACTTCTACGATGGGATCGGCTTTTATGGCTAAATTTTAACCAAAAGTCGAGGATCTAAACACTTTGCCTAAAACCTTGTAACAGAGTCAAGCGAGAATTCGGGTGCAGCTATCGGCGGCTCACCGCGATCGCACCGTAGTCTGTATGTCACTACCTTTCCGCGAGGAGGACGAAAATACAGCACCCTTTAGTACTTTGCTTGTCTCCATAGGAAATATGAAAATATACGAAACGATCCTGTTTATCCACTCTCAGGAGCGTATTGTGCAGAAGAATTCTACCTAAACACCAAATTTGGGGTGTTATGCCGAATCATTCTGCCTATCCACCCACTATGGGATCTTAGGCGGAACCTTTCCGCCTACTAATAGTTGAGCTGCCTTGTATTAACTGTTAGCGCTTGGGAACACTACAGAGTAACCGGCACCCCAACTCTACGTTGGAGCCGACGAACACCGTTAGCCCGACGACGCGATCTAAGCGGCGTTCGCGGCTCAACTTCGTTGTTCGACTGCTTTAAGTTATCGGTGAGGACTGTGGCTAAAACTTGTCTGCCCGATTTTAAAGCCCTGGACATCAAGTATCTTTGATAAGACAGTTTATCTAGACCATCTTCATGTTGTTTGATTTTCATCTCTGCCCGCTAGAAGAAGTGAAACCGTGGGGCAAGCCTCCTGATTTGAGCTTGTCGTGGTTCGGTTTCACAGAAGGTTTTTACCGCTTACAGGTCGGTTTAGAGTTCTTGCTGAATTATTCTGACGAAATGGTTAATTATTGGGCTAAACAATTTCCTAGCGTCTACGGTGGCTCGTTTGTTGATTATTACGTAGTGCGGCTGTGGGAAGATCTTCTCGATATGCTTTCTGATGTGCTTGAGCCGATGCCAAGTAAGCTTTCCAGCTTTTTTGAGAAAGACCAAAAAGCTTGGTTTCAGTGGGAGAGCGATTTATTAAATTGGGTCGATAATCAACCTGATGAAGATAAAGCATTAGAGATGTTTGAACTTGCAGTCTCGTGGCAACGTGTTCGCCGCCTGGATGCCGCCTATCTTCAAAACTCACCTAGAATCTGGATATGGTCTACGGAAGAATCGGTCATCATCAGTTGGGACAACACAGACATTGTATTGGAAGGTATTCAAGTTTGGTCAGCAACACAAGGGCACTACTATATCAAGCGAGATAAGTTTTTGGATGAAGTTCGTGCCTTTCACAATAAGCTAATGAGTGAGATGGCTGAGCGTGTCGAAAGTGTTTGCGCTCATTGGTGTCGGACAGAAATCCATGTAGACACTGGACATCTGAGACATGAGCAACAAGACCGAAAAAGGTGGCTTGATCTCGCTCTGAAAAAGTCACCCTCTGTAGACTGGGACGATGTGCTGGCTGCCACTAAAATGATGTCGGCTAATATGCCAAGCAGTCGAACACTACGTTGGAGCGGATAGCATAAAGATCTCGGTGTTGAGTTTAGAGTGATCTGCTACCGCTCAACTCTGCCGTTATGCCGCAGGGCACCAGTAGTGTGGAGGAGTGTGGAGGAATGAAGTTCCCTATCAGTATCAGATTGCTCAATGTACTTGGCGGTACTTTATTTGCTTGTGGTTCTTTGTTGTTTATACAGTCCGTTGTAGTAGCCGTAGGAAATCAGGTACAAGCTACTGTAAATACAGCATCGCTTATAGTAGCTGGCAATACACCAGGTCGTCTTACTCCAAGCGACATCAAGGAGAGATCGGCTCTTTCAAAGGAAATGGTGAATCTCTCAGCAGATATGTTTTCGCAGCAACAATTGTTCTTCGCTCAAGCTGTAATAGGGACTGGACTTGTATGTCTGCGTGAAAAAAGCCGTGAGTAGTTTGTGTTGAGGCATCATGGGTAAAGCATAGTAGTATAAACATCCCATGTATGACGACACTTGTCGGTTCCTTGCCGAGCACTTCTCCGCCGACTTTGCCAGTTGGCTGCTCGGAGAGCCTGTCACCCTGACAGAACTCCAACCCTCCGAACTCTCCCTCGACCCGATTCGAGCCGATGCCCTGATTTTCCTGGAATCGGACAAAGCCATTTTGCATATCGAGTTTCAAACACTCCCCAAAGAAAATATTCCGTTCCGTGTGCTGGATTACCGTGTCCGAGGTTATCGAAGAGATCCGACCAAACCAATGCGACAGGTCGTGATTTACCTGAAGCAGACCGGATCGGCGTTGGTTTACCAAACCAGCTTTACGATGGAACGCACTCACCATGAGTTTGAAGTGATTCGCCTGTGGGAGCAACCTGCATCACTCTTCCTGCAATACCCTGGGCTGATTCCTTTTGCGGTTCTGGGTCAAAGTGCGGATGCAGAGGAAACCTTGCGCCAAGCCGCTCAAAGGGTGGAGCAGATTGCAGACCCCGCGACGCAAGCGAATCTGATGGCAGCATCAGGGATTTTAGCTGGGTTAAAATTAGAAGACGAGATTATTTATCGCATACTACGGAGAGATATCATGCAGGAGTCTACTGTTTATCGCTCTATTCAGAGAGAGGCTCAAGAAGAAAAAGCACGGACGATCGCCCTCAACCTGCTGCGGGGAGGCGTAAACATAAATCTCATTGCGTCTTCAACAGGTTTATCGATCGAGGAAGTCCAACAGCTTCAGCAACAGGTAGATAATCCTTCACAAAGTTGAGTGGATCGATCCGACGGGAAGCTACTCGTGAAGACACGGCATAACAATCCCGTTGCACACCGACCGTATGAAGTTGGTTGCTGAGTTCAAGAGGTTACTAGCGGCGGGTGAACGGGGTCGTTATGCCGCGATCGGCACGGCTATTTCTGTTGATGCTTCAAACCGTCCAGTCTTCGATGAGTAACCCTAGCACCTTGCCAAAATCTCGATCATTACGGGTCAACAGAACTAAGCCATGAAACAGCGATCGCTGATCTTGTAGGTTGGGTGGAGCATTGCGAAACCCAACACAAATTCTGAAACTAGCGATCGACTGCCCAGGCTAAAATAAAGGGTGCAAGTCGCAGCGAGGTCAAACTCATGGCAGTTTCTCCAGAAGAGAGGTTTCACCAACGACGACCCCGATATAGTAAAGAAGAATTTACCCAACGGGGCAATGCCCTCTATGAATCCAAAATCCGGCTTCAGGTTGAGCCAAACCACCGGAACAAGATTGTGGCGATCGATATCGAGACGGGTGAGTTTGAGATTGGCGATGATAGCTTGAGTGCAGCCGATCGGCTTTTCCAACGCCTTCCCGATGCTCAACCTTGGTGTGTTCGGATTGGCACTGGTCCGGTTCATCGTTTGGGATTTCATACCCCGGTAGAAGCACAATGATTTTTGGTTTTGTGCAGAATCGGGAGGCGGTTGTTCAGCTTGCCGTGATTGGCGATCAGCAAAAGAAGCAAGGGATTCGCGCCGTCATTGACACGGGCTTTACGGGAGGCTTGACGCTGCCATTAACCATAACTGCGGATCTAGCGTTGACTTGGTTTACACAGCAGGCGGGGTTTCTAGCTGATGGGAGTCGTAGAACATTTGATGTCTATCGTGGGACAGTCATCTGGGACGGTCAGCTTCGGGTGATTGAGATCAATGCCTCTGATACGGCACCTTTAGTAGGAATGGCTTTACTGGAAGGGTTTGAACTCAGGGTACAAGCCTATGAAGGTGGCAGTGTGACAATCCTGCCGATCGCGTAGTTGCGGGGAGTCCACAAGAATAGACTCATCCCCTTGGCGAATCGCTCGCCCATACGCAAGAACCTCCTCAAACGCAGGTTCATCTTTGAAAGATCCTGTAATTTGTTGCAGCCAATTTGTCGGCTGAGAAGCCACAACCTGCTTTTGTAACTCCGCGATCGCTGCTTCTACTGCTGCAAGGCGTTCTTCTAAAGAAGTGTTAGATGCCATGTGAGTTTCCCCTCATTAATCGTTTTTGACTAGCACCACGCTTAACTACTTTGTCTCCATCCAGTTTTCGCCAGAGTGGATTTCCACAACTAGGGGAATGGATAGCTCAACTGCCGATTCCATTGTGGCTTTGATTTTAGGTCCCAGTTCTGCCCATTCGTGGGGGGGCATCTCGAAGACAAGTTCGTCGTGGACTTGCAGCAAGAGGCGTGCCTGATACGGTTCGATGAGGTCGTGGAGTTTGACCATCGCAATTTTGATGATGTCGGCACTGGAGCCTTGAATGGGGGCATTGGCAGCGGCACGGAGCGATCCGGCATCGTACTGGTCGCGGAGTTTGAGTTTGGTGAGGTCGATCGCCCCTGCATCTGTGCCTCTCAACCGCTTGAGTGATTCGCTGGCAAAGTTGAAGTAGCGGCGACGACCGAGGATGGTTTCGACGTAGCCATTGGCGATCGCCTCGCGCTGCATCTGCTGGAGGTATTGGAAAACGTTGGAGTAGCGATCGTTGAAGCGATCGATAAACAGGCGGGCTTCGCTGACTTTTACGCCTGCTTCTCGTGCAAACCGTTGGGCACCCATGCCGTAGATCACGCCGAAGTTGATGATTTTGGCGAGGCGGCGTTCTTCGGAGTTGATGTCGTCTTTTTCCAGCAGCAGTCGTGCCGTCAGCGTGTGGATGTCGCCATTCTCCCGGTAGGTGTCGAGCAGGATGGGTTCCTGGCTGAGGTGGGTCAGAATGCGGAGTTCGATTTGGGAATAGTCGGCGGCGACCATCACCCAACCAGGTTCGGAGACGAAGGCTTTGCGAATCTGGCGACTGAAGGCAGTACGAATCGGGATGTTTTGCAGGTTGGGGTTGGAGGAGGAGAGCCGTCCGGTGGTCGTGCCCGTCTGGTTGAAGTCGGTGTGGACGCGATGGGTATCGGGACGCACCAGCAGGGGCAGTGCATCGACGTAGGTGGATTTCAGCTTGCTGAGGGTGCGCTGCTCCAAGATGGCATCGATGACGGGATGATCGCCTTGCAGTTTTTCCAGCGTGGCAGCATCGGTGGAAAAGCCCGTCTTCATGCGGCGCGATTTTTTGGTGTCCAGTCCCAGGGTGTTAAACAGCAGATCGCTGAGTTGTTTAGGTGAGCCGAGGTTAAATTTCTGTCCGGCAACGTCGTAGGCATGAAGCTCGATCGCCGCCAGATCCGTCTCTAGCTTTTTAGACAGTTCTTTCAAATAAGCAACGTCAATATGCACCCCGCAGTATTCCATCTCTGCCAGCACAGGTTCCAGCGGTTGCTCCACGTCCAGCAACAGCCGATGCAGGGCGGGAACTTCCTCTAGTAGGGCGCGTAGTTTGGGCACCAGGAGAAAGGTGGTGTAGGCATCCAAGCCGCAGTAGTCTGCGACGGCAGGAACATCTATATCGGCGATCGTCTTTCCTTTGGGCACCAGATCGGTGTAGCTCTGCGCGGTGATGTTCAGGTGTTTGCTGCTCAACTCCGTCAGGTTATGGCTTTCATCGGGATTGAGGACGTAGCTTGCCAGCATGGGATCGAAGATCACGCCTGCCAGATGGATACCCTGACAGCGCAACACGAGGCGATCGAACTTGGCATTTTGTAAGGCTTTGGGATAGTCGGCGCTTTCGAGAATGGGACGCAGTGCTTCCAGGGTGGCAGCTTTGTCGAGATTGCTGCTGCTGGTGTGTCCCAGCGGAATGTATGCCATGTCGTCTAACGCGGCACCCCAAGAGCAGCCAATCCCAACCAGGTCGGCATCACGGGGTTCGAGGGCTGTGGTTTCGGTGTCCCAGGCGACGGGGGTTTCAGGACTGGTGAAGGTTTTGAGGCGATCGATTAGCTCGGTCAACTTCTCAGGCGTATCAATGATGTGAGGCGTAATGGCTACAGAAAGGACTTTCTGGGCAGCGATCGTATCTTCAGCGCTGAAGAACCACAGATCGCCATCTTCCCGGTATTGAGGTGTGGCAGCCGCTTTCTGATTCTCTGCTGATGCTGCATCCTGGGACGGTTCTGCCTGCACACCGCTGAACTGGCGATGAACTTTCTGGATGCGATCGATAAAGGTGCGAAATTCCAGCTTTTCCAGCAGTGCATTCACAGCGGTTTCATCAAAATCGCGGATGCGGCACGACTCCCAATCCACGTCCAGCGGCACGTCCAGGTGAATCTGCGCCATCCACTGCGAATGTCGCGCTTCGTCTTTGCCCGCTTCTAGCTTCTGCCGCACGGCACCCTTGATTTGATCCAGCGACTCGTAAATCTTCTCCAGCGATCCGTAGGTGGTGAGTAGCTGCACCGCCGTCTTATCGCCAATCCCCTTCACACCGGGAATATTGTCGGAACTGTCGCCGCACAGCGCTTTGTAGTCCACCACCTGCGAGGGCAGAATCCCCATTTTCTCCTTCACCTGCTCCACGCCAAATTCTCTGGGTGGCGGTGTGCCTTTGCCGTAGACCGTGCTGAGGTAAAGGACTTTCGTAGTTGCCTCGACATCCACGAGTTGGAACAGGTCACGATCGCCACTCAAAATCTTGACCAGAAAGCCCTCTACACTCGCCCGTCGTGCCAGCGTCCCAATCACGTCATCGGCTTCGTAGTTTTCTGCCGTGAGAATGGGCAGATTTAGCGCCAGCAGCAGCTCTTGCAGGTTCGCCAGATCGGGAATGAAATCCTCCGGTGTTTCGGCTCTGCCCGCTTTGTAAGTTTCATCGGCATCGTGACGAAAGGTTTTCTCAGACAGGTCAAAGGCGATCGCCACATACTGCGGTTTCTCCGCCTCCATCGTTTCCAGCAGCGCTTTGAGAAAGCCAAACGAGACGCTGGTGGGAATGCCCGATTTCGTGCGGAGTCCACCATCGCGACCTTTCGCAAAGGCAAAGTAGGAACGGAACGCCAGCGAATGCCCGTCGATGAGGAGGATGAGCGGTTTGGTTGGAGGGGAGGCAGGAGAAGCCAAGGGAATGCCATTGAAGGAGACAGACTCTATTGTAAGGAATTCAGGCAGACCTCGGAGGTTTCTAAAACCTCCGAGGTCTTAATGCAACCGGGTTTTCGTTCTGGTGCCTCAAGCAGTCTACAATGACGTGCCAAAGACGGTCGGCTCTGGTAGAGATTCATCCTGTTTGATAGCAGATTCAATCAATAACTCCAGAACCTCCTCAGCATTGGTCAAGGCTTCGCTGTAGGTTTCTCCATGCGTGTGGCAAAAGTCTCCCCATTCAGGAAGGCTAACGACGTAGCACTGATCCTCATCAGACCACTGAATGAGAATGGTATAGCGGCTCTTCATGCTTCTTCCTGGTTAATTTCTGTAAGCATCTTTTCGGTGCCTGCAATTTAAAATCACCAAAACAGAATCTTGATCTTCGATCTCGTAGCGAATGCGATAGTCTCCCACTCGAATGCGGTATTCATGGTCAACCCCTTTTAGTTTTTTGACTCCTGGTGGGCGAGGGTTTTCGGCAAGCAGTGAGATCCTCTCTACCATGCTCGCTCGCACATCGTTTGGTAGGCTACCAAGCTGTTTCTGCACGGGTTTAGGAATGATGACCCTATAGCTCATGAGGCTTGTTCAGACCGATGGCGATGTAGTCCTGAATCGTCTGATACTCTCCAGTTCTGTAAGCTCTCCGCGCCTCCTCTACTTCTGCTAGCACTGTTGGGTCTTGCTCCAGCAAGTCGTCTTCTGCGTCAGCAATCTGTGCTTCTAACAGTTCTAGCAGTTTCAGCTTGTCCTCCAGTCCCAAAGATGTAATCGCATCTATCAGTGACGTAAACGGAATCTGCAACTCAACACTATCTGGCATCATGGTTTCCCTTCAGCGTTTCGCCTCATCAACCTCAGCGATGGAGGATAGCTCTATTGTAGAGAATTCGCCTGCCGATTAGACCTCCGAGGTCTCGGAGACTCAGAGGTCTTGAGCGATCGCACGCTCCACCCGTTCAGCGATCGCACATGCAAAGCGTCAGGGCTATACTTGCGAAATTAGTTGGTGAGACAGTTTGTTTATATTCGTCGGTAGATTGTAGGGTTGAAGGTGCATTGATGCCCCAGATTAAATTCCATCCATGTTTGTCTGAAGAAGCCCTTCAGCTTCAGCAAGTGATTGAGGCTGGAGCAACGGATGCTGAGAACACGATGGATCTCGGTATGGCGTTCTTGATCATCAAGGAGATTGAAACTAGCGAAAGCTTGGAAGGCTCAATCGATCCGGTTGTCCTTGCTAACAGATTTCTCGATCGTCTGGATGAACCCTACAAGAAGTATTTATCTGAACATCACGCAATTCAGCCTTGGTGGGAAATTCCGTCTTCTCAAGAAGCTGAAAGGATAATCGTGTGGTTACTGACTCATAGCGTATCAGCGGAGCCTTCTGCCTTCGACTACGTAGAGCCAGCGATCGAATTTACTCAAAAACTGCTTCAATTCATTGGTGAGCCTTGTCATTTTGTAACCAACGTCAAACGGCGTATACACTGGCGGACACCTGACGATTACTATTTTGAAAGTGAAGCCGGATTTGGTGTCTTTCGCATAGGAGATTGCTGGGATGAAGGCGTAATGTTGATCTCATCCAAGCGCATTGGAATGTTGTGGTTCCTGGGTTATGACTAATCGGCACAAAAGGTTGCTAATCCGACCTCCGAGGTCTTGAGGTTAATCGCTCTTGGGTCGATCGCGCCTTCCGCCCAGTAGAGCCATTGTCTACAATTGATTGCATCGCGATCGTCTGGCGTGCCCTATGGAGACAAGAGAGGCAAACATGGAACCTATCGTCTATCAAGTTGATGCCGTCTGGGACAATGATGCATCGGTCTGGGTGGCAACGAGCGACGATGTGCCAGGATTAGCCACTGAAGCCGATACCATTGAAGCCCTGAGTCGAAAGCTGCGGGATCTAGTCCCTGATCTGCTGTTGCTCAATCGCGTGATTGCTGCTGATTATGCAGGTGCGATAGCGGTGCAACTCAACAGCCATCGGCAAGAGTTAATCGAACTGGCATCATAGATGGCAGCATCACTGACCCCGGCACTCAAGAAGTTGTTGACAGGAGCAGGCTGTTTCTTTGAGCGACACGGGAAAGGCGATCATGAAATCTGGTATAGCCCCATTACCGATCGCCGCTTTGTGGTAGACAGTTTCATCAAATCGCGTCATATAGCGAATGCCGTTTTGAAGCAGGCAGGCTTACCAAAGGCTTTTTAGGTCTACGAAATACTTTGCATCCTTGGTTTTTCTAGGGCTTTTCTATCACTACCTTTGCAGAACCGTAGCGATCGCGAATGAACTTCTGCCTTCTGCCTCCTGCCTTCTGCCTCCTAACCCTCTTCCCTCGGTCGATCGCTATCAATATAAATCACCACCTTGGCAGGACCATAGCGATCGCGGATGACCCGTTCTACTCGTTCGGCGATCGTGCGTGCCACGCTCATGCATTCGGGGTGTAGAATCAGCCGCATTTCAACAAAGACCTGCCGACCGACGACTCCACGAGATTGGATGCCGTAGCAGTGAGTGATCCCTTCTACCTGATGAATGGTTTGTGCCAGAGCTTCGGGGGCGATCGCCATTTGTTTCATCAACGATGGCAACTGCCAATTAAAGACGCGCCAGCAGTTGCAAACGGCTATCACCAGCATGCCGATCGTCAGTAAGGGATCAAGCCAGAGATAGCCATGCCCAACCCCCACTAACGCTGCCATCACTGGAAGCACCAGCCACGTATCTTGAAACAGATGAGAGGCACTGAAGCGCAGTGCATTGTTTTCTAACAGACCTGCCTCGTAGCGCTGAAAGCAGGCGAGGCAGAAGTTAATCGCCAGCACCACACCTAAAAGCTGAAAGAGGGGAGCACTCATGCGTAGCGGCAACACATTAGCGGCATCTTGCCCGATCGCCCCTAGCTGCTGCGTCGCCACCGCTAGTAGACTAAGGCACGCGAACCCCATGAGGGCAGCCAACAACAGCGCTAAAACGGCTTCTACTCGACCGTGTCCGCTCACGTCCCGGCTAGCCGGATAACGCGACGTGATGGCGATCGCGCTCAAAAGAATACTAAACCCATTCATCAACGTTTGGAGTGATTCTGCAAGCAAGCTCAAGGACAGCGTTGCCCAACCAATCCAGACTTTTACCACCAACACAAGCAGTATCAGCCAAAGTGATGCGAACAACACCTGACCCACTGCTCGACGACGACCCTGTGCCTCAGCCATAGCCTACAAGCTACTATGAGATTTGCTTTCACATTATCAGCGGTTAATTTGGTAATGAACGGAAAGTAATGGGCGATTGGGGGAAAAGGCAGGAGGCAGAAGGCAGAAGGCTAAAAACTAAAGGCTAAAGGCTAAAAACTAAAGGCTAAAAAGCTGACGTTAACCGCTCTCCAACCTTTTTATCCTTCATCCCTTATCCTTTATCCTTTCCCCCCTTGACCGCTCTCAACCCTTTTATCCTTTATCCTTTCCCCATGCCAAACCCCTCCCCTTCCACCGACATCAAACTCCTCGTGCTCGATATTGATGGCACGATCGCGGGTATTTCAAACGAGATCCGCAAGCCTGTGATTGAGGCAGTCCGTGCCGCGCAGTCAAAGGGCATTCAGGTGGGGATCGCGACGGGGCGCATGTATCAGGCAGCGGTGCGCTTCCATCAGGCGATTGGGTCTACCCTGCCGTTGATGGCGTATCAAGGTGCGTTGATTCAAGATCCGACAACGCAGGAAATCTATCGTCACTGGACGGTGCCCAAGGCACTGGTGCTTCAGCTTCTGGATTATTTTGAACAGCCAGAGCTGCGATCGCTCCTCTCTGTCCACTTCTACATCAACGACCAGCTTTACGTGCGGGAGATTACGCCTGAAACGGAAGAGTATGCCGAGCGTTCTGGTGTCACTCCCATTCCTGTCGGAGATTTGCGAACGGCATTAGCAACGGAACCTACAAAAGTCCTGGCGCTCAGCGACGACACCGACCTGATCACGACGCTGCTAGGCAATTTGCAGACCCGCTACACGCCTGCTGAACTGTACCTGACCAAATCCGTTGCCACCTTTTTTGAAGCCACCAATCCCCTTGTCAGCAAAGGTACGGCGGTGCGTTATCTGGCAGAAGAACATCTGGGGATCACGGCAGAAAACGTCATGACGATCGGCGATAATTTCAACGACGTGGAGATGATTGAATACGCTGGCGTTGGTATTGCAATGGGCAATGCGCCAGAAGCCGTCCAGGCTCTAGCCGATTGGGTGGCTCCTGATGTCGAGGAGGATGGAGTTGCTGCTGCGATCGAACGGTTTCTGCTCTAAAACCAGTGCTTGCGATCGAACTGTCTTCTAGCAAGCACAAGCCCTCTGCCTCTTAGCGGTCAGCCTGGAAGTTATGAGTTTTGAGTTGAACCAGTTGTTAGTTGTTAGTGCATGAGCCGTTCCCGACTCCTTCTAAAAACTAGAAACCAACAACCAACAACTCCCTCCCCCTACCGCGACACCTGCACCGGAGTCCGGTTGGGCTTCACTTCAAATTCAGCCGACTGAATCATCGATCGCCCCGTCATTTCAGGTGGCTGAGGCAGCTTCAGAATGTCAAGGATGGTAGGCGCAATATCGGCAAGGCGACCATCTTCACGCAAGGGTACCTCCGTTCCGTGTACGGGGATTTTGCGCCCTTCGCCTTCCACCAGAATGAAGGGCACAGGATTGGTTGTATGGGCTGTCCAGGGGTTGCCCTGCCCATCGCACATCACTTCAGCGTTGCCGTGATCGGCTGTGATGAGCGTCGTGCCACCTGCCTGGATAATGCTTTCCAGCAAACGACCGAGGCAGCGATCGACCGCTTCCAGTGCCGTGACCGTTGGCTCTATTTTGCCTGTATGACCGACCATATCAGGATTGGCGTAGTTCAGGACGATGAGCGAGTAGACGCGCTTTTTCACCGCCGCGATCGCCACCTCCGTCACCTTCTCAGCAGACATGGCAGGGGCTTTATCGTAGGTTGCTACCATTGGGCTGGGTACCAGTTCCCGATCTTCGCCAGCAAAGGGATCTTCAATGCCACCGTTGAAGAAGTAGGTGACATGGGCGTATTTTTCGGTTTCAGCCGAGCGAAACTGGCGCAGACCGTGATGAGCAATTACTTCGCCCAGAATGTTGGTCAAATCCTGTGGTGCAAAGGCAACCGCAACGGGTAGCTGCGAATCGTACTGCGTAAAGGTCACAAACGATAGGGGTTTTACCTGGTCTCGCGGGAAACCATCAAAGGCGGGATCAACGAATGCCTGCGTCAACTGGCGAGCGCGATCGGGGCGGAAGTTGAAGAAAATCACCCCATCTCTAGGCTGCACGGCACCGGGCGCAATTCGCGTAGGCAACACAAATTCGTCATTTACCCCGTCTGCGTAGGATGCTTGTAAGACTTCCAGCGCCGATCGACCATCCCCTTCGCCATCTTGCGCCATCACGTCATACGCAAGCTGCACGCGATCCCAGCGGTGATCCCGATCCATGCTGTAGTAGCGTCCACTGAGGGTGGCAATGCGCCCAATGCCGCGATCAGCAACATAAGCCTGAATCTTCTCAACCGAAATTTTGCCCGCGGTGGGCGCGGTATCACGACCATCTGTAATGACGTGGATGCACACATCCTCAAGCTGCTGATCCTTTGCCAGATCCAGCAGCCCAAACAGGTGCATCAGGTGCGAATGCACGCCACCATCCGAACATAGTCCAACCAGATGCAGCTTCGTGCCGTTACGCTTCACATCCTGACAGACTTTAACCAGCGCCGCATTGCTCAGCAGCGTGCCATCTTCTACCGCATCCGAAATGCGTACCAATTCTTGCGGTACCACTCGCCCTGCGCCAATGTTCAGGTGCCCTACTTCCGAGTTGCCCATTTGCCCATCTGGCAACCCCACGTCCTTACCCGACGTGCGAATCAACGTATGGGGGTAGGTTGCCCAAAGACTGTCAATCACCGGGGTCTTCGCTGCTGTAACGGCATTACAGTCAGTGTCTTCTCGATAGCCCCAACCGTCCAAAATCACCAACACTACTGGAGACACAGGCGCTTGCGCCATAGAAACTCGCCCTTCCATGAATGAGTTCTCAGAAATAATAGCATTGCCGCTCAGTATCCTTAAAGCTGCAATGAATCTGGAATGGTAATCTTTTTGATAACTTGACTGATTGATGAAGCCATTAGTGCTGTCAGTGGAATTCTGCGGGTGGCGATCGGAAGGCAGGGGGCAGGGGAGACAGGGGAAGCTAGGGAAGCAGGCAACCTCCTTCCCTGACGCATTCAACCCTCAATTTCAAAGGTTTTTTTAGCTCCCTCTGCTCCCTCTGCCCCTCTGCTCCCTTTGCCTCCTCTGCGCTCACTCTCCACCTGGTTTCAGCCCGCCTGTATCGCCCGATCGCACTCTTGATGAAGGATTAATCCACTCATTTAGCCCCTCACCCAGGAGCGATAGTCCGACGACCATCACGGTCATTGCCAGACCGGGGAACAAGGTCGTCCACCAGATCCCGCCTGTAGAAAGTCCATCTAACGCTTGCCGTAGGTCATAGCCCCATTCAGCGGTTTCTTCGGGCAAGCCTAAGCCCAAAAAGCCCAGTCCGCCCAATGTGAGAATGGCATCGGCGGCGTTGAGTGTAAACAAGACTGGCACGCTTTGCACCACATTCAAAAACAAGTAGCGGCTGAGGATTGCCCAGGTAGACGCGCCCATTGCCTGTGCCGCTTCAATAAAGAGTTCTGTTTTGACGCTCACGGTATGGTTGCGAACGACGCGATAGTACTGTGGCACATAGGCAATACTGAGCGCGATCGCCGCATTCAATACCCCACGACCCACCACAAACGCCAGCGTCACCGACAGCAGTAATCCCGGTAGCGTGTAAATAGTATCCATTAAAAACAGCAGGAGGCGATCGAGCTTGCCGCCCAAATAGCCGCTGACCATGCCCAACGGCACCCCAATGATTAAACTCAGCAGGGTTGCCAGAATCACCACCTGAAGCGCTGCCTGACTGCCAAACACCGTACGAGACAGCACATCGTAGCCCAGTCGCGTTGTGCCAAACCAATGTGTCCAAGAAGGTGGCTCTTGCGGTGGGTTTGCCAAAAATTCTGTCGGGTCTTGCAGCCAACCAAAAGATTGCAATGCTGGAGCCAGAACCGCCAACCCCACAAAAAAGATGGTGATGACCAACCCCACCTGCGTCATCCGTACAGAGAGAGAGGCGCGATCGGTTAAACGAAAGAATTGGTTGATAGAAAAAGACATGGGAGAAGTGTTAGCGGTCAGCGTTTAATGATTCATTCATGCTTAATCATCTCAGCATTTGGATCAGGGCATTTGGATCAGGTTGTTGCTGGCTCAAACCGGGTTGAGGGAAGCATCCACTCACCGACTAAACAAAAAAAAGCAGTCTACCTACCCGGTGGCGGACTGCTTTGTCAGAATGATGATGAGCTTCTCAATGCGTTAATCATGATCTAGCTAATGAGATCTAACTTCTATCCTTTGGTACATTTCCAGGCGCGATCGCTTTAAAACTTGAGCCGAGAAACCGTTGCTGTTTTACGCTTAAGGAAATAATCAGTAGGTGGTCTAAATAACGTCAGTATTAAGGTCTTTTCAGTCTTGAGCCGTAGGCTGCACCTGCCATTTCTAAGACGCTAAATGTTAAGACGCTAAATTGCCATTCACGGCTTGACGAATATCCGGTAATCGGACGGTTCTCCCACCTTCGGTGCCGGGGCATTCTGTGGCGACGCGATCGCGATGTCCCATCATGCGGGGTAAGTTGCGAGTACCAAAATCGCCCGTGGGCGTGGGAATAGGAGTGACCGTATTGGTAATGCCATACCGCTTGCAGAGCAGCGTACACAGTGCCACTGCCGCGTTGTACATAGCCTGGTTGATCGTGACGGTGCTATAGACACCATCAAAGGCAACGCCTAGACCGTCGTTGACCACATCATGGGCACCCCGCTTTGTTTCACTCCGTGCAGAGTAAACTCGACCACTCGGCATAACGATGAAGTGATAGCCAATATCAGCCCAGCCGTTGCCATTCACATGACCGTTGTAGATGACTCGCATACGGGCGGCTTCGTCTGCGATCGAGGCGTTCGTCGCTGGCGCGTTCTTAAGAAAGGTGTGATGCAGCGTAATGCCTTTAGGCTGTAGGTTGGGTAGGTCAGATGGCGAGGGAGTGCTAGTCCAGGTTGCGCGGGGCTGTACCTGGAATGTACCCGCTTCAGCGCTGATCACCTGAATGATGGTTTGGGCTTTGTCTTGCTCAGAGCCAATGATTTCGATGAGACGTTGCCCGGTTTGACGTAACACGGTTTGAGCCTGCCACTTGCCATCCTGAACTCTGGGACGAGCCAGTTCTAGCGTTTGGTCTGCCCGTAAAATGAGCTGGTCGCCATTGTTGTAGTTGGTTGCGTCGCCTGTAAGCGTAAGGGTGGCTTCTACCTTTACTTGTTTAGGTGGATTAGTAAAGCTGACGCGGGGAGGGCGTGGTTGAGCCGCAATGACATCGATCGCCGTCTGAGCGCGATCGCGTCCATCCGAGCTAATAATTTCCAGCACCCGCTTACCCGGTTGGTTAAACCCAATGGTCGTTTGCCATTTGCCCGCGTTCACAAACGGTTTTGCCAGATCAAACTGCTGATCGGCGCGTAAAATGAGCGCGCTACCGTCGGGGAAATTGGCTGCTGTACCCCCGATCGTCGCGGTTTGCAGTACAGGCAGTCGAGTGGGCACCTGGGTAAACTGAAGTTGTCTTGCTTGTGGTGCTGTGGAGACCACTGGAATGGTCAGTTCGACGCTTTCAGTCCCCACCTGAATTTTGAGACGGCGGTTGCCTGCTTGCTGAAACAAGAAATCGATCTGCCAGGTGCCATCGACATTGATCTCTGGTCCAGTGGTGCGAAATTGACCATCGATCGTCATCATCAGGTTGTTGCCAGCGTAGAAGGGAGAGGCAACCCCTAAGATCGAGAAGCGCTGTTGCACCAGCACTGGACTTTGGGGGGCTTGAGTAATCTGAAGCATACGGAAGAATCCTCAAAACGGGAGCATTTTGGCTGCTGAACCAGTTTGCTTAATGAGGCTGGAATGGTCAAGGGCTAAGGTGAGATAGACTCTACGATCGATCAGCTCAAAGCAGCGACGGCAATCAACTTTAAACGTAGCACTAAGCTTTCTATGCGTATTTGAATTGTTAGCCTGCGTCAGGCGCATGGTCGTCAACTAAGTAACCTGAGTTCGGGATAAGCTGAAACCGTGATTCTGCCGTTGCCTGAAAAGGCGATTCTTTCGTCAAAGTCATGGCAAAATCCCCTTAACCCGAACTGACGTTTGAGTAGCGTCAGTTCGGGTTAGATTCGCCTCTAAGTTGGCAGCCCGTAGCTTTTTCGCATCTTTAAGGACTTGACGACTAAACTGAATCGTCCACGCCATTGAGATGCTCCAAATTTAGATGCTCCAAAAACGTCTCTTCCGACACCCAATCATCGGACTGTTCAGCCGCTCTTACTACCTGCACCAAACCCGGCACCGCTTGCAAATAAAGGGTTCCCTGCAAACTATCCCAATCGGCTTTTGACAGCAACACCGCGTTTCCTTTGCGACTGGTAATTTCTCGCGGCAGGTGGTCTTGATTCACTTGCTCAACCAGTCTAAACAAATTTGCTCTCGCTTCGCTGGCACTCAGACTTTCCATGAGCCAGTCCAATGATGTACGACTTATTGTACTGTATGGAACGATCGCCGAGCCTGTAGATCGCCAATCCTTTAAAACGCCAACCTTGTAAATTGTCGGTATCAGTAACTAATTTTCAAGGTGACAGTTGCGCTAACTATTTGGGAGCCAGTCACTACGGTTGAAAACTGCTGAGAGTCAAGCCTAGCAGTTCTTGCTTCTAATGCGTCTACCCTACCAGATGCTCCGTTATCAGAGTAATTAAAGATTCTACCAACTACGTTGGGTCGAGGCGCGAGGATTTGGACTTCTGACACTTCCTGTTGAGTGGCTTTCATAGCACTCAGGGCAGCCTGACTTTTTGTTCAGCATTCTGAAATGCCTCTCGAATAACTTTCTTCTGCGCTGCTTCAATCACCTCTTCAGAAGAAAAGAGGGTCAGGCTACTAATCCGATTCGCTCCAGCTTTGACAACTTCACCTAAAATGCTACCTACCCGCGCATTTGGAACCTGAAAACTAATGGTGTTAGTAGCGCGGTAGCCAACAATTTGCCGCTGAGATCTTGAACTGTAGTCGCTTATCGGCTCCAGTTCAAGATCTGTCGTCTCTAGATTCTGCACCTTTTGTGCTCTCAGCAGTGTTACAACCGCTGACGTGCGACGCGCCACTTCTTTTTGAACAGTGTTGACATCCTTCCCTTGAACGTCAATGCCGACGTTAACACCTGTTGTTGTGGTTGGAATTTGCACCTGTGCATCCCCGGCGACGGTTAACGCTCTGACTCGTTTTTCCTGCGTCAAGGCTGGAGTGGCGACACTCAAATTTACCAGCCCGATCGCCAGCGGTAGCAGCATCCATCGGTTAAGCTCGTTCATTGTCAAATCCCTTCTCAGCAAAGACCTGATGCAGTATAGGCAGATCAAGGATTACAGGCGCGACAGAGAAATTACTTAAAGCCCTTAATTTTAGTGTTGCGGGCAAAGCGGCACGATCGCTTGCAGATCTTTGCTGCTCAAAAAAACGAGATCCAGGAGGTGCGGTAGCATTGGTTTAGTGGTCATTGCTGAAGAGCGATCGTGCCGCAAGCTCTCAACATAAGCGTTTAAGCAGGACATCGCTATGGTGCAAGCCACTCCCCAACTCACAACCTTTGATGAGTTTATTGCCTGGTATCCAGAGGATGGGCGGTATGAGCTAATCAATGGGAGAGTGTGTGAAGTGAAACCAACCGGGCTGCATGAACAGGTCGGGGGCTACCTGAACCGAAGACTGTCGGTGGAAATGGATCGGTTAGGGTTGCCGTATTTCATCCCCAAAAGCTGTACCGTCAAGCCGTTTAGCGAACAGTCGGGTTATCTGCCAGATGTGGTCGTGGTGGATCAGACGAAATTAGCAGATGAACCCCGCTGGCAGCCAGAATCTACGTTAATGCAAGGTCGATCGATGCCCCTGGTAGTGGAAGTCGTCAGCACCAATTGGCGCGATGACTACCAGCGCAAGGCAGCAGATTACGAGGAGATGGGCATTCTGGAGTTTTGGATCGTGGATTACTTGGGGTTAGGCGGACGGCGCTACATCGGCACACCCAAGCAGCCTACGTTTTCGGTGTATCAGTGGGTGGATGGAGAGTATCAGGTGGCATTGTTTCGAGGTGAAACCCGCATTCTGTCACCGACGTTCTCAGAATTGGTGTTAACGCTTGCTCAGATACTGCAACACGTTGGCATTAAGGTTGACTAACCATTGAAGCTTTTCGATGGGTGCTTTTAGCCTTACCACGATCGCCTCGCTATTTCTCCCATTCCACTACGCCCAGTGCTTTCAGTAGGGATTTTTGAGCTTCCGTGAGTTCAGTAAGGACTTAATAGCTCATCCCAAACCCAATTTTTGCTTCAGGCTAGACAACGAGATGTCCCCCGGTTCCTGCAAAGCCGTATCGGCATCGAAGCTGTCTATCTCATCCTCAAGCGCCTCAAGTGGTAACTCTAAGTCCACTTTGTATTTGAATTGCAGGTATTGCAAAAAATGACACAGCTCATCTAGAGCCGATCGGGGCAATGAAGGCACCTCTAAGTCAACAGGCTCAGTTAGCGGCAACGTAGTCATCGCTCCTTACACCGCACGAGGACGAATTTTCTCCAGTTCTTGCGCTTCGTCCTCTTGAGCATGATAGAGATCCCAGCGCAATTGCAGCGTCATCCAAAAAGCAGCAGAAACCTCAAAAAACTTAGCCAGCCTTAATGCCGTACTGGGTGTTATGCCACGCTTCCCGTTCACCAATTCATTGACCCGTTGATACGGAACATGGATGGCATCGGCTAATTCGCGTTGAGTCAATCCCATTGGTAGCAAAAATTCCTCAAGCAGCATTTCTCCTGGATGGGTGGGCGATCGATGGGTTGGTACTCTCATCATGTCTTCCTCTTTGCTAACCGTGATAGTCCACAATTTCAACATCATCCGGTTCTGCCTCTGTCCAAACGAAACAGATCCGGTATTGGTCATTGATGCGGATACTGAACTGTCCTTTGCGATCGCCCTTGAGTCCTTCCAGGCGATTTCCAGGCGGCACTCGTAGCTCATCTACAGTGATCACAGAATCCAGTAAATCGAGCTTTCGACGTGCTTGCTTCCATAAAGACGATGACAAACCTTTCGAGCGGCTTGGGACGACTTACCATTAAAGATATCTTCTGTTCCAGAGTCTTTAAACGACCGGATCATAAAAGCACTGTAGCACGGTATCTGTGCTATTCCAGCTTGTCGTGCCGAAGCGATCGCCCCGGTCACTTTTCCGATTCCACCGCGCCGAGTGCTTTGAGTGAGGATTTTTGGGCATCGGTGAGTCCGGTTGCGCCTGTGATGTCCATGCCTTCGTAGAGGCGATCGAACTTGAGCTGCCGTAGCCGAGTACATTTGTGTACATCCCACAGTTGCACGGAGCCATCTTCGCTGCCACTCACCAGCAGCGTACCGTCTGGGTTAAAGGCAAGGGCACGAATGGCGGCGGTATGTCCACGCCGAAGCGTGTCCTGGCAGGTGCCAGTGCTGACATCCCAGAGTTTCACGGTCGCATCGCCACTGCCACTAGCGAGGGTTTTGCCATCAGGGCTAAAGGCGATCGCATAGACTTGCTGCGTGTGTTCTTTGAGCGTTTGGAGGCACTTGCCCGTTTCTACATCCCACAACTTCACGCTCTGATCTTTGCTGCCGCTGGCGAGGGTTTTACCATCGGGGCTGAAGGCGATCGACCAAACGAGTTCTTCGTGGTCTGACAACGTTTGCACGCACTGTCCCGTCTGCACATCCCACAGTTTCACCTTGCCATCCGCATCTCCGCTGGCGATCGTCTGACCGTCGAGGCTAAACGCCACCGTACCAACCCAGTGCGTATGCCCTTCTAGTACGTTGAGACACTTCCTGGTGGCAATATCCCACAGGCGCACGGTGCGATCTTCGCTGCTGCTGGCAAGCAACCGACCATCCTGACTAAACGTAACTGTCCAGACCCAGTGCGTATGTCCTTCTAACAGGTTGCAACGAGGATGTTGGCGATCGCGCAGATCCCAAAGGCGAATGGTGTAATCGCTCCCTCCAGTTGCCAGCAGCGGCTCTTGCGGACTGAAGGCGACCGATCGTAGCCGTCCTTTGCTTTTCGAGTCTTGTAGAATGTCATGCTGTTCGTGATGCAGATCCCAAAGGCGCACGGTATTGTCATCACCACCGCTGGCAACGGTTTGCCCATCGGCGCTGAAGGCAACTGAATACACTCCTAACGCATATCCTTGCAGGACGTTGAGCGCTTTGCCATTGGTTGCATCCCAGAGCCGGACTGCCTGGTCGTCACTGCTGCTCAGGAGCGTGTGCCCATTGGGGCTAAAGGAAATTGACCAGACCTGGCTGATGTGTCCCGTCAAGTTCTTTAAACATTCGCCCGTTTGACTATTCCAGAGCTTAATGGTGCGATCTTCGCCACTGCTGGCAAGGGTTTTGCCATCGGGGCTAAAGCGAACAGCATGGACTTTTTTGCTGTGCCCTTTCAAAGTCTCAAAGCACTCTCCGGTCTGCACCTTCCAGAGTTTGACCGTCTGGTCTTCGCTGCTGCTAGCAAGCCGTTGTCCGTCAGGGCTAAAACGAACAGAGAAAACCTGGCTGGTGTGTCCTGACAACGTTTTGAGGCAGTTGCCCTGGCTATCCCACAGTTTGATGGTGCCATCTGCACTGCTGCTCACCAGGTGATGTGGGTTGATCGGATTGAACGAAACCGACCACACCGAGTCAGTATGCTCCTTAAAGGTGGTAAGACATACGCCACTGCTAGCATTCCAAAGTTTGATCGTGTGATCTTCGCTGGCACTGGCGATCGTCTTTCCATCAAAGCTAAAGGCAACGCTATAAACCTTGCCTGAGTGCTGCTCAAGCGTATGGAGACATTTGCCTGTCCGCACGTCCCAAATTTTGATGGTCTGGTCTTCGCTACCGCTGGCTAACCGCTGATTGTCTGGGCTAAAAGCCAGCGACCAAACCCAAGCGGTGTGACCTTTGGACCGCTGAATCTGCTTATTGTCAGCCGACTGCCAGAGCCGAATCTCACCGTCTGCCCCGCCAGTGGCAAAGAGCTTCCCGTCGGGACTGTACTGTACGGAAACCAGGCTAGCCAGACCTAAGATTTCGGCAAACACAGAACCGCCGAGATCAGCATTCGCAAAGCTTGTATTCTGAAGCTTGACGTTCTTTAAATAGGCACGCCAGAGCGTGAGTGCTGAAAAATCACGTCCGCTCAAATCAGCCTGAGTCACATTGCTTTGCATCTGGCAAAGTAGATTGATCAAATTGCCGATCGCGTAACCCTTTTTAGTAAACGACTGTCCGCGTAAACGATCAAAGCTGCGACGAATCCGTGTTTCAAGCTCGGCTTCATAAACATCTAGCAGTTTGGTCTTAATGGGTTCCAGAATTTCTTTTTGCTGTGCTTTACGGATGTGGTCTAAAGCTTCAGCTTTTATCAGAGAATAGCTATTTAAGAACCGTAGCTTTCTCCAGCTAAAAACGGCTTCATCCGGTTGCTCTAACAGTTGTTTGATTTCAGCCGTCACCTGCTCAACTAACTGCTCATTTGTGTACTCCATAATTGCAGGTAGTTGAATGAGTTTGCCGGATTCTGGTGCACCAACAATCAGCGATCGACGTAAAAGTGATTCCACCGCTTCGAGCAAGCGCATCGCTTCAGAAATAGGAATATCGTCCCTCAGTTCTGCCAGCGAAACGTAGTCGCGGTTGATTGCCAACCAGTACATGACTCGTTTTTCCAAATTGGATAAGCGCTTAAACTGTTGCTCTAAAAGAGTGCGAATATCGCCGTAAACAGCCGTATCTTGTTTGATTTGTGCTAAAAATTCGGCGATCGTATTATTAAATAAATTAGAAATAGTGGTGGCAACAATCTTAAGCGCTAGAGGGTTGCCAGAGTAGCGTTCTACTAACTCACTGAGTTCTAGATCAGAACCTTCTAACCCCTTGTCTTTAAAGATCAAACGCGCTTCTTCCTGGTTCAGACCGTTGAGTTGTAGCACCTTTACAGGAAGATTTTTGCCTTCTAGTGTTGCGATATCTTTGGGCTTTTCACGACTGGTCAGAAGGAGGCAACTCTGATGCAAGGCTTCACCTAATTTTTTGAACAGGTAGCCATACATTTCGTACCCGTCTTTATATTCGCCCGCGTGATCGTAATCTTTACCCTCACCACTGCATAAGATTGATTCTACGTTATCGAGAATGATCAGACAGCGATGGTCTCGTAGTACTTGAAGTAATCGTAGAATGCGGCTGTTTTCATCTTCAGGTAGATCGGCTTCATAATCGTTAGGGAAAAAATTGAGCAGATCTGCCAAAATACCGTTCAGGGTTGGCGCGTTGCGGAGCGATCGCCAGATGACATACTCGAACTGATCTTGCACCTGTCTGGCAATCCGAGAGGCTAGCGTTGTTTTGCCAATGCCACCAATGCCCAACACAGCCACCAGCCGACAACGAGTGGCGCGATCGCGGTCTGTCGTACTCCCAACAATCCAATCCTCTAGCTCTGCAAGCTGGGTTTCACGACCACAAAAATCAACGACATCAACAGCTTCGCCCCAGTCCGATGTACGTTGGTTTTGTCCTGGCTGGCGTAACTGATACTCAAGGAGAAGCTTTTGCTTCAGGTGTGTGAGCTTTTTGTTACCACCAGCATCAATGTGGAACTTTTTGTAGCTCTCGCCCAATCGCTTACGGACAGCCGCTTCACTAATTTCCAGGGTTTTCGCAATTTCAGCTCCGGGACGATCGTCCAATGCAAGTAAGAGCGCTTCAAGCTCTGTGCGGGTGACACCATTCCTGGTTGCCATTTCTGTGACGAAGCTGTCAGGGATGGTGGACATAGAACCGTACACTCCTTGAACACACGCTATATGACAGGTATCAATATGTGAGTTGCTTGTTTATAGCATGAACATTAATACTCCTTAGTGGTTCTTAAGGAGCTTTATCATTCCTTACTATTGATGCTGCCATCTTTACGCTACCCACACACACGCAAAATCAAACATCTTTTTTATAGGTCGCCTGGAGTGTCAATTCTGCATAGGCGCTTACAAAACTCGCCACCTTGCAGGTTCTCATCTGTAGTAGTTCTGTAGCAGTAGCGTTTCTCACACAAAGTGAGGACACGCTGCGATCCAAGAAATCTCACTGAGTGGAGCAAATAGCAGCAAAGTGTATTTCTGAGCACAAAATGATCTATAGGCTCACTATACGCTTGTGAGAATAAAGTTATAGCAAAGATGAAGCACACTCGATTCGACTCTTGCGTCATCATTTTTTTATGAATCCGCGAGTTCTCATCCTTGAATTATAGCTGGAATTAACACTGTGTGAGAGTGATGGTAGCTGACTAACCTTTACTGGAGAACCATCGTCATGGATGTAGATTTCTTTCAGCCAAGAATTATTCGCCATTTACCGCAGCGGGTTGCCGCGAAATTAGAAGCGTCTGAGTTAGGCATGAGGGTTGCCTACGGTGGCACCTCCTGGCGCTTTAAGCTTCTGGTTTCGATGGGACAAGTCATTCAATTGCTGCCTGGTCAGACGGTCACGATCGTCGGAGTCGAGGATACGTCTATTTTAATTATCGAAGTGTGAGAAGTCACAAGGCGGGGCGCGGTGACGGTGCCAATCAATAGATTAATCGCGTCCCGCCCCCTGTCCCCTGTTCCCTGTCCTCTGTGTTCCCCTTGCTTAAACCGATTGGATTCGATCAGGAGAATTGTGATGAGAATCAAAGCAGTGATCCCGTGGCTGCGAACGAAACAGAATCAGCTTAGCCAGATCGTTTCGCTTCCAGCACGGCAACAGGTTTATTTGATTACGACCCGTCCACCGCTCTACCGCAATATTAGTAGCGAGTCGATTCAGGGCGCGATCGTCGAGATGCAGTCTATTCTTGTCGCAAAAGATTATCTGGCAGTTGCTAGCGGCACGTTTGATCAAGCAACGGAAGATGCCGTGAAGCGCTTTCAGCGAGAGCATAACTTGGGCGACGATGGCATTGTGGGCGCACTCACATGGGCGGCACTCTGCTATCCAGAACTGCGACGGAGCGATCGCCCGTCTTCGCTGGAAGTGCAACGGGCGATCGTCAATTTGCAAGAACTGCTCGCACTGGCAGGCTGCTACAACAGGGAGCGAGATGGGTATTTTGGTAAGGCAACGGTGCGGGCAGTGAAGCGCTTTCAACGTACCTATGGTCTGCACGCCGATGGAGTGGTGGGACCGCTTACATGGTCGGTACTGCTGGGAATGCGCCAGCATCCGAGCCGTGTTGATCGCTTGCTGGTCGGCATTTATCTTTCGCGATCTGAGGTGACAAGCCTGCTTCAGGAACTTTGCATCATTGCCTATATTGTTCTGGGCATTTACTTTAGCCCTGCGACGACCAAAGAACTTAACGTGGTCGATTTTGGTCGAGCGGTGACGACCGCGATCGCGCTGACCTGCATTATCCCGTTTTTGCCCGATCGGTTGTTTACCAAAATGCCGAGCGATCCACGGCTGTTTTTGCTTCGCTATGCTCATTACGTGCCGCTGGGTATCTTCTCTGACTCTGTGTTGGCATTGCTGCGGCAAAAGCTCTTCAGCTAAGCGCAAACGGTGAGATCCCGTACTTCTGGAGAAGTCAGGGATCTGGTTGATGCAGTAGACTTTGGGGAAAGTAGGGTTCTAAAGGACGAAAGCCAGCAATGACAGGAATTTTTTTGGCAAGTGCGAGTCGGGGTGTGGGGAAAGAAATTGCAAAAAGCCTGATTGCCCAGGAGCATGATGTTGTCGCACTGCTACGATCGGACACGGCTCGTTCAGAGCTAGAGGCATTGGGGGTTACGGTGGTCATTGGCGATGCTCTGGATGCAGAGGCGATCGCCGCACTCATTGCCAAGCAGTCTCCTGATGCCGTGATTAGTACGATCGGCGGTAAGCCTACGGATGGTGAGCGGGCTGACTTTAAAGGCAACCAAAATTTGATTGATGCAGCGGTGAAGGCGGGTGTGAAGCGGTTTGTACTGGTATCGTCGATCGGTGCGGGCGATAGTGCGGCTGCCCTCCCACCGCAGGCACTCGAAACCCTGGGAGCCGTACTGGCAGAAAAGGAACAGGCAGAAAATCACCTCATTGCCAGCGGTTTGACCTACACAATTATTCGACCCGGTGGGCTGAAGTCGGAACCACCCAGAGGTACGGCGGTTCTAACCGAGAACCCCAATGTAGCTGGCTCGATTCACCGGGCAGATGTGGCGGATCTGGTGGTGCAGAGTCTCGCGTCCGATCGCGCTCACAACAAAATTCTGTCAGCGGTCGATCGTACCCTGCTGTTTGGTCAGCTAGAGTTTGAAGACTTTGCGCTGTAACTGCTGGATGGCTGTCGCTCAACCAATGACGTTGTTGCTGGCGCACATAATAAGCCAAATGGTTTCAACCAACCTGCGGCGAGTGCCTTATCCAGCACAAGACGGATGCCGGCAAACAGCAATAAGCTTTCGATGCCGACGATCACTAATGCTGGAAGCGAGATCGGCTCGTACAAACGTCCTTCAACCAACGCCAAGCCGCGCACCAGACCGAATGCCAGCACAGCGCCATCTTTGAGGTGAGAATTTTGGTCTTGCCGAATGATGTATCGGTAGGTGATGCCGAAGAGAAAGCCAGAAAGAGCCGCGATCGCCCCACTCATGAGTACCGTCATCATCGCTGTTGGGAGTGTATTGGACGGGAGCCAGCGTGACGATAGCCACCAGCCCTTGACCAGCGTAAGGGCACCAAACGTCAACCCACCCGTCACTGCGCCCAGCAGTCCCGCTTTCACCGATTCCAGACGTTCCGCTAAATTAATGGGCAGATCAATGGGTGCGATCGTCGTCTCAGGTTCCTCAGGATGCATCAACATAGCTGGGTGTTGGCAATGGCAGCGTTTTGATTGTAGATGGAAAGCCCATCCACTGATGGCAGTCTTCATCTAAGTGCGGTACAGGCATTTGGATTTGAGGCAGAGGGCAGGAGGCAGGAGGCAGAAGGAAATCCTTTATTCTCTTCACTTTTGCCCTCTGCCGTTTTCTTTACTTCTGCCCTCTGCCCTCTGCCCTCTGCCTTTTTGCAATCGCACCTCACTTGACCAGAAAATGCTATATCCATGCCTTCCAATCTCTCACAGCCTTTATCCCCGTGCAACTTTGCACTATGATCAACAGAGAAAACATGTCGCAACGCTGATTTTACACACTCATGGATATTTTGACGCTGGGTTGGGTTTCATTGCTGGTAGTGTTTACGTTCTCGATTTCGTTGGTCGTTTGGGGACGCAACGGGTTCTAGGCGGGTATTGAGTAGGCGGGTATTGTGGAAACTCCTGTTTTTAACGTTCTCATTCTGGTTGCCTTCGGGCTGATGGTGCTGGTCAGTGGTGGCGTGGGCTATCTCACTCTGGCAGAATGGCGCGATCGCCGTCGTCGCGATCGAGAAGCGCGGGGCGATCGTGCCATCCCCCGCACCACAGATAAGCTCTCTCGCAAAGCTGGCAAGGCAAAAAAGCCTTAGGGCATGTCATCAATCAGCCCCAAAACCGTGCAATATCAGCAGTATCACGCCCGTCCCAACACACAGGCTAGAGGCTAGAACCTTTGCTGCAAGCACTGTGTAGTAGTAATTGATGACAGCCTCTAGCATTTTGGCTAAAGGTCATTTTGCGGAAGGTAATGATGTGAAGTCTACCTGAGCCAATTTTCTATGAGTGGTGTTCTAGAAATTTGTTCACGATTTCTGTAGGGACGTTACATGTAACGTCCCTACGGATCGCCGAATCTGTGTAGCTAGGGTACGATCGCCGCTTACAGTAAAGCGTTGAGGCTTCGGACGAGCGGATCTTGATAACGCTCCAGAATATTGCGGTAGGTGTCTGCTAATGCCTGGGCAAGCCGATCTTCCACATCCTTGGCTTCTTGCCTGGAAAGGCATGTTTCAAAAAAGGTCTGATACTGATTCGACTGAAAAAGTCCTGTTGCAAGCTCTTTGAGTAGAGTTTCATCAAAGGGTTTGCCCCAATCAAACTGCTCATCGATCGTCTCTAACAAGAGCATTTTAGCCTTACAGCGAATGACCGCTCGATGCGGACGGTGACGATTAGCTAATTCCATGACAGTGTATGCTGCGTAACGATGTCTTGCAGTATACCCATGTTTTGGAATCGAGTTCACCCCGCCAAAGTCTCATTGTGGTAAGGGAACTGCCGACGTTGGCTTCGCCTTATCCGCCTAATATGGTATCTGCCAGACCCCCTTAGTTTCCTTGCGAGACGGAGTGACTCTCAGCATTTTCTCAGTTTAGAATCAGCCCTGCTTCACAGTCAGCAGATAGGATGAAAGCTAGAGCCGCAGAGTAACCACTCTCAGCGGCGAAGTTACCTTATATCAAATGTTCTTTATACTAGGAACTTAGAATCAGATGCTTGGTGAGTCAGTCGTTGCCGCCGCGATCGACGATAGAAAAGCCTTCCCTATACTTTACTCCCTTATACCCTAGTGGTCTATCAACTTTTAGTTGATAAGTTCAGCAAAGCTAAGAACCAATGAAGGTGTGTTTTTTGAGGGTTTTCAATCCATCAAAAAATTCTTGACAGAACACTAGAGATGAAATTAATCAACGATTCACCAACCCGCAGCCGCACGAGAGGACAACGCTTCTACCCTGCGTCCTTGAGATTGCGCCTACTGGTTAGTATGGGGGGAGTCTGGGCGATCGGGCTGAGTAGCTTGCTGATTCTGAGCCACTGGGAAATACAGCCAGCGCGGGTTATGCTGTCGCCGACAAGTCCAATGTATGACTTACTGCACATGCTTGCCACACGCATTGTCTGGATCAGCGCTGTTCTCATTAGCAGCATGATGGCAATTAGCATGGGGCTGGTTTGGCGATCGCTCAATTCGCTTCAGCAGTTTAGCCAATGGGTTTTGTTCGATGCATCAATGCCGCGGATGCAGTCGATTCCCAAAGAAATCAAACGACTGGTGCAAGCGTGGACGGAAATGCAGGCAAAACTCATGAGCGCCAAACAGCAGCAGCGGCAATTTACCAATGATGTTGCCCATGAGCTGCGATCGCCGCTCAGTCTGGTTTACGGCTATCTGCAACGCGGTCATCAGCAGAATTTAACCGAGCTGCAACGAGAAAAATTGGCAATGGCAATTGCGGAAACTGAACGCATGACTCAAATCCTGCAAGATTTACTCGACCTAGCACGGGCAGAAAGTCTCGATCTATCTACAGCTCAGGAAGTGCTGATTTTGAACGAGTTTGTGCGGGATGTGGCAGTGATGACGGAAACCGTGGAGCGGCGACCAATTCAAACCGAACTGGTGTCGTTTGCCGTGCGGGTGCAGACCAATCGCGATTACTTGATGCAAGTGCTGGATCATCTCATTCAAAATGCCATTCAGTATTCTGAACCGACCACGCCGATCGTGCTGAAACTCAATCAAATTCAAAATATGGCGGTCATTCAAGTCAGCGATTCTGGGCAGGGCATTCCCGCCGATCAGCAGGCAATGGTGTTTGAACCGTTTTACCGTCTTGATCCCTCACGAGCACGGGCGACAGGCGGGACAGGACTGGGGCTAGCGATCGTGCAACGGCTGGTGGCACAAATGGGCGGGACGATCGCGCTGGAGTCGCACCCAGGCACAGGCAGCACGTTTACGATTACGCTGGCAACGATCGGAGAAAGTCGATGAATGCGCATATCTTACTGGTCGAAGATGAAGTCAAACTGGCGCGATTTGTGGAACTGGAATTAATCAGTGAAGGCTATCGCGTCAGCGTTGCTCATGATGGCATGGCGGGTTTGACGCTGGCGCGAGAGGCAATGCCCGACATCGCCATTCTGGATTGGATGCTGCCCGGTCTGTCAGGCTTGGAACTGTGTCGGCGCTTGCGATCGACCGGCACGAAGATTCCAGTGATCCTGCTGACAGCACGGGATGAGGTGGGCGATCGGGTAGCGGGACTGGATGCAGGAGCCGATGATTACGTGGTCAAGCCGTTTAGTATCGAAGAACTGCTGGCACGGGTGCGTGCCCATTTGCGGCGCAACCAGGACGGAAGCGATGAAGTGCTATTTGAAGATCTGCGGCTAAATCGGCGCACTCGCGAGGTGTATCGCGGTCAACGGGCGATCGAACTGACGGCTAAAGAGTTTGATTTGCTGGACTATCTGCTGACCCATCCGCGTCAGGTCTTTACACGCGAACAGATTTTGGAAAACGTCTGGGGCTATGACTTCATGGGCGACTCCAATATCATTGAAGTGTACGTGCGTTATCTGCGGCTGAAGCTAGAAGAGAATCAGGAGAGCCGCTTAATTCACACGGTGCGCGGTGTGGGCTATACACTGCGGCAGTGACGCTTCTGAGAAACTTCTCAGCCAATGATGGTTTAACGTTCAGATACCTCTCAGCCTGCTCTCGATCGACAGCGAGAAGATACAGTCAAGCCGAAAGAGAGGCTGCACTGAATCATTTGAGAGGAACCTCATCGTGAAACTCAATCAACTCGCCCTCACTGCTCTGACGTTAATCGCCGTTGCTCTCCCGATCGCCATCAGCAGCGCCCAAGCACTGCCGCCTACTACAACGGGTGGTTCATTCATCACCTCGTCTCAATTCATGGCTCAAGCGCCAACCCGCATTGCTGCCACAGGCACCTTTGTTGCGGCTGAAAAGCCCACGACTGGGACGGCTCGGATCGTTGTCGAAGCAGGTAAGCGCTATCTGGTCTTTGATTCAGCGTTCAAAACGAGCGACCAGGGTCCCGATTTGCATGTTGTCCTCGATCCGGCTGCTCAACCGCCCATGTCGTATCAAGACACGACGCGCTATGTAAATCTCGGCAAACTGCAAAAGTTTGATGGTGAGCAACGCTATCCGATTCCGGCAACCGTAAATTTATCACAGTTCAAATCGGTGGGAATTTGGTGCCGCATGGCAAACGCAACCTTTGGCTATGCACCGCTGCGAATGTCTACGAATGCCAACCGCTAAAGCGCGATCGTGCCACTGATACTGCGGCACGATCGCCATGGCATGACTTTATTCAAATCGGGAGGTCATACTGATGAACTGTAAAGGCGCGATCGTGCTTTATATCGCTGTAATGATGGCGGGTTGTACGACGCAAACTGCCAAACAAACAACGGAAAGCCCTGCTGCTAGCACTCCTGCCGAAGCGGCGGTGCCCCAAGCAAGCCCATCGACTCAGGCTCAGCAATCCACGGCATCAACGGCTCAACGATCGGGTCGATTCGTTTCTGGAGAGCATGAAACAACGGGAACCGCTCGCATTGTGACTGCAAATGGTAAACAAACTCTAGAGCTAGACCAAAGTTTCAAAACGTCTACTCAAGGTCCCGATTTGTTTGTGATTTTGCATCGTTCTGATCATGTCTTGAAAACAACAAAGCCGCCTGCTTACCCGTTGCAACAGCAAGATTATGTTGTGGTGAGTCCGCTACAAAAATATAGTGGAGCGCAGCAGTACACCATTCCGAACACAATTCAGTTAGCCAACTACAAATCAGTGGTGATCTGGTGTCGATCGTTCAATGCCACGTTTGGTGTCGCTCAACTCAACCGCTAGCTTACAGCCATTTTCACTTGCATTCAGCACACCCCATACCCTACACCCCACACCCGTATCCACAGGACTGTGGCTTACCCAATCAGTAACCGCTGTAAAGAGCACGATACAGTCAAACCTTAAGCGTGTTTTGATATGACGAGTCAAATGTCGAAACCCCAAGCAGCCACACTCGTGATGCTGGGAACCTTGCTGCTATCAGGCGCGATCGTCGCTGCCTGGTTTACTGAGCAGGGCACGATCAGCATGATTTTCCAGCAGATCAACGCCATGCAGGAGAATCCGCCAATGTGGGTGATGGCTCCGATGATGGTTGGGCGCTATCTGCTGTTCTGGACAGTGGTGTTGATGCTGAGTGTGTTTCTCATCACCAAAATTTCGCCCCGCCCCCAGCCGTGGTCGCGTGTGCTGGTGGTGAGTATTCTGCTCATCTTAACCATTCGATATTTAACCTGGCGATCGCTCTCGACGCTCAATCTGGACACACCGTTGAATGGTGTTTTTAGTTTGGGCTTATTTTTTCTAGAATTACTGACGTTAGTTGGCAGCTTGATTCAGTTGGTGTTGCTGCTGCGCGTCCGCGATCGTCGTTCCGAGGCGGATGAGCGATCGCGCAATGTGATAAACGGCAACTTTGCGCCCACAGTAGACATTCTGATCCCAACCTATAACGAACCAGAATTTATTTTACGGCGGACTATTATCGGCTGTCAGGCGTTAGATTATCCGCAGAAAACGATTTATTTGTTAGATGATACTCGTCGTCCGGAGATGCGATCGTTAGCGACAGAATTGGGCTGTGAATATCGCACCCGACCCGATAATCTCTATGCTAAGGCGGGGAATTTAAATCATGCTCTGGCTCAAACGAATGGTGAGCTGATTGTAGTCTTTGATGCGGATTTCATTCCAACCAGAAACTTTTTAACGCGCACCGTTGGTTTCTTTCAAGATTCGCAAGTGGCGCTGGTGCAAACCCCACAAACGTTTTATAACCCCGATCCGATTGCTCGCAATTTAGGCTTAGAAGACATCCTCACACCCGAAGAGGAAGTGTTTTATCGTCAAATTCAACCGTTTCGCGATGCGGCAGGCGGAGTCATTTGTGCCGGTACGTCGTTTGTCGTGCGGCGATCGGCATTGACTGAAGCAGGCTGCTTTTTCACCGGATCGCTGAGCGAAGATTATTTTACGGGGATTCGGCTTGCCGCTCAGGGCTACAAAGTGGTGTATTTGAATGAGAAGTTGAGTGCAGGGTTGGCGGCTGAAAATATTGCGGCTCAAGCACTGCAACGAATTCGTTGGGCACAAGGTACGCTTCAGGCATTTTTCATTCAAGCAAATCCGTTGACGATTCGGGGGCTACGTCCTTTGCAACGATTAGCGCATCTTGAAGGCTTACTACATTGGTTCACGAGTTTGTCACGCCTGGGATTTCTCTTTATTCCGCTGGCGTATGCGTTTCTGGGCGTGATTCCCGTCCGCGCCACTCCCGCCGATGCTGCGTATTTCTTTTTGCCGTATTATCTGGTGCAAATTACTGCCGCTGCCTGGTTGAATGAGCGATCGCGATCGGCGTTACTGGCAGACATTTACTCGCTGGTGCTGTGTTTTCCGCTGGCAATGACGGTGATTCGCGTCATGCTCAATCCGTTTGGCAAAGGCTTTCAAGTCACACCCAAGGGCGGCACGAGCGATCGCTTCACGTTCAACTGGCAGTTAGCATTTCCACTCATGGCAATGTTTCTCGCATCCGCGATCAGTTTCTGGGTGAATTTAGGCATTTACACCATGAATGGCATGGGTCAGCCAAATCTGCCGCTCGAACTTGCCGAACGGCTCAAGGGTTTTGATTTAGGCTTATTCTGGAGTCTGTACAATTTGCTGATGTTGAGCATATCGCTGCTGATTTTGATTGACGTTCCCCGCTTATCGCCCTACGAGTGGTTCAAACTGCGACGAACCGTGCGACTGCAAAGCGGCGATCGCGCCTTCTGGGGAACGACAAGCCTGCTTTCAGAAGTCGGCGCAGAAGTGATTTTGACCCAAACAAATTTGCCTGATTTTGTGGAACAACCCGCGCAATTTGAACTTTTAGAGGAAGGATTAGTTCTACCGAGTCGAATTGTGAGTCAACGCTGGCAGGGTGACAGTCCGAGTATTCAGGTAACATTTGAGCCGCTGACATTAGCTCAGCATCGCCCATTAGTAGAACTGTTATTTTGCCGTCCCGGACAGTGGAAAAGCCGTTGTGCGCCCGGAGAATTGCGATCGATCTGGCTACTGTTTAGAATTCTCTTGCGTCCGCGTGTGGTGTTCGATCGCCATCCCAGCATCAGCGCGATCAGCGTTACACAAGGTTAGCCACAGTATCTAGTCCAATCGCTTTTGAACATTGCGAGCCGTTAGACCAGTCGAGTTTTCGACAATTTCAAACTTCACAGATGTTCCAGCGGACAGCGTGCGATACCCCTCACCCGGAATCGCCGTGAAATTAAAGAATAGCTCCTCATTTGTGTCGTCTTGAACGATCGTCCCGTTGCCCGATGGCAAATCGAACCAGCGCACCACGCCTTGACCAACCGGGAGACCGTTTGCACCGATCGCAGGCGTTCCATTCGCCCATTCCTGCTGAGGAATGCGAATTTGTTTCACCGCTGGCGTGTTGTAGGCTTCGTAGCGGTAGTCCGATCGCGTTGCCATGATGGCGCGCAGATCCGATCGCAATTCTTCCAGAGTGGGTCGCCCGACAAAAAACCAGCCGTTGTAGAGTTTGTGGATAGTCAAATCGGGACGCAAGACAAACGTGTAGGGCTGAGCGCGATAGGCATATTCGCCTTCGGTTTCATCCAAAATCTTGATTTGTTGAATGACTTGCCGCTGTTCATCCGCTAAGAATTGCCATTGTGCGCCTAATCCGGCTCGAAACGCAGCTTGCACCAGCGGCGGATCAGCGCTGACCGCAGCAAGTTTGCAGTAGTTCACCATCAACTCATCCTGAAACTGCACCAATTGCCGAAACTGCTGTCGATCGCGCGGACAAAAGAACCCACGATAAAACACCACAATCAACGGATAGCCGTCTAAAAAGCCCAGCTTGCGATCGACCAATCCAGGCTGAGTCAACTGAGAAAGTTGAACCAATTCATTCTGGTGATTCGGTAAGGCAAGATCAGGAAAGCGATCGCCCACCTGCAAATGAGTTGTCATCAATTCATCGCTCACATATTGGGGCATCCGAGCGTATCATCTTCTATTAATAGACCTTCATGGTCTGAACAACGCCCAACCGCGCTAAACATCGTTCTAAAGTTAGCCTAAAAATTAACCCTAGAGAGTGCAGTTTCAGCCTTAAATTGGATTAGCTTCTGTGAGCTAAAATTCTGTCTCATGCTGAAACCGCACTATTGCCTGAGATTTAGTATGGATCAACAAGCCCCTGAACCGTCTGAGCGTGAGCGTCGCGTTTTAGAGTGTTTAGCTGCACTCAGCTACCGTACTGGTGAACTGGGTCACTATCTGGATGAAATTGCGCGGGGTGTCAGCCGTTTAATCAAATCAGATTGGTCGATCGTCACAGTCCGCCATGGCAACGATGGACAAGTTGTGGCAAGCAGTTTGGATTTAGGAGAGGGCGATCACGGGTTTTCGATGCATGGCACGCTGGTGGGCGAGATCACGCAGACCGGACGATTGCTGATTATTGAAGATATTCGCAATGATGTGAGGCAGAGTCAACTGCCGGAAGAGTATTCCGGTTACATAGGTGTACCGCTGCGAACCGCTCAGAATGAAGTGATTGGCACCATTTGCTCATTTGTGCGGCAGTCGCGTCAATTTACGGATGACGAAATTCGCACGGTAGAATTATTTGCCGAACGCGCAGCAACGGCGATCGACAACTATCGGCTGTATCAACAGCAGCAGCAGTTTAACAAAGTTTTGGAACAAGAAGTCGCTGCTCGCACCGAAGAACTTCAGGTTGCTCAGGCGCAGTTGATTGAGCGCGAACGACTTGCCGCTATTGGTCAATTTGCCGCCATGATTGTTCACGAGGTCCGCAATCCACTCACAACGATCGACCTGGGTTTAAAACACGCCCAAAAGATCTTAGCCTCCGGCGTGGATCAAGAGCGTCTGGCACTCTCGCTGAGTGAATCTCATCGCCTCAAGCATTTACTCAATGAAATTTTGCTGTACGCCAAACCGCAGGTTTTACAGCTTTCAAGACTGAATTTAAGTCGTTTCCTAGACGAATTACTGATTCAAATTCGAGAGATGCCGGAGGCGATCGAACGACAGATTGAACTGAAACATTCCTTACCTGAAGTTGAAGTTTTAGGCGATGTGAATAAATTGAGACAGGCGTTTATCAATCTGTTTCGCAATGCCTTGGAAGCGATCGCTCCCGGAGAGACGGTCAATTGCAATGTTTGCTGTGCTAATTCAAATCAAGTTTGGATACAAATTCACAACGGCGGCGATCCGATTTCACCGGAAATTCTACCCAAATTGACTGAACCTTTCTGTTCTACAAAGCCCTCTGGAACAGGATTGGGACTGGCGATCGTCAAGCGAATCATCGTTGCTCATAACGGAGACCTGACGATCGCGTCCACTAACGAGGGAACGAGTGTAAGTGTTCAGCTACCGATCGCTGTGTAGTTTCTCCAAAATGATGTAGTAGACAGGTTCATCTTGGGGAGAAAGTCCTTCCAGTGCTAGGGCGCGTCATCAATTCAGCTCCAAAGCCTGCGGTATCAGCTAGAATCGCTGGGAGTTTATTTCTCCGCAAGCCCCTTAGTGCGATCGAGCGGTTTCCACTAACCAATGCACGAGGGGTTTGAGCGATTCTGGAATGGCGGCTTCCTCAAAAGCGATCGTGTGTTTGCGATCGCCCTCCTGCACCGTGATCTCGTACTCAAAGCGATCGGGTTGTGCTGGAGTTGAAGGGGGTGCTGGTACGTGAAAAAAGTCCGCTGCATCTACCAGTCGGCGTAGTTGGTTCACGTTGTCTGGCGCTAGAGTGGCCGTATCGACAGTGATTGTAATCGGTATGCCAGTGTAGCCACCACTGCGCTCTAAAGTAATTTGCATCGCATTTTGCTCAGTTACGGTTCTAGTCAAAGCAAATCTAGTCAAAGCAAATCTAGTCAAAGGGAACGTGTGGCTCAAGAACGGTAGCACCAACCCAGCCCAGATCTGTTGTGAGAAGTGCCGCCGTGTGAGAGCTGTTCCTTGCATCGTCTTTCAAGCCAAGCTTTCAATCCAAACTCTAAAAATCCAAAATTTAAACGACCCCGACTTGTTCCCAAGCGCTCCGGACGGCGGTTTGTTCTTCACTCTCGTTGCCGTAGAGCTGTGCGGCGATCGCGATCGTGGCTGTGGCGGCTTCCTCAAAGGTGGCGCTACGACTCAAGGCGCTCTTCAGTGTGATATACCAGATTTTGCCTGCTTTTTCCCAGGCGTAGCCACCGATCGCGATTGCTGCTAGATAAAAGGCATGGTTTGGAATGCCAGAGTTAATGTGAACGCCGCCGCGATCGCGAGTGCCCGTATACCGATCCCGATAATGTTTGGGTTGAGGATCGGTGCCGAAATTTGGGTCATTTGCATACGCCTTCTGCCCGGTCAGTGTGCGGACACCGCGAATGCTTGCGCCCGGACCCAAGATGTCTTTGCCGATATACCAATCGGCTTGTGCGGCGGTTTGGTTATACTTCCACTGACTGATTAAACTGCCCATCACGTCGGCAAAACTCTCATTGAGTGCGCCCGATTCACCAAAGTAGTCGAGATCGCTGGTAAAACTCACCACCCCATGAGTCAGTTCATGTCCCACCACATCAAGGGAACGGGTGAAGCGGGTAAATAAAGTCCCGTCACCGTCGCCATAAGCCATTTGCTTGCCGTTGAAGAAGGCGTTGGACATGGAGCTGCCGAAGGTATCACCCACATGGATGCTCGATCGCAACGGTAAGCCAGCATCATCCAGCGAGTCGCGATCGAACACGTCCTTGTAGAAATCATACACATCCCCAGAGTAGTCGTAAGCCTCATTCGCGGCTTCATCATCCACTGGGCGATCGCCTTCTCGCCGCAAGAGGTTGCCCGGTAGCGGATCGCTGGCTCCACGCATATCAAACACATACCGCTCTTTGCCAGCAACTTGTCCCAGCAACGAAGCTGATAGCGGTTGTGCGCTTAACAGTCGCCGTGCCGTCCGATACTCGTTGCCCAGTGAGGCGAGCGCAATCTGCCGCACCGCTGGGTCATCGGAGTCTTGTAGCGTTTCAGCCATGTAGGGCGGCACAAAGCAGCAAAGAGCATGATGGCATAAGTGCATAATCGGTTCCTCTAGACAACGTGAAGCATGGGCACTTTAAAACATGCTGCTGCTGCGTGTTGCAGCGTGACTAAAACCTTCAAACGGTAGGTGCCCGATTTGTGCAGTTGCAGCGATGGCAGGAGAACTCTAGAGAGAGAGTTGTTTGAAAGGGAATCATGCGCTGTCACGTCAGCCAAACAGTCAGTTTCACCAGAAGTCAGGTTGCGTGCCAGACATTGCACCCGGTAGGCAATCTGGTTTTCCTGGTTTGCTTCTGTTAGCCCAGTCAACTGCATGGATACTTCCAGCGCAAACGGCTCAATGGTTTGAATCGCACCTGAGAAGATCGGGCTATTTTGGTCAGCCACCATCGGGCGGCTCATGGAATGTGGCTGCATTACCCGTAGCTGCGTAATTTCTGCCTCAAGCGGAGTGGCAACGATCGCACTGCCAGTAGCTTGTACAGAAGAAAGCGATGCCTCGACGCGATCGCGCATCCACGGTTGCAGCCGATCCGTTTCCAAAGCGCTCCAATGTTCAATAGCATCCGCTTCGAGATGATGGACAACCAGTCGCTGTTCGGTCTTGCCGTTGATCTGCCGGGTTTGATAAGCCACGTTGAACGAGGCAAACGAATCCCAGCCTGCTAACGCTAGGTCTGGTTCTACCTCTCTACGTTGTTCCAGATCATTGGAACCATTGACTGGTGTAAGCGCTTCGACGACCGTAGACGATTTTGCTGGCTCTGACGATGCCTCAACCGGGTGAACCTGAGCCTGAGCGATCCATGCGTCCAACTCATCGCGGGAGACTGTGCGCCCATCACGCCTTGCTTGAGCTTCGATATCATCGGCTGACGCTTGAGCCAGGGCGGCGATCGTATCAATGCCCAGCGCGTTAAGCCAGCGCTTTCTCACCGCGCCAATGCCCCGAATCTGCGTTAAATCGGTGCCGTTTTTATGGTTGCTGTTGGTTTCATGTGGTGGCGATCCCATCATCCTGTTCCCTCATTTGAATAGGAACCTGGTAGGCGCAAAGTCCTACCAGGTCAATCACTCCTGCACCGGGTCAGGAGATCGTTACGTCCAGCACTACACCGAACTGAGAAGGGCTACCCCTTAGTCTTGACCGGATGCATACACTTCCAGCAAGACTTCTTTGATGTAGCCATGTCCCCAGATCTTGGTTGTGCATCTGTTTTCAACTGGACCAACGGTAGCAACTGCACCGATCTCATAAAGTCCGGGCTTTAAGCCATCCCGTCGGGCAATACCCCGATGAATCAGTTGATAGCTGTACTGATCTTTGGTGGTGACAAGCGTTGCTTGAACATCCACTTCAGGTGCATTCTTGCCATAGCCTTCAAGACCAAAATCAATGATGATCCGGGTGCCCAAACACATCAAAAGTTCGGTCAACGGTGTTCTGTTAAACAGAACATCAACCGCGACTTCGTACTGCTCATCCTCTGCAATGATGAATGGAGAATTGCTCGGATCGGCGGGCTTGGTACCAAGACCACGAACGCGCAAGTTTTGCAGTTTGAACTCAACGGGACCGACGATCGTGCGAGAGCGAGTTTCGCTTGTAGTCACCTCAGCCGTTTGACCAGCAGGAACGCTACCCGCCATGAATTGAGCGGTTCCTACCATTGCATCCATTTCGTTAGCCATAATCTAGTATCCTCGTATGTTGCAAGTTCTTGAATTTGGTTGTTAGCCATTGCTTGAAGTAGCTTTCAGGCATCCAGACTTCAGCTCATTCACGCTTGGCTTGTCAACTGAATTCATCATGGCAGCGCCATAGATCATTGTGCAGTACCCAGGTTGGGTACTCTTTCTGAGCGATCGTTATGATAAGCTCAGCCGTATGTTTACAATGGATTTTTCAGTGCAAATGGCTGTTTTTTTAAGGCTTATCTTTTCAACTTAAGATTGGGAAAAATTCAGTGAGTTTCCTATGTCCAAAACTAGCAGCTTGACACTATTTCAGAATGATTCTTTTCAAGCAAGTCAAACCGAAATAAGCTACCATAAGCGGTCATTCAAGACCTGATGAATGAAATAAAAATTCTTGCCAAAACGCTCTTGCCAAACGTATGCGATCGAGGCAACCAATTGCGTGCAGCGTGTTTGATGTGAGCTAAACCAGAGGCGATCGCGTTTCAACCGGATACCTGAGCTGGCTTACTGTCTGCTCGTGACGCTAAGATGTAGCAGCATTGCCCGGAGTCGATCGCCTGCGGATCCAAAGCTGAAATGGGTAGTTGATAATAAGAGTGCCAGTTTTGTGTGGGGTTATAGACAGATCAATGAACGCTCAATCGGTAAGAAGAGTCCCCTGGGTTTCTTGTAGTCTGCTGCTCATTGCCTACGGCTGCCTTGGTTGGTTGCTAGCAAGCCCTACACTCACAAACCCTACATGGCTGTCACCAACGTGCCAAAGCACCCTTGCCACGATGCATCACATGCTGCCACTTGCAAGTGCGCCGGAGTATATTTGCCGCATCATTGTTCAGGAGAATCTGGTGGGTGCGATCTTGGCGATCGCCTGGGTTGTTGTGGCATCCTGTATGTTTATTTCGCCGCTCACCAGTTTTAACCGCTTCATTACCCGCTGGTTCCAATCAGACACCGTTGCTTTTCTAGCGCTGTGTGTCATTGCTGGGTTGATTGCGTGCATCCTATTCTGGCTTCAACTTTTTCTCCACATCTCCACGATTTTGGCGAGTGAAGCCTTAGCGCGAATTGACCTGCAAACACTGGGGCTGAGTAAGCCACATGCGTTTTGGATTTTAATCCTGCTTTCACTCATTGGTTTGGGCATAGGCTGGGGCATGCGACTGTCGATTTAGCCGTCGGTTTGATGGGTGATCGACAGTATTGATGGGTAATAGACAATAAAAAGCAGCCCGATCGGCTGCTCGAATCAATGCATGAGGATACGCCTAGCTTAGGGCGCGTCATCAATTAGCTCCAAAACCTTGCGGTATCAGCATGGTCGCGCCCACCCAAACACACCAGGCTAGGGGCTGGAATCCTTGCTAAGAGCCATGTGTAATTGTAATTGATGACAGCCCCTAGAGTTGCCCAACCCTACCAAAGCGACGGTTACTGTTTTTGATACATCTAGACTAAGGACACTGCAAAAACCGTCACACTCGCAAGCACAGTTGCTCTACATGCCCGTAAAACTGTCAGTAAGCGTTTAACTGTCTCCACTGCCCCTCGGTACTTCACCTGAGGGGCAATTTATTTTAGTGGGCGTATGTCCACATCGGTCTTGAACCTTTGAACTAAAGAAGGCGGAAAATAAAGGGATAGCGGAAGGGTTGGTCAGGCTTGTTAAGGCTGTGCGTTACTGCCCAGATGGTCAAGCCCCAATGCACCAGCCACCAAATTCCCCCTGCCAGACCCAGCGTGATAAACGAGAGTGGGATCAGAATCAAACCGTACAGCCATACGTTGAAGTGAAAGTTAATCGCTTCTTTAGCATTTTCTTTCACAACGGGGTCATCGGAGATCAGTGAGACGGCGATCGGAATCGCCACGGAAACAATTAAGCCACTAAAAAAGATTGACCCATGGCTCAGAGCCGATAGGAGCTTACGTTTATCAGTATCAAATACTTCGGGGCTTTGCATCTTAACCGCCTCCCGTAGAAGGGTGCTTGCTTACAATTGCCACTATACAGCGATCGTAATCCTCCAGCGCTGATGAGAACACCACCATCATTGGCGGGATTACCGAAGCAAGAAGAGAGAAGGAAACGGCAGAGACGGGTTGAGGTTTGAGGTGAACCAGTTGTTGGTTGTTAGTTGTTGGTTGTTGGTTGTTAGTGTTCCCCTACCTCCAGCCCCTTACTCACTCCCGACGCTCAACTTCACCCTTGCCTCGATTGCTGCCAGAATAGAATATGGATACAGTATTTTTGGCTCAACGGATAAAACAAGTCAATCGTGGGCATTCTGGCAACAGAAAGTCATTTAGCAGAGATTGTAACAGTAAGCACCTGTACACACATTCTCAGGTCATAGTGCCAGAATCGTCCTAGATTGAGGGTGTAAATAACGTTGGCAGCGACATACATTGGCGGCTTCAATCATGGCTGCATTATGCTTCTAGATGCGTCGCCAGCAACCACCCCTATACAGTTCGCATTACCACTGAGTAAGTGGCTTCCTTTCTACCCCTTAGTTGGTATCTATGAAAGCTACATCACCGCATCTGCCCGATCCCCATCATGGCAATACCATTGATGTTGTGGCTCATCAAGAGGTTGAGATCGTTGCCACTTCGTCAGAAGCAGTGATGAGTGAGGTTGTGGTTGATCACCCATCGAGTCACGATCGCGAACGCTCCGCTGATTCTACACATGCGGCAGACCTCGGGCACCTTTTAGAAACAGGGCAGCACAACCCTACAGGCGGCGCACTGGTCACGAGCAAGGGTAGTTTTGGCGCGTTTCTGGCTCCTCTCACCAAAGATAAGTTTAAAGAAGTCGTCACCGATGTGGAGCAAAAGCTTCAGGTGGTGCATCAAACGCTCTCCATGCTGGACAATCTGCTGGACGCAAAGGGGTTTGATGCCATCCTAGAAGAGATGTTGCGCTCCATTACACTCAAAACGAGCGAGTTGCTCAACGCCGATCGCGCCACCATTTATCTACTCGACGAAGACAAAAACGAATTGTGGGCGATCGTTGCCAAAGATGAACGGGGGCACAACCTGGAATTACGCCTGCCTGCCACCGTAGGGATCGCAGGTGAAGTGGCGACCAAACGCGAAGTGGTCAACATTCCCTACGACTTTTACGATGACCACCGCTCTGAAGCAGCACGAAAGTTTGACGAAAAAAACCACTATCGCACCTACACCATGCTGGCGATGCCGCTCCTGGATGAGTCCGGCAAGCTAGTCGCGGTCGTGCAGCTTATTAACAAACTCAAGCAAGACCTTGATCCCCAGGCATTACTGGAGGAGAAAATCGATCGCCATGGCTTCACGCACAAAGATGAGGAAGTGTTTGAAGAATTCGCGCCCTCGATTCGTCTGATCATCGAATCGTCGCGATCGTTCTATCGGGCAACGCAGCAACAACGTGCCGCCTCCGCGTTGATGAAAGCAACCAAATCCCTCAGTCAAAGCAGCCTTGATCTGCAAGAAACCCTGAAAAAGGTGATGGATGAAGCACAAGAGTTGATGCAGGCAGATCGCAGTACGCTGTGGCTTGTAGACCGCGATCGCAACCAGCTTTGGACAAAGATCCCCATTAGCGGTGTGCTTCAGGAACTCCGTATTCCAATGGGAGCAGGCTTTGCAGGGCAGGTCGCTACCACAGGCAAACCCGTGATCATTCCCTTCGACCTTTATGACGATCCCAACTCGCAAACGTCGAAAGAAACCGACAAAAAAACGGGCTACCGGACGTGCAGCATCCTCTGTATGCCTGTGTTCAATGCGGATGGTGAATTGATTGGTGTTACGCAGCTCATTAACAAGAAAAAACAGGGCGATTATCCTCCCTACGATCCCGCCCACTACCCGGAGGCACCTGATTGCTGGCGTGCCAGCTTTAACCGTAATGACCAGGAGTTTATGCAGGCGTTCAACATCCAGGCGGGTGTGGCACTTCAAAACGCAAAGCTGTTTGAGACCGTCAAACAACAAGAGCAGATGCAGCGAGACATTTTGCGATCGCTCAGCAATGGGGTCATCTCAACTGACAAAAAGGGCAACATTATTGCCGCCAACGAAAGCGCCAAGAAACTACTCGGACTCAGCTATGGCGAGACGCTCGAAGGCAAATCTGTCAGCGACCTGATCAAAATTGAGAAAGGTGACTTCACCAAATGGTTTGATATGGGGTTAGCAGGCAAAGACGAAAAGAGCCGCCAGCAATACTATCCCGACCAGATCTTGCAGCCGTATCAGGGGCTAGAGCAACATAGCGTCAACCTTTCCATTAACACGATCGCCGACGCTAAAGATGATGCTGAAGTCTCCGGTGCACTCGTAGTGATGGAAGACATCAGCGATGAGAAACGGCTGAAAAGCACGATGTACCGCTACATGACTCAAGAACTGGCAGAGCAGCTTTTAGAAAATCCTGATGCTGCCAAAATGGGCGGCGATCGCAAAGATGTCACCGTCCTCTTCTCCGACATTCGCAGCTACACCACATTGACCGAAAGCCTGGAAGCAGAAGCCGTCGTGGAAATGCTCAACAAGTACTTTGAATCAATGGTCGATGCGGTCTTTCAGCACAAAGGCACCCTCGATAAGTACATCGGCGATGCCATCATGGCGGTCTTCGGCTCTCCTTTACCACTGGATGACCACGCCTGGATGGCAGTGCAAACCGCGATCGAAATGCGTCGTCGCCTGACCCTCTTCAACGCCGAGCGCGTAGCCAACCACCAACCAGCAATCAAGATTGGGATTGGGATCAACTCCGATAGCGTCATCAGCGGCAACATTGGCTCTAGCAAGCGGATGGAATTCACCGCGATCGGGGATGGGGTCAACCTGGGAGCACGGCTTGAAAGTGCCAGCAAGCAGTACGGCACCGATATTGTGATCAGCGAAAACACCTTCAAACCCTGCGCCGATCGCATTTGGACTCGCGAACTCGACTACATCAAAGTCAAAGGCAAAAACCGTCCCGTTGCCGTTTACGAACTTGTGGGACTTCAATCCGAGCCGATCCCCGATACCACAAAGCAGATCATTGAGCATTACAGCACCGGACTCAAACACTACCGCGATCGCAAATTTCCCCTCGCAATGGGCGCGTTTGGCACGGTGCTAGAACTCGACAAAGACGACAAATCCGCCAACCTGCACCTGGAACGCTGCCAACACTGGCTCAAAAACCCGCCACCAGACGATTGGGATGGCTCGTGGAGTATGACGGAGAAGTGAAGGCAAAGGCTAAAGGCAATGGAGTTGTTGGTTGTTGGTTTTTAGTTTTTAGAAGCAGTCAGGAGGCAGAAGGCAGAAGGCAGGAGCCATCTTTCGTCCTGCACCCCTCATCCCCCCTCCCTCCCTCATCCTTCATCCCTCTGCCTCCCCCTCCCCTTTTTTCTCACTGCAACGGCTAGTCCTTTACAGTAATAGGGCATATTAAGTGCGTCTCCAAGTGGGGGATCATACGATCGCCGCCTTGATGATGCCTAGCCCACCCCACTCTCTGACGGTATGCATTCTTCGACTGCGAATCCATTGCACGATCCAGACGCACAGACTGCGACCACTGGTGGTTTGACAGAGGCAACGCTGAGAACGTCCCTTACCATGCTTCAGCAGGTGGTTGATCACTTACCTCAAGCGATTGGTTGGAAAGACAAAAATGCGGTTTTTCTAGGTTGCAATCAGGCGTTTGCTCAGGCTGTGGGACTCCAGCATCCAGACGAAATTGTCGGTAAGGTTGCCAGCGAGATGCAATGGCAGAACCATCCCGCTGCTTTTTTGGACGATCGCGATCGCGCCTTAATGGAGCAGAAGACGGCAGAGTATCACCAGCTTGAAGCGTTACCCCACGCAGAGCCGCCCATTTGGTTAGACTTGAGCCGCATCCCCCTCTGCGACGAGTACGGCACCTGTATTGGCATCTTGGCTGTTATTGAGGAAGCTACCGATCGTAAACAGGCAGAAGAAACGTTGCGCCGGAGTGAGGCGACCAATCGTGCCTTAATCAATGCAGTTCCCGATTTGCTGTTTCGCATCCAGCAGGACGAGACGTATCTGGATGTACAGCGCAGCAAAAGCTTTAAGGTACTCAATCCTGATCAACTGGTGATTGGCGGCAAGGTGAGCAACTCGCTACCGCCTATCCTCGCTCAGCAGCGCATGCACTATGTCCAGAAAGCGCTGAGCACGGGTGAACTGCAAATCTACGAACAAGAGTTGGTGATTGACGGTGTGCAGAAGTATGAGGAAGTCCGTATTGTGCCCTGCCAGACAGATGAAGTGATGGCGATGGTGCGTGACATTACTGAGCGTAAACAGGCAGAAGAAGCGCTGAAGATGGCGCAATTTTCGATCGACCATGCGGCTGATGCCATCTGGTGGATAGAAGAAAGTGGCACAGTGGCTTACATCAATAATGCAGGTTGCCGCGACCTGGGATATCCCCGTGAAGAAATTCTAGGCAAGCGGGTTTGCGACTTCAATCCTGAGTTTCCAGCAGAAGCTTGGGCTGACCACTGGGAAGAGATGAAGCAAAAGGGTCCAACAACCCTTGAAACATTCAATCAGCGTAGCGATGGTTTAGTTTATCCAGTTGAAGTGAGCGTTAACTACATTGAGCTGAACGGCAAGGCATACCATTGCGCCTTTGTGCGGAATATCACCGAGCGCAAAAAGGCAGAAGAGGCTCTGCACCTGACCCAATTTGCCATTGATAATGCCTCAGACGCGATGTGGTGGGTAGAGCCTGATGGACATGTTTGTTACGTCAATGCGGCGGTTTGTCGCCAAATTGGTTACACACAGGAAGAAATCGTGGGCAAACGGATTCAGGACTTTGCCAAAGGCTTTACGGATGAAGCCTGGGCGCACCATTGGGAAGAGGTTAAAGCGCGAGGCTCCTTCTCGTTTGAAACGCAGAACGAACATAGGGACGGCACGATTTATCCCGTTGAGGTAACGGTTAACTATATTCAACTAAACGGCAAGGAACTCAACTGCTCGACGGTGCGGAACATCACCGATCGCAAGCAAGCCGAAGCCGCCCTGCGTGAATCAGAACAGCAGATGCGCGAACAGGCCCATCGAGAACGCCTGCTTAACAGCTTGGTCAGCCGCATTCGAGATTCTCTAGACTTTGACACCATTCTCGAAACAACCCTGCAAGAAGTGCAAAATTTTACCGAAGCCGATCGCTGCCAGTTTTCCTGGTACGACCCCAACGGTGAAGAAAGCTACTGGGAAGTCGTTAAAGAAACCCGCTATACCCATTTGCCGAGTTGGGTCGCTCGCTACCCGGTCTCGCCGACCTCGCCACTTCTAGTGCAGCTTCTCGATCGCCAAATTCTGCGGGTAGACGATGTGGAAACGTTACCTGACTCAAGCCTGCTGCGCTTTATGCAACGCTTTCACTACAAAGCCATGCTGGCGATTCCGATACGGATGCAGTCTGGGTTGCTGGGCACCATCTTTTGCTGCAACAGTGCCACAGCGCAAATCTGGTCAGACAACGATATCGAGTTGATCCAGGCTGTCATTGCGCAGTTGGCGATCGCGCTCAACCAGGCAGATCTATACAACCAAAGCCGTACCAGGGCGCAGGCACTAGAGCAGGCATTGCGGGAATTGCAAACCACGCAAACCCAGATGGTGCAAAGTGAAAAAATGTCTAGCCTGGGTCAGTTGGTAGCAGGCGTGGCTCACGAGATCAACAATCCGGTTAACTTTATCTATGGCAATCTCAACCATGCCACTAGCTACACCCAGGATTTGCTGCATCTCGTCCGCCTCTATCAACAGCACTATCCGTCACCTGCATCAGAAATTCAAGCCGCTGCTGACACGATCGACCTGGACTTTTTACTCGACGATCTGCCCAAGCTGATGACTTCCATGAAGGTAGGGGCTGAGCGCATCCAAAAAATTGTGCTGGCGCTTCGCAACTTCTCTCGTATGGACGAAGCCGAGGTCAAGCAGGTCGATATTCACGAAGGCATTGACAGCACCTTGATGATTTTGCAAAGCCGACTCAAAGGCAAAGCGCCACGCGTTGATATTGAGGTGATCAAACGGTATGGCAACCTGCCTCGGATCGAGTGCTACCCCGGACAGCTTAATCAGGTGTTTATGAATGTGCTCTCCAATGCGATCGATGCGCTAGAGGAAGTCGTGATGAGCGATCGCACGCCTACCATCTGCATTCAAACCGAACAGATGAATCGGGAGACCATTACGATCAGAATTGCGGATAACGGCTCCGGTATGACACCAACCCAGCAACAACGACTGTTTGATCCCTTCTTTACGACGAAGCCTGTTGGTAAGGGCACGGGACTGGGGTTGTCGATCAGCTACCAAATTGTAGTGGAAAAACATAGCGGCACCCTCACCTGCACGTCGGCAAAAGGTGAAGGCACTGAGTTTTGCATTACCATTCCTGTTTAGATGGATTAGTTGAACGTTACTCGGTATTTAGGAGATTTCCAGGAAAGAATGTACCGTCTGGGAAGGGGCAGGTTTTGCCAGCATCATTATTTCCAGTCGATCGCGTCGGTGTCAAACCTGCCCCTACGGGTCGTTTGTTTGCTAGAAATCTCCTTCGCACCCAGCTCGTGTTCTACCGCAAGATTTCTACCTGAAGTAGGCGGTTCTCACTACCAAAGGACAGAAGCCACCCCGCCCTTCATTGTCTACAGTGAGGAAGTGCCTTTACGGTTGAGGAATGGTTTAGCGATGGCTACTTACGATAACAATGCCTTCATGAAAGGGACGGAGCGCGCCTCCCAAGCCCTTACAGACGCGTTCAACAAAGCGACAACGGCGGCAGGAGAAACATTCGGCACCTCGCTTCATGACTTTTTGGCACAGGGCACTGAAACCGTTGGCAAGGTCGTGACACCTGTTGTTTCTAGTCCATTCATCAAATTTGCGACCAAAGTTCCGGGTGTAAGCTGGCTGATGGCAGCGCTTGGGCAGGTAGATGTAGATGCCGTTCAACGCGATGTTGAGGCACTGAGACGCGACCATCCACTGGATAGTGACGTAGCGTTAGCCCAGCGAGTCATTGCGGATACGGCGTTAAAAGCGGCTGGTATTGGTTTAGCGACTAATTTCATTCCCCCGTTGGCACTGATGCTGCTGGCGGTGGATTTTGGGGCGATCGCGGCACTCCAGGCAGAAATGATTTACCGCGTTGCCGCTATCTATGGCTTTTCGCCCGCTGACCCCACTCGACGCGGTGAGGTGCTGACCCTTTGGGGCGTATCAACTGGAAGCTCAGAAGTGGTTAAAGCAGGGCTGAGTGTGGTTGAGCTGGTACCTGTGGTGGGTGCAGCCGTCGGTAGCGTTGGGAATGCAGCCATTTTGTATGCGCTTGGTAATGTTGCCTGTCGCTTTTACGAGGCAAAGCGTAGAGCCGTTGCGGAAGAGAAGGCGAAAGAAGTTGTTGGTTAGACGAAAGAAGTTGTTGGTTGTTGGCTGTTAGTTGTTGGAGGGCAGAAGGCAGGAGGCAGAAGGCAGAAGGCAGGGATGAGGGATGAAGGGTTTGACAGTCATCAGTGAGCAGTGAAACAGTCACCAGTTGAAGAGCGTGGCATGACCGACTGGCTAGAAACTGATTACTGTAGCTTGCTTCCGTAGGGTTGACTGGAGACTTTAGATTGCTTCCCGCAGGGTTGGCTGACTGCTGATAGCTGACCGCTGACTGCTGAGACTGCCGTAGAATAGAATGCTGAACTCGTGTAGAACGGGATGCGTTCTCTCTACCCATGCCTGATTTGCGATCGCCCTTTCTCAAACCTTTTCTTAGGCACTGCCTCATCTTTTGCTTTTGCTGCTTGCTGGCAGTGAGTTGCCAACGCTCTACGCCCGAATTGCGATCGCCCACAGCGGGTAGCGGACGCATCACGCTTGGTACAACCTCGACTATTAGTACGCTTGATCCCGCCGATGCTTATGGTACGTTTCCGGGTAGTTTGCTGTACAACCTGAGCGATCGCCTCTACACCTACAAGCTTGGAACGACTGACTTGGAGCCGCAGCTAGCGATCGCGTTACCGACGGTTAGCACTGACGGATTACGCTACACGGTGCCCCTGAGACAGGGCGTTGTCTTTCATGACGGCACGCCCTTCAACGCTAAAGCGATGGCGTTTTCCCTCCAGCGCTTCATGGAAAATGGGGGATCACCGTCCTTTCTGCTGTCAGATCTAGTGGCGACGGTGGAAGCAACGGCTGAGTATGAGTTGACTATTAAACTAAAAAAGCCCTTCGCCGCGTTTCCGTCTCTGCTGGCGTTTTCGGGTGCCTGTGCCGTATCGCCTGATGCATATGAAATCAAAGCTGGAGCCTTTAAGCCACAAATACTGGTGGGTACAGGTCCCTACAAGCTAGTGAAGTTTGGGACTGATCTCATGCGCCTGGATGCGTTTGACCAATACTGGGGCACAAAGCCTGCGAACAAGGGACTGGATATTCAGTTTTTCTCTAGCCCAGCAAATCTATACAACGCCTTTCGCACAGGGGCGGTAGATGTGGCGTATCAGAATTTGGCGATCGATCACATTCGTAACCTGCAACAGGGAGCCGTAACAGCAGGATGGCAAATTATCGAGAAAGCAGGCAGCGGCATTGATTACTTAACGCTGAATCTCAAATCACCACCGCTTGATCGGGTGGAAGTGCGACAGGCGATCGCCGCGATGATCGATCGACCCCTCCTGCGCGATCGCATTTTTCAGGGACAAATTGATCCCCTCTACAGCTTGATCCCCACGACGCTGGAGGAACAAACGCCTGTGTTCAAAGCGCAGTATGGCGATAGTGATGTTAGCAAAGCCACTGCCTTTCTCACCAAAGCGGGCTACTCCACGGCAAAACCGCTCAAGGTTGAGTTCTGGTACCGATCGAACCTGACGAACGATCAACTGGCGGCGATTACCCTCAAAGCCGCTGCCAAAAAACGATTGGGTGGCTTGATGCAGATCGACCTCAAAAGCGTCGAATCCACCACGGCGTATAAGAATTTAGACAAGGGCGTGTATCCCATGTTCCTGCTCGATTGGACACCCGATTTTCTGGACGCAGACAATTACATCCAGCCGTTTCTCGAATGTGCCAAAGGGTCAGCGACAGAGGGCTGTACCGATGGTTCCAGCTTTTTACAAGGTTCGTTTTATTACAGCGATCGTGCCAACCAACTCATCGATCGAAGCCGCAAAACCCAGAATCCCGCCACCCGAAAACAACTCTTTATCGCCCTGCAAGCTTTGTTAGCCAAGGATGTTCCCTTCATTCCTCTCTGGCAAAACAAAGACTATGTATTCACTCAAAAGTGGATTCAAGGAGTCAGCTTAGAAGTGACCCAAAAAGTTCCCTTCTGGACGCTTCGGAAGGCGTAAAGAAGGCAGGGAAGGCAGGAGGCGCAAAATAACGGGAGCATTGAACGCAAGGAGCGGCCGTGCTTACAGGGCGCATGTAACGTTTCCTGTACTTTGCCATCGAAACCGCAAACTCTTGTAATGAAAGCTTAAGTTACTGTTAAAGATGGCGACCCCTTGCGGTTGAATCGATTATGGTGCGATAGCTTTTTAACATTCCAGAAAGGTTATTCCTATCCTCAGAGAATATGTGGAGTGATGATCAAGAGTTGTTCAACCTTTCTTACGCTGTCTTTCTCACCACGCTGTACTTCTCACATTGCCATTGAGATGTCTGAATCTTGCCCAGGACAGAAACGATCCCCGTTTTTCTCTGCTTTTAGTTAGATCGATCGCACACCCGCACCTGCTAAAGTCAGCTTCGCTAAGTCTTTGACACCTAAAACGAATGCTTACCAAGAGCAAACGCTTGCCTTGATCCCTCGTTTTATCGCCATCTTTACGGGCAGACCTTCTGACCCCTACTAAGTATCCAGAAGCGAGTTCCACTGCTTGAAAGCCCACACGTTTTAGAAGAACGGACATTTCAGGCTACTTCATCGTTTACCTTCCATCTTTTATGCCTCCGAATCGTGCTTGTCGCTTGTATGCCATTGCGCTGAGTAGCCACGCCAGGTGCTACGTCAAGCCGCGCTTCTTACCCCTTTTGGATTTTCCTACATGACTTCAAATTTCGATTCCCGCTTGGCTGGGTCTGTTTCTACTGAAGCGATCGCGGCTGAGCAACGTGAGCATCCGATCAGCGCGTTGCCTCACATGAGCTATCCAAGTGACGGTCAAGTTGGGATCACTGCAACCCACGATCGTCCCCACGCTGATCCCCTCAAGACGGCACAGGGTGTTTACGTCACAGTTCACGGGCATTTTTACCAGCCACCGCGCGAGAATCCTTACCTGGATGCGATCGAGCGTCAGCCCAGTGCGGCTCCGTTTCACGACTGGAATGAGCGCATTCACCATGAATGCTACCGACCCAACGCCTTTGCCCGCATTTTGAATGAGCAGGGAGACGTGATTGGGATCGTCAATAACTATGAGTTCCTCAGCTTCAACATTGGTCCCACGCTCATGAACTGGCTGGAGCGGCACGATGTTGAAACCTATCAGCGCATTCTAGAAGCCGATCGCAAAAGCTGCGCCCGATTGAACGGACATGGGAACGCGATCGCCCAGGCATATAACCACATCATCCTGCCACTAGCGAACGATCGGGACAAGTTAACCCAAATCCGGTGGGGCAAAGCTGACTTCCACTCCCGCTTTGGGCGTGATCCCGAAGGCATGTGGCTGGCAGAAACCGCTGTTGATTATGCCACCCTCGAAGCCCTCGTCGCTGAAGGGATCAAATTCATCGTCCTGGCTCCCTCCCAGGCGCAACGTTGCCGTCCACTATCAACTGATGATCAGCCTGTCTCTCAGTGGCTCGAAGTCGGTGGCGGACAAATCGATCCCACCCGTCCGTACCGCTGCTTTTTGGAACGTGAGGGGAGAGGAGAGAGGAGAGAGGAGACAAACACCTCACACCTTACACCTCACACCTCACCCTATATCGACATCTTCTTCTATGACGGTCCGATCTCGCGCGACATGGGCTTCGACAGTGCGTTGAGCAGTTCTCATAATCTGGTAGGGCGCTTGGGACAGGCGGTGCGTGGGGATCAACGTCCCTCTCAACTGATTTCTGTCGCAACGGATGGCGAAACCTTTGGGCACCACAAGGGCGGCACCGAGAAATGCCTTGCCTATGCGTTCGCCCGTGAGTTTGCTGATCGCGGTTGGACAGTGACGAACTTTGCCCACTATCTCTCGCTGCATACGCCCACCTGGGAAGTGGAGCTAAAGCCTGTTACCGCGTGGAGTTGCAGTCATGGGGTCGATCGCTGGCAGCATGACTGTGGCTGTGGCGGCGGTGGACTTTGGAACCAGCAGTGGCGACGACCATTACGAGATGCTTTAGACTGGTTGCGAGATCAGTTAAGCAAGGTGTATGAAGACGCAGGCAGAAAACTTTTCCGCGATCCCTGGTTGGCGCGGGATGAGTACATTCAGGTGATGCGCGATCGTAGCCTTGCCAATCTCACGCACTTTCTCACCCAGCATCAGACCCATAAACTCAGTACCTCCGAGCGTGTCGATGCCCTACACCTGCTAGAAATGCAGCGCCACGCCCTGTTAATGTACACCAGTTGCGGGTGGTTTTTCGATGAGCTATCACGTCCGGAGGGCGTACAGATCCTCCGCTATGCTGCCAGAGCGTTAGAACTCGCTGGCGAAGTGACGGGCATCCAGCTCGAAAAAGCCTTTGTGCGCCGATTGTCACTGGCTCCCAGCAACGTCGAATATTTCCAAAATGGGGCTGAAGTTTACCGTCAACTGGTGAAATCGGCGCAGATCAGCATGGAGCAGGTAGCGGCTCATTACGCGATCAGTTCCCTGTTTACGACCTACTCGAAAGAGCATCAAATCTATTGCTACACGGCAAACCAGCTTGACTATCAGCTTCAGCGGATGGGATCGTTGACTCTGGCGATCGGACAACTTCAGCTTGTGTCAGACATCACCCGCGAAAGTGTCCATCTCGTCTTTGCAGTGGTGCATCTCGGCGGTTGGGATTTTCACTGCTGCATTCAGCCCTTTTCAGGTCGGCGCGACTATGCGGAGATGAAAGACCAACTCTTTGAGTCCATTAAGCAGGCAAGCGCGGCACAAACCATTCTGGCGATGAACGCCATCTTTGGCAATCAGTCCCACAGTCTCCAAAGTCTGTTTGCAGAAGAGCGCCACCGCATTATGCGCTTGCTCACGCAGGAGACTCTCACCCGTTTAGATCAGCTTTACACCCAGGTCTACCGGGATAACTACGGCGTGTTGATGGCATTTCATCGGGATGAGTTGGCTGTACCGCAAGAGCTTCAGGTGGCGGCTGAGATCGCCTTGAGCCATCGCGTCTCCCTTGCACTCAGAGCCTTAGAACAGGAAAGCAGCGATCTAGCCACTGAAGGATCTCCCGCTAGCGCCAATCGCCTGTTAGAACTGGAAGCGATCGCTACTGAAGCCACCCATCTCCATTGCACGCTCAATCTGCCAGAAGCCAGACAGTCACTAGAACGGCTGGTACTGCGATCGCTCTGGCAACTCCTTTATCACTTTGACCCGGCTACCAGTAAAGCGGAACTGCACCGTCTCAGACGACTGCTGGCGCTCGGTAAACAGATGAAACTGGATCTGTCGTTGGCGCAGGCACAGGAACTCTATTTCCAGCGGCTACAACACTGGCTGATCCCAGAGTGCTGTCAGTGGTTGAATAGTGCAGGGCAGTTTGAATCCGATCGCGCGCTCACCATGCAACTGGCTGATTTGCGATCGCTCCTCGAACTGGGACAAACCCTGGCAGTCGATGTCAACGGCTGGCTCAAACAGTTGCCACCAATGTAATCGCTAATATTAGGCATCCACTCTTTCGCCTCGCTTGTTTCGCCATCGATATTTGCTCTGATATTCACGGCGCTGTTTCGTGACTTCATACAAAACGATGCCTGAGGTTGTGCCCAAATTCAAACTCTCGATCATGCCAAACATGGGAATGCTCACGCACATTTCACTGCGCTGTATGGCTAGGTCGCTTACGCCTCTAGCCTCATTGCCAAACCACACAGCCAACTTGGTATAGATAGTGTAGTCAGCCTCATCCAGGACAACGTTTTTCCTTCCCTTGATATGGGGAGATGTGACGATCGACACGAATCGGTTGTTCTCTAAATGTTCAAGGCAGGCTTCGGTGCTATCAAATCGTTTGACAAAGCTCCACTTGATTGCCGATACAGAGGTTTTTGAGAGCGACTGTCTCTCCCGCATTTCTAGCCAATCGTTAGGCAAGGCTCCCCTTGGATCTACGATGTATGCTTTTTCTACCCCCAAGGCATTTACGTTTCTGATCACCGTACCGATGTTCCTGATATCACTTGGATCTTCGATAACCGTGATCAAGTTCTTGCATCGATAAGGCTTGATCGCTTCCGCACGTTGTCGAACCGAACTCCGTTGCTTTTTTTCCTCTTCCATAAGTTTTTCGACTGCATCGCTTCAATGCTGAACGCCTAATAAGTGAATCGGGGAGCCTATGGATATAGACTCCCCGATTCGATCAAAGATTAAGGCTCCCCGCAACGCCGTCTTACCTCAGTTTTTGACCTGGTAAAAACCAGGTGGGTACCTCATGCCATGACTTAAAGTTTCCGGGTACAAGCCCGGTCTACTGCCGTCTGGCGATCGATTCCCGTTTGAACAGAGCATAGTCAAAAAACGTTATTGGCAGTCACCAACGCCGCAGTTGAACCTCTCACCATTTTAGCGGTTGAATCGACAAACCGCCCGTGAACGGTGACAGATCCCCGATTTTTTGAAAAAGTAGGGGCTTAGCAGTCGGACAACGGTTTTTATGATGACTAGAGATTATCTGCCGACCGCTCAGCCCCCACAAGGGTAATCTCTTTCTCAAAAATTCCCTCAAGGCGAAGTCTTGCAGCTAATCCGTGATTCTGGCGCATAGTCCGGCTCCTGCTGCCATCAGCACAGCCGCGATCGCCAGCGTCTCAGTAATCCCTTCCCCAAGCAACCACGCTGAAACAGTAGCACCCGCAAACGGCGCGAGCGCAAAATAAGCCCCCGCCCGTGATGCGCCTAAATATTTCAATGTCATGACAAAGCAGAACAGGGTCAACCCGTTTGTGAGAAAGCCAACGCCTAAAACACCGCAGAGCACTGGTAAAGCGGGTAAAGGTTGCCCTGCCAGCAGCGCGATCGCCACATTGATCGCCCCAGCACCGCCACTTTTCAACAGCGCGACCTGCAAGGGATCTTTTGCTGCCACTTTGGTCGTGAAGTTACTGTCCAGCGCCCAGTGAAAGCAGGTGCCCAAAATCAACAACGCGCCCCAGGTTAAGCCAATGCCCGTGTTTTTTGCCTGAGCTAGAACTACACCTCCAGCAACGATCGCCACCATCCCTACAAAGACCTGCCAGCGCCATCGTTCGCCAAAAACTGTCCATGCCAGTAGCGCTGTGAACACGCACTCAAAGTTCAACAGTAAGGACGTTGCCGCCGCCGTGGTATGGACTAACCCGGTTGTGAGCAGGACGGGAGCAATCACCCCACCCACCAAAATCGATGCCCCTAACCAGTGCCAATCCTTTTTGTGCAGGCGATCGGGCGATGGGTGAATGCGCTTGCGAATCAGGTAAATTGGCAGCAGCCCCAGCCCACCACCGAGAAAGAGCAACCCTGCCAGCAGCCACGGTTGCACCTCATTGAGAAACAGTTTGGCTAAGGGCGTTGTGGCACCAAACAGCAGCGCCGTACTGATGCCAAAGCCAACACCAGGGAGCGCAGACCGAAAACTTGATTGGGTCACATATGCACCTAAGCAGGCAAGACCAGAAAGGAAACTTCGATCGCGCCGTAGAAGCTCTCCAGGCTGCGATTGCCCTGTTCATCAATGCCGCGCCCCTGACCGGAATAAAGCCGCGAAATTCGGTAACGGTGGTAATTCCCCAGCAGTTCGGGCAGCGTAATGTATTGCACCTCATCTCCCTTAAACAGGGCGCGATCGAGGTCATGCAGGTTATACCACGGGCATTTCATCAGTTCATGATGGGCATTGTGGTAGCCAAAGTTCAGTAACAGCAGGTTGAGCCACCAATAGCGCAACGACACCACATTCGAGAACGTGTTTGCCTGCTCGTGGGCACGATCGCGCTTTGGGAGCGCACTACCGACTGGAAACACCTCATAGGTATGCTGAAAGGCATCCACAAACCGCAGCACGGTCAACATGCCAATGTAGGACAAAAAGTAGAGCAGCAACGCCTTGGGCGAAACGATCCCCAACAGCGCAAAGAGTCCCCCCCGCACGAGGAGAATCAGCACGTTCCGCAGGCGTTCATCCCGGCGATCGGGTTCCCAGAATGGCGCAAAGATCGATCGAATCCGCAACAGAAACGCCAGCGAGGGAAAGTAGAGCCATTCCAGCGCTAAAAGGAGCGATCGCATAGGCGCAGGCATTGCGTTCAAAAACGTCATCAAATCAAAGCGGCAAAAATCCACTCGGTTTACATGATGGGCAATGTGCAGCCGCGCCAAATCTTCAAACCGGGCATAGCAGCCACCATTCAGCCACAGCATCAGGTTCCCGAAGGCAACATTCCATGCCTTGCTTTCAAATAAAGCACTGTGCATAAAATCGTGCGCCAGGTATGCCGAGCACAGTAAACTATGCGTTAAAAAAACAACGCCCAGTGCATTCAGCCAACCGCTTGGCAACAGCAGCAGCCCAATGCCACCCACATAGCTCACCAGTGTATACAGAATGGAAAGTACATTCCACAACGGCTTTTTTTGATGCAAATAGTGATTGATCTCGATCGTTCCGGTAGTCATGACGGTTTTGAACCCCTGATTTTGCCTGATGTTCTTAAAAGAATGTTGTGAAGCTAGGAATCACTCATCCCAACGCTCAAACAGCTTAAACTTGAGTGAAAAGATGATGTGTGCAAGGCAGCACTTCCTGCTATGGCGGAATCGGACGCTTTGACGATGACGCTCCTTCATTTATCGTAATTGACAAGCTTCTAACCGTCTGTTTACTGCTTGACCTTCACTGCTGGACTTGTCGTTAATGCTCCTCATGCAACGCATTGATGATGGCACGTTTGATTTGAATAAAGTCGGGATCAAGCTTCATGTCAAGCTCCCGATGTTCGGGCAGCGGTACTTGAAAATCTTGTTTGATTTGTCCTGGATGGGCACTCATCACATAAATACGCTGCGATAAGAAAACAGCTTCTTCCAAATCGTGAGTAATCATCAAAATGGTGGTGTGGGTCTGCTCCCATAGCTCCAGCAGAAACTTCTGCATCTGCTCCTTCGTTTGAGCATCCAACGCTCCGAAGGGTTCATCCATCAGCAGGACTTCCGGCTCGTTTGCCAGGGCACGGGCGATCGCCACTCGCTGCTTCATCCCACCCGACAACTGTTTGGGATAGGCTTTGGCAAACCTGGTCAGCCCCACCACCTCCAGATAATACGACACCCGCTGCTTGATTTCGGCTCTAGGCAACCGACGAAGCTTCAGCCCAAACGCAATATTTGCCGCTACCGTCAGCCAGGGATAGAGCGTATAACTTTGGAATACCATGCCCCGATCGGCTCCTGGTCCCGGCACGACTTCCCCATCCACCAAGACTTTGCCAGAGCATGGGGAGACTAAGCCCGCAATAATGTTGAGCAAAGTGGATTTGCCACACCCTGAAGCCCCAACAATGCAGACAAATTCGCGGGGTTGCAGGTAAAGATTGACGTTCTGCAACGCGATAATAGCCTTCCCTTTTTGCGAAAAGCTTTTGGACAAGCCTTCTACTTGAAGTTTAGGCATTTGGGCTGACTGGACGGATGTAGGAGAGGTGCTAGTAAGAGTCAAATTAGTCTTGAAGTCTTGTGGCGAAGGAGACAATTTCAAAAAAGGCATCTCTATGATGCTAGTAGAGCAAACAGAACATTACAGAACGGAGTGCGGGCATCTTGCCCGCGTCTATGGTGTTACAAATCAATGGCGTTGCAAACCGTTTGTTTCGGTCTACTAATCCATTCAAGCATTTGCAGAAACGATACGCCAAACGTGTTTTCCCTCTCTATTAAACGAAGGCGCTGGGTCTAGAATTGTGGCGATCGCTACGGCTGTCTAACTGACCGTCCTCGGACAATGCGAGTTTACGTTGTTCCATTACCACTCCCACTACTGCTGTGCTTAAATCTCTGCCTGCGTCTCGCAAACAGTATCTCACCCCATCCGTCTTTTGGAGTATTCGTCAAGGCTTTCCCCGCTGGCTAAGTACACTCATTTCGATCACGGCGCTAGTGATACCGCTGGCTGTTTGGGCAGTTCTCAGTTACGGCGGGTGGGTGACACCCATTTTCCTGCCAACTCCAACGGCGGTCTTGCAATCTGGCATTCAAATGTTTACCCAGGAAAACCTCCTGTTGGATGTGTTTGCCAGTTCCTACCGCGTCTTCCTGGGCTTTTTAGCAGCGGCAATCATTGGCGTACCGATCGGCATTGCAATGGGCACCTTCTACAGTATGGAGAGTCTCTTTAGTCCTATTGTTGGTACAGTCCGTTACATGCCCGTTGCTGCTTTTGTACCGCTCATTATTCTCTGGCTAGGGTTGGACGAGCCGACTCGCGTGACGATTATTTTTTTGGGGATTGTGTTCTTCAACGCCATTATGGTGGCTGATGCGGTGAAATTTATTCCCAATGAATTGCTCAGTGTGGCTTACACCCTGGGAGCAAATCGTTTTGATGTTCTGGTGCGTGTCATTATTCCGGCGATCGTCCCCAGCATCATCGATACCTTGCGCGTCAACGTAGCAGGCGCATGGAATTATCTGGTCATCTCAGAACTCATCGCGTCTGAAAATGGCTTGGGGTTTCGCGTGGTTCAGTCACAGCGCTATCTTCAAACAGACAAAGTACTGTTCACGATCGCCATCATTGGACTCATTGGATTGCTCACAGACTTTGCGTTTAAGCTGCTGTTCAACCTGGCAACACCCTGGGCAGAACGATCGTCCTCTTAAGAGTATCAAGAGCAAGCGTGTTGAGTGTTGAGTGTTAAGTGTTGAGTGTTGAATTGATTAGGCAGTCAGCGGTCAGAATTAGGGAGTAGGGAGTAGGGAGTGGGTTAGAGGTATAGCTAATGCCAGAAAGGTTGCGGCATAATGGAGAGAATCTAGAACAACTCAAATCAATTTGCTTATGCCTGCTGCCTATAGTCATGACTTACGCGAGAAAGTCGTAGCGGCAATCGACCGAGGCGAGCGAAAAAGTCACGTTAGTCAAATGTTCAATCTCAGTCGGGACACGATTGACCGATGGTTGAAGCGGCGTGAGACGACAGGCAGTGTCAAAGCGGCGCAAGGGTACCAACAAGGGCATAGTCACCGGGTCAAGGATTGGCAAGCGTTTCGTGCCTTTGCACAAACTTATGGTGATCGAACCCAAGCCGAGATGGCGCAATTGTGGCAAGGGCAGATCAGCCAACGAACGATGGCACGAGCCTTAGCACAGATTGACTGGACGCGAAAAAAAAGACGTATGGCTACCGCGAACGAGACGAATCGAAACGTGCCGCTGTCCAAGCACAACTAGCCACCATTCCGCTGTCCCAGCGAGTCTATGTCGATGAATCGGGGATGGATGAACGTGATGACTATGGGTACGGTTGGTGTGAGTGGGGCAAGCGGTTTGAGGCGTTCAGGACGGGTCGCAGAACTGGACGGGTCAACATGATTGCTGCCTACTGTGAACACCAGTTGACTGCCGCTTTTACCGTAGACGGTGCCTGCAATCGAGTTGTGTTTGAAACGTGGTTAGAAACGTGTTTGCTGCCTACACTTCAGCCTGGGCAAGTCGTAATTTTGGATAACGCGACCTTTCATCATGGCGGTCGGATTGCTCAACTGCTGGCATCAGTCGGTTGCCGTTTGTTGTACTTGCCCCCGTATTCGCCAGACCTCAATCGCATTGAAAAGGGTTGGGCTTGGCTCAAAAGTCGAATACGCAAACGCTTCGCTCTCTCTGGCACCCTCCGTTCAGCCATGGAGTCTGTCTTAAAAGAAGCAGTGTCCTAACCTTTGTGGCTACAGCTATAGAAGGCAGCAGTTGTGCTTCTTCCAACAACCAACAACTAACAACTAACAACTACATTCAGCGGTCAGCTTTTTATCCTTCAGCCTTTAGCCTTCCCCCTCTCCAGCCAACACAATCCGATCGACAAACTTCCCAATCAACTGGTTGGCGATCGGCGTTTCGTGCAGTCCTTCAAGCACCTGTGCCAGCGCTTCAGCACTCTCTAAATAGCGGCTCTGGTAGCGGGTAATGCGAGTGATCAAATCAGCGACATCCACTTCAGGATGAAACTGAAACCCGTAAAAAGGCTTGCCTGCGATCCGAAACGCGTGATACGGACAAAGCTCTGAATACGCCAGCAACACCGCTTCCTCTGGCAAGAAAAGCGCACGTTCTTTATGCCCCGACACTGCCCAAAAGCGGTCAGGAACATCATGAAAAAGAACATCTGTTGCTGCGGCTTCAGTGAGTTTCAATGGATAAGTCCCTATCTCCATGCTTGCTGCATCAACGATCACCTGTCCTCCCAGCGCTTCAACAGCAACCTGAAAGCCAAAGCAAGACGCAAAAACAGGAATACTCTTGTCCAGGCAGTAAAGCAGCAACCGCTTGGCATCGTCTACAAACGGATATTTTTCTGGTTGCGTCACCGAGGCATCGCTAGAGCCGCCCACCAGTAAAGCGTCGTATCCCGTAAGGCAAGTGGACTCAAAGGCAGGTGTCTCAAAGGTATTGAGTACGTCAATCTGATGCGCCTCCAGCCCACTGTAGCGAACAAATTCATCAAGTTCCTCCTGACACGTCACCGCATCATCTCGAATTTGTAGTAAGAGAAGTTTAAGCTGAGAACGTTGTTTGGTCATTGAGTCATACAGGCACCACTGAGCTTATTCTTACCTACTTTAGGCTACGGATTGAGCCTGTAGCGATTTAGCTCGTAGGTCGGTGAAAACACACGCCGATCGCAGTGCCAGAAGCGGCGATCGTTTCAAGGCAATCATACAGAATTCCCCACTCAAACAAGGTACACCCTGACTCCTTCAACCTCTGACTCCCTCAACCAAGCTGTACTTCACCAGGTTGGGAATCGCTATAAAAAAACTCCCATCTACCGGATTAACCACTATCACACCATAAACAGTTCACGTCAGTAAATAGATGTAGTGCAGCGAATCATACGAATAGCTAACTGTTTACGTTCAACGACTAATGGGAGCGATCGCGTTAAGTGCTTTCCGTAGCTCTACGGAATTGGCTTTAGAGGAAAGAAGTTGCTCAATTGATTTTCTGTAACCTCAAAAGCGCAGCAATCGCAGACTTTAGCAACTTCTTTTCAAAAAAATGTAATCAATAAAACAACGTTAAATTTGTGTTTTGACCAATTTTAGCAATGATTACTTAGAGATCCATTGCTTGAAGAAGCGCTAGAACCTCAGTAAAAACCGCACTGAAACGAAGCTTCTATGAATTTGCAAAGGCTATGTTTGTTCAAGATTTCATACCGGGAACGCTAATGATGCTAGCGTGGAAGGTAAAGCAATGGCAGACAATTCTAGTCTTTTTGATAACAGTACATCAACACAGCGACTCATCACCGCTACAACCAGCACACAAACGTTTTCTAATACTCAATCAGATACAAGCTACTCACTTGACTCAGGCGATACGCAAGATTTCTTTCGCCTCCGCCTTAGCCAGCGTAGCAGTGTTGTCCTGGCGCTGACCTCTCAAAACGCCAATGCTGATATTGCCATTCTTGATGCGGGTGGCACGTTACAGCAGTCCAGTAATGGTGGCACTCTAGCAGATGCTTTTACAACAGGATCGCTTAATGCCGGTGATTACTACATCCGAGTTTTTCTAGCAGACTCCAGCACCAGCACAAACTACACGCTGAAGGTAAAATCTACGCCTGCTGCCCGTGCAGACTTGCTCTGGCGTAATCCTAGCAGTGGACAAAATGCCGTTTGGCTCATGAATGGCAATAGCCTCACCAGCAGCTTTTATGCCAGTCCCGTAGGCGATCCCAATTGGAAACTTCAGGGAACAGGAGATTTTAATGCTGATGGAATCTCAGACTATATCTGGCGCAACTATGCGACGGGAGAAAATGCCATCTGGCTAAACAACGCAGATGGCACCTTGCGTGCAGGGGCTTTCACCACTGGAGTTGGCGACTCCAACTGGAAAATCGCTGGCTCAGGCGATTTTGACAGTGATGGTCAAACTGACCTTATCTGGCGCAATTACGCGACGGGTGAAAATGCTGCCTGGTACATGAACGGTACAACCCTAAGAAGCTCAGCGTATTTCCCCAGAGTATCTGACTTAAATTCTCGACTGAATGGCGTTGGCGATTTCAATGGCGATGGTAAGTCAGACTTAGTCTGGCGCAATTACAGAACTGGTCAGAATACGATTTGGCTGATGGACGGAATTTCTCTCAGCTCAGCCGTATCGTTTCAAGCCGTTGGGGATATCAACTGGAATATTGTCGGCGTTGGTGACGCGACAGGTGACGGCAAACAGGATCTTTTCTGGCGCAACTACGCAACCGGTGAAAATGTCATCTGGGTCATGAATAGCACGACCTTTTCGACGGGACTGTCGGTGCTATCAGTGGGTGATCCAAATTGGCAGGTGGGTGGGATTATTACAGGACAGCCACCTACCGTTTTAGCAGGCAGCAGCATGGGGTCTGCCTTTACTATTGGCACCCTTAACAACACTGGAAGCTACGATGACAGCATCGGTGGAGCGACGATTCCAAACGGTTACTACAAATTTAACCTGACAACTTCCAGCGTTTTGAACCTCTCGTTAACAGGGTTGGGAAGCAACACTAATGCAGACCTGCAAGTGATCCAGGACAAAGATGGCAATGGTGTACTGAGTAGCCAGTCAGAAATCATTGCCTCTTCAGTGAACTTGAGTAACGCGGATGAGTTAATTTCTAACCTTTCGCTAACGGCTGGCACGTACTTTATTCGTGTGTTGTCGTCTTCTGTTCAAAAGTCCGTTTACACACTGGGTCTGAGCGCCGCCTCTGCCCAAAAAGTAGATCTGCTACCAAATCCGTCAACCACCTTTACGATTACGCAGACGAACGGACAAGCTTTACCTTCAACGGTGAGTTTGGACACGACCAAAAGTAACTATCTGCCTGCTGTAAGGGTTAACTATTCCGTTAGAAACGATAGTACGTCTGTGATCACGCCATCGACGTTTAAGGTTTCGTTCTATCTCTCGCGTGATAACTCGATCACCGCAGGCGATTTGCTTTTGGGTACGATCGACCCAAACACGGGGAATAGCGACAAAGATGTGTCCATACCCAATTTGGCACCGGGTCAAAACTATACCCAACAACAAACGCTGAGTCTTCTGGCGCAAAGCGATGCGTGGTGGGGCGGTGATCAAATTTACTACATTGGTATGATCATCGATTCGGGTAATCAGGTGAGTGAATCGAATGAGTCAAACAATACCGTGAGTGCAGGCATCACTATCCGCGATACCTTGCAACCTGATTTACTGGGTACTGGATTAACGATTAATCAAGCCTCAGTTGATATCAGCCAATCTAAAACGACTCCAGTCCAAATCACCTTTACTGGCAGCATTAAAAATATTGGCAACAAGGTCGCAGGTTCTACGCGGGCACTGGTTAAGTTTTACTTCTCCAACGATGACATTCTGGATGGGAGTGACACCGTGATCGCTACTGCCAGCATCGCGCCTCTTGCAGCCCAAAGCAGTGTATCTTTCAACAGCACTGTCGGACTAAGTGGAGGTCCAGTACCTGCTGCTTACTTTGTAACGACGACTAATTATGTTCCAGATTCGAGTTGGGCTGGCTGGAAAGGCAATGGGCGGTATTACCTCTGCATGTACGTTGACTTCTTTGATGCCGCATCGGAGAACTATTCTAAGGAAAATAACCTGAATTACGGCAGGGTCACTGGTCAGTATACTGACTACGATTTTATCGATGTTACAGGCGCTCCAAACAATGCGGTTTAGGCACCTGTGAGTTGATTCAGATCAAACGTCAGAAACGTAAAAGGGGGCACTCGTAAAGAGCGCTCCCTTTTGGCTATCTTGAGTCAAGTGATGACCGTGTGGGCTTTCTGAGTTCACGATTTCTGTAGTAGGGACGTTACGTGTAACGTCCCTACAGAGCGCCGATCGCACGTTTGAAACATGACCCTTTGACGCTTACCGAACTGAAAAGGCTTCGCTAAAGCGACGAGTGATTGGTTCGATCAGGAAGTCGAGGATGGATTTCTTGCGGGTGACAATTTCGGCAGTGGCCGCCATACCAGGAGTAAAGTCAACAACCTGTCCGCGCACTTCGATCGCCCGTTTCTTTAACTGAATCCGTGTTGGAAAGACTAGACCCACATCTTTTTCGACGATCGCATTGGGGCTGACTTTAATCACTTCGCCTTCCACGATGCCAAATTCCTGATAAGGAAAGGTTGCTAGCTTCACTTTGACGGGCATGTGTTCATGGATGAAGCCAATATCGCGGTTGAGAATTTTGACTTCTAGCACCACATTTTCGTCTTTTGGAAGAATGGATAGGAGTTCTTCGCCGGACTGCACGGGTCCCTTTGTGGCTTTGACGTTGTAAACTGTGCCATCAAACGGAGCCGTAATGGTTTCACGTTCCCGCTGTTTCTGGGCTTGTGCCAGTTGCCCGTCGATCGAGGCTTGCTCTTCTTTGCGCTTGGTAAACTGCGTGAGAATTTCGCTTTGCCGCTGTGAGTCTAGCCCGGTTGCTGTATTTTGGGCAGAGGTATAGGCTTCGTCTGCCTGACGAATTCTGTCTTGCTGTGCGTTCAGTTCTTTCTCAAGAGAAATAACCTTGTCTTTCGCTTGAGTGACTTCATCCAGCGATCGAATGTAGTCGAGTTGGGGGACAGCGCCACTGCCTTTGAGGGAACGGAGCGCTTGTTCACGGGTCTGAGCGTTTTTAAGCCCTTCTCTAGCGTTGATCAAGTTGGCTTGCAAGCGTGACAGCGTTGACAGGGCTTCGCTGCGGGTAGCCAGTTGACGCTGTGCCTCGCCGATCGCAGCGGCTTTTTTCTGATCAAATTCGCTGAGACGAGCCTGTAACAGTTGATCTTGTACTTGAGTGCCTGTGTTGGCGTTGCCCGATCGTTCTGCCTGTAAACGAGCGATATCTTCACGAATGAGTTTGGAGGATTGGGTCAAGCGATTGACTTCAGCCTGTGGTCCACCAGCATCCATGTTGACCAGCACTTGACCTTTGCGAATCTGGTCGCCTTCTTTGACGTTAATTTGCTGAATACTGCCGACTGCGCCTGCTCGAATGGGTCGCACTTCGGTATAGGGAATGAGTTGTCCCTGGGCGATCGCCACTTCATCAATTTTGCTCAAATGCGCCCAGGCAATGGTGCCAAAGACAAGCGCACTGATGCCGCCTGCCAGTAACCGCGTGTAAACCGGGGGAAGCTCTTGTACTGCCTTGCCTAACTCATAGGAGAGCGATTCTTTGGGGTCGGCAAGCTGTTGCTTGATCTGCCTAGATTGAGCAGGGGTAGAGGAGATGGAGACTTTCATCGGGGGTATGGCTTTTGCTCAAAGCAAGGGTTGCAAGGGGGGCTAGGGGCTGTCATCAATGACTACTACACATGGCTTTCAGCAAGGGTTCCAGCCCCTAGCCGTGTGTTGGGGCGGGCGCGATCATGCTGATACTCAAGGCTTTGGAGCTAATTGATGACGCGCCCTAGCATGAACATGCGATGGATCGATGCTCTATTTAAGGTGCCTGTTTAACCAACCAATTCTGCCTGAAGTAACAAAAACTTAACACTTCTTCAAAACTTTCAAGCTAAAAAAGGAGCACGATCGCCAACAACGTCACACACTAGAAGTCTAGCGATCGTTCACCCTCTTACTCTACCTGCCGTGTTTCAACTTTTGCAGCCTCTTATTCACGTTTTGCAGCCATTGCTGGTGCCAGTTTGCTTTCTCAGTGCGTGGACAATTGTTATGCTCCTGGGCTGGAGTCTTTGGGCGGCTACGCGCGATACGATCGCCCGCGGTCAGCAAATGCACCGGATTCCATGTGCTGGTTGTCAGTTTTTTACCAGTGATTATCATCTAAAGTGTACGGTGCGCCCTTCTGCGGCGTTGACCGAAGCTGCCATTAACTGCCCAGACCATACACCGTTGACGAGTGTGTATACCTCGAATCGTATCTACGATTTGACAAGTCGGCATGAATCAACATAACAGCGTCTCTCCAAGCTGTGCAGGCGATCGCGCTGTGATGATGAGGATGCTATGGGCGCGAGTAGTGAAACGAAGGAGATTAGCGCGGTGTTGATTCAAAAGCTGAGTGCCTGCCCAGAGTTTGTGGCAGGGGATGGAACGCTGCTGCGCGAACTACTGCACCCCGATAAGCAGTCGATCGCGTTACGGTACAGCTTGGCACATGCCATCGTGCCCGTAGGAGAGACCTCGGCTCCCCATGCGCTTACTACGTCTGAGGTCTACTACATTCTCAGCGGGCAGGGCGAGATGCATATTGATGGGGAATGCCAGGGGGTGGAACCGGGAGATGCCGTTTACATTCCACCCCATGCCAGACAATTTATTCGTAACAGTGGCGCAGAACCATTGATATTCATCTGCCTGGTTGATCCGGCGTGGCAGCAAGCAGATGAAACCGTTTATGAGGACGATCGCCCTTAATCAGGGTTCGCCTCTGGAAACCGATTGTTTGGAATTTGTTCGGCTTCGGGACAGTCATCAGAAACGGCAGGCTCGACGTTGCCTTTGGGTACAGAGGCTAACTTCTGCGTGACGGCACCAATGCTCTCTAAGCGCACCATTTCTTCCCAAGAGCAGGTTTCGTCTTCTTCTTCGGTTTCGTAGCGCAGGGTCACTAAATCTCCTTCGATATCGAGGATGCGTGCCCGTTCAATCCACCGTTGCTGGTCCCGCAAGAAGATCCAGACTTCGCGACCGTCGCAACACAGTTGATAAATCTTGCGGTGTAACATGTTGCTTCTCCTGAGCAGTAAGTTTGATCAAAGGCTTCGTGCAGGATTCCTATCGTAGGGATTGCTGCTGGCACCATCGTTGAAGCTGTGAGGCATAACGCTCCTAACGTGTAAAAACAGTCGATCGAGTACAGCTACCTCTCTAAAAGAGTCAGCCAGCCGTGTCTCACTGACGCTAGATTGCAAGACCCATTGCTGCAACCTGCTATAGAATGCATCAGCCTCATGTAAGCGGTGAGAACGTGTCTCAAGTTGCCTTTGAAGAGAAAAAATAGCTGATAGGAACATTATTTAGTGAAACGCTAATAACTTCAGGGAGGTCTGCATCGGCTGAGGACGTGAGCACAGACACTCACACGGAAGAAGAGAATTGAGTGTGAAACGGTGTAGACAGACGGTTAGTGGCGATTGGCGACCAGTGGTAAACGTCTATAGATCCAGCCATCGTGCTTAGCATTCTCCCTCACTAAACGTGCAGCGGACTTGTCTAAATCTAGGTCTCTTAAGTATCGGATTGTACCAACTATTCTAGCGATTGTTAAGCAGAGTGAGGATGATTAATGACTGATCTGATACAAAAGGCTGTATCCGTGGGCGATCGCGCCAGGAAATTTATTTTTGGGATGTCGGGGCGATCAGGATTCAACGGTGTGGCTTCGCTAGAGTGGATGTTGAGCCGAGAGTTGAGTCTGAGCGCTAAAGGAGAAGCATATGTTGCTGCAATTGAGTACATGGCTGGAAGTAGAGACCTATCTGCAACAGTCAACAGGCATTATTTTGCCGATCGGCTCTACCGAACAACATGGTCCCACCGGGTTGATTGGCACCGATGCGATTTGTGCGGAGGCGATCGCGCGAGGTGTGGGAGAAGCGACTCACGCGATCGTGGCACCTACCATCAATGTCGGCATGGCGCTACATCATACGGCGTTCCCCGGCAGCATGAGCCTCCGTCCCAGCACGTTGATTTTGCTCCTGCGAGACTATGTGACGTGTCTGGCGCGGTCAGGTTTTACGCGCTTCTTCTTCATCAACGGGCACGGGGGCAATGTGGCAACCCTCAAAGCCGCCTTTGCCGAGGTCTATGCCACACTGGTCGATTTACAGGTGCCAGGGGCTGAGCAGGTGCAATGCCAGGTGAGCAACTGGTATATGTGCCATGCAGTCTATCGGCTAGCTAAGGAACTGTATGGCGATCAGGAAGGCTCTCATGCGACACCCAGTGAGGTAGCGCTGACGCAATACGTATATCCCGATGCTATTAAGCAGGCGACCTTGAGTGAACCCGTCGCTAAGGGTCACACGATTTATGGCGCGGCTGATTTTCGCCGTCGCTATCCTGATGGGCGGATGGGGTCTAACCCGGCACTGGCAACGCCGGAGCATGGCAAGCAGTTTTATGACCTGGCAGTCAAGGAATTGAGTAGTACCTATCTGGAGTTTTTAGGCACTGCGTCAGGCTAGGGGCAGCGAGAATTGAAAGCAGCTTCCTTGACCATACTGACTCTGCACCTGGATGGTGCCGCCCTGAAGTTCGACCAGGCGGCGAGAAATGGCTAACCCAATCCCCGTGCCGCCAGAATTGCGATCGCGCGATCGATCCGATCGCCAGAATCGCTCAAAGACATGGGGCAGATCGTCTGCGGCAATGCCCTGACCAGTATCAGTCACCGCGATCCAAAGGTAGTTGTACTGCGTGTAGGCACGCACAGCGATCGTTCCCTGCTCGGTATAGCGCAAGGCGTTGCCCAACAAATTGATGAGTACCTGTTCTACCCGTGTGGGATCTGCCAGAACGGGAGGTAGGTCGGCGGGACAATCTAAATGCAGCACGGGACCTTCTTCTAGCAATTGATCAGAGAATTTTTGCACCAGGGATGCCAGTAAGGGGCGCACATCAACCTTCTGCGTGCGTATGGGCAAATAGCCTGCTTCTGCCTGAGAAAGCTCTTGCAGGTCGTTGACAAGATGGCGCAGGCGAGCCGTTTCCCTGGCAAGTCGCTGGTAGGTCTCCACTGAGGGGTCGATCGTGCCATCTGCCAGACCCTCCAAATACCCTTCAACGACGGTTAGTGGGGTTCGTAGCTCGTGCGTTAAATCGCTGACCAGTTCACGCCGTCGTTGCTCGACCCCTTCCAGGTTCGATGCCATGTGGTTAAAACTGAGCGCTAGACGGTTTAGCTCTGGAATATCGCTTTTGGGCAACCGTTCTTCTAGATGCCCTGCCGCGAGCTTTTGCGTGACTTCCTCCATTTGAACAAGGGGATGCATGATGCGTTTTGCCACCAGATAGCTCAGCCCACCCGCCGCTGTACCGCCGATCGCCACTGACCAGAGTGCTCCTCGACTCCAGGCTGACTCAAATCCCTCCGTTAACTCCTGCCGGAACAACGTGAGCAGGTTAGAACCGCTTCCCTCCTCCAGTTTTTCGAGGTGCAGCACGAAGAGGCGTGGAGAATACAGCTTGCCCACGGTCAGCAGCGTACTTAAGCCCACAATCATGACAATGAGATGGGAGAGGAATAGGCGGGTTCGCAGTCCAAGTCGAGACATGAGGGGTGAGGAGAGAGGAGAGAGGGGTGAGGGGTGAGGAGAGAGGCAAGAGAGTTTTTGGTTTTTAGTTTTATAGCCCTAAAGCCTTGCGGCATAACAGAAATGGGCATTCAAAAAAAGTTTTTAGAAGGAGTCAAGAACAGCTCATGCACTAACAACTAACAACTAAGGAATGAGAATTAAATAAGATCGACTTTTGGTAGGTTGGGTTGAGGTACGAAACCCAACGCCCCGGAGATGTTGGGTTTCGCCAAGCTCAACCCAACCTACACAGATTATTTAATCCACGATCCTAACAACTAACAACTCTTGATCTGACCGCTGATAGCTGACCGCTAAATTTCTGATCAGTTCTGTTGTTTGTCTGTTTGATCGGGCGTTCCCTTTAATCCTCCTCGATCGAGATTCAGTCTGCACGTCTAAGGCATGAAGCTTCCATTCTAGAAGTGCTATAAATCGAACTAGACGCTTATCCTTTGCCTATGTCTCCTACTGACTTACTCTCGCCTCACGCTTTGTCTCATACGACTCAGGCAAAGTTTGCGGCGCTGCGATCGCTCCTGGTCACTCATCGGCTAGACGGGTACCTTGTGCCTGCGGCAGACGAGCATTTGAATGAATATTTGCCAGAAGCCAAACGGCGGCGCATCTGGCTGAGCGGTTTTTCTGGCTCGGCGGGCGATTTGTTGGTCGGGCAAGAGCAGGCATGGCTGTTTGTCGATTCTCGCTATTACGAGCAGGCTGATCTGGAGGTTGACCCCGCGCTGATGCACGTCTCTAAAGTGGGATTAGAGGAGCAGAAAACGCTGGATGAAACGCTGGAAAGCTTGGGACGAGAAGCCGCCAAAGTGGGTGGCACCTTTCGGCTGGGCTTTGACCCGTTTACGCTGACGGTAAGCCAGTTTCGCGACTTTGAGAAACAGTTGGTACCGTCGGGCGTAATGCTGGTACCGCTCACAGGAAATCTGGTCGATCGCATTCGTCTGCAAGAGCCGTGGCTCAGTGCTGAACCGTTACCTGCCTACGCTGACTCAAAGCTGTTTTACTTGCCGGATGCTCAGACTGGCGCAACGATCGCCCAAAAGCTCACGCGCCTGAGAGAAGATTTGCAAAAAGCCAATGCAGACATTCTGCCGATTACCAGGCTGGATCAGATTGCGTGGCTGTATAACCTGCGCGGTTGGGATGTGCCCTACAACCCTGTCTTCATCGCGTACTCCATTGTCACGGCAGCGGAGGCGTACCTGTTTACGAACCTCGATCGCATTGCGCCTGACTTGCAAACGTTTTTGCAAACGCAAGTGACTCTCTTGCCCTATGAACACTATGCCGAAACCCTGAAAGCATTGGTTGCACAGTCTCCTAATCAGCGGGTGCTGATCGACTCTAGACACACCACAATGGGAACGCAGGCATTGCTCACCGATCCCGACGCGATCGCCTGCAAGCTGGTGGATGCAAACACCCCGATTGAGGGGATGAAAGCGCGTAAGAATGCGATCGAAGTGGCGCAGATGCAGCAGGCAAACCTGAAAGCAAGCCGCGCTAAAACTCGCACACTCAAGTGGGTGGATGATCAGCTTAATAGTGGTACCTCCCTGACAGAAGCAGACGTTGCCGCAACGGTCGAACGTTTTTATGCAGAAGAAGCTGATTTTCAAGGGTTGAGCTTCAACACGATCGCAGGGGCGGGAGCCAATAGTTCGATCGTCCATTACGGCACCCCAAACCCTCAGCGCGTACTGCATGACGGTGACTTTCTGCTGCTCGATTCGGGCGCACAGTATGCATCGGGCACCACCGACGACACGCGTACCTTTGTTACGGGCACACCGACCCCAGAGCAGGTAGAGTGCTATACCGAAGTGCTTAAAGCTCACATTAGTTGCGCCATGCAGCGGTTTCCTAAAGGGACGACTGGGGCACAACTGGATGGCATCACGCGATCGACCCTCTGGTTTGCAGGGCTGGACTATGGGCACGGCACAGGACACGGCGTAGGTGCCTTTCTCAACGTGCATGAAGGACCAAATGGCATTAGCAAACGCGTCAGCGAACCGCTTGAACCTGGCATGGTGACAAGCATCGAACCCGGCTTTTATAAATCAGGCTGGGGCGGCATTCGCCTCGAAAATCTCTATATTGTCAAAGAGTTGCCTGTCGCTAAGGAGCCACCAACTGACAAAAGCCCCGATCCGAATCAGCTTACCTGGTACGGCTTTGAATCGTTAACCTACATTCCCTTCGACAAACGGCTCATTGATGTAAATCGCCTCAACTCTCGCCAGCGGGAATGGCTGCAACAGTATTATGCGGCGATCGTCACGAAACTAACGCCAACCCTCAGCCCAGAGGCCGCTGCATGGCTCGAAGCCGCCTGCGATCTGTGACGACGATCGTGCCTTCACGCCCAGGGAAGAGTCTTCTAGAGTCAAAAAGCACCACAATAGAAGGGTTACGTTACACATTGGGAGCAACGACCATGCCGACTGTCAAAGCTGAAGGCAAAACGTTCATCTGTGAAAGTGGAGCTAATCTGCGTCAGGTGATGCTGGACAATGGCGTGGACGTTTATAACGGTGCGGCATCGGTTATTAACTGCCACGGACACGGCACCTGCGGTACCTGTGCAGTACAGGTTGAAGGGGCTGTTTCACCCATCGAGTGGCTGGAGAAGACACGGCTCTCACTGCCGCCCCATGCGTTAGAAAATGGTCGTCGGTTGTCTTGCCAGGTCAAAGTTTTAGGCGATGTCACAGTGACCAAGTACGATGGCTTTTGGGGACAAGACGATCGCGTGTTGTGGACTCCCGAACAGGCTGTTTAACCCTTTAGGATGGCTCAAATGCGAGCTTTGAGGGATGGGTTGCTGGTGGCGAACGATCGCTGAAACACTCAGCACATAGCTAGAAGTACTAAATGCCGGAGAGACTGCTATGAGCCGCTTAGTGATTGCCATCTTAATTTTATTTGCTGTGCTCATTGGGTTGAGGTCTGCCAACTCCTCGCTGTTTCGGCTCAATTTCTTTAACAACCAGAGTGATAGCCTCGCGCCAGCAACCCGCAATACAGGCTTCAGTGCAGAATCAACCGCTTCCAGTGGTGGTGTCGCTCAAGGAAACTTTAATCCCGGTCAACCTGACGCAGGCACAACAGCCCTTCCCCCTCAAACTGAGCCAGCCGTTCCTGCCAGGTGGTAGTCGCAGAGCATGACAGCCATTTCAGATATCGTCGTCATCGGTGGAGGCGCGATCGGCTTGGCGCTCGCCCTTGAACTGCGTCTACAGGGCGCATCCGTAACCCTTCTCAGCCGTGATCTCGCTCAAGCTGCCAGTCATGCGGCAGCAGGCATGTTAGCACCGCAAGCAGAACAGCTTTCTCCCGGTGCCATGCTGGAGCTTTGCCTGCGGAGTCGATCGCTCTACCCAGACTGGACGCAAAAACTGGAAGCCTTAACGGGATTGCCAACGGGCTACTGGGCGTGCGGCATTCTAGCGCCGGTGTATGAAGAGGCAGAAGGCAGAAGGGAAGAGAGGAGAAAGGGGAGAGGAGAGAGGAGAAAAGCAGGAGAGGTAGGGGGAGCAAGGGAGGATAGGGAGACACGGGGACACGGAGACACGGAGATAAGAACAACTCAAAACTCAAAACTTCCACCCCCCACTCCCTACTCCCTACTCCCCACTCCCGCCCACTGGCTCGATCGCGCCTCCATCCATCACCAACACCCCGGCTTAAGCAAAGAAGTCATCGGCGGTTGGTGGTATCCCAAAGATGCTCAAGTGGATAATCGATCGCTGACCAAAGCGCTGTGGGTCGCTGTCCGAGAGGCGGGTGTTGATGTGCAGAAAGGCGTTATCGTTCAAGCCATGCTGTACCAGGGTAGGCAAATCAGCGGGCTACAAACGTCAAACGGCACCTTCCAGTCGGGACATTACGTGCTGGCAACGGGTGCCTGGTCGCAGGATGTGCTGCCGCTTCCTGTCACGCCGCGCAAGGGACAAATGCTATCGGTACAGGTTCCGGCTGGTCAAACGTTGCCGTTACAAACCGTGTTGTTTGGCAGCGAAATCTACATCGTGCCCCGACAAGATGGGCGGATCATCATCGGCGCGACGAGTGAGGATGTTGGTTTTACGCCCGACAATACACCTGAAGGCGTGCAGGCATTGTGGGCGCGATCGCTCCGCCTCTATCCAGCCTTACAACAGTTTCCGATGCAAGAATGTTGGTGGGGCTTTCGCCCTGCCACACCCGATGAGTTGCCGCTGCTAGGTGCCAGCCCTTACGATAATCTGACACTGGCGACAGGGCATTATCGCAATGGCATTCTGCTGGCTCCCGTGACGGCGCAACTGATGACCGATCGTATCCTGCATCAACGATCTGATCCATTAGTAGAAGCCTTCCACTGGTCACGATTCCGTACCGATTAGATAGATGCCTTTGCTCGATCGCACTCCCATAGAAAACATCAGAATATCGGATGAGCTTATTCACACCTTTGTGACTAAGCTGGCACTTTTGTCTTTAAAGATCGTTTTGTATTTAAGCAATCTTTAAAGCATGGAGGTATTTACGAACTACCGTTTCCAGCTCAAACTGATGCAGCCAACTTGGATCAATTAACCTCGGCTGACCAGATAAAACTTTTAAAATTGCGTCTCCCATCGCTTCATTATTGCCGACAGGAACCAGATAACCATACTTACCATTTGCTAAAATCTCTGCGGGTCCGCTCTTACAGTCAGTCGAAACAATCGGTATCTTTAGCGCCATTGCTTCGACTAAAACATTCCCAAATCCTTCCCAAGCTGATGACAGAACAAACACAGACGACCTTTTCATGTAGGCGTAGGGGTTGTCTACATGCCCTAGCAGAGCTACATCAGCTTCCAAACCCATCTGCTTAATGAGTACTTCTAGATTTTGACGCTCTGGACCCCAGCCAAGAATAACGAGACGAGCTGGAGTAAATTGGCGTACCTTTGAAAAAGCCCGGATTAGAGTCGGAAAGTCTTTTTGCTCTTCTAGTTTGCCAACACCCAAGACTACTGGTAAATCTGGTGTAGTGAACCACGGATGCTGTACGTTCTCTTCAGCTTTGACCAAAATATCAGCGGGAATCGCTGGGTTATAAATTGTTTGAATGCGCTCTGATGCCACAGAGGCAGTGGACGCTAAGTCATCAGCAACGCCTTGCGAAACTGCCACAACTCCATCTGACAGAGGATACAAGAGACGAGCAAAAAGAGGTGTTAGCCGCCCCTTTAGCTTGGTTGCATTTTGAACCGTTTGGGAAAGCTGATTCCGTTCCGATACAACAACGCGTGTGGCTACTCCAGCAATGTATTTTGCTAAAACAGCAATTTCATTCTGGTAGTGGTCAGTCGCCAACAACGCATGAGGGCGCTCTTCCTGTAAGTAGCGCACCAAACTAGGCAGGCTCTTATACAGCGTTGATGCCTTTAAATCAACCACCCTTGCTTCCGCGGGCATCTTCCACAAGTGTGGGCTTTCACCGCGATTTAGAACTAAATCAACTTTGATGCCTAGTTTAACAAAGCCATGAGCGAGGTTAGCAGTCACTTGCTCAATACCACCACCACCGAAAGAACCAAGAAAGAATGCTACAGGGGCTTGAGCTTTAAACATAGTGCAATCAGGTGCGAACTGTCTGAATAGAGTCAATGACCAAGAGTTCTGAAAATAGCGATCAAACCCTGAATTTCTCCACCCGCTTTATTTAAGCTTTATGCCGTGGGACTGTTTCTGCTACATGCACGACTCGTATAGCTACCGCTGCCTTTGGCTCGAAACGCATTTTCAAGAGAAAAATGCCGTGCAGCAAATTTAAAGCTTAAATAAAGCGCAGCACTCATTCAGAATCTGCCTAATTTTGTTTTTCGGAATAATTTGCTGCACATCCTGAGAAAATTCAAGCCCTTCCCACTTGCTTACAAAAAGCATCAGAATGTTGAGTCAACGCGCTCGCTGGCTTCTCCGCTGCCAATTTGATTTATGGAGAGGAGTGGTTAGACCGCTTCGCCACTGCTACCCAGCTTTCTTTGCAGGATCGCATCCATTTCTCTTAAGTCCTCATCGGTCTTGGGAAACCGAAACTTTGGACTGTTGGGATTGCCCCGTTTGATTAGAGCCTCGATCGCCTCGTCATCACCCCGATGAGCCAGAACATAGACTCTCAGTTCTTGACGAGTCATTTTGCTAGAGTCAGGTTTCGCTATCGCTAAACCTCAAGCAACACTACAGTCACTAATGATGCAAATCGCTGACAAAACGAAGCTTATCCCGAAAATAGCAAAAACTTGGAGAGAGATTTTGATCCACATCCATGTAAGGAGAAATTTTCTCAGCCCAATTCACCTTTTCTTTGCCAACTTGCCCACCGAGTCTGGACAGCTTTAAGCTGCCGCCAGGGAATATAGCATCAGCTAAAGTCTCCCACGTATTACAAATATCATCGTTCTTATACGTATTGAGAATTGTGGATCTTGCGCTTGGATAAGCCTTTCTTACCGCGTCCAAATCACCTAAGTACCATGCTTCTCCCTCCTCGATAGCAATGCAAAAATGAGTTTCTGGCTTTGGGTTACATATATTTACACAATCGATTAGCTCCTTGCGAAAAGCACTTAGACAGCGGTTATCCAGATCACAGATAACAATTAAAGCGGCAGGATAATCAGGTGTTGCAGCAAATGTTTTACCGTGTCCTTTAACAAGGCGCGGCAACTGATCAAGTAGGATTCGCTTTTTAGGATCAGACGTTGGCTTTAAGTCTTTAGGGATACGTCCTATTCCCCTGTATGAGTGAATGCGAAAGGTGTGGTATTCAGCATCAATGATTTTCGGGACAAGAATTTCAAGGGCAATTTTACCCGAAGCGTCCTCAGTAACAATCTCAAAATGCATATATCTATCTGCTGTCTAAGTAGTCGCTGTACCATAACCCACCAAGAGGTAAGCCCTCAGAAACAAGGTTCACAATGAGAGGATCTTCACTAGCACGTCTAATTGTAGAGAAGCCATCTTCACCCTTTTCAAGAATCCAGACTTCTTTAGGTTCAAGAGCATCTACAAAGTAAGGTTGATGTGTTGTGACAAAAACTTGGGAACCACCTTTATGACCAGTTGCATGTTCTCGAAACTCTCTTGCTAAAGTCTCTAAGAGCTTATGATAAAGCCCATTTTCTGGCTCTTCAATACATAAAAAAGGAGGTGGTGAAGGATCTTCTAATAAAAGAAGATAGGCAAAAACTTTTAGCGTTCCATCTGACATTTGTTGAGCATAGAATGGATCACTAAAGCCTTTATCATTGAACCGAAGAAGAAGCCTACCATCTGGGCTTCTTTCAGTATTAATTTGATTCAAGCCTGGAATTTTTCCAGCAATTTTTTCTAAAATAGATTGGAATTTTCTGGGGTGTTCCCTCTCCATAAATTGAACCACATTCCCAAGATTATCTCCGTGAATGTTCAGATGCTTTTGTGGTCCAGCAAGAGGTAAACTCCTAGCTGAATCTGGCGTAAAGTAACTAAGATACCAGCCTTCAATAAACCGACGGAATGCTGAAATCCTTGGATGTTGCTTTAGTGATCCTAAAGTTGCAATTCCAAGTTTTCGCTTATCATCAAGTTCCACTAATTCAGTTTCTTTACTTTCTTCCCCTGCCTCCCCGGTCTGGATGCTTTCTATTAATTTGAATAAATCAAATTGCTCCTTATCTTCCTCAACTTTTTTGCCTTCCCCTTCGCCTTTCCAAGCAATTCCTCTCCCTTCGTTGAGGATCAGAAAGGAAAAAGGCCATCCTTTATCTTGTCCTTTTCTTCGCTGTCTAAGTCTCTCACTTTTTACAGATGGTCTTCCTGTAGAGTCAAGGTCTATGGCTAACTCATAAGTAATTGGTCGAGCATTGCCGTCCTCCTTATAATAGACCTCAAACTCAACACTACCCTCTTGCCCTTGTGAACGAATCCCCTTAAAACCACCACGACCACGAGAGTCGCAGGCTTCTTCTACTCCTCCCCTTAAACAATCTGAGAGAAAGCCAAAAGCGTCAAAGATTGTACTTTTCCCCACTCCATTCTTGCCAATAACTGCTGTCATTGGTGTTAAAGGGTTGGCATCTCGCGTGTTCCAGAGCTTGCCTAATGTGACATCGCGAAGAGCTCTGTAGTTTTTTATTCTAAAACCTTCTATTTTAGACACCTAAGCACCTTCGACTAGTTAGGATGTTAATTCTATCAATTGCTGTGGTAATTTAGCAGTTCTCCAATGTTTTCTCTAGGAGCTTAATTAGACTAATAGCCTGTAGGGGATAATGCTATTTGGATAACGATCACCCCACGTTCTCACGACCCTCTTGCTACTCATCGCGTATAACAAAAAGCTTAAAGATCGCGATCTAAGACAAGAGTGCCCAGAGTATTGAGTCGTTGGCAGGTGCAGGGAAGAGAGTCGATCGCAACAAAAGCGGTAACAGGCGTAACACTGTGATCTACGCTGGAAGAAGCAGCAGAAAGGAACGCCAATGGTCATGACTTCTTCGCCCATCATCTACCCGGAATCAGACGGACTGCCAATGGCAGAGAACACAATCCAGTTTGAGTGGATTGTTTACATTAAGAAAGGACTGGACTGGCTGTTTATTGATGATCCAACCGTTTTCGTGGCGGGTGATTTGCTCTGGTATCCCGTTGAAGGCGATAACAAGCTGCGGCAGGCACCCGATGCAATGGTGGTGTTCGATCGACCTAAAGGCGATCGCGCCAGTTACCAGCAATGGCTCGAAGATGACATTCCACCGCAGGTTGTGTTTGAGGTGATTGCGCCCGGTCACACCATTCCCGAAATGACCCGCAAGTTTCAGTTTTACGAGCGCTACGGGGTCGAGGAATACTATATCTATGACCCCGATCGCGCCAGTTTGGGTGGCTTCCTGCGCCAGGATGGATGTTTAGAAGCCATTGAATCGATGGAAGCTTGGGTCAGTCCCCGCTTGAACGTTTGCTTTGGCTTAACGCCAGAGGGCGATCTGGTGCTGATTCGTCCCAATGGGCAACCGTTTGAGACGTATGAACAGATTGCGGAACGAGCCGAGCAAGAGCGATCGCGGGCAGACCACGAACGCCAACGAGCAGACAAAGAGCGGCAACGGGCTGATGCGGCGGAACGTCGTGCCCAGCAGGCAGAAGACGAAATTAAGCGACTCAAGGCGCAACTACACGCGCTTGGACACACCCCTGATGATGCAAAGAGTTGAGGACTTATCACCATGCAACTGTTAGATCGACCGCTAGACCGAGCTAAGGATGACGTGTTGACGATCGCTGGACGCACCTTCAAATCGCGCCTGATGACAGGCACGGGCAAATATCGCAACTTTGACGAAATGTGCCAGAGCATCGTCGCTAGCGAGTGTGAAATCGTCACTGTGGCTGTGCGACGGGTGCAGACCAACGCACCAGGGCACGAAGGACTGGCAGACGCGCTGGATTGGACGAAAATCTGGATGCTGCCCAATACTGCCGGGTGCCAAACCGCTGATGAAGCCGTACGTGTGGCTCGGTTAGGGCGCGAGATGGCGAAATTGCTGGGTCAGGAAGATAACAATTTCGTCAAGCTCGAAGTCATTCCCGATGCCAAGTATTTGCTACCTGACCCGATCGGCACCCTTGAAGCAGCAGAAAAGCTCGTCAAAGAAGGGTTTGCTGTGTTGCCCTACATCAACGCCGATCCACTGCTGGCAAAGCGGCTGGAAGAGGTGGGTTGTGTAACGGTCATGCCGTTAGGGTCGCCGATCGGCTCTGGGCAAGGGTTGAACAATGCCGCCAATATTCGCATCATCATCGAGAATGCGACGGTTCCAGTTGTGGTCGATGCGGGGATTGGTGTACCCAGTGAAGCGGCACAGGCGATGGAATTAGGAGCCGATGCGCTCTTGATTAACACGGCGATCGCTCAGGCGCAAAATCCAGCCGCAATGGCACGCGCTATGAATCTGGCAGCACAGGCAGGACGACTCGCCTATCAGGCAGGACGAATTCCCGTCAAAGCTTACGCCAGCCCAAGTTCACCCACGACAGGCATTGTTCACGCTCAACCTTGACCGTGTAAACCTTGTTACGAGACGTAACGTTTCGACATAAAGACGAGCAATTCGCAAATCTTTTTGGTATAAATGTAAGTTACTTCCACTTTTGTTACAAATCTGTTACAATTGTTTGAAATCATTGAGGATAACTTATGCGTTACACCGTTGAAGAAGGCGGACGGCTAAACAACTTTGCAGTTGAGCCTAAAATGTATCAGGCTGAGCCACCCAACACGACCCAAAAGCGGAACTACATCATTTTGGGCGCAGGTGCCGCCGCTCTGGTCGGTGGACTCTTGTTCGTTGCCGTCTCTGTGTCTTAACATCAGTCTTTGTGTCTTAAGATTCAACTTCTGTCTTAACAAACCTGTGAGACAAACTTTAAGACGCTCATAAAACGAATGACTTTAAAAAGCGACCGGGCTGTTTACTTTACGTGAATGCCCGGTTTTGCAATTCCACTCATGCATAAAGGGGTATCTACTGCCAATGCATCGCTGCCAACGGTGCCTTGGCTCGTCCAGGCAATGTCAGCCTTTCATCCTGAAGCCACGATCGAGCCTCTGAAAAGAGTGATATCAGCTTCAACTACACGGCTGCTTCGCGCGACACGGCGTACTACCTGCAATGCAACTCGCTGACTGTTCTTCTCCATCTCCTGCTCACGATCGCGCTCCTCAAAGCTTTTCAGGACAGAACCAAAAAGCGTACTTGCGCCTGAAGCTGGCACTTAGCCTGAGTCTACGCCGACAAATCTTTTTGGCTGTGTGCGATGACGTAGCGCTGCGTAATCGTCTGGCGGCTCGTCTCTACGCCGAGTTGGGGTATGCGTCGCCAAAGCCTCTCGCCATTGAAGCAACACCCGCACGATCGCGTGATACACCTGTGAGTCTTGCGTCTCCCCACGGCAATCGGCTGTCTGTGATAGCGGACGACGGTGATGCAGCGTCCACTCCATCCACGGCTCTACCGTCTTCCTTGCTCTATCCTCGGCTGGTGAGCCTCAACCTTAACCTGACCGATCCCAACCCAATGGTGCAGATTGCTGAGTGGTTGGCACAGTATCCGCCACCGAAGGGGACGAATGCCCGCTCGCGATCGCCGGGATTCCAGATTTTGGGCATTGAGCGCTTGACCCGTCAACCTGCTCTCGTGCAAAAGCGCTTTCTGCATTCGTTACAGCAGATCGAACATTACCTATCCTGCTTAGAATCGCCGTTGCTGCTCTGGCTGCCGCGTCCCTGGCTAAATGCCGTGAAACAATCGGCTCCTAATTTTTGGAACTGGCATACCGCTCTGTTTGAATTTGAAGGCGACCCCACGCCACTAGCAACGGTTGTTAATCGCCTGTCTGCCCATCATCTAACCTCCTCTACGTCGTTAGAAGCCACGGCTGTCAGCAGCGATCAACATCAGGGCGGGGCATCTCCCATCCTCCCATTGCCATCTGAAACAACGCTGTATGTCGGGAAGGATGCAGCGATCAGCGATCCAGTAGAACCTCTTGAGCGTGAAGGGTTTCATGGAGCGCTTGATGGTAGGCAGTCTGACAATGGGCAGGATGATGGGCAGGTCAGTGGGGCGATCGCGCAGACTGCTGAGGCGCTTGAGCAGCGTTCAACACCCGCACGAAACAATATCCCTGCTTCCAAGGACGATCTTTGGGCGATTCTGACCCATGATCTGGCACTGCTGAATCAGCCCACTGCGGTGAAACCATCGTCCGAGCCATCAGACGTTGAATCATTTATACCCATTGCACCTGCAAAAGCCGCCGTACCTTCGATCGAAGCTTCTATACAAACCGTTGATCCCGCAACACCTGATCTGCTTTCCCCATCGTCTGCGAGCAAGAACAACCAATCCGCCACCGTCGAGCCTGCTGAAGTTGAGCTTACTGAAGTTGAAGCTGCTGAAGTTGAACCTGCTGAAACGGCTGCCCTCACGGCTGAATCAGTTGGTGCCGCGATCGCCGAACCTGCTGTAGAACGTCGATCGGATGCTGACTCCTTCACGCAAAACCAGGCGGCTCTCGACCTGTCAGACCTCATTTTGGCGGTCGTGGCTGAAGAAGACGGCGACCAGCCCTCTAGCCAGAATGCTCAGATTATTCAGGCATTGCAGCAAATTGAACAACTGCACCTGCAACAGGCACCTAAGGCAACGCTGCTAGCGGCATATCAAAACCTGGGCAATCTTTGCCGCGATCGCATTGAGCAGGGCTACGCCTCCTCGCGGCACTTGTTGTTGACCATTTGTGTGTATGAGCAGACGTTGCAGTGGCTGGATGATGCCTCGCTCCTGTGGTCTGATATCTTGAACGATATTGGCAACCTGTACTGGATGCTGGCGCGACATGAAGCCGCAACTGATGATAGCCTGACCTATCTGGAGCAGGCGATCGCGACGTATCAGCAGGCATTGTCTACCACCAATCCTGACACGCGCCCTCACAACTACGCGATGATTCAGAACAATTTGGGGTCTGCCTACGGGGATATGGCGCGGTTCCGCACGCCCGCAGAAAGCCTGGAGCAATCTGTTGTAGCCTATGAAGCGGCTCTGCGCTATCGCCAACTGCATGACGATCCGGCGCGCTATGCTGCTACGCAAAATAACCTGGGTACGGCGTACTGGAATCTGGCGCAACACCAGCAACCCGTGCGACGACTCAAGCAGTCGATCGCCGCCTACTTTGAAGCATTGCGCTACTACAGTCCTGATTGTGAGCCGATGCACTACGCCATGATTCAAAATAATTTGGGCACCGCGTACTGGAATCTGGCTCAGCAGCCTCAGGCAAAGCTGGGAGTCGGCACCGCGAAAGGCAAAGATTTATCGGGAGCCGATTTGCTACAGCGAGCGATCGCTGCCTATCGGGCGGCGTTAGTTTACCGCACGCTTGCTGTCGCACCTGCTGCCCATGCCGCCACGCAAAACAACCTGGGTACCGCCTGCTGGCAATTGGCGATTCTACTAACCGACCAGCCTGAACGGCGCTATGAGTTGTTGCAGCAGGCGATCGAGTCCTACAAAGAAGCGATCGCGGCAGTAGACTACCTCTCTGCGACAAAAGCCACTCATACGCACGCTCTCTCCTTTGACCCCGCAGCGACTCACAACAACCTCGGTCTGGCGTACTATCAACTTGCCACCGATAAGCAAAGTCGAGAAAGTAGCGCCCAACGTTCTGCTGGACTCGAAGCAGCCCTGCACCACCACCTGCAAGCGCTCCAGGCGTGGCAGGCTCAGCCAGACCTGTACCAGACTGTTTTCAGCTATGTTCTGCAAACAATGCGTGCCTTCCACAGCGAATTTGGCACCAAAGGGCAAACGCAGGCGTTATCTCAAATACCCGCGAATCTGCTGCCAGAGGTGTTGAAGCAGCTTTAGGGAGGGTGGGGAGTAGGGAGTAGGGAGTAGGGTAAAGGCTAAAGGCTAAAGAACTGACCATTGACCGCGCAATCAACTCAAAACTCAAAACTCAAAACTCAAAACTTTCTCACTCCTCACCCCCTGATTGACTGACAAAAGTCTTGAAAGGTTGGTCGCTTCGTTGCTCACCCGCCCGTGATTCAAATCCGGGCTAAGGGTGCGAAACCCGTTCAAACGGGTTGTCAGGCGCTCGTAGTCCTCTTGAGAGGACTTTCTGCCATTAGCCCGCACTTTCAGTGCAGGACGGTTCAAGTACTTGCTCAAAGATTTGTCAGTCAACCAGCCTCATCCCTCTCTCCTCTCTCCTCTCCTCCCACCATGCTTATTCAACATTTTCAACTGCTGGCACGGTACAACACATTGGCGAATCGTAAACTCTATGATGCCTGTGCTCAGCTTTCAGAGACGGAACGCACTCGTATCCGTCCAGCCTTTTTCAAGAGTATTCATGGGACGCTAAATCACATTCTGGTGGGCGATCGCATCTGGCAAACCCGCTTCACGGGCGGTACGATTCCGTCTACGGGACTCGATGCCATTCTCTATGAATCGTTTGAGGAGCTACGCCATGCCCGCATTGCCGAGGATGAACGCATTGAAGCGTTTGCGGCTGACTTGACGGATGAGTTTTTGGGGCAATCCATTTCATACATCAACAATCAGGGACGACACCTCAATGATCCTGCCGCGTTACTGGTAGCTCACCTTTTCAACCATCAGACCCATCATCGCGGGCAAATCCACGATCTGTTGACACAAACCGAAGTTGCTCCACCATCGTTAGATATGCATCGCGTGATTCGACCCTAAGGCAGAAGGCAGGGGAGTTGTTAGTTTTTAGTTTTTAGAAGGAATTAGGAACGGCTCATGCACTAACAACCAACAACTAACAACTAACAACTGGTTCATCCCTCATCCCCTCAAATCCTTTTGCCAAAAGCATTGCGGGGATCGATTATAAATACTTATAATGCTTTACATAAGGTAACAGAAACGGAAGAGCGCCATTATGGTTGGATTCATCAAGGGAATTTTAGGAGCCAAGCAAACGGCGAAAACTGAAGCGACTCCAGCACCGGACGTAATGCCAAAGCCAAAAGCTGAACCAAAGCCAAAAGCGGCACCAAAAGCACAAGCGGCACCGAAGCCGCCGGCAGCACCAAAGCAAGCGAAACAAAAGCCCGAAGCGTTTTATCTGGATTCTAGCGATGCCAGAACGCTGGGCGATATTGACTACATGCAAACGGCGCGGGAGGTCAGGCGATCGTTCCCCAAAACGCTGGGTGGTGAAGAACTGCGTACCGTCTCCGTTGTTTCTTCATTGCAGCGATCGGCGGCACAAAAAGCACAGGCGATCGCGCAGCAGGCTTCCTTAAAAATCACACCATCTTCAACGTTTGCATCCCAGTCAACGCCCGTTAGCGGCTGGACTACGCCCAAAGCTGATGCTCCACCCACAATCTCTGACCCGAAAGAGCGCCGTCGTAAAGACTCTAACCTGGATACGTTCCGATCGATGGCGCGTGACCTTCAGAAGGGTAGAGCGCGTAGCTATTAGGAGGTGTAGTCGTCAGCAAATCGCCTAAGATTGCCATGTTGCACGTTGGACGTAGCTGTGAAATGGTCTCATGCATGGTGGCAGGGTCGGAGTGCGGAGAAGTCTCCGCGATCGCCTGCCCTGGCTCCCACCTGGAAGTTGGCATACGGAGCCGTTTCTGAGGTTACAGAAAACGTCGTCTGGCGTGATGACCAGTTGGCGATCGTGTGTGGCGATCAGAATCCTGCGCGGATCACGATCAGTGACAATCAGCGGTACGTCATCGTTGGCGATGTGTGGTTTCCCGATCGTGGTGCCTTTATGCAGCGATCGGGTATCAACATTCATGGGAAGGAAGGACTACGATCAGCCGTTCTTGATCAGGAACTGGTAGCGCATCTGTGGGAGCAAGTGGGCACTGGAACCTGGGAGAAGCTAACGGGAGCCTTTGTCCTTGCAGTATGGGATCGGGAACAGCAGCAGCTCTGGTTGGGGCGCGATCGCTCTGGCATTCGCACGCTGTACTACACGACAGACGGTGCAACGCGCTGGATTGCTCCCCAACTGGGGACGATCGCGCCTCATTGTTCAGCGGATTTAGATCTGGTGGCACTGCGAGACTACCTGTGTTGTGCCTTTGTTCCTGGCGATCGCACTCTCTGGCAAGCGATCCGAGAAGTGCGTCCTGGTAGCATGGTGCAACTGCCTGATGGTGCGGTACAGACTTACTGGCACTTACAGGAACACATCACCCATCCTGACAAGCCGCTGGAGTGGCATGGCGATGGACTTCGTACATTGCTAGATGCAGTTGTGCAGGCGTATCTGCCCGTGGGAGAACCTGTTGGCGCATTTCTGTCGGGCGGGCTGGATTCTAGCTGTATTACGGCACTGGCAGCAAAGTTTCACGATGCGCCGCTGCACACCTATGCCATTCATTTTGGGGCGGATTGTCCCAACGAGCTGGAGTTTTCTAGCCTGGTCGCGCAGCACTGCCACACGCAGCACCACATGCTCGAAATTACCTTCAAAGAGATGTGGGAGCATTTGCCAGAAACGATGGCGGCGCTTGATGACCCAATCGGCGATCCGCTCACGGTGCCGAATCTGCTGCTGGGACGGTTGGCAGCCGAAACGGTAAAAACAGTGCTGAATGGGGAAGGCGGCGATCCCTGCTTTGGCGGTCCGAAAAACCAACCGATGCTGATCAATGCCCTTTACGGCAACGTCACGCAGCAGGAAACCTTGCAGGCGTATCTGACTTCCTTCCAGAAGTGTGCGATCGATTTGCCACAACTGCTCAAGCCAGAAGTCTGGTCAGCCGTGCAGTCTGAACCATCGGTGTTTGCAGACACGCTTCAGTCGCGCGATCGCTACCTGAATCGCTTGATGGCGCTGAATATTCAATTCAAGGGTGCGGATCAAATTCTGACGAAGGTAAATAATTTGACTCGTGCCGCAGGGATCGACGGACGATCGCCCCTGTTCGATCCTCAAGTTGTCGCGTTGAGCATGACCATTCCGCCTGAATACAAGCTCTCAGGGGTTCAAGAAAAAGCTGTACTGAAGCAAGCTGTCGCTAATTTGCTGCCAGCCACCATTCTGCAACGCCCCAAGAGCGGCATGATGGTGCCTGTCCAACGTGGCTTTCGGGAACATTGGAATCGGCAGGCGCGATCGCTGTTGCTCAGTCGTCATGCTGCGATCGCGCCTTACCTTAACCAGACGCTTATTCGCAACTGGCTCGACTACACAGGCGATACGTGGGGACGGTATGGTGTCAAGCTTTGGCTGCTAGCTAGTCTAGAATATTGGCTACAGGTGCGACGGTGACCAGTGCCCTAGGGCGTGTCATCAATTAGCTCCAAAACCTTGCAATATCAGCAGTGTCACGCCCGTCCCAACACACCAAGCTAGGGGCTGAAACCCTTGCTGCAAGAAATATGTAGTATTAATTGATGACAGCCCCCAGGATCGTGGTTTTAATCAACCTGTCTGCCCTCCGACTTCTGCCTCTTCGTGACTGTACTGCACCTGGTTGGGAACCGCTATAGTGTGATGTCTGGATGAAGACAAACCACCCAGGCTCAAAAACTGTCTGACGAAAATAGGACAAGAAAGGCTACAACAAAGAGAGAGGGTTGCAAAGATGCCCTCATTTTGTGCCTGTGGTTCCCTTCTGATCGCCTTCATGACTTCTCCTTTCGCTGCCGAACGTCTACTGTTCACTCCAGCCACGCCAACGGCTGATGCCGTGCCCATCATCTTTGCGTTTCCCAATGAGTACAGCGTGGGCATCACGAGCCTGGGCTACCAAGTGGTTTGGGCAACGTTAGCCACACGATCGGATGTGCAGGTGAGCCGCCTGTTTACCGACGCCCAAGAGTCACTGCCGTCTCAGCCAGAACTGCTGGGCTTTTCCCTCTCCTGGGAGTTGGACTATGTGAATATCCTGAGTCTGCTGGAGCAGTTGGAGGTCCCGATTCGCGCAACCGCACGATCGCCAAACCATCCGATCGTCTTTGGTGGCGGACCCGTGCTAACCGCCAATCCAGAACCGTTTGCCGACTTCTTTGACGTGATTTTGCTGGGCGATGGGGAACTGCTGCTGGGGGAGTTCATCACAGCCTATCGATCGGTACGTCATGCCGATCGCCTCACGCAACTCCGCCATCTCGCGCAAGTGCCGGGAATTTATGTGCCCAGCTTGTACACCGTCACCTACAGCGGTTCTGATGGTGGGGTGGAGTCGATCGCGCCGATTGATGCAGACATTCCAGCACAGATTGAAAAGCAAACCTATCGCGGCAATACCCTCTCGGCATCCACGGTCGTGACTGAGAAAGCCGCCTGGGAAAGCATCTACATGATCGAGGTGGTGCGGAGTTGCCCAGAGATGTGCCGCTTCTGCCTTGCCAGCTACCTCACGCTACCGTTTCGCACAGCCAGCGTTGAAGAATCGCTGATCCCCGCGATCGCGCAAGGGTTGACCGTCACTGATCGTCTCGGCTTACTGGGCGCATCCGTCACTCAACATCCCGAATTTGAAACCCTGCTGGACTATCTCAATCGTCCTGAGTACGATCAGGTGCGACTCAGCACTGCGTCGGTGAGAACCAACACCGTCACGCCCAAACTAGCAGAAACATTGACGAAGCATGATACTCGCTCCATTACGATCGCCGTAGAAAGTGGGAGCGATCGGCTGCGCCAGATCATCAACAAAAAGCTGACCAATGACGAAATCATCCAGGCAGCCATGAACGCCAAAGCGGGTGGGCTGAGCAACCTCAAGCTGTACGGTATGGTGGGTGTACCGGGCGAGGAACCCGAAGATCTGGAGCAAACCGTTGCCATGCTGCGAACCATCAAAAAAACGGTGCCCGGATTGCGGCTGACCTTTGGATGCAGCACCTTTGTCCCCAAGGCACACACGCCGTTTCAGTGGTTTGGCGTGAATACGAAAGCAGAGAAGCGATTGCAATTTCTCCAAAAGCACCTGCGATCGCACGGCATTGAGTTTCGTCCCGAAAGCTATAACTGGTCGGTCATTCAAACGTTGCTTTCCAGGGGCGATCGTCGCCTATCGCATCTTCTCGAATTGACCCGTCACTATGGCGATTCGTTAGGCAGCTACCGTCGCGCCTTCAAAGAACTGCGAGGCAAGCTACCAGGACTGGATTTTTACGTTTACGCCGACTGGCACCATGAGCAAGTGCTTCCCTGGAGCCATTTGCAGGGACCATTGCCGCAAGCAACATTGCTTAAACATCTGGCAACCGCAGAAGCACACTTTAAGCAGCCTGAAGCGCTGGCAGTGTTGCCGTCAGGATAGGGTGTGGGGAACGGGGTGTAGGGTGTGGGGCTTCGGTGTGAGCTTTCGACCTGAGCGCTCAAGCCGAAGGGCGTAGGGTGTAGGGGGCAGGGTTGAGGCAATAGGGTTGAGGAAGAGGGATGCAGAATACGGCGGAATACTACTGTGCTTACTGTGGCGAGGAAAATACCACGTTTGTTGATATCAGTGGGGGCAGTCAGCAGTCTTATGTGGAGGATTGTCAGGTCTGTTGTCGTCCCAATATTCTGTATGTACGCATTGATGAGGAAACGCTAGAAATTGAGATTGATAGTGAGTATGAGGGCTAGGGGCTGTCACCACTCAGATTTAGAGTAAAAATTGAGCTTTTAGACCTCCCAGGTTTTGAAAACCTCGGAGGTCTTTGAGAAAGTTCCCTATGCTCTCACAGCGCTGAGTTTTGGTAGCGATCGCCATACCAAAACTCAGCTATTCTCAAAAAAATACTGAGCTACAACGTGGTTGCAACCCAGTACTCTCATCAGTCATGAAACAAACAGGGAAGTTCAGACAGCCTTAAACAATTTGCTGTAGCTCGCGCTCAAGCAAAGACACCAGATTTTGGTCGCCTCGTTCGCGTGCGATTTGCAGGCGGCGCTGTACGTTGGTGCGGAGATTGCTGCGATGAGTCATGACAAACTCAGCGTCATTGGATGCTTTCTGATGACGAGGCTGGCTTGCAACAACGCTCGCTCTAGTTTGTACCGCAGCGGCAGCGCGATCGCCACCATTCAAGGTGTAGGCAACGCCGCGATACATCAGGTTTGCACCAGGATGAACGAACGGTAATGCTGGCTCTGCATTCGGGTCAACGGTGTAAGCAGCGCCCCGGTAATGTAGGGTGTAAGAAGAGCGGATAGCACGAAAAACAGTTGTTTCCTGAGCGGCTTCAGCGCTGCGAGGAGTATAGTTGTATTGAGCGCCCCGGTAAGTAAGTTGCATGGTCTTCGCCTCTTGGTTAATGCGGTGGGAGTGAGTTGAGGCGCGTTCCTTCGGGACTTCTCCCTACTTCCGTCTGCCGAAATGGCTTGCAAAATACTGAACTTGCAAAAACTGATCGGCTAGATGAACGATGTGATTTATATCTGTATTATAAGCTACCGAATTTAGCGAAAACGGCGATTTAGCGAAACTTTATACGGGTTTGCAGAAGATCTATCTGGCGGCATAGCTCTCCTGGACAACAGCCGATCGCCCGTCCTTCTGGTTTACGCTGGCAGTAACCCTTTGGTCGCTAACCACTCCCGGTTGAAGAGCTTGGACTGATAGCGACTGCCTCCGTCGCAGAGGACGGTGACGATCGTATGTCCCGGTCCCATCTGCTTTGCCAGGGCGATCGCGGCTCCCACGTTAATGCCCACAGAGCCGCCCATAAACAGCCCGTCTTTTTCCAGTAGTTGGTAGACCACGCGCACCGCTTCGGTGTCATGAATCTGAATAGCATCGTCGGCGGGCACACCTTCCATATTGGCTGTGACGCGACTGTTGCCAATGCCTTCGGTGATAGAATTGCCTTCCATCTTGGGTTCGCCTGTTTTCACGTAGCTATACAGCCCGCTGCCCATCGGGTCGGCAAGGACACATTGAATCTCAGGATTCTTTTCCTTTAAGAAGAGTGCAACGCCCGCATAGGTGCCACCTGTACCCGTGGCGGCAACCCAGGCATCGACGTTACCATCCGTTTGCGCCCAAATTTCGGGACCCGTTGTAGCGTAGTGAGCCTGACGGTTTGCCAGGTTGTCGAACTGGTTTGCCCAAATGGCGTTTTCCAGCTCATCAGCGATTCTGCCAGAGAGCTTGACGTAATTGTTAGGGTCTTTATAAGGAACAGCAGGCACAGTGCGGACTTCAGCACCCAGCGTCCGCAACAGGTCAATTTTTTCCTGCGACTGCGTTTCAGGGATGACAATCAGGCATTTGTAGCCTTTGGCGTTGCAGATGTGCGCCAGCCCAATGCCAGTGTTGCCTGCGGTGCCTTCAACCACTGTGCCACCGGGCTTCAGCAACCCTTTCGCCTCAGCATCCTGAATAATGTAGAGCGCTGCCCGATCTTTCACCGAGCCACCGGGATTGAGAAATTCGGCTTTACCCAAAATTTCGCAGCCTGTTTCGTCACTGAAGCTGTTCAGCCGAATCAGGGGTGTGTTGCCGATCGCGCCCACGAAGCCATGCTTGATATCCATGCTGCCAACTACCTGTAATTCCCTATAAAGATTTTGGCGCATGGTGGTTGGATTAGCGATCGTCGTTTCATAAGAAATGGGTGCTGCACTATCAGACACAGCACCCGTCCGCTTCTAAGGATCGTGGATTAAATAACTTGCGTAGGTTGGGTTGAGTCCGCGAAACCCAACATTTTTCGGAGTGTTGGGTTTCATACTTCAACCCAACCTACTCAGGTCGATGTTATTCAATTCTTGCTCCTAAGTTACTTCATGGATGTTCAGCTTACGAATAGCTGAAGTTGATGTAGAAGAACGCATTGGAGAGCGTGCCACCGACCCCACCATCCGAGACGGTGAACTGGAAGGTTTCGCCGCTGCCGTTGCCCAGGTAATCAAAGCTGAGGTTGCCGGAATCGATATCTGCCTGCGTGAAGGTGCCCCCAGCATTAATCTGAGTGCCATTGAGCCGCAGAATGCCGACTGTGGGGTTGGGGACAGAGGTGAGTGTGTAGGTGAGTTGAGCGGTGGTGTTATCCACATCCGTCACCTGAAGCAGATCGCTACCAATGACCGTCAGCGAGGGGGCATCACCTGCCAGCAGCAGCCCAGTATTGCTGACCAGCACGGGTGGATCGTTCACGGGATTGACGTTGATATTGAAGACGCGATTGCTGAGGGTCGTCGTCCCATCCGAAACATTGAAGATCAGGACATCGTTGCCGTTGGGTTCACTCCCGTTGTGAACGTAGGTGAGCGCACCCTGGTCAATTTGCTGCTGGGTTACGGTTGCGTTGGCAGCCAGAGCCGTTCCGTTCAGGAACAAGGTGCCGTAGATAGGCACGGTTGGCAACGTATAGACTAGCTCTGACGTGAGGTTATCGGGATCAGAGGTTCGCAGCAGCGTGTTAGTGATGTTGAGCGTTGCGCCTTCATTCACGGTAGCTGGACCTGTAGACACGATCGTCGGCGCATCGTTCACATTAGCAATGCCGATGTTGAATGTTCTGCTGCCCGTCGTGCCGCCTGCGCCATCATTCACCGTAAAGATGAAGCTGTCGCTCGTTGTTTCGCTACCGTTGTGGCGATAGGAGACACGGGTGCTTTCAATATCTGCCTGGGTGAAGGTTTGCCCAATGGTAAGAGCGCTACCGTTCAGTCGCACGTTGCCGTTGCTAGGGGCACTGCTCAGGGTGTACCGCAGTTGGGCAGTGGTGTTGTCGGCATCGCTGACACTCAGCAAGGTGGTCGTGATTGTGCTTGTGCCTCCCTCCGTGAGGTTCAGTCTAGCGTTGTTGACGATCGTCGGTGCATCGTTCACCGGGTTAATCACAATGTTGAAGGTGGCAGTGCCAGTGCCAGGAACCGTGATACTACCCGGTGTGTTGTCGAAGACCTTGAAGGTAAAGCTGTCACTCGTCGTCTCGCTGCCATTCTGGAGATAAGACAAATAGCCGCTATTGATATCTGCCTGGGTGAAGGTGCCACCCGCTGCCAGCGTTGCCGTTGTGCCACCCCCATTGGAAAGCCGCAAACTGCCGCTGGTGAGTGGATTGGGTGCGCTGAACAGGGTGTAGACGAGTTGATCGGGGGTGTTGTCTACATCGGTGGTGCGGAGCTGGGAGTTGGTGATAACGCTGGATGTGCCTTCACTTAAGGTCAGAGCGCGGTTCGTCAGCAGAACGGGAGCGTCATTGACGGAGCTAACGGTGATATCAACCGAGCCAGTCACGATGCCGGGTGCGCCAGAGCCAGTATTGCCCTGGTCGTTGACGTTGACATTTAGCGTGTCGGCACCAAAGTAATTTGGCTTGCCGCGATAGGTCAGCGTGTTGAGGACAGGCGATAGGGCTACCAGTGTGCCGATATAAGTGACAGCGCCCGTGCCATTGCCTGTGAGTGCGCCACCGCTACCCACTGTACCAAGCGTCAGGGTGCCATTGTTGACCGCAAAGTTCACCTGAATGGGGTTGGCTCCAGAGTCTACATCGGTCAGGGTAATGGCTCTCCCGGCGTTGAAGACCAGGTTCGTGTCTTCGTTGACCGTTTGTGCTCCAGGGACGGCTAGCACAGGCGCATCGTTGACGGCATTCACATTGACGCTAATGGTCTTGGTGTCCGCTAAGGCACCCCCAAAGCCCGTATTGCCCTGATCGTTCGCCCTGATCGTAATCGTATCGGCTCCGTTGTAGTTGAGTCTGCCGCGATAGGTGAGGTTGGCGATCGCGGTATTGATGTTATCCACCGTATCGGTCAACGTCAGCGTTGTGCTGCCTGCAACTAGGGGATCGAGGGTCAGGGTGCCATTGACGGCTGAGAGCGTGACGGTGATGGGACTGTTACCCGCATCCACATCTGCGATGCTGATACCAGACAAGGATAAGTTCGTGTCTTCATCGATCGTTTGGCTACCAGGGACGTTAACAACGGGTGCATCGTTCACGGCAGTAACGGTGATGCCCAGGGTGCGGTTATCGGTGCCGATCGCCCCAGTACCCGTTGCGCCGCTGTCGCTCACATTCAGCACCAGTGAATCGGCTCCATTAAAGTTGAGGTTGCCACGGTAGCTGAGTCCTGCCAGCGCGGCGTTGAGGTCGGTGAGGTTGCCGCTAAAGGCGACGCTGCTGGTGTTATCAGCGCCTGCGGTGATGGTCAATCCGGCGGTATTGCCCAGTTTGAGCGTGCCATTTGCCACCGAGAGCGAAACAACCAGTGGACTGGTGCCAGCATCGACATCGGTGAGGCTGATGCCTGCGATCGCCAGATTCGTATCCTCGCTCACCGTCGGCGGATTGGGCAGGGTGAAGACGGGAGCATCGTTGACAGCCGTGACGTTGATGGTGAAGGTCTGGAGTGCCGAGCGATCAACTCCACCCAAATCGGTCCCACCATTATCCTGAAGCTGGACGATAACGATCGCCGTGCCGTTGGCATTAGGAGCCGCTGTGTAAGTCAGAGTGCCTGTAGCGGGATCGATCGTCGGTGCAGCGGTAAACAAGGAGGGATTATCGGTGTTAACCAGGAAGTTGAGCGTTTGAGCCGCTTCATCGGCTGGTCCCGTTGAGATGGCGGTTGCCCAACCTGCGACGGTCTGTGCACCTGCATCCTCAGTAATGGTCTGATTGGCACCCTTCGTAAAGGATGGCGCGTCGTTGACGGGATTTACCGTAATGGTAAAGATGCTGTCGGGTGAGGTATCGATACCACCGTTCGCGGTGCCACCGTTATCCCTGAGCCTGGTTGTTACCGTAGCTGTGCCATTTGCATTAGGGGCAAGCGTGTAGGTGAGTTTGCCCGTGGGGTCGATCGTCGGTGCCACAGTAAACAGGGCAGCGTTGTTGTTGGAGGTGATGAAGTTGAGCGTCTGACTCGACTCATTGGCGGGACCTGTGGCAATGCCCGTCGCCCAATTCACCGTCTGCGGTGCGGCATCTTCATTCACCACCAGGTTAGTGCCAGCGGTAAAGGTCGGCACATCGTTCACCGGAACGACCGTCACCTCGATCGTTTTCTGGATGTTGAGCGCACTGGAAGCACCGACAAAGCCCTGATCATCCACCTTGATGGTGATGGTATCGGCACCAAAGTAGTTGGCACTGCCCTGATAGCTGAGGGTTGCCAACGCTGCCCGCACACTGTCGATCGTGCCTGTAAAGCTGAGCGTGCCATCCCCATTGTTGGTGTTGTCAGCAAAGGTGAGTCCACCTGTGGTCGCTAGTGTGAGTTTGCCATTTCCAGTGCCCAGGTTTACTTTGACGGGATTGGTGCCCGCATCAACATCGGTCGTATCAATCAGACCCGCGAGGGAAAGGGCGGTATCTTCGAGAACGGTTTGGGCACCCGGAACAGTCAAGGTCGGCGCGTCATTGATGGGGTTGACAATCAGATCGATCGTCTTCGTATCGGTCTTCGGTCCCCCGGCTCCTGCACTGCCCTGGTCTGTCACGCCAATTGCGATCGTGTCGGGACCATTGAAATTCGCTAACCCTCTGTACGTCAGGCTACTGAGCGCATTATTCACGGCGGTAAGTTGTCCCGTGAGTGTCACTTGGCTGGTGCTGTTGTTGTTCACCGTCAGGCTACCAGGATTGAGGCTGAGCGTTCCGCCCGATGCCGATAGGGTGACAACCAGTGGATTGCTGCCAATATCCGCATCACTGACGCTCACCAGCTTGGAACCTGTAAAGGCAAGGGGCAGATCTTCATCCACTGCCTGGAAGCCCGGTACGGTTAGCGCAGGGGCATCATTGACAGGGGTAACGTTGATGTTGAAAGTCGTCAGAGCGGTCGTGCCGGTCGAATTGTCAGAAGCCGTAAAGCTGAAGCTATCAGCCGTTGTTTCTGACCCATCGTGGGTGTACGACAGTCGGTTGCCATCCAGATCGGCTTGCGTGAACGTTTGATTCGCCAGAAGAGTCGCGGTGCCAAGCTTGAGAACACCTCTGGTCGTTGCAGCGCTTAAGGTATAGGTGAGCGGTCCCGGACCATCGTTGTCGGTAATGGCAAGGGCGGTGTTGGCGATCGTGGTGGTTGCCCCTTCTGCCAGCGTGAGACCCAGGTTATTAGAAATACCAGGCGCATCGTTAACAGGCGTAATCGCAATATTGAAGGTACTCGGACCTACGGGCGTTGTCACCACACCATCCGTCACGGTAAACGCAAAGCTATCTGACAGCGATTCACTCCCATTGTGTTGATAGGTCAGTTGTCCGCTGTTCAAATTCGCCTGGGTAAAGCTAGTGACCGCATTACCACCGAGCAGTAACGTTCCATTGGTGGGTGAATTGGTCACGCTATAGACCAGATTGGTTGGCGGTGGACTGTCGCCATCACTGACCTGTAAGACGCTGCTGCTCAGCGTCGTTAACGCGCCTTCAGCCAGAGTGATGCCGCCATTAGAAACCAAAACAGGTACATCGTTGACCGGAGTGACGACGATATTAAAGGTTGTGAGCGGCAGGGTGCCCGTTGAGCCATCGGAGGCAGTGAAGGTGAAACTATCCACTAGCGTTTCCGATCCATCATGGGTATACGAGAGCCGATTACCGAGAATATCTGCCTGGGTAAAGGTTTGCCCTGCAACGAGGGTGGCTGTCCCCAGTTTCAAGGTACCTTTGGTGGTTGCTGTGCCTACGGTATAAGTCAGCGGTCCCGGACCATCGTTGTCAGTGATTGCTAGGGCTGCTGGAGCGATCGTGCTCGTGCCCCCTTCTGCCAACGTCAACCCTAAGTTATTGGAAACTCCCGGCGGATCGTTGACTGGAATCACGCCTACGTTGAAGGTTCTGACTGCCGTTGTTGCCACACCATCGCTCAGGGTGAAGGTAAAGCTGTCCGCAGTCGATTCGCTGCCGTCGTGGACATACTTAAGCTGACCACCCGCCAGATCTGCCTGGGTAAAGCTGGTCACAGTCGTTGCGCCGAGAAGTAGGCTACCGTGAGCTGGAGTGGAGACAGTATAGGTAATCTGCGCGTCCAGATTATCGACATCGGTTGCGTTGAGCAATGCCGTTGTAATGCTGCTAGCCGCCCCTTCGGAGAGTGACAACCCTACATTCGATAGCAGCGTTGGCGCATCATTGACCGCAGCCACGGCAATGCTAAACGTTGTGCTGGGAATCGCTGCCCCAAACGGATCGGAGGCGGTAAAGCTAAAGCTATCGCTGGTCGTTTCGCTGCCGTTGTGCTGATACGTCAGGCGGTTGAGCGTGTTGATGTCCTGCTGGGTAAAGGTTTGCCCAGTCGTTAAAGCCGTGCCATTCAGCTTCAGGTCGCCATTAAGAGGCTTTTGACCCAGCGTGTATTTAACCTGAGGCGGCGGGTTGTCTGGGTCAGTCACTTGCAGCAGCGTGCTGCCAATACTTGCAGTTGCGCCTTCACTGACGGCTAAGCCTGCATTTAAGCTCAGCACAGGCGGCGAATTAACGGGTGAAACAATGATGTTGAAGGTAGAGTCGATCGTGACCGTGTTGCCATCCGAGACCCGGAAGACGAAGCTGTCGCTATTCGTCTTAGTCCCGTTGTGGTTATAGAGAACCCGATTGTTGTTGAGGTCTGCCTGGGTGAAGGTGCCGTTAGCCGCCAGTGCATTGGTGCCCACAAAGATCGTCCCGTTGACGGGTAGCGTACCCACCGTATAAATAATCCTATCCGGCAGTTGCGGCGCGATCGCGGGTCCTGTGAATTCGGCATCACTCGTGAGTAATAAGGCTGAGGTCAGAATGGGAGCAGACCCTTCTGTCACCGTTAACCCAAGGTTAGACAGCAATACAGGCGCATCGTTGACGGGTGTAATGGCAAGGCTAAAGGTTTGTGGCGATAGGGGCACCGTGCCGCCTGCGCCATCGGTAACAGTGAAGGTGAAGCTATCGCTGGTGGTTTCAGTCCCGTTGTGGCTGTAACTTAGCCTGGTGCCTGTGCTGATGTCGGCTTGCGTGAAGGTACTGCTAGCCGCGATCGCCGTACCGTTGAGCAGGAGACTGCCATTGCTCGGCACACTGTTGAGGCTATAAATCAACTGCGCTGCCGTTTGCTCCACATCCGTGACTAGCAGATTAAGCGCCGAAAGGTTAGCGGCAGTGCCTTCACTGAGCGTCAAGGCTTGCTTCGTCGTGAGAACAGGCGCATCGTTAACGGGAATAGTATTGATCGTGAATGTGGTAGGGGCGATCGTGCCACCCACCCCATCCGACACGCTGAACACAAAGCTATCGGTGAGCGTCTCGCTGCCATTCTGCTGATAGGTAAGCTTGCCACCATTGATATCAGCCTGAGTGAAAATGCTGTTTTGAGCGATCGCCGCACCATTCAAGCTCAGATTTCCCTTGGTAGCGTCGGGAGGAGTGACAAGCGTATAGGTCAGTTGAGCCGCTGGATTATTCTCGTCGGTGACTTGTAGCAATGTGTTGCCGATCGTCAGCACTGCGCCTTCACTAATCGTTAGTGCGTTATTGCTGAGCAATACAGGCAAGTTATTGGCATTAATGTTCAGTTCATAGGCGCTACTGCCAGACGCAGCGACCACTTGAATGTAGTAGGTGCCAGCGATCAGGCTGCTAGCGAGGGATTCTACTGCATTACCACCATTGACAGAACTAGCGACAACATTGCCAAAGGCATCATAGACTCGCAAATCCAGATCGCCATTCAAAGCGCCCCCACTGGAACCAGTCAATGCCAAAGCGAGCTGAGTCGTGCTGCCGAGCGAAAACTGATAGTAATCATTGGTATCCGTACCGCCCACCACATCGCGGTAGATGCCACTGCCGTTAACGGGTCCGATCGAGAATGCAGACGTTGTGGTATTACCAGCCGCATCCGCACGCACAACAGGCAGCGATCGACTAAAAGGGGCAGTTGCTCGCCAGTTCAGATCAAAAACACCCGGGAGCGGAGCCAATCCAATAGAGGTTGTTCCGTTGAAGAACCAAACAGTATTTTGCCCTGTCGCGTAATTTCGCCAGAGAAGATCTGAATTCCCGTCGCGATTGAGGTCAACAGATCCCTGGATCTGCCAGTCAGGGGGCGCGCTGGGCAAGCTGACAAAGCCAGCCCTCGTGATGCCATTCATCAACCACGCGAAGTTACTCGAATTGGGTGCAGTGTTGCGCCAGATAAGATCTGCGTTGCCGTCGTTATTGAGGTCAGCCACGGCCTGAACGTTGTAGTTAGCACCTGGCAACGACTCGATCAAGACGCTTGAAGCCAACGTCAGATTTTTAATGAACCAGACTGCGTTTTGACCCGTTGAAGGATTCCGCCAAAAGAGATCGCTGGTGCCATCTCCATTGAAATCTCCTGCTCCTTGAATCTTCCAGTTCAGGTCAGGCACGGCAAGAATAAAAATACCGGACACTAACGTTGTCCCATTCATCTGCCAGAGCGCATCTTGCCCTGTCGCATAGTTGCGCCAAGCAATGTCAGTATTGCCGTCGCCATTAAAGTCTCCCGTTGCCTGTATGGTCCAATTGAGGTCTCCACTTGACAACAGATTTGCACCAGAAAGCAGCGTCGTACCGTTCATTACCCAGGTCAGGTTCTCTCCTGTTTTGTAATTCCGCCAGAGAATGTCTGTTTGGGTATTGCTATCAGCCGCGACGTTCAGGTTGTAGTTGGTGCTAGGGGTTGTTGTCAGCGGGTTTAGCGGATCGGCAGCAGGTCCTGGCAAAACGCGAATGTAGTAAGTACCAGGGTCAAGAATGGTATTGAGTGATTCTGCCAACGTACCTGTGTTGGTTGAACTCAGTACAAAGCCATCGGTACCTGTAGCGAGCGACCCTGTGCTGGTCAAGACCTGAACATCGGCATTTGCACTTAATCCTGTAAGGGAAAGCTTAAAGCTGCTGGCACGAGAAAGCTTGAAGCTGTAGTAATCGTTAGCATCAAGAACACCAGCGTCAACTCCGACGAATTCGCTCTGCGTTTGCGTACTAATGATTGGAAAGATTTGCTTAGCGGTTGCTAAAGTGTTACCGATAGAATCTGCGGGCATTGCTGTCTACACCTACATGGCTCTGCTATAGTGCCCGTCCCTTCAACATTAGATAACAAAGGCAATGATTATTTTCGTATATCTTTACGAAGATTCTGTTGAATGCACTGAAAGCCTGGTGTTTCTACGTAGAGCGCTACAAACGACTCAAACCAGCAGCGGCAGATAGCCTCGACTTAAACATTAGGGCGCGTCATCAATTAGCTCTAAAAGCTTGCGGTATCAGCATCATCGCGCCCGTCCCAACACACCAGGCTAAGGGCTGGAACCCTTGCTGTCAGTGATATGTAGTCATCATTGATGACAGCCCCTAGTGACCTTTCAACTATCTGCTGCCTTTGCACTGTTCGGTGGCGGAAACTTGGCGAATTTTAGCAAATCTGGATTCAAGTAATCCCATGGTTGAGCACTCGAAACATAAAGGTCTGCTTGAGGTTTAAACCAGCTTGGATCGTCTAAACTTCCTGCCTGAATACTGATAAAGTCAGCCTCTGTACGCGAACCAAATAAGCGGGAACCACAGTGAGCACAGAACCCACGACTAATTGAGTTGCCGCTATCGCCTGTCACCGCGTAATATTTCACGTCTCCTGTAACCGTTACCGTACTGCGAGGTACCATCAGCGCTGCCGCAAAGGCACTTCCGGTTGCCCGCTGACAATCTCGGCAGTGACATAAACCCATTGCGATCGGGTCTGCCGAACATTCGTAGCGGATCGCGCCGCACATACAACCGCCAGTAAACCTTGTTGTCATATGTTTAAATCGAGGCTTGCTGTCGCTGATAGAGAGACCAGTACAACCCCTTACTCCGCAGTAGATCGTCGTGAGTGCCTTTTTCCACCAGCACGCCTTTCTCTAAGACCACAATCAAATCGGCGCGTTTCAAGGGGGCAAAGCGATGGGCAATGAGAAAAACGGTGCGATTTTGGGATACTTTTTGAATGTTTTGCAAAACCTGCTGCTCAGTTTCGGCATCTAACGCGCTGGTTGCTTCATCCAGCACTAAAAGCGGTGCTTTAGACAGGAACGATCGCGCCAGTGCAATGCGTTGACGCTGCCCACCCGATAGAGCCGTTCCCCGCTCACCGACGGGTGTTTCGTAGCCATGCTGTAACTCACTGATAAAGTCGTGGGCAACTGCCAAGCGAGCAGCTTCGACCACCTGTTCTGCACTGATATCTGGGTTGCCAAGGCTGATATTTTCCAGCACGGAACTGTTAAAGAGGAAATCTTCTTGCAAGACGACAGAAATCTGCTGACGCAAAGACGCGAGATCCGCACTCTTAATATCAAACCCATCAATTAAAATGCGACCCGATTCTACTGAGTACAGACGCTGAATCAGCTTCGACAGCGTACTTTTGCCAGAGCCGCTGCGTCCCACGACCCCCACCAGCATTCCTGGCTGCACGCTAAACGAAATGCCTCGTAAAACAGGTTCCTGCGTTGGGTAGTACCGGAAAAAGACTTGATCGAACGTTACCTGTCCTTGCAGCGGTGGCAACACTAAACCAGATCCCGCTTCAGCCTCCGGAGCCGTGTTGAGAATATCACCGATGCGATCGACCGATAGCAGCACTTGCTGGAGGTTCTGCCAGAGTTGCACCAAGCGCAGCAATGGTCCCGTCATGCGACCAGACAACATCTGGAAGGCGACCAGTTGACCGATCGTCAGCTTTTGCTCAATGACCAGCTTGGCACCAAACCATAGAATGAGCAAGGACGACAGGTTGGTGAGAAAATCGGCAATGTTGTTGCTGCTGTTTGAGATGGTGGACGCTTTGAAGCCCGTGCGAATGAAGCGGGCAAACAACCCTTCCCAGCGATCGCGCGCCACTCGTTCTGCCGTATGCGCCTTGACTGCCTGAATCCCTGTAATGGTTTCGACCAGAAAGGACTGACTATCGGCACTGCGGTTGAACGTTTCGTTGAGCTGCTTCCGCAAAAAGGGGGTGACGGTCAGCGTAAGCAGCGCAAAGAACGGAATCATCCCCAGCGCTACAAAGGTCAAAGGCACACTGTAGGCGACCATGATCACCAAGTACACCACCGCAAACACGGCATCCAGAATGACCGTGAGTGCAGTCCCCGTTAGAAATTGGCGGATGTTTTCGAGTTCTTGCACACGGGCAACCGTATCGCCAACTCGACGCGCCTCAAAGTAAGACAGCGGCAGGCGCATGAGGTGTCGAAACAGTTGGGCAGACAGGCTCAGGTCAAGTCGGCGAGCGGTATGGGTAAAAATGAACAGGCGCAAAAAACCCAACCCAGCTTCAAAGAATGCCACCGCGACCAGGGCAAGCGCCATCACATCCAGCGTTGACAGGCTGCCCTGCACCATCACGCGATCGATCACAACCTGGGTGATGATGGGTGTCGCCAATCCCAACAGTTGCAGCGTGAAGGATGCCAGCAACACCTCACTCAGCAGCACTCGATAGTTCCAAATGGCGGGCAGAAACCACCCAAGGCTGAACTTCTCCTGCTTCTGAATCGGCTCAATTTGCCAGAGTTGCCCATCCCACACGCTCTCAACCAGGGCACGCGGCACACTTTCGCAGGTACGACTGGGGTTGAGGGGATCGGACACCATCAGCCGATCGCCCTTGACACCGTAGGCAATCACCCAATGGGTCGTCGAAGCCCCTGTGGTTGGAGCCGCTGCCGTCCGGACAGACGCAGGCAAGATTAAGGCGGATGGTGACGTGCTGCTACCACTGTCTCGCCATTGCATCAAGGCTGGCAACCCAAGCTGGCGAAGATGATTCCAGGTGGTTTCAATGCGTCGCAGTTGTAGTCCGAGCTTTTCAGCCGCTTCGACCACATCCACCGATCGCTGCCCCCGTACCTGTCGCTGTACCCATTCCAACTGGGCTGGAATTTGCAGGTGGCTGGCTGCCATTGTTAAGCAGGCGGCGGCTGTGTTGATGCTGGCAACAAAGGGAAAGCCAGAAACTGGCTGAGGTGTTTCGGCGGTTGTGGGCAGGTAGCGTTGCCGTTGCAGTGCCCAAAAGCGCTCCAGTTCGGCAGAGAATACCTGATCCCAAAGTGTCACATTCCACTGAGCAATCACCACATCTTTATCGGCGGCTCTTGCTTTCCAGAAGCCGGGAAGGTCTAAGCGATCGCCCAACCAATCACCCGCCTTCAGCATGATCGATGCACCTTCTTCGGGCACCAGACGAACTTTGCCACTCACAACGAGCAGTTGGTTGCCGGGGCTATCTGTAGACCACAGCATATCGCCCAGGCTAAACCGACGAATGGTGGCTTCTTGCTTGAACTGCACTTGCTGGTCAGGCGCAAGCAACGAAAGCGGCGGTACATCCCACGGTAGATCGGTGGCTAGTTCGTTTGCAATCATTCGTTCACCTGTAGCTTCACGGTCATGGTTTGAATTTTTTCTGACAGCCAGCGCTCAAACAGTTCATTTTGTAAGGCTTGTTGCAGTTGGGTATCTTCTAACGTGGCGGGCAAAAACTGTTCTACGCGAAAAATTGCCCAAAAGTTCTCAACGTCGATCGGTCCCACCAGTTCGCCGGGACTAGACGAATCGATCGCGGCTCTCAACGCATCGGGTAAGGTGCCTCGGCTGACGGGACCCATCATGCCGTTTGCCACCCGCTCATCTGCTGTGGAGTATTCCCGCGCCAACTGCTCAAAATTCGCGCCTTCGGTGATTTGGCTATAAAGCTCTTCTGCAAGTTCTTTGCTGGCAACCACAATCCGCGATAGCACCACGCGATCGAAAAACACTTTGCGTTCAATAAAATGCTCCTGCATGCGATCGCGCGTCACCAGTGCTTTCAGCTTTTCGAGTTTGAAGCTGCCAACAATTTGGCTATGAAACTGCTCGTAGGTTAAGCCATTGCGGTTCAGCCACTCCTGAAAGACCTTACTATCGGTCAACTGCTGCTGCAACCGAAAATCGATCACGGACTGCTCGATCGTGGCGGAGCTAACTTCAATATCCTGTCTGTTCTCCAGCGCCTGCTCCAGCACATATTGGCGCAAAATATCGCCAACAAAGCCTTGCAGCTTACCCGCCGCTTGCAAGTAACGCAAACATTGCCTTATGGAGAGGGGCTTCTCATCAACAACTAACAAGGCTTTTGAGTCTGCTACTTTAGCTTCCATGAAATAACCAGGTCTATGAGATCTAGAATCTGTTGTTATCTTGCCCGAATATGCCGTAGCAATACCGAAATCTCGTGCAAGTTTTTACGAACATTCCGCAGGTTTACCCCAAGGCTCCTCAGTAGATTTACCTGATCTAGTCACAGGCATTAAACCGTTGTGGCGCACACATCCAGTATGCCGTTTGAGGTTCAAGATCATCAGTCCGCAAAATCACTCAGACGCTAAGAATCGTAACGCTTCTCTGATAGATTTCTGGCGACGGTTAGCAGTTCCCTTCAAAACGGCTCTCTGTTGACCGTCAACGATTTTGAATCCTGATTTTTTCTGAGTCTTAAAGAATTTCTGAGTTTCAAAGAAGTTAGAGCACTGAAGCAGCGACGCGATCGTTAGCCTCACTCTTGGTTGCACGTTGTGTCTACAGGCTGGTTGACTGACAAATCTTTGAGCGAGTACTTGAACCGCCCTGCACTGAAAGTGCGGGCTGATGGAAGAAAGTCCTCTTAAGAGGACTACGAGCGCCTGACAACCCGTTTGAACGGGTTTTGCACCATTAGCCTGGATTTGAATCACGGGCGGGTGAGCAACGAAGCGACCAGCCTTTCAAGACGTTTGTCAGTCAATCAGGTCTACAGGTCAACCGGGCACTCAGCTTCAGCCTTTGACAGTCAAGCGGACATGCTTTTATTTCAAGCTCAAAGGTTAATAGACGATCGAGATGTAAAGAGTTCTGACCCTATCTTTACTACATCCACATAGTAAGATTTAAATTCTGACTCTTCCTTTGCGCGATCTTTAAGTATCCAGACTAAGATCATTAAATAGATCTAAACTCCGATCGGATAACCGGAGTTTCGTGTCATGATGGTAAACTGTCGAAATGTAGCTATGTAACTCAAGCAGGAAAGACGCTTATGACTCTTCAACTAGGCGATACCGCCCCAAACTTTACTCAAGAGTCCAGCGAGGGACCCATTGATTTCTACAACTGGGCAGGCGATAGCTGGGTCGTTCTCTTCTCCCATCCCGCCGACTATACGCCTGTTTGCACCACCGAACTGGGCGAAGTTGCAAAACTCAAGCCCGAATTCGATAAGCGGAACGTGAAAGTGCTGGCGCTCAGCGTAGATCCGAATGATTCCCACAAGGGTTGGATCGACGATATCAACGAAACGCAAAAAACGACCGTTAACTATCCCCTGCTGGCAGATGCCGATCGCACCGTGTCTGATCTGTACGGCATGGTTCACCCCAACGCCAACGCAAAGATCACAGTTCGCACGGTCTTTGTGATTGATCCCCAGAAAAAGCTGCGCCTGACGCTGACCTACCCCCCCAGCACTGGACGCAACTTTGACGAAATTTTGCGGGTGATTGACTCCCTACAATTGACCGACAACTACGGTGTGGCAACCCCCGTGAATTGGAAAGATGGCGATGACGTGGTCGTTGTGCCCTCCATTTCCACCGAAGACGCGAAGAAGAAGTTTCCGAAGGGTCTGACTGAAGTGAAGCCTTACCTGCGTCTGACACCCCAACCCGATAAGTAGATCGATCAGAAAGCTAAATTACTATAAGACGCGATCGTCCAGCATTGGGCGATCGTGTCTTTTTGCAATGGTTTTTCTGCCATGAATCGTGATGTAGTCGGCGATCCGTAGGGACGTTACAGGTAACGTCCCTACAAAATCGTGAACAATATTTCTAAAACACCACCCAAGAGTGGGCAGAACGCCAATTTACAGGGTTGTCTCTGGGTCAATGCCCATCCGGATCAACACCCATTGATCGCAGCCGTTCTTGCAGTTGAGCAACCTGCGCTTCAGCCTGTTCTGCGCGCTGGCGTTCTTGCTCCGCCCGCAGACGTTCCTGTTCTGCCCGCTGGCGTTCTTGCTCTGCGCGTTGGCGTTCTTGTTCTGCGCGCTGACGTTCTTGCTCTGCGCGTTCTTCTGCTTGCTGGCGCGATCGCACCTCTTCCCGGAGTGCCTGTGCGAGTTCACTTGATGCCAGCAATTTTTCGCCCGTGTCTTCCCGGTAAAAAGCGATCCGCTGCCCATCAACGGCTACCTGTAGCTGGAGTGGTGCGATGCGGCGATCGGCGATCGGTTCGTAGCGCTCTCCCCGCAACCGAAACCCTCTAAGCTGTTCCTCAATCCACTCGCCTTTGGGGTCAAACTGCCAGTATTCTTGCACTTCAAGCTGCTCATACAGCGTTCTTTTGAACTCCTGATCCTGCCCTTTTGTGCCCTCAGACGTGATTTCAAAAATCACAATGGGAATCTGCCCTTCTTCCCAAAGCTTGTAGTTGTCGCGGGGTCCAGGTGTCACGTTCAAGATCACCATAATATCGGGCGCAACCCGTAGCTTTGGGTAGCCCTGGGCGTAGTAAAGGAACTGGTCAGCAAGCACGATCGCAGGCTGTCCACTGAGATGCTGCCTCAACACGACAACCGCATCAATGATTGCATCGATATGGACGGAGGTTTCTGCCAACGGCTCACCATCAGAACTGGGATACACGATCGCAGGGGCTTGCGGTAAAAGCGTCGTCATGGGTACCAAAGCCAATACTCAATATCCTTATGGTACTGCTCAGTTTGGTATGAAAGACCGCATTACAAACTCATCAAGCACTTTGGAAACGCGGATTATGCTTGAGTTCGCTGGGTTCAAAGGCTTGCACCCATTCAATAAAAGCAGCATCGATCGGGGTTTGCGGCTGAATCAGCAACGCGACGTAGTGAGCTTTCTGCTTGACCACAATGGCTGAATAATCGGTGCCCAGAATGGTGGCGTGGTGAAATCCTTCCAGTTGGAGTGATGACATGAGGAGCGATCGCAACCCCAGCGCTTGAAAAATCGTTTGCACCCAACTCATGTTGTCGTCATCAGGAGTTGTAAAGTACTCCTTGGGCAAGCCATTTAAGTCAAAAACGGCTGCGCCTACAACATAGTCGGGATAGGGCATGGATAAAAGGTTAGAAGATAACGGAGTGGATAGCCGTGGCTGGGTAAGGCTGGGCATTAAATTGCTCTCACAATATTTTTTATCATGGCTGCAACTCATCGCTGCAACGGAGAAACGGATTAAGGTATGGAGTGTTTGCAGTGATCTCAGTCTAGAGAACAGGTGCAGGCGCTGCGACCGTAAAATCCTCACCTACTTTTGAGGGTGCCCATCCCTTACGGAGAATGCGATCGGGGAGCATATCTCTTAGCAAAGGCTCTCCCAAACACCAAGGATGTAGTTTACGCAGGGAGCCTTCATACCGTAGAAGGGCTTTAGCTCAGGTCTCTAAGTGCCTCTAAGCTGCAACGATTTGTGAATTTAGGGGGCGACGCTGCGATCGTGTGTACCAACGTCTGAAGCTACAACCATGTAAATATCATCTTGGTTTATGAAGAATGACTGTAAAACGATAGCTCTTCATCACGTTTGAGCTTTGCGCTTTACCGTCGAGCCTATGACCGAGTTGAGCAACAGGCTCTACCCTTCAGCCATTCCCCGCTGAATTGCCTCACGAATCTCCTCTAGAGAAACATCCGCTTGATCTGATTTAGCATAAATGACTAACAACAAGATCGATCGCTCAGGCAGAATCTGATAAATTACTCGGTACCCACCGCTCTTACCTGTAGGAATATCACTATTTCGCACTCGTTCCTTCAGGACAATATCATCCAGCCCAACGATGCGATCGCCTTGAAAATCGCCCAATTCCAGTCGTGCGAAGAAAGGCTGAAGATCAGCCTGAATCTGACGATAGCGCTTGGCTAATCCTTTCAAGCGTCGGAGGAACGGTGCAGAAAAGAAAATCTCCACCTTATCCGACTCACTCATAGACCTGATCCCACAGTTGGTCGAGCGAATACACCATGCCAGATCGAGCAGATCTTACGGCATCCTCTAAATCTGCTAAGATGCGTCCCTTTGGTTCATCTTCGTCTATCGAAGAAAGCCCTTCCTCTTCTCTATCCAAAGCCTCTAAGATTTTCTCCCAAAGCGCGATCGGTACCACGACACCAGTTTGCGTTCCCTGGCTGTCAGTCACATACTGAACCAACTGCTGTATGTCTTTGCCTGACATAGGAGTACGTATCCCACATACGATAGTCTTCACTATAAACAATTTCTGATTGCGCGATCGGTTGCTCAATTGCGTGAAGCGATCGGCAATAGCAGCCTCTAAAAATCCAGCGATATCTTATCAATTTCTATAGTAAAGAATGACTATAACATCACAACTCTTCATCGCATTCCGTCCTCGCACAACATAGTTTGTGTAACGTTCCCGATTAGCGGACAGAGGTCTTTCCCAAAATCAAAATAGCAGCTTTATTTTGGTCGGGTATAACCAGATAAGTTAGGCGGCGGTAGCAAATGTTAGGAGAACAACAATATCGGAGGGCTGAGAAGGTAGAAGTGAATGACAGATGCAAGCAGCTGAACAAGGAGACTAATATGACATACCACCTAAAGAAAAGGATGCTAAGAAAAGCAGTTGGATGCTTCTAATTACTTGGGTCATCTAGTTTCTTCCCACTAACTTATCCAAAAAATCTTCTAGTCTGCTATCGAGGTTTTCGTGGAGCTTAAATGTGTTTCCCTTCTGCTCTATCAAGATACCTACCTCCAATAATTCGTTTAATGCATACTGCAGTCGCTTATGGCTATGATGCTGTGGAAGCAACCCATCCATTTTGGCTTGGATAACACATGGAGCAATAGGTTGAAAACGTGAATACGATGAAAAAACATTTCCTTTTACAATATCAGGAGGTTCCTTTTGAATACATTTCTTTATAGCCTTAATCAGAATATGCCACTGCTCTCGCGTAATTGAACTCAGATCCTGTGGGCTATATCCAGGATCTTGAGTTTGTAAAACGACTTCAGAATCAGTAGTTGGGTCGTTAATCTCTGGGATAGATATTTCTCCAAGATCATTTACAGTGACTTTATTGTCTTTCTCGGCAGAAAGAATAAATTGTTTGAAGTTCCGAAAGCTGCTGCCATCATCTTTGCGGATTGAAGATATACCTTGGTAAGAAAAATCCGTGTTTGATCTCATCAATTGAGCAATAATGCTAAATCGTGTACCTTTCCCTAAAGTTGGAGCTAAGATAACTGCTTTTTCAAGGCACTCAAGAGCGTTTTGATACGTAATTGTTTCAGTTTCCTCATTGGAATCTAGCTTTCTAATATCAATAAACTCGGCACTTGCTAAAAGCTGATTATTAACCTTTTCTATTTGACCGACTACAACCACTTTCTTCTTAAAGATATTTTTCAATGTATTAGTCAAAGGGACAAAATCTCGATCAGAAGTAACAATAATAAACTTCTCAACGTTTGGAAATTGTCTAGCTACTTCAAGACAATCGATTGCCAGCTTTATATCTGCACTATTGGCCTTCCCAGTAGAAACATGAACCGTTTCGAAGCCAAGGCTATACAACGCTTGAGCGATATACTTACTCTTTTCTTGCTGCCAGTTGGCATAAGCAATTTTAATGCTCGGATGCCCCTGAGACTCAGAATACGTTATCAAAGATTCCGCCAAAGGTGATTTCGATCCTTGAGCAGCAACTCTAACATTTTCATAGTCCCAAAATATAGCAACGTCCCCTTGTGCGGCGGGAAGGACGTTATGTGGATGAACAAATGCATTATCAATTTGAAGGGGTAATTTCTCACAAACAGCTTCTAAACTATCGATACGCGCTTGAAGAGCACTTAATTGTGAGTGTAGCGGCAAAATTTCCTTGACATCAGTCTTAAGTGAATCAACGTGCTCGATCAAGTTAGTGATGGTATTCTGATACTGCCAATCCTCTTTTGTATGTTTAGTTTGTTTTGTCGAAACTAAACCACCTGCAAAAGCTGCGGACAGAGCAGTAGTACCGACTAATGATGCTCGTCTAACGTCACGATCGGATAGCCAACTCAACCCGAACGCAATGCCGAACGCGATTGGTCCTAATCCCAAGACAACCCAGCTTTTTGACATTTCGTACTGACTCCAGTTTTTCTATAAAAAATACTTCCGTTATAAAAAATCTATCCTGTAAAATTTATGCAAGATAACTAGAGCAGCCTGCGTTGATGGATGACCACACCAGCCGCTAAACATGTCAGCATTTACAGCATTAAGATTGAAGCTAGCGGCATGATACCTATCTCGGAAATCTAGCAGATCGTTCTCGACTCAGCCAAGAAAAATTTATAGAAAGTAAGGACAGGAGCCAATAGTCACCCCTAACCAAAGTCTAAATCTGACGCTACCGCCAAAATCTTCAGGAGTGACGGACAGATGCCTCTCTTTTGAAGCAGAATGATCTGCTAGCATGCAAACGCTTGACTATGATTAGCCAAAAATACTATACGGAAAGTTTCCGCATAACACCCTCAAGCGGGTGATTAGACAGATGATTTCTGTGTAACATCCCGAAGTCAGGTGGATAGACAGAATCTTTTTGCATCATAGGCTTGTTTGAGTGGATAAGCAGAACGTTTACGCATTGCAGGCGATCGCCAGCGGTGGCAAGCAGCTTCCATTACTGCTAAACGCGATCGTCTGACACAATTGCACCATTGAATTGAGCACGATCGCGCTTCACGTCACTCAAATCAGCCTCGCTTAGAATTGCGCCTTCGAGCATGGCTTCACTTAAGTTAGCGCCGCGTAGATTTGCCTGGGTGAAATTGGCATCGCTCAAGTTGGCTCGGCTGAGGTTTACGCCGCGTAGATTCGTTTGGTGTGCCGTTGCGTTAGCTAGATTCACCCGACTCAGGTTTGACCAGGAGAAATCCGCTCCTGATAGGGTGGTTTGGCTTAAATCGGCTCCGTAGAGGTAGGTGCCGATAAACCATGCGTCGGTCAAACTTGCGGCATGAAGGTTTGCGCGGTAAAAGGTTGACTGTCCACATTCGGCGCGATCGAGGTTTGCACGGGTGAGCGTTGCCCTACTGAAATTGGCGGCAATAAGCATCGCTTCACTCAAGTTGGCGCGGCTAAGGTCGGCAGCATCTAGATCAGCGTCTCGGAGATTGGCTCCACGCAAATCTGTCGCACTCAAGTCAGCATCGCTCAAATCGGCACGCCGTAAGGAAGCGACTCTCAAATCGGCACCGATGAATACAGTCTTACAAAGGTTGGCACCGTTCAACCTGGCAGCGCTGAGGATGGCATTGATGAAGGTTGCTTGCTTTAAGGTAGCGTTAACCAGGCTAGCTCTCGTCAGGTTGGCATCGTTGAACGTAGCGCCATCACAACAGGCACCATTCAGATTGGTATTGTAAAGGGTTGCGCTGCTGAGGTTTGCACCCTTCAGATTGATACCTTCAAACTGTTTTCCACTCAGCTTGGCATAGCTGAGGTCAGGCAGAAGCTGAGGCGATCGCCGTCGCCACTCATTCCACTGGGCAACCCCATAGTCTAACTGTGCAAGATGCTCTGAGTTTGCCATGCTTGCGTCCTCTGCACGATCGCATTCCTTAATAAAGGGCTTCTGAACAGCAGGTTCACCCACACCCTACACTCCACACCCCAATACCCTCACTCCGTCCGCCGATCGTCCGCACGACTCCGTCCAGAGACATTTTCCATTGCCTCCACGACCGCTCCCGCTGCGGCAATGATATCGCGCTCTTCGCCACCCAGGTAGAGTCGTCCAAAGCTTCCCACCGCCGAGATTTGCAGAATGTTGATCAGGGCTGCTTTTTCGGCTTCGTTGGCGGCAAGCGCAGCATAGGCGGCAGGTTCGACCTCCATGACGTAGAGCGTTTGCCCTGCCATAATCATCTGCCCACGTCGGTTGCGGTTAATGAGCTGGGTATGGTGCGGGTCAATGTTGCGAATAATTTGGCTGGAGAGCACGCGAGGCTTGAGACAGTCTTGCCGCCGCACACCCAGAGTATCCAAAATGGCTCTGCCTGCTGCCTGAATTTCACCCTGGTTGCTGGAATGCACTTCTAATAAACCATACAAGCGCTCGACGACTAATACGCCAGGACGCACGACGGCTGATTTGAGGGCGACATCCGTAATGCGGTTAATTTCAATGCCGGGAGAAATTTCGATCCAGAGGGAGGCATCACCTGGGAGGGGCAAAAACCCGATGGAAACAGTTCCCATGTAAGCCGCGTGTTGGGCTTGCAGGCGATCGATATACACGTAGCTGCGGAGATCTATACCCAAGGTTTTGGTGGCTGAATGGCTAAGTTGGTGTCAACTGGTTGTACGCGATCGATCGCAACGTTGGGTATCCGTCTGCTATTATTCCATCTTCTGGTTACTTTCGGGCTGACGACTGGGTAGCAACACACGCAACACTCTAAGCAATTAGCTCATTGACAGCAATGCTGAAATCCATCAACACGTTTTGAGTACTAACAGTATCACTGATGTCATAGAGTTTTTGTTGCTGCGGTGTCATGACCAGGATGCACCGACTATCAGGAAAGATTAACCAGACTTCTTGACAAGCTGACTCCAGGTACTCACAAGCTTTCGTAAAGACCTCTTCCGCTATATCTGTGGGCGAAATGATTTCAGCCACTAAAGGAAAGCTGTGGGGCAGTACTTTAAAGTCCCCGTATTGGGCGACTAAATCAGGAGGCAGGTAGGCAACATCGGGACAGCGAGTACGATCGACGGTACGACAATGCGTTTCAGTATAGACTTCACCGCCCTGATGGGTCGCGTCTTTGTGGTTCCCCCAATAGCGCGCGAGCCTCGCTTGAATGCGTCCAGTTTTTGCCGTCATTTCTGGTTTTTCAATCAGCGTGCCATCAATCCACTCAATATGATCAAGCGGCTGCTGGTTGAATGCTTCAAAGGCGATCGCTGGGGCTTGAACGACGGTTGCCATTGTCTTTCATCGACTGAGTTGCTTCTCATTATGGCACTCACGCAGAGAGGTAGGTGTAGCGGCTCAAGCTCCGCTCGTAGTTTTGCAGCAGCAGTTGGGAGTCTTGCAGGGTAATGCGCTTTTCTCGGAGTGCCAGTTCGGTTTGCTGACGGATGCTTTCGATGAGATCTTCGGAGTCGTACTGGACGTAACCCAACACTTCCGTCATCGTGTCGCCTTTGACGACGTGTTCAATCTCGTAGCCTTTGGGCGTGAGGTGAATGTGTACCGCATTGGTATCGCCAAACAGGTTGTGCAGGTTGCCCATGATTTCCTGGTAGGCACCGCCGAGGAACATGCCCAGGTAGTAGGGTTCGTGGGAGTGGGGAGTGGGGAGTGGGGAGTGGGGAGTGGGGAGTGGGGAGTTTTGAGTTTTGAGTTCCTGCAATCCCCTTGCTCCCTCTGCCTCCCTATCTTCCCCTGCTGCCCCTGCTCCCTCTGCCCTCTGCCCTCTGCCTTCTGCCTTCCTAAGTGGATGCAATTCTAAAACAGGTTTTACATCTTTCAAATCGATGAATTGATCAATTTTGCCGTCGCTGTCGCAGGTGAGGTCGGCGAGGGTAGCGCGTTGGGCGGGTTCTTCATCCAGGCGATGGATGGGCATGATGGGGAAGAGTTGGTCGATCGCCCAGCTATCGGGTGCCGATTGGAAGACGGATAGATTGATGTAGTAGATCGATGCCATGATCTTTTCCAGATCTTCCAAGTCATCGGGGACGTATTCTTGCTGACGAGCGATCGCCAGAATTTTCTCACAGCAAACCCAGTAGAGGCGTTCGGCTCTGGCGCGTTCGGGCAAGCTGACGTAGCCGAAGTTAAACAGGCTAATGGCTTCTTCTTTGAACTGAGTGGCATCGTGGTATGCCTCCTGATAGTTCTCGACGGTGATGGATTCGTAGGTTTCGTAAAGGTTGCGGATGATGAGATGTTCGGTTTCCTGGACGGGTTCCGGTATGCCAGAGGGCACTTCGCTGGTGCTGAGGACATTGAACACGAGGACGGATTGATGGGATGCGATCGCCCGCCCACTTTCGCTTACCAGCGTGGGGACAGGTAACTTACGCTCATCGCAGGCTTCTTTGACTTCCGCAATGACATCGTTCGCGTAATTCTGCATGTTGTAGTTTTTGGAGGCGTAGAAGTTGGTTTTGGAGCCGTCGTAATCCACGCCCAACCCGCCGCCCACATCCAGGTACTTCATGTCTGCGCCTAGTTTTGCCAGTTCGACATAAATTTGACTTGCCTCTTGAATGGCGGTTTTGACCACGGCGATCGACGAGATTTGGGAACCGATGTGGTAGTGCAGCAGTTGTAGCGAGTCCAGCATGTTTGCTGCGCTGAGTTGCTCCACCGTGCTAAGAATTTCGGGAACGGTTAAGCCAAACTTGGCGCGATCGCCGGCTGAGGTACCCCAGCGTCCCACGCCTTTGCTGCTAAGTTTGGCACGCACACCCAGGATGGGACGAATGCCCAATTTGCGACCCGCTTCAATGACCAGCGGCACTTCTTCAATTTGTTCCAGCACGATGATCGGGGTTTGCCCCAACTGCTGTGCCAGAATTGCCATTTCAACGTATTCCCGGTCTTTGTAGCCGTTGCAAATCAGCAAAGCACCAGGAGTCTTAAGCGTTGCCAGGGCAATCATGAGTTCAGGCTTTGATCCCGCTTCTAAGCCGAACTGGTGGGGCTTACCAAAGCGAACCAGATCTTCGACCAGATGCCGCTGCTGGTTGCACTTAACGGGAAAGACCCCGCGATAGACACCGGGATAGTTGTAGCGAGCGATCGCTTTAGCAAACACGGCATTTAACCGCTCAATTCGATCTTCGAGAATGTCTGAGAAGCGGATTAGCAGCGGCAAGCCCAAATTCCGCTGTTTGAGGGCATTCACAAGGTCAAAGAGATCCAGGGAGCCACCCCGATCGCCTTCGGGAGAAACGGTGACGTGTCCGGCAGCGTTGATCGAAAAGTAGGGTTCGCCCCAACCCGTAATGCGGTAGAGTTCCTCACTTTTTTCGATCGACCAGGTAGGGGTGGAGCCGTTGCCGTTGGTTTCAGTGGTACCGTTACTCGATTGTGCAGCAGCCTTTCCGGTTGCGCGATCGGTTACCTCGATCTCACCCTTCTCTGAACCAGCCTTCGCAGCGGTTGACCGTGCCCCCATTGTTTCCTGCCCTCGCGATCGTTCTTGAAGTGCTAGTCTATCGCATCCCTTCTGCTGTCGGAGGTAAGGCAGGGCACTCAACGGCTATTCAGAATCTAGCTCTTCGGTCTTGGGCGTTGGCGGTGTTGAAGGGGTGAAGGTCGGCGCAGGTGTGGGAGTTGGAGTAGGGGTTGGAGGCGGTGTGGGTGCAGGTGTGGGTGTAGGCGTTGCCGCAATGGGTGCGCGAGTGGGTAGGGGTTCGGGCGTGCTTTCGATGCCAAGCTGGTTTTTTGCAGTAGCGATCGCGCTCGTCAGCGCTGACTTACTGGCTTCGAGTATCCCCTGACCCGCATCTTGAGCCACGCGATCGGTCTTAGGCGTTTCAAAATTGTTGATCCACTCGCGGGTACTCCAGCCTGTGCGATAGCCCGTCCGCCAAAGCCAGTCGCCAAACACCAGAGTCAAGCAGATGACCAACCAGAACAGGTAGCCCGTTTCTTTGAGAATCAACCAGGTGGTGGAAACCGTTTGAGTGTAGGTTGCACCTGTGGCAGGGTCTTTGATAATGCCCCAGACTTTTGTCGCTTGCGATTGAACTTGGTTATTCATCTCATATCTCCTCATGCCCTGGCGACACAGTACGATCGTCTTCACTAGAATATCTAAACTGGCGTAAAGATTCCCTGTCGTAAGCCAGATCTCTCACTTCTCTAAAGATTCCCCTTGCGTTGATGCGGATATGACGTTTGTTGTTGCGACGCTGTATAAATTTGTCAGGCTACCGGATGCGGCTGAGCTACAGCCGTCCGTGTTGGCGCAGTGCCAGTTGCAGGGCGTGAAGGGCACTCTTTTGCTAGCAGAAGAAGGAATCAACGGCACGATCGCGGGTGCTCGTGAGGCGATCGATGCTGTCCTGTCTTTTCTCCGCGCCGATCCTCGTCTCGCTGATTTGGAGCACAAGGAATCGTTTGCAGAGATGCAGCCGTTCGATCGTATGAAGGTGCGGCTCAAAGCAGAAATTGTGACGATCGGCGTACCAGAAGCCGATCCAAACGCTCAAGTGGGCACCTACGTTGATCCAAAAGATTGGAACACCTTGATCGCTGCTCCTGATGTCACCGTTATTGACACTCGTAATGACTACGAAGTGAGCATCGGCAGCTTTCAGGGGGCAGCCAATCCCCAGACGCGATCGTTTCGCCAGTTCCCCGCATACGTTCGCACCCACCTCGATCCGGCTCAGCACAAGAAGGTTGCCCTTTTCTGCACGGGCGGCATTCGGTGCGAAAAAGCCTCTGCATTCATGCTGGCGCAAGGGTTCAAGGAAGTCTATCACCTCAAAGGCGGCATTCTGAAATATTTGGAGGACGTGCCGCCCGACGAAAGCTTGTGGGAGGGCGAATGTTTTGTTTTCGATCAACGGGTCGCGGTGCAGCATGGGCTAGAACTCGGCACCCATGCGATGTGTCGTCGTTGTGGTCATCCCATTTCTGAAGAAGACAAGGCTTCTCCAGCTTACGAAGATGGCATTGCTTGCCCTCATTGCGTCGATCAATTCACAGAAGCTAAGCGAAATTGTCAAGAAGCACGGCGACAGCAAGTACGTCAGGACATTAGGTTTTGAGTTGAACCAGTGGTTAATAGTTAGTGGTACAGCGTTAAGGATCGAGTAAGTCAGTTTCTGTGATTTTCCTACTGTCGTACAGTAAAAGCTACTGATTTCTGCATGAAAATTGCCAATTGCCCAATCTGTGGGTTGCCTTGGGCAGAAGCGATCGAGGAAGAAGAGTTGCGCTGCTCATTCTGGATCTGCGATTGCTGCGGATGCGAGTATGGATATGACGACTATCCGACATACCGCGAAACCTGGATCAGGCAAGGAGCACCCTGGTTCAATCAGAAAAAGCGTCCAAAAAATTGGAACTTAGAAGAGCAGTTGAAACACATGATTGTCAACTGGAATGCCTGATGAGATGAATCTGTCTTGGCTAGAGTGCACAATAATAAAGAAGAGCCTGATTAGTATTGCCTGAGCCTTCATGCAGTTTGAGTGGGATGAAGCGAAAAATTTAGAGAATATCGGCAAACACGAGATTGATTTCGCAGATGTTCCTGAGATGTTTCAGAACCCAATGCTCATTGAGCTAGATGATCGTTTTGATTATGGCGAAGACCGTTGGTTTGGTATTGGCTTCCTTGGTAATGGCATAGCGGTTGTTGTTTGGACAGAGCGGCAGAATGACGTGATGCGGATCATTTCAGCACGAAGGGCAAATCGGTATGAGCGACAAAGACTTGAGCAATACCTCTCGTACTAATTGGGCAGCACTTGAGGCAGAGTCAGATGAGGGGATTGATTATTCTGACATCCCACCGTTGACGGAAGCGTTTTTTGAGAAGGCTACTTTAAGGATTCCTGCCGCTCACGCCCAGCAACTGGTTCAGATTGACCCAGATGTTTTGACATGGTTTCAATCCCAAGGCGGAGAATATCAAGCTTTAATCAATGCAGTTCTCCGGCGTTATGCAGAGAGCAACGATGAACGGTCAGCCGTCTAACCATTCGACCGTCTGAACCCAATCAAACTGACGGTTCAGCCGCCTGCTTGAGACGCTCTAGCCAGCTTTGCAGTGAGGTGTCCAGCGTTTTCTGCATCATGCCTTTGAGTAGGCTCACCAGCCACCCGTCAAAGGATTCTTCGGTTTTGACTAGAACGCCGTCTGATTGGGGTTCTAAAATCCAAATGTGGATGGCTCGTGTGCCAAGCGCTTTACCTGTCCAACTCAGACGATGGTGCGGCTCCACCTCTTGCAACGTGGATTGAATCGTGGTGCCACCCGCTTTCCAGCGAAACGTTGCACCCGGTTGCAGCAATCCTTCTAGCGTGGCTTCTGCAATGGCGGGATTCCAGGTAGACCAGTGGTGAATGTCGGTAAGGAGTTGCCAGATTTTTTCGCTGGAGGCGTGAATCAAAATTTCGTGACGCGCGATCGCGGGTGCCGTTGTGTTGATGTCCATTGGGGTTCTCGATGTCAGCACGCTCATGCTACTGGCACTCGATCGCTCCCTGCATTGACGTGGGTTAAGTCAGCCCTCGCTGAGCCACTCTGCGCTTCAAACGGCTGAGCGATTCGGCTTCAAGACCAAGATAGGAGGCAACATAATGCTGAGGAAGGCGCTGCAAAAGCTGTGGATCTGTTTTCAACAAATGCAAATAGCGTTGCTCTGGAGAATCGCGGTACAGCGACAGCAGGCGATCGCGCAACCGAAACGCCAGATGCTCAACGATTAGCCGCAGTAGGCGTTGCCCATCGGGTGCGGCTTCCAGGGTTTGTATGACTTGACGGTTGACCAGGAGCACGTCGGACGCTTCGATCGCCTGACAGGAAAAGCACGCGGGTTGCTGTTGCCGAAAGCTCTGGTAGTCCCCAAAAACGTGATGCTCAGGATGAAAAAACAGCGTGAGTTCTTTGCCGTCTTTGAGAAAGAACATGCGTAGACAGCCGCTCAGCGTCAAACCGACAAACTCACACCGATCGCCCTCCTGAAAGAGATATTCTCCCTTGCGTAGGGGTTTTGACCTTAGCAGCGGCTCTACCAGGTTCCAGTCCAGGGAGAACTGAGGCGCAATTTGTTGAATAAACGTGTCCAGCGGTTCGTACACGGCAATACCCTAATACCTTTTGTAGGGATGTTGCATTGAACGTCCCTACAGACGCAACCAACATTTTGCACCCGATCGCCTAATGCTTGCGTGCCAAAGTTAAACCATCACCGATCGGTACCAGGCTGAGACTTACCCGCGAGTCTTGATGTAGTTTTTCGTTCAAAGCGCGGATGCAGTTGGTGCTGTTGTCTTGCACCTGGGGATCTGCCACCTGCCCGTACCAGAGCACGTTATCGATCGCCACTAGCCCGCCCGATCGCACCAGTTGCAGCGATCGTTCGTAGTAGCCATCGTAGTTACTCTTATCCGCATCAATAAACGCAAAATCAAACGTGCCTGCCTGTCCAGCCGCCAGCAGTGCGTCTAACGTTTCCAGAGCGGGGGCGATGTGGAGGTCAATTTTGTCAGCGACTCCGGCTTGTTGCCAATAGCGACGGGCGATCGACGTATACTCTTCGCTTACATCGCAGGCAATCACCTTCCCATCGGACGGCAACGCCAGTGCCACGACCAGCGCACTATAGCCTGTAAATACGCCTACCTCCAGCGTTTTCTTTGCGCCCATCAACTGCACCAGCAGCGCCATCAACTGCCCCTGCTCTGGCGAGATCTGCATCCGGCTCATGGAGTGCTGGGCGGTTTCCTGCCGTAGCTGAGTAAGAATCCCTGGTTCGCGCAAGGAGACGGCTTGAAAGTAGCGGTAGAGGCGATCGTCGAGATTAATGGATTGGTTAGACATGGGGAGGGGACAGGTGAGGGGTGAGGAGTGAGGGGGCGAAAAGGGAAGTGTTGAGTGTTGAGCAGTCAAGGCTTGGCACTCGGAGTATCAAGGTTTGAGGTCAGAAGGTTGAGCCTGGAACTCGGAGCGTCATGGTTAGAACTCGGAGTGTCATGTTTGGAACTTGGAGTGTCGAGCTTAGAACTCAGAACATGGAGGGCTGAACTCGGAGTGTCATGTTTGGAACTCGGAAAGTCGAGCCTGGAAGTCGAAAAGTCGAGCCTGGAAGTCGGAAAGTGGAGCGTGGAACTCGGAAGGTCGAGCCTGGAGGTCGGAAAGTGGAGCGTGGAACTCGGAAGGTCAAGGCTTAAGCTGAAAAAACTCACATCACAGTCTCCCCCTTGCCTTTTGCCTCCTCCCCCTCTCACCTCTCACTCCTCACCTCTCACTCCTCACTCCTCACTCCTCACTCCTCAACCTCTCCGCAATTCTCAACTTCGCCGATCGCGCCCTTACATTTTCTGCCACTTCGTCATCCTGAGGCAAAATCGGCTTTTTCGTTAGCACTTTCAGCAATTCTGACTCGCGGAACCGATGTTTCACAATGCGGTCTTCGAGGCTGTGGAAGCTGATGATGGCAAGTTTGCCGCCCGGTTTGAGCCAGTGAGGGGCACGATCGATCAACGTTTCCAGCACGCTCAATTCTTGATTGACGGCAATTCTCAAGGCTTGAAAGACCCGTGTAGCAGGATGGATGCGTCCGTAGCGATAAGACTTGGGCACAGAGTAGGCGATCGCCTCTGCCAGTTCTGTCGTGGTTTCAAACGGTCTTCGCTCAACAATTCGACGGGCAATGCGGCGCGAAAGCCGTTCTTCGCCATAGGTGTAGAAGATATCGGCGAGCTTCACTTCTTCCCAATGGTTAATGATGTTGGCAGCAGTCAAGTCTTGCCGCTGATCCATCCGCATATCCAGCGGAGCCGTGTGGCGAAAACTAAAGCCGCGATCGGGAATGTCAAACTGAGCCGAACTCACGCCCAGATCTGCCAGAATGCCATCAAATTTTTGTTCTCCTGGTTGAAAATTGGCAAAGTTGGTGTGCTGAAACTGAACACGATCGCTGAACTCAGCTAGTTTTGCCTGCGCGGCTGCGATCGCTTGCTCATCCTGGTCGATCGCCGTCACCTGGACATCCGCTGCTGCTGCCAAAATCAACGCACTGTGCCCACCCCCGCCAACCGTGGCATCCAGATAATGACCGCCCGATCGCACAGCTAACCCGTCCAGCACCTCACGACTCAGGACGGGAATATGGACGAATGCTTCTAGAGGCGAATCGGGCAAGTCGGGTGCGTCAGAAGGTAGTTCTTGTACAGGTGGCATGGAGGAAGGCAAGGGGCAGAGGGGACAGGGGAGGCAGGGGGCAGGGGGCAGAAGGGATGAGGGGTGAGGGATGAAAGTTAAGAATCAATCAGCGATCGGTTTTTTAGCTTTTAGCCTTTCCTACTCCCCACTCCCTACTCCCCACTCCCCACCCCTCACTCCTTACCCCTCACCTCTCACTTCTTACTAAGAGCATTCGACCCTACTCTATCGTTTTCCTTTCAAAGCTTGATGACGATCGCCGTTAGCTTCGACACCTTCTCTGGTCGAACAGTCCCTATAATCTAAGAGAATGCTGCATAAGTTGTTGGTTTTAAGTTGTTAGTTGTTAGACATCCTCTTCACTAACAACCAAAAACTAAAAACTAAAAACTGAGAACTAATCCAACTGCCGACACAGGAGACTGTCCATCTATGACAATGATCGAGACGAAGACAGAACCCATGGTGATTAACATGGGTCCTCACCATCCCTCGACGCACGGCTGCTTTCGCCTGGTGGTGACGCTGGATGGTGAAAATGTCATCGACTGTGAGCCTGTGTTGGGCTACCTGCATCGAGGCATGGAAAAGATTGCCGAGAACCGTACCAACATCATGTATGTCCCTTACACCAGCCGCTGGGATTACTACGGCGGCATGTTTAACGAAGCGATTACCGTCAACGCGGTCGAAAAACTCGCCAACGTTCCCGTACCCAAACGCGCCAGCTACATTCGCGTCATCATGCTGGAACTGGGGCGGTTAGTGAACCATTTGCTGTGGCTAGGACCCTTTGTGGCTGATTTGGGAGCGCAAACGCCGTTCTTTTACACCCTGCGCGATCGCGAGATGATTCTCGACCTGTACGAAGCCGCAACGGGCTATCGGATGGTCAACCACAACTATTTCCGCATTGGTGGTGTGGCGGCAGATGTGCCCTACGGCTGGATTGATAAGTGTTCGGACTTCTGCACCTACATGATGCCTGTCGTCGATGAGTATGAACGGCTGATCACTAACAACCCCATCTTTCGTCGCCGGCTGGAAGGCGTAGGTGTTTTAACCCGCGAGGAAGCCATCAACTGGGGCTGTTCTGGACCGATGCTGCGTGCCTCTGGCGTGCAGTGGGATCTGCGTAAAGTGGATCACTACGAATGCTACGACGACTTTGAGTGGAAGGTTGCGTGGGCAACGGAAGGCGACTGTTTAGCGCGCTACGTGGTGCGGATGGCAGAAATGCGCGAGTCGATCAAGATCATTCAGCAGGCGATCGCAGGCTTACCCGGTGGACCCTTCGAGAACCTGGAAGCCAAGCGTATAGAGTCAGGTCCCAAGTCACAATGGAACGGGTTTGACTACCAGTACATCGGCAAAAAGATTGCGCCCACGTTCAAAATTCCCAAAGGCGAACATTATGTCCGTCTAGAAGCAGGTCGTGGCGAAATGGGAATCTTCATCGTCGGGAACGATACTGTCTTCCCCTGGCGCTGGAAAATCCGTCCGGGCGATTTCAACAACTTGCAGGTGCTACCCAGCCTGGTGAGAGGCAATAAGGTGGCAGACATTTTCGCCATTTTGGGCAGCGTTGACGTGGTGATGGGATCGGTCGATCGTTAACATCCTTGACTGCATTGGTTGGTTTTACAACTCAAATCAGCATCCAAGCCAGGGTTGACTCTGGCTTTTTTGGTGCCACCACGCGCGAACGTGACTCACCCAAATCAGTACGACAATTCTATTTAGAACTTGCTAGAACAGAACTACCTACAACAGAGCGAAAGCGATGAACTGGCGATTACTCATAGCGACCGTGGGATTGCTCTCTTTCAATGCGGCTGGGTTAGTGCCAATCCCAGCACAGGCGGTAACGTTGACGAATGGCAAAACCTATTTTGTGCAGCCGCCACGTTTAGATAATGCTGTAGCAACCCAAAAAACAGCCCGCTTTTTTGGATCGACCTATTATTTCACGCTCACCTTACCTGCCAACGCGGGTGAACCGTTGCAAACGATCGTCATTGCGCCGCAAGAAGCCCCCGATCGCGTGCGGTTTAATCTCAAGGAAACAACAGCATCTGAGGGCACCTTCGATCAAGAGGGCACAAAGCTTCCACTTCAGACTGTCACTCAAGATCCAAAAACGCAGGCGATCACCATTTCCTTTGATCCCGCGATCGCAGCTGGCAAAACAGTCACGATCGGACTGGCTGCTGACCAAAATCCAGATACTGGTGGCATCTACCTTTATGGCGTAACAGCGTTTCCGTCAGGTGAGCAGCCAGCAGGGCAGTTTTTGGGCTATGGACGCATCCAAATTACCGATGGTGGTTTAGACTCCTAGTCTTGTCGCCAGGGCAGGGTGCTAACGTTTTGAGTTTGCAGATGACAGAGTGGTGCTCTGCAAAAACATCGTCATCCAGTAGCGAGGTAAAAGGGCGAAATGAAAAGCAGCAAATGGTGCTTGGGGATAGCTTTAATGCTGTGGGCACACGCGGGTCTTAGCTTGTCGGCACACGCCGTACAGTTGGCGAACGGCAAAACGTACTTTGTGCAGCCACCCCGGTTTGAAGGCGCTACGGCAACGCAAAAGGCAGCGTATTTTTGGGGATCGACCTACTATTTCACGCTATCAGTACCGGAGAATGCTGGAGAGTCACTGCAAGCGGTGATGATTGCACCAGAAGACGGTCCCGATCGTGCCCGGTTTGATGTCAGCCAAACAGAAGCGGTGGCTAAAACGAAGGAACAGGAAACCAGAGTACCGCTTAGAGAGGTGACGCAAGACCCCAAAACTCGCGCTATTACCGTCACCTTTGATCAACCCGTCGCGCCGGGAAGCGTCGTCAAAATTGGGCTATACGCCACGCGCAACCCGGATGTGGGCGGCATTTACCTGTATGGTGTCACAGCGTATCCCACGGGAGAGCAACCCTACGGGCAGTTTTTAGGGTACGGACGCATCCAGATTACCGATCCCAGTTTCTTCCGTCATGGGTTCTTTTAAGTAGCCCGCTACAATGCAATCATCAATGACTTGTTGCACGACTGACCAAAGCTCTGGCGCACCTGCTTGAATGGGAGCCATCCGCTGGAGTACCCGATCGCTGGTAACGTTGTGCAGTTGCCAGGTATGACCACCCGTTTGCTGATTGTTGAGAATGGGCTGAAGGCGATCGAGCGCGGCGGCAAATTGAGCGGCAGGCGTTTCCTGCGCTTCAAACTCATCCCATAAGGCGCGAAACTCTATTGCCTGATCAGGTGGTAACAACCGAAACAGGCGATCGGCGGCTCGCGTTTCCCGATCAGCTTTGCTCTGGTTGCCGTGCTCGTCGTAGCAAAACGTATCGCCTGCATCGATTTCGACCAGATCGTGCAGCAGCAGTAGCTTGATGACGTGCAGCAGATCAACGGGAGCGGGGGCATACTCAGCCAGCACGATCGCCATCAGCGCAATGTGCCAGGAGTGTTCAGCACTATTCTCTCGGCGTGAACCATTCGCCAGTAAGGTTTGCCGCAACACTTGCTTGAGCTTATCGATCTCAAGGACAAACTGCATCTGCTGTACGAGTCGATCGGATAGCATTGAACTCTCCTTCAAAGGCTGCCAAATAATCCTAGCGGGTAGAGCGGCTGGGTGCTGCCTATAAATCTGCTGAGACGTGGCGAACAAAGGCGCTATCATCCCAACGGAGAGGACAACGAAAGGGCAGTGGTGATCGCGCTACTCCAAGTGATCAAACCAGGTTTCTAAATCGGCGATCGCTTTGAAGGATAAGAGGGCTTCACCCAGGGTCTCTAGCTGCTCCAATGACAGCGTTTCAACGCGCGATCGCAGCGTTTCTGGGACATCGCCGACCTGGCGCGTCAGCAGGCGGAGGACGAGCGATCGTTCTCCTTCTTGTCGTCCTTCTTGTCGTCCTTCTTGTCGTCCTTCGGCTTTGATGGCTTGATAGGTTACAGACTCTTGCATCACATCCCTCCGCAAGATTTGTTGAATAGTAGCTTCATCCAATCGTAGCCCAGCCAGAATGAACGTAGAGGCTGCCACGTTGCTTTGGGTACGCGAGTCGGCAATCTGGTCAATTGACTGCGCGACTTGCTGAAGCGTCGCAAGGCGATCGGCGGTTTGACTCAAAACGGCAAAGGGTAACAAGCCCGGAGACTGGAGAAACTCATCGGTCGGTTGTTCCCACAAACGGATCACTTCAAATGTGTGGCGCGTGCTTTCCAGCTCAAACGTTGTTTGCCGTGCCCGATCGGAGGTCGTTGGCTGTAAGTAAAGCACCACCTGTCGCATCCGTTTGTGAGGAAAGCGGCGATAGACCCGCAGACGGTAATCAATCATCCGAAAGGGAATATCTGGCTTGGGTTGCGTTTGAAACTCTAGATGCAGCACTACCGTATCTGCTTGCAGCAAGATCAGGGCATCGGCGCGGATCGGCTCTAGCGAGAGTTCCGATGGACTTAGCTCTGTGAGCGCGATCGGTTCGCCGAGAAGCCAGGTGGCAAAATCGGTGGGAAAGGTTTCTACCAGAAACTTGCAGATGTTATCAAACATCGTGTCGTTGTGACGTAGCCTTGACCGGATTGCCTGGACACCATTATGGACTGAGTAGATCTTCGCCGGGGTAAGGGGTGAGAATTTCTACACCCGTTTCGGTGACGGCGATCGTGTGTTCCGATTGGGCAGAAAGTTTGCGATCGAGCGTTACAGCCGTCCACTTATCGGCAAGGACTTTGACTTCCCAGGTGCCTTCATTGATCATCGGTTCAATGGTAAACACCATACCCGCTCGCAGTTTCTTGCCTGTGCCCGCTTTGCCATAGTGCGGAATTTGAGGTGCGGTATGGAACACTCGGCTGATGCCGTGCCCTACAAAATCTTGCACCACAGAGAAGCCCTGCCCTTCGGCATAGTCTTGAATTGCTGCACCAATATCGCCAATTTTGGCACCGGGTTTCACCGCCGCAATGCCCCGACGACGGCATTCATCGGTGACTTCGACGAGTTTGCGGGCGATCGGCGACGGTTCTCCGACAAAAAACATCTTGGAGGTATCGCCGTGATAGCCATCCAGAATGACCGTGACATCAATGTTGATAATGTCGCCGTCTTTCAAAACTTGCTTGGCGTTGGGAATGCCATGACAAACCACCTCATTTACACTGGTGCAGATGGATTTTGGAAAGCCTTTGTAGCCCAACGGGGCACTCTTAGCACCGTGCGCTTGAGTCCATCGTTCGGCTTCGTCGTTGAGTGCGAGGGTGCTCACACCAGGCTGCACCAGAGAAGAGAGGTGATGCAGTAATTTTGCGGCCAGGTGCCCCGCCTGACGCATTTTATCGATTTCCCGGAGGGACAGGAGGGTAATGACTTCGCGTTCCATAGGCTTCTATTCTACCGACAAAGGTCTTGCAACGGGCGAAGTTCATCGGGTGTTATATCGCGCCACTGTCCGGGGGCAAGTCCGGTGAGTTGAAGGTGACCGATCGCCACGCGCACCAGTCGCAGCGTGGGAAAGTTCACAGCGGCAGTCATCCGTCGTACCTGTCGATTGCGCCCCTCAGTCAGCGTTAGTTCTAACCACGCCGTCGGCACCGTTTTACGAAACCGGATGGGGGGATCGCGGAGCGGCAAGGCGGGTTCTTCGGGTAATAGTGTGACGATCGCTGGACGTGTTTTGATGCCCTGAATGAGAATCCCCTGTCGTAACCGTTGCAGGGCAGCGTCATCCGGTATTCGCTCAACCTGCACCCAGTACGTACGCGGATGGTGGAACTTAGGATCACTGAGGCGATGTTGCAACGAGCCGTGATTGGTCAGCAGAAGCAGTCCTTCACTGTCGCGATCGAGCCTTCCCACTGGGTAAACGCCCGTCACAGGAACGTAGTCTTTGAGGGTACGCCGCGTTCCATGTTCACCGTCATCCGTAAACTGGCACAGCACATCATAGGGTTTATGAAACAGTAGATAGCGGTAGGGCACAAGCTTAGAAGGGATATCAGCGATCGCCTCATCGATCTTAGCGACAGAACCACGCCCCTGGTCTGTTTCCCTTAAAGAAGACCAATCTGGGATCTGATCGCCTTGACGAATAAATAACCGTTCAGTTATTATTTAAGGTATGGCGAGAACTCCCACGATTACTCAGGCGCAAATTCTTGAGGCGGCTCGCGTCGTCTTTCTCGAAAAAGGCTTCAGTGCCACCACAGTGGATGTTGCAAAGCGTGCGGGCATTTCCAGCGCCAGCATTTTTAAGCACTTTCCCACAAAAGAAGCTCTGTTTTTTGCCGCCATGTCGGAAACAAGCTGCGATTCCCTATGGAGTGCTGCACTCGAAGCTGAGATTGGACAGGGCAACCCGCGATCGGATTTGCTCAAAATTGCGTTACGGATTGCTGCTTATGCAGAAGCGGTGATGCCACGCATGATGCTCGCCTGGTCAGTGCGACAACCAGGCGAGATTGTCATCCCGCCTAATGTCGAACCCGACTTCGCGGCGTTGACTGCCTACCTCGCACGCGAAATGGCACTGGGACGCATTGCCCGTGGCGACCCAACGATTCCAGCGCTGACCTTGTTCCATACGGTGGTCGGTTTTACCATGAGCCAAACGCTACAAAGCGCGGCTGTTCGCCTTGATACCAGCAGCTTTCTGGCGGATTTTGTCGATTTGCTCTGGCGAGGACTGAACCCAAACGGGCAAAGAGCCTGATCTTTTTTTGTTCTATAAATAACTGACTGGTCATTTACAAATTACTCGCCTTCCTAAAATGCCTTCCAATTCTCACGACCCTGTTAGCTCAGTTCCAAAAGATAGCCCTACAGATGACCGTCTGTAGGGGCTTACGACCGTAAGCCCCTACGAAGATTTGCAAATTCAGCTTTAAGGAGCGATCGCCATGATGCCACGCCATCAGAATATGAACCTTGAGCCAGTAGACATCACCGCTCCTCCTTTTAGAGCCAATCCGTTTTCAACGTTCAAGCGCTGGCGAAAAACTCGCCCCGTTGCACCCGTAAAGGCTTTTGGGGAGCGTGCCTGGATTGTCACCCGCTATGAGGATGTGCTGGCTGCGCTCACAGACGATCGCCTTGTCAAAGATCGCCGCAATATTCGAGAGCCAGCCCAAAAGCGCCGAGAGGTGTGGCTACCGGGATTCATTCAGCCGCTCCAGCACACGATGCTTGACTCCGACCCGCCGGATCATACTCGTCTACGTTCTCTAGTGCATCAAGCGTTCATGCCACGTCTGATCGCGCAAATGCAAGCCCGGATTCACCTCCTTGCCCACGAGTTGATCGATCGCGTGCAAGCGAACGGCGAGATGGACATTGTGCATGACTTTGCATTGCCAATCCCGATGGTGGTGATTAGCGATATGTTTGGCGTTGCCGAACGCGATCGGGCAGCCTTTCACCGTTGGTCAAACGTTGCGGTCAGCGTCAGGAAACCCATTGAAGGTGTGCTTGCTATCCCCAGTCTGTATCAACTCGTGCGGTTTTTACGCCGACTGTTCCGCGAGCATCGCCTTAACCCGCAAGATGACTTAACCAGTGCCCTGCTACAAGCCGAAGCTGAAGGCTCGAAATTAGCCGAAGACGAACTCATTGGTATGGTCGGACTTCTGCTCAGCGCTGGTCACGAAACCACCGTCAATTTAATTGGAAATGGGGTGCTGGCATTGCTGATGCACCCGGCAGCACTCGATCGCTTACGCGCTGAACCCGAATTAATGAAACCTGCGGTCGAAGAACTGATGCGCTACAGCCCGCCCGTGTTGTTTGCCACTTCCCGCTATGCGTGTGAAGATCTGACGATCGCGGGCACACTGATTCCCAAAGGTGAAATGGTGCTGGCGGCATTGGGATCAGCGAACCATGATGAATCAAGATTTGAAGCTCCAGAAACCCTCATGCTCGATCGACCCAACAATAAGCATGTGGGGTTTGGCTCAGGGATGCACTACTGCCTTGGTGCGCCTCTGGCACGGCTGGAGTCCAGCATTGCGTTTCAGGTATTATTCGAGCGGTTGCCCAAGCTTCGACTCGCGATCGATCCTGAACGTCTGCATTGGCATTCGAGCCTGATAACCCGTGGCGTGAAAGCCATTCCCGTCAAGTTCTGAATTGACGACCAAACCCAGCAGGCATTTCAACCCAGTTTTCTTCGTGCAGTTTATGCTCATAGGCATAGAAAACAGCTTTATCACAATTAGCATTAAATGGAAGCCAATACAGGTCTTACCCAGATGGTTTCTTGACTCTACTCAATACTTGGCACCCAAACGTGCCAAGACCAGACTCTTTAAAGTTTCAATCAAGAGCATCGTTGCCGCTCTTGCCATCCCGTTGTTGGCTGGTTCATGCTGGGCTAGATGACTCTTTCATTCTCCTAGTGTAGAAAATATGCGATCGATTGTCCTGACTCTAGCGCTTGTCGGTTTAGCTAGCCCCGCTTTGGCCACTACTTGCGAAGAAAGCTTTCAGAAAAAAGGTGATTTTTTCAACGGAAGTGCCTTCGCTGCAAGGGTTCAGGTTGAGGGGGGAACCGTAGAAAAAGCGTTTTCCCAATTGCGCCCCATTTTGGCTCGCGATGGCATCAAGACGCTCAGCGCTGATGTCAGTACAGGAGTGCTGAAAGCTGAAAATCCGGCTACCATGTTGCAGCGTGCGTTGCCGATCGACGTTTATGCAACCGTGGATGGCACGCTGTTGAATGTCGAGATGGTTTTTACCCTGCCGAGTGGCGTTGGTGCACGCAGGGAAACCGTCAGGGATCACCTGTGTAATGCGCTCAATCAATTGCTGCCCAAAGAGACGGCAGTTGTTCCCGTGAAGGATGATGCCACAGCGATTGAAGTCGATGCAGCGACTCTAGCCAAGCAGATTAAGGAGTCGGCGGACAATCCAGCCCGTTTGAAAATGAATTTTACTGGCAAAACGTTTCGGGTCAATGGAAAAGTGCTCGGCATCGCAGAAAATGCTGGTTCCTATACGGTGTCATTTGACAGTGGTCAGCCTGCCCTGGGTACCCCATCAACAGACAAGCCGAATCGGATGACCGTTCTATGTGCGATGGCTAAAAATCAAGATGCCGCAGTAGCAGCCTTGCAGACTAATCAACGCGCGACCTTAGTAGGGCGCTTCCAGAGCTTTGACAGCAAACTGAACGCCATTCAGCTTCAAGACTGCATTGGGCGCTAGATCAAGCTTCCTCTGCTGATTAATCAAGTCCGATTCAGGGTTGACGACTGCTAAACGCTACTTGATGAGTCGATACCGCCCGATCGCCGTCAGTGGGAAGTGCTGTTGATAGAGGTGGTACTTCAGGTAAAAGTGACAGGGAAAGCCTGTACCCGTGAAGTAGTCTTCATCCCAGGAGCCATCGGGTCGTTGGGTTTGCAGGAGGTAGTGGATGCCGCGATCGATCGCCTCCATTGCATACGTACCCGTTGCATCGCCTGCTGCCATCAGCCCAATCAGCGCCCACGCAGTTTGCGAAGCCGTACTGTCTCCCTGTCCTTTCAATGATGGATCGTTGTAGCTAAAGCAGGTTTCGCCCCAGCCACCATCCGCATTTTGGCAACTTATCAACCAGTTTGCACCCCGCTCAATTTCCCGCTGATGGGTCTTCGGTGCCACCAGAGACAGCGCTGCCAGTACGCCACTCGTTCCGTAGATGTAGTTTACCCCCCAGCGACCAAACCAGCAGCCTTCGGGTTCTTGCTCGGCGCGGAGGTAGGAGAGGGCGCGATCGAGGGAGGGAGTGGGGAGTGGGGAGTGGGGAGTAGGATGTAAGGTGTGGGGTGTAGGGTGTAGGGTGTAGGGTTTGGGGAAGAGTTCTGACTGCTGACTGCTGACTGCTGACTCCTGGCTTCTATCCCCTGCCTTCTGCCCTCTGCCCTCTGCCTCCTGCCTTCCTTCCAACTTGTCTACCATCTCCAGCACCCTCGCGGTTACATCCGCTGTGTTGGGATCGATCATGGCTTTGAGGTCGCCGTAGGGGATGGCGTTGAGCCAATCTTGATCATTGTTGATGTCGAAGGCTGCCCAACCGCCAGGAGTGCATTGCATGGTGGCGATCCAGTCTACGGCACGGGCGATCGCGGCTTGCTTCAGTGGCTCGTTGGGTAACTGCACGGCACACAGCGCCATAACGACAACAGCAGAATCATCCACATCGGGATAGAAGCGGTTGTCGAACTCAAACGCCCAGGCTCCGGGTTTGCCTTTGCGGTTCTTCACTGCCCAATCGCCATAGTCGAGAATTTGCTTTTCTAGCAGCCATTCGCCACCACGCACCAGGGCAGGATGGTCAGGTGCAAGACCAGAATCAACGAGCGATCGCATCACGAGTGCCGTATCCCACACGGGCGAAATGCAGGGTTGAATCCAGTAGTGGTCGTCGGTTTCCAGGGCAAAGTTATCGACGGCTTTGAGACCGCGATCGACGATCGGGTCAGCAACGTCATAATCGAGCGCGCGGAGTGCCAGCAGCGAATTGAGCATGGCGGGAATGATGCCACCCCAATCGCCAGTGACTTCCTGGCGTTCCAGCACCCACTTTTCAGCCGCATCAATGCCTTCTTGCCGGAAGGGTACGAGATTCAAATCTTCTGCCAGCTTGAAGGCGCTATCCAGATGCACAAACAAATCTGTCCAGTCGCCCTGACGCGGTAGCTCAAAGCGGACATTGCTGCGTCCTTCTGCATACAGTTCGTCCAGGTTGATCGCGGGATCGGTGATGTAAACGGGCTTGCGATCGAACACGATCAGCAGCGGTACGGTGCTGCCCCGTGCCCAACTTGAGAGTTCATAGATATTCACCGGAAAGGCATCCGGCAGCAGCATGACCCACGATGGAATGGAGGGCAAGCCGCGCCAGTCGTAGCAGCCAATGAGTCCCAGGTGAAATTTGGTGAAAATGCGAGTTTTGCTGATGCCGCCCCGTTTCACGATGAACGATCGCGCTTTTTCCAGCGCCGGATCGCTCGCAGGCACACCCAGCAACCGCAGCGCCATGTATGCTTCCACAGACGTACTCAGTTCGCCCCCATCGCCGTAGAACAGTTCCCAACCGCCATGTTCGCGCTGCTGCGATCGTAAGTATGCCTCAACTTTCTGCATGGGACGCGTTTTGTCTGTCCCCCAAAGCTTATGCAGCAGCACCACTTCTGCCGTAATGGTGACATTCGATTGCAGCTCTGCCCACCAGTAACCTTCGGGGTACTGAAGCGAGAGAAGGTAATTCTGGCTGCGGGCGATCGCGTCTTCTACCTGTGCGCGTGAAACGTTCGTGCGATCAAGCGCACCATGCTCGTGAGTCTGCATACTGTCATTCACTCCCAACACACCAATGCTGCCAATACCGATACACCTGTCGTTACAATTGGCAGATGTTGTATTTTGCCTCTTAGTGAAGAGTCTTGGCAATTAGCTCATTGGGTGAGAAATGGCTGAATTTGGGTTAGGAATCACGCTGCTGTCACTCGTTATATGGCTGGTGCTGCTGTTTGGGCGCGGGCTGTTTTGGCGATCGGATCAGTTTTTGGAAGAGGAAGGAGAAGGCAGAGGGCAGAGGGCAGAGGGCAGAAGGCAGGGGGCAGGGGAGGCAGAGGGAGCAGAGGGGGCAGGGGAAGCAGGGGAGTTAGGAGTCAGGAGTCAGAAGTCAGAAGTCAGGAGCCACAATAAACTCAAAACTCAAAACTCAAAACTCTCCTTACCCCCACTCCCCACTCCCCACTCCCCACTCCCCACCGTCTGCGCCATCATCCCCGCTCGCAATGAAGCTGATTTGCTGCCTGTGACGCTGCGATCGCTCCTTCTGCAAACCTATCCCACCTTTCAGATTGTGCTGGTGGATGACCAGAGTACCGATGGTACCGGGGCGATCGCGCAACAAACCGCTCAGGCTCTTGGTCAGGATTCAAGGCTGACTGTGCTTACGGCTGAACCGCTGCCATCGGGGTGGACGGGCAAACTGTGGGCAATGGAGCAAGGTATTCGTCACGCGCAAACCCTGTCGCCCCAACCCGATTACTTTCTGCTGACCGATGCGGATATTGAGCATCACCCTGAAAAGCTGCATCAACTGGTCGCCAAAGCGCAGTCAGATGATCTCGATCTGGTGTCGCTGATGGTGCTGCTACGCTGCAAAAGCACCTGGGAAAAGCTACTCATTCCGGCTTTCGTCTTCTTCTTCCAAAAGCTCTACCCCTTCCGCTGGGCAAATGATCCCACCCGTAAACTGGCGGCTGCGGCTGGCGGCTGCATTCTCATCCGTTGTGAAGCGCTTGAGCAAATTGGAGGACTCCAGATTCTGCGGCAGGCGTTGATTGATGACTGTTCTCTGGCGCAAGCGGTGAAGGGGTTGAGGAGGAGGCAGAAGGCAGAAGGCAGAGGGCAGAAGGCGGGGGAAGCAGGGGAAGCAGAGGGAGCAGAAAGGGGAGTCGGGAGTCGGGAGTCGGGAGTTGGGAGTCAGGATCAGAAAAGCCAGGACGATCTGCCACTAACAACTAACAACCAACCACTAACAACTGGCGAAGCCACAGGCAAAATCTGGCTGGGTCTTACCCGCGAAACCCACAGCCTGCGTCCCTATCCGTCGCTGAAAACGATTTGGGATATGGTGGCTCGGACGGCGTATACGCAGTTGTACTATTCGCCACTGCTGCTGTTGGGGACGTTGGTGGGAATGACCATCATTTATCTGGTGCCGCCTGTCAGCACGATCGCAGGTTCCCTTACCGGACACTGGACGATCGCCCTTGTGGGACTGGCAACCTGGCTGTTGATGGCGATCGCGTACCTGCCCACGCTGCTACTCTATCAATGCCCTCCACTGCTGACGTTCGGGTTGCCTGCGATCGCCTTCCTTTACACCTTGATGACGCTCGATTCTGCTCTACGTCACTGGCGCGGACAGGGTGGAGCCTGGAAAGGACGAGTCTATTAACGAACACACAGGAGTATCACTATGGACGTGCAGTTTCGGGAATTTGACCCGTTTAGCGTCTGGATCTGGATTGAATTTAATACCAACCCCTCTGAAATGGAGAAGCAATACGTTGAAGAGGTTTTCAATTCGTGGTTCTTTTTAGGCAAACTGGGCGGGTTTAATGCCGAAAATCTTCAGGTGCAAGACGTTGGGCTAGAGATTAGCTACATGGAGTATGACAACGATGTGGCTGAAGACAGCCTGGTGGCGCTCATGCACAACATGGGTGAGGTCGAATACGAGGGCAACTGGGGACGCTGCTGGTTTGACCTGGGCACCAGTGACGCGATCGCCCTGGATGTTCTCATTAGTGCCTTTAGACAGTTCAGCAAGGATTATGTGGTGTTAGACCGTTTGATTATTGGTGGCGAAAACGACGACTGGACAACAGGAGAAAGCCGTTATCGATCGGAGACGTTTGCGGATACGAGTGATTTGAATTAGGGAGAAGGCAAGAAAAGTTTTTAGTTGTTGGTTGTTGGTTGTTAGCAGGAGGCAGAGGGCAGAGGGCAGAGGGCAGAGGGCAGAAGGAAAGCTAAAGGATGAAGGATGTAGCTTGCTTCTGCGTAGCAGTAGGATAAAAAGCTGACTCCTAGCTCCTGACTTCCCAACTCAAACTCTCTAGCTTGTCGGCGCAAAGCGCTACTCAAAACTCAAAACTCTCAGGCTAACCGCTGACCGCTGACCGCTAAATGAAAGTGGGGAGGTGAGATGCAAAGCATTCGGGCGATCGTCTTAGGCTTGATTCAACACGGTTCGCGCTTGTTTGTCTCAGAAGGATTCGATCCGGTCAAGCAGGATTATTTCTACCGGGCGCTAGGAGGTGGCATTGAGTTTGGTGAAACGAGCCTGGAAGCGCTGAAGCGAGAATTTTACGAAGAACTTCAGGCAGAATTGACCAACATTCGCTATCTCGGCTGTCTAGAAAACGTATTCACCTATGACGGCAAGCCAGGACATGAGTTGGTGCAGCTTTACGCCTGCGATTTCGTCGATCGCGCCTTTTATCAGCAAGAGCAAATCAGCTTTGTGGACAGCGATCAATCTTACGTAGCCTCCTGGATTGAGCGCGATCGCTTTCAGTCTGGTGAACTTCGTCTGGTGCCTCCTGAAGCTTTGAAGTACATTGAGTTTTGAACCAGAAGCGTGGTCAGGAGGCAGAAGGCAGGAGGCAGAAGGCAGGAGCAAGGCAGCTTCTTATCCTTTAGCTTTCATCCCTCGTCCCTCATCCTTCCCCTGCCTCCCCTGCTTCCTCCGCACCCCCACTCCCGACTCCCCACTCCCCACTCCCCCCAAATGGAAGAAAATAAAGAGAATCTCACCGCTTCCGAAACCCATCGGTTATTTTGTGTGTCTTGAAGTATCGTCTCTTCTGGTGCGACTATGACCGCCGCTACACAACCGCCACGCGCTTACGATCTCATTGGCTTTGGGGATGAAGTACCTGGCGTGCTGGCGCTGGTCAGTGCTGCTAGAGAGTATCGTCGCCGGACGAGTAAAGCGCTGCGAATGCTGCTGATGTTTAAGGGCAATTCCCAAGAGGGGATTGGTGGTCATTTGGTGCGTGGGGGGTTGGCGTACCTCGATCGCTGCTCCCTGTCCGCCGAGATTCGTCAGTCTTACGGGTTGCCAACCTTTGGTGAACCGTCTGCTATCTACCAGGAGTTTTTGCACCGGGCAGGTGTAGCCCAAATTGCGCTGGATCCACGCAAAGCCGATGCAGCGCTGCGTGCCATGTTGAGCGAGGTTGGAGCCGATATTATTAGCCGGGTGCAGCTTCAGTCGGTGCTGCGCGATGGAGCAAAGCTGACGGGTATCCGCCTGACAACGGGTAGCGTGTTTATGGGCAAGCAGTTCATCGACTCTAGTGTCAATGCAGAACTGGCTCAAACAGCAGGTGTGAAGAAGCTTCAGGGCTTTGGCACTTTTGGGCTACCAGACTCAGAACTGCCCGTCACATTGGTTTTTGAAAGCCAGGGATTGAGCATTCAACGACTGAAAGAGATTGAATTGAACTACCTCAAGCGGTTTACCAATCCCAATGATGCGGAAGCCCAACGCTATATTGCGATCGCCGCTGGTGGTGATCTGGCGCTGATGGACAGGATTCGCAAAAGCTTTGTAGACGAACGTGGCAGTTTGAGAACGATGTACGTTGGGCAAGACCATATCGATGTGCGGAGCCAGGCGCTATCGGTGACGTATCATGCTTTCCGGGGCAAGAAAATGTTTTTGGCGGATGGCGGTGTGCTGCTCGATCAGGCAAATATCGCCGTACTGGGGGGTAATCGGCTTTCCTGGAATGCGCTGATGTTTTATGTCACAGGCGCTCAAGCCGAAGCGCTGGCACGAGGAGCCGCCAAGCCAACGCCTGCCATGGTCGAAGAAATTGGCTTTGTCACTAAGTGGCTGAAGAGTTTTGGCGCAACCGCTGTCAAAGCCGCATCGGAACTGTACATCCGACATGCAGGCAATATTCAAGGCGCGGTAGAACCTCTGAGCGGTGCCCAAATGCTGATGGGAGGGGTTTCTAAGACCAGCGCGATCGCCACCTTTGGCTACTATCTAGATGTGCGGGGTGGCATTACGGGATTAGGTAAAAAGGCAATGGAGAAGGGGATGAGCAGCATTTCGTTTCACCATCCGCCGCTGTTTAATGTCGGGATTCGTCATGCGCTGATCCAATCGGTGCCCAATCTAGCGGTAGTCAGTCCGGCTTCTGGGTTTGATGGCTATGCCTGTGCGGCAGGCAGAATTGTGGAGTTCAACACGGCGGTGGGTAATGGCGTAGGCATTGCTGCTGGAGTTGCACTTGCCAGCGATCGCACCTTGGCATCCATCACCAATGCCGAAGTCAGGCAGGCTCTAGCAACAACTGGAAAGCTCCCCCGTATCTACGGTCAAAGCTATGCACTGGAAGCAAGTCGATTGCAAGATTTTGAGTCGATCATGATTGCTTGACTTCTACTTAGGAGCACAGCTTTAGTCAGGTGCGATTTTCTGCGTAGGGACATGGCATGCCATGTCCCTACGCAGATTTACAGGTTATTTAATTAACGTTCATCTCAAGGCTCTACTCTACGCTTACCTTCTCTGGTATTGTTGCGACTTTACGAAGTTGACTATAAGTTCCTTTCGCAAAGCCCTTAATTTTATGTTGCGCGTTTGTTTTTGCTCTAATAGAGATCTCTAAGTTTTCCCAAGTAAGTCCTTGCTCAGATTGTTTCCAATGCTCTATTGCTTCGATCGCAGCCCTGATGTGTGGATCTTGAGCCTTTACTTGCCTCAAAGCATCTTTAATATCTTGGATTGAGGCTTCCAATAGATTAATCGGATTCTCTACTATAGGCTCTATTATTTCTCTAGAAGTCCTTAGCTTGTGTTCAACACCATCGAGCTTCTGTAAAATTGCTTTTATGTCTGTACTATTACTATCCAGAATTTTCAGCTTTTCATCTAGATTGTCAAGCCTTCCTAAAACTGGCTCTAGTCCTTTGCTGTTCAGATTATCAATTTTGTAGTTCAGAACTTTCAATTTTTCATCTACATCATTCCTGATTCCGGCTAAAAGAGAAGTGATTGAATTTTTAATTGAATCAGTAGCAAGTTGAAGTTTCTTATCAATTAAGGTGGCTACGTCAGAGTCGATGCCGTCGGTTCTTATTGGAGCAGGTTGCGTATCTCTAGAAGAGTTCGATAGTGACTCCATTTCGGTAATGGCAGCGATCGTCTGTTCATCAGTCAGATCGAAAACCCATGCCCAGACCTTCTCAATATTCAACTCCTGAGCAATTTGTAACCAGTCCGCGCCATACACCAACTCATATTCGATATCTTCATCTGCGTAAGCGTTGGTACGTCGTATAATTAGTGAAATCAGATTGTTTTGATGAGCTAAAAGACTTTGCTCAATTGCTTGTCGCTGCTCTAGAGAAAGACTTTGCTTCCTGGAATCTGGAATGGTAATTTGAAAAGTATAAACATGTCCATGATCAATAGGTTTAATGCCCAGATTTTTACTGATCAGTTCGCGTCGAATGTCTTGACTCACGCTTGATAAACCTCTTAGATTACACTCATTAAGTGGTTGGCTAAATTTTCTAATCTCGCAATGGCAGACTGGGCTGTTTCTCGATCTTGTGAACTCAGTTGATCGTCAAACTCCGCATGTTGAATAGGATAACCTTGCTCTGGACATTTAGAGATAATATTTAATCTCGGCATCCACGTATTTTCTGGAAGCAATTCAATTGCTCGACCATCTGAATGTCTAACCAATATTTCTCGAAGAGATTCTTCCATCGAAAGATTAAAACTAGACGATCGCTGGTCATACATACTTACAGCAACCCCTAAAATGGGTAACGGTTCATCTTTGTATTCTTCTACTTCTCTGACCTGATTGATAACATACTCTAATGCTCGAATCGGGTAGGGTGAAAGTTGGACAGGAATTAAAATTCCTGATGATGCCATCAACGATATGCCATTGACTTTACCAAATGAGGGAGGTGGATCAATAAAAACAAAGTCGTACTCATGATTCTTTAGTTTTTTAACCAGAACGCGATCAATATCTATTGTTCGGAGTAGTTCATTCTCCATGCCACTCAATCGTATGTGAGACGGCACGATGTCTAACTGAATCTCTCCCCAGCGCTTGCGATAAATTACATCGATAAGCTTGGTTCTCGGCTCCAATAGCAAGTGGGTAATATCTTTCTTGCTCGCTAATTCAACATCGTTTAAGGGATCAATGCCCAAACCCGTGGTTAAATTGGCTTGAGCATCAATATCAATCAGCAAGACTCGTTTTCCTAATTTAGTTAGCATTGCCGCCAAGTTAATGGTCAAAGTGGTTTTACCTACTCCACCTTTGTTATTAAAAACAGTGATAATCATAGGTTTACGTTCCTTTTTAGATGATTGATTGATCAATTCAGGCTTTTTAGCAAATAGTTTCAGCATCTCTTTACTGCCGAATGCATTTGAAATCAAGTTTGCGAATTTTAAGTACACCTGCTGTTGGTTATGGTGCAGAACGTCTCTTACCTTTAAACAGGTCGCTTTGCTGAGAAGTTTATGTACCAAGGCAAAATTTTCAGCCAGGGTTGACTGCGAATACTCAGCAATAGTGATCACTTGCCCTTGACAGTGGTAGAACAAATGAAACAGGTAGCCATTTGTGAGGAGACCAAGAACGGCTCTAGATTGCCGCATGTATTCAGTAATCTGCCAAAAACTTTGAGACGTTTTTTTGTTGGGTGCTTTTACCTCAATGACTAAATATGGCGGATGGTGTACCAACATACTGGGAGGATGCACTAAGAAGTCTGCCCTATTTTTACCAATTCCAACTTGAGATTTCCAGTCATTATCGCTATAGCCAAGAATGCGAAGAAGTGGGAGCACAACCTTGCGTTCAATATCAGATTCATTACTCTCTAGTGTGATTGACTCAAGAAATTTGAGTTGATGAAAGGTACTCAAAGTATTGACTTAAGTGAGCCTAAAGGATTCCCATCAGTTTAGCCATTGATCACTGGATCGTCATCCCAGGTAGAAAGTGTTGTGCTCGTCTCAATGACCGATCAAGTAGCTCCAGAGGCTTTTGCGGTGCAGACCTGAGCAATGTTGCTTATCGAAACGATCGCACAGCCTAGTAGGATGGATGGGTGAGCAAAACTGCGATCGACACCCTGCCATCTACAACTCTCATGACTCAGCCAGACAGCATTGCGCCTCACGGTGGGCATCTCATCAACCGCATCGCCACGCCCGAACAGCACGCCGAATTTCTCGACAAAGCCGACTTTTTGCCCAGGGTGAAGCTAGAAGCGCGGGCTGTATCGGATTTGGAGTTGATTGCGATCGGTGGCTTTAGTCCCCTCACGGGCTTCATGCATGAGGCAGACTACAACGGAGTCGTCAATGACATGCACCTGTCGAACGGGTTGCCCTGGTCGATCCCCATCACGCTGCCTGTGTCGGAAGAGGTGGCGGCACCGCTCAAAGAAGGGAGCCTGATCCGGTTAGACAATCCTTACGGGACGTTTGTGGGCGTGTTGCAACTGACCCAAAAATATCGCTACGACAAACGCCACGAAGCGCTACTGGTCTATCGTACCAACGAGGAAAAGCACCCCGGTGTGTCGGTCGTCTACAAGCAGGGTGCCGTGAATCTGGCAGGCGATGTGTGGCTGCTGGAGCGCAATCCTCATACGCTCTTTCCCACCTATCAAATTGATCCGCTGGAATCACGATCGCTCTTTCGGGGGAAGGGATGGAAATCGATCGTGGGTTTCCAGACTCGCAACCCTATCCACCGCGCTCACGAATACATCATCAAATGTGCACTGGAAATTGTGGACGGGCTGTTTCTCCATCCTCTCGTCGGTGCCACCAAAGAAGATGACATTCCCGCCGATGTGCGGATGAACTGCTACGAAATCATGCTGGAACACTACTTTCCTAAAGATCGGGTCATTTTGGCGATTAATCCGGCTGCGATGCGCTATGCAGGTCCGCGTGAGGCAATCTTCCATGCCCTGGTGCGAAAAAACTACGGCTGTACCCACTTCATCGTCGGGCGCGATCATGCAGGCGTGGGCGATTACTACGGCACCTACGACGCGCAATACATCTTTGACGAATTTGAACCGGGCGAGTTGGGCATTACGCCGATGAAGTTTGAACATGCCTTCTACTGCCTGCGAACGCAATCGATGGCAACCACCAAAACCAGCCCCAGCACTCGCGACGAGCGCATTCACCTATCGGGAACCAAAGTGCGGGAACTCCTCCGTAAAGGCGAACTGCCACCACCCGAATTCTCTCGTCCCGAAGTCGCGGCTGAACTGGCAAGGGCGATGCAGGCACCAGAGATTTCGTATGAGATTTAGGAAAAGGCAGAGGGTGGAAGGCAGAAAGCTTTTGTAGCATCGGTTTCATTTTTCAAACGGCGAATCTCCTTACAATGGCACCAAGTCATGATGCTGAAGCTTGAAAAATCAGCATGAATGCAAACAGGCTGTCATGAATTATTTGGATTTTGGCATTTTCATCCCGATCGCTAACAACGGTTGGATTATTTCCAAAGCATCGCAGTATATGCCCTCGTTTGATCTCAATAAAGAGATTACGCTACTGGCTGAAAAATACGGCTTTGATTTCGCCTTTTCGATGGTGAAATGGCGCGGCTATGGCGGCGAAATCGAGCATTGGGATCATGCACTGGAATCGTTCAATTTAATGGCAGGTTTAGCGGCTGTCACGCACACGATCGATCTCTATGCGTCCATTGCGATTCCCACCATTCATCCAGCCGTTGTCGCCAAAATGGCAGTCACGATCGACGATATTAGTAAGGGCAGATTTGGCATCAATATTGTGTCTGGTTGGAACAAGCTGGAATATTCTCAAATGGGTTTGTTAGCAGATAGTGACTATCTGTCCTACCGCTACGAATACGCGACTGAATATGTCCAGATTCTCAAAAAACTGTGGGCAGAAGGACGGGTTACTTACAAAGGAAAATTCTTTGAGTTAACGGATTGTCTCTGTCAGCCCAAACCCTCCCGCGACATTCCCATTGTGTGTGCGGGACAGTCCGATCGCGGCATTCAGTTCACTGCTGAGTTGGGTCATTACAACTTTGTGCTGGGCGAACTTGAAACCGTCAGCGACATCAATCTGCGCCTCAAACAGAAAGCGAGTGACTGTCAGCGTCAAGTCGGCACCTACGCGCTCTTTACCGTCGTTGCCGCCCCAACCGATGCGGCTGCCGAAGCACGAGTGCAGGAACTCGCCGAAAACGCCGACATTAATGCCATTCAAGCCTGGGGGGGTGCCCTCGCTACGGACAAAGATGGCGGCATGTCCAAAGCGATGCAGGCAGAAATGTTCATGGGCATTCCCACGATCGTTGGTTCCTACGCCACCGTTGCCGCCAAACTCGATCAACTCGCCACCGACACCACGATCGACGGCGTACTATTCACCTTCCCCAACTTCATAGACGACATCACTACCTTTGGCGAAGCCGTCATGCCCCTGCTGCACTGTAGGCAGAAGGTCAAGTCGGCGATCGCGGCGTGAGAAAAAAGAAGGCAGGAGGCAGAGGGTAGAAGGCAGAAGAAGTTGTTAGTTGTTGGTTGCAAAGACCTTCGGGCATACAAGAAAGGAAGAAAGCTGATAGCTGACCGCTGACCGCTAAATTCAAAACTCAAAACTTCTAGGCTGACCGCTGACCGCTGACCGCTTAAAGACAAGTTTTTATCCCTTATACTTCATCCTTTATCCTTTCCTCCTCCCTCAAAACTTCCCTTGCTCCTCCTGCCCTCTACCCACTCCTCACTCCTCACCCCTCACCTCTTCCCCCATGCCCAGCACCCCCATTCTCCCCGAAGGTTCACCGCCACCCCTTGCCCCTTACTCGCCTGGAATGCTGGGGACGGGCGAAGCGCTCTACGTTTCTGGCACGCTGTCGCTGGATGCGGATGGCAAGCTGGTGGGTGAGGGTGATGCGACCGCGCAAACTCGTCAGGTGTTGGAATCAATCAAAAGTGTGATTGCAGCGGCTGGCGGGACGATGGCGGATGTCACCTTCAACATGATTTTTCTAAAGGATTTTGCCGACTATCCCAAAATGAATGCGGTCTACGCCGAGTATTTTCCCAGCCCGTGCCCAGCCCGCTACTGCATTCGCGCCGATCTGGTCAAGCCAGAATTTTTGGTAGAAATTGCGTCGATCGCGCATATCGTGCGGTGATTCTGTTTGTTAGGTTGCCTTAGCCTCCAGTTGTGTCCGTAGCTGAAGGTTATCTATTGAGAGGGCGGTCGGGCAACATTGGCTCGACTTTAGCCAATCACGCAGCATAGCAGAGTAGGTCAGACCAAAGGTCTAGCAATTCTGAAGGAATTTTTTGAGCTGTAGGGGTTTCAACCGACCATTCAAAAAATCTGGCAGCCCACAGAGA
>JAHHHL010000017.1 GCA_019359375.1 Lyngbya sp. HA4199-MV5
TGGCACAAGGCAAAAGCAATCAGCAAATTGCCGATGACCTGCATCTCTCAGAAAGCGCGATTAAATATCATGTCAACAATATCTTGAGCAAGTTAGGTGTGAGCGATCGCACCCAAGCCACGATCGTTGCCCTCAAACGCGGCTTAGTGAATCTTTAGCTCATGCAATCAACTGATTCACCTTAACTGCTCAATTGGAATGAAATAGCCCTGGACTAAATTGAGGTTCTTCTCAGTTGGCTAATCTCAATCTCTGCGCCATAGCCATGACGACCAAAATGTCGAAAGCCACGTAGGCGATTGAGCACATCGAAGGGTTTTTCAGCCAAAAAGGCGGGTCGAACGCTCTTTGTAGAAGCGGTTGGCGATCGCGCTCCGATTGCTCCCGCTGTTGAGCCAGCTTTTCGTCAAGTAACGGCATGGGGAATGTCATTTCCTGATCCTAACCTGGTTCAATCATTTCCTCTCTTTGATCGGTGGCGCAACGAACCATCCTTTGCATCGTTTGGCGACCAGTAGCCGATCGCCCAGGGAATGTGTCAGGATCGGGTGTTGCTTAAATCGGGACTGCCATGCTGGTGCAAACGTCTTCTTCATTGCCGTTTTTAGGGTCGGATGTTGCGGCGACCTACGACAACGCCAAGGTTGTCATTCTGCCCATTCCCTATGAGGCGACCACGACCTATCGTCGCGGCTGTGAGCATGGTCCTGATGCCATTCTGGATGCGTCGCAGCAGGTTGAGTATTACGACGAAGAACTCGATCGAGAGTTGTGGGAGGTCGGGATTTATACGGAAGAGGCGATCGCCGATACCCGCAACGGGCAGAAAGTCTCATCGGAAGAGATGCTTCGTGCGACGCAGGAGACGGTTTACAGGCTTGCTTCAGATGGCAAATTTGTGATCTCGTTGGGCGGTGAACACAGCATCACGACGGGGATTGTCGAAGGCTATCGGCAGGCGTATCCGGGGGAAGCGTTTACAGTTGTGCAGGTCGATGCTCACGGTGATTTGCGCCACGAGTACGAAGGTTCCATTCACAACCACGCTTGCGTCATGCGGCGGATTGTCGACATGGGCTTGCCAACGGTGCAGGTGGGCATTCGCAGCATTTGCAAAGAAGAAGCAGATCTCATCAAAGAAAAGCAGCTTGCTGTCTTTCGCGCACGGGAAATTGTGGTGCAGCCCGACTGGATCGATCGCGCCGTTGCCAGCATCAAAACCGAGAAAGTCTTCATCACAATCGACCTTGACGGTATCGATCCCACGCTCATTCCCGGTGTGGGCACTCCCGAACCCGGCGGACTGAACTGGTATAGCCTGCTCACCTTCATCCAGCGCATTTTTGCTGCCCATCAGGTCATTGGCTGCGATGTCATGGAACTCGCTCCCATTAACGATTCTGTGGTATCGGAGTTTACGGCAGCCAAATTGGTCTATAAACTAATGGGATATCAGGCGATCGCGCAGAACTGGGAATAGTTGTTAGTTTTTAGTTGTTGGTTGTTAGAAGGAGGCAGAAGGCAGAAGGCAGAGGGCAGCAGGCAAGGGATGAGGGATGAAGACTAAACTGCTAACTCCTGACTTCCCAACTCAAAACTTCCATGCTGACCGCTGACCGCTAATGGCTCAATCAACTCAAAACTTTCTCTGCTTCCCTCTTCCCAGCTAACAACTAACAACCAACAACTAAAAACTTCTACGCCCCTCCGCTCTACCAAGATTCACTGTATGGAAAAAATGAGTACCGTGATTGGCAATTATGCTCCCGATTTTGAGATTCCGGGGATTGATGGCTCTGTGCATCATCTGGCGCGGTATCTAGAGCGGTTTCGTGCGGTGGCGGTTGTGTTTATGTGTAATCACTGCCCGTATGTGCATCGGCATCTCGATCGCCTGAAGCAGATTCAGGCAGAGTTTCAAGACCAGGGTGTGACGCTGATTGGCATTAATGCAAACGATGCCGATCGCTATCCTGATGACAGCTTCGAGAACATGAAGCGCTTTGCTGCCAACCATCAGTTGAACTTCCCCTACCTGCGAGATGTGACGCAAGAAGTTGCCCAGAGCTTTGGTGCCGAGAAAACGCCCCATATCTTTCTGCTGAACCAGAACGGGGTACTCTGCTACAGCGGCTCGGTAGACGATAGCCCGAATGATCCAGCTTCGGTGCGCGTGACATACCTGCGAGACGCGATCGCCCAGATTTTGAGCAATGCGCCTATCCGACCCACTTCTACAGAGCCAGTCGGTTGCTCGGTAAAGTGGCACCTCTAGGGTTTTATCTTTGCAGGGACGTTACACGCAACGTCCCTACGGATCGGCGATCGCTTACTTTGCGGCTTTCGCACGATTTACAATTCGCAACCGTTGCGTGATCATGGTCATACCGTCGTGCCGTACCAGAACGGCTGAGATCCAGCGGTTGTCTGCCGTGAGTGGAGCGCGACCCACTTTGAAAATGCCGCCAGCAGACAGCAGTTCCAGGTCAAGCGTGGTCGGATTCACAAACCCATCGGCTTTGACAGGTTCTTCCAGCGCGGTACCCAGCAGCAAGTCATTTCCCAGTGGCTCTTGCACGACGGCATCAAAACTAAACTCCTGCCCTGTCGTCACCTGCTCTGGCAGAGTCAGCTTGACGTTAGGCGGATTTTTGCCGGAGGTGATTTGGCTGCGCTCACCAAGAATGGTTTGTCGCACGATTTTTTGATTTTCAAACTGCTGCTGTGCCTGTAGGGTCGAGTCGATTTTGAGTTCACGATCGCCCACTTTCTGCACCCCCGTCACGTAGGTAACTGTTTCGGCTGAGATGCCAGCGTTTTCAGCTTTCCAGCTCTTGAGTTCGGTGCGGTAAGCCAGATTGGGGTAGCGCTGCCAGAGTTGCTTCAGCGCTTGCTCCAGGGTTTGGCGCGTTAAACCATCCGAGTGGGTAAAGTTGGGGCTGTAGAATGCTAGCACCGCCTGCACATTATGGCTGGTTGCGGCTTTGTCGATCGCAGCCAGTGTTTCCTTTAACGGAGCGGGTGCCGTTTCGGGTGGCTCTGCACTCACGCGGTTGGCATGGAGCGCGCTGCTAACCGTCATTGCCAACCCCAGCGCGACGAGAAACGGTTGCCAACGCCTCTGCTTTGCCTGGAGCTGACGTGAAGCGAGTTGAGGCAGGGCAGGCAAGAAGGGCAAACGCTTAGGCATAGGAATGGCAATTGGTTGAATGGACGACGATTTGGAGTACAATCTGCAACTTAACATCCCAAACTTAACATCCCAAACTTTATATCCCAAGGTGGTTGGTATAGTAAACCGCAAAAGGATCGCTTGATGGGATGTGCCTGCTGAGATACCGACAATGAGTGTCCGTATGGTTGAGACAACTGTGAATGATTCTCCTGATTCTACTCTGCCCGCCAACGCCAATGCTGTAGTCGCAAAAACTTCTCCCAGGCGGTTACTGCTGGCGGCAAGCGGCACGGGTGGGCACGTTTTTCCGGCGATCGCCGTAGCTGAGCAGCTTTCAGATGGGCAGACCGACTATCAGATTGAGTGGTTAGGCGTACCTGATCGACTGGAAACGCAGCTCGTTCCCGATCGCTATCCCCTCCACACCGTTACGGCTGAAGGCTTTCAAAAGCGGGGGTTAGACAGCCTGCGCGTTGCCTTCAAGCTCATCGCCTCAGTCTGGCAGGTGCGACGCTTATTACAGGTCGGTCGGTTTCAAGGCGTATTTACCACTGGGGGCTATATTGCGGCTCCGGCAGTGCTGGCAGCACGATCGCTCGGCTTACCCGTCATTTTGCATGAATCCAACGCGCTACCGGGAAAAGTCACCCGCTTTTTGAGTCCGTGGTGTAGTGCTGTCGCCCTGGGTTTTGAAGCAGCAGCCACCTACCTGCCGCGCACAAAAACCGTATGGACTGGAACTCCAGTGCGATCGCAATTTCAGTTAGCATCCACCGCCCTAACCGACTTAGCCATTCCCGCTGAAGCGCCCCTTATCGTCGTGGTAGGTGGTAGTCAGGGCGCAGTCGGGGTCAATCGGTTAGTGCGGCAGTGTGCCCCTGCCTGGTTTGAGGCGGGCATCTGGATCGTGCATTTGACTGGCGAGAACGACCCGGATGCAACCACGTTACAGCATCCTCAATACAAAGCGCTGCCCTTCTACACCAATATGGCAGGCTTACTGCAACGGGCAAATTTAGCCATCAGTCGATCGGGGTCTGGCACATTAACCGAATTAGCCATCACCCAAACCCCGTCGATTCTCATTCCCTATCCCTACGCCGCTGAAGATCATCAGACGTATAACGCCGCCGTCTTTTCCCAGGCAGGAGCCGCCAAGCTATTTCAACAGGCTGACCTCACACCAGCAATTTTGCAAGCTGAAGTCTTGCAACTGCTGGGAGGCAAATTCACGCATACCCATCCATCAGACGAACTAACACACATGGCACACCAGGCTGCACATTTAGCAGTACCCCATAGTGCCGAGCAACTGGCAAAATTGGTTCGTCAATGGTTATAGGTCTCAATGACTGTCTGTAGGGGCGTTACATGTAACGCCCCTACAGACGATTGTGGAACACTGCCACAAAATTTGCCTGATTGCCGCGATCGCTATGCCCCTTGATCCACAACCTGGCTACCGTGACTGCGCGGATCGCTGCTGGCGCTAGGGGTTGACACAGGCGCAGAAAAGGTAGACGTTTGACCACTCGCCTGGGCGTAAGGAAGTGCGTCACCCGATGAGAGCGCAACGAGGTTTGCCTCCATCACAGCATGGGGTTGTTCGCCGATCGCCTGTGCGATCGCCGTCCCATCCTGACCCAAAAACACAAAGTGGGGGATGCCGTCCACCCGGTACGACAGCACTTCAGGCAACCATTTGCTGTTATCCACATTCAGCATGACGAAATTGACCCGATCGCCATACTGCTGCTTCAGTGCCTCGACATCCGGTGCCATCGTCTGACAGCTTGTACACCAGTTGGCGTAAAATTCTACCAGCGAAGGCTTACCATTGCTCAGCGCCACCTCCAGCGGCACCGCTTCTTCTGCCATTGTGGCTAGCAACCCTGACCCCGTTTCCGTCTTCAGCCCCAGAAACACCGACGAAGCAAGCACGATCGCCACCAGCACAATGATGAAATTTCGGACTCGTCTACCCATCGTAGCTTGATCATCCGACGGCAGATTCGTTGGGTCTGGAGGGGCAGTCATAGGTCAAAGGGTTTTCAGCCACGGATGGAACATTCTCCATTGTAGCGATCGGTGCTTTGACTGGAGCGATTGAAGAGGATTCAAAGGTCAGAAGGCAGAGGGCAGAGGACAGAAGGCAGGGGGAATAGGGATGAAGGATGACTCAGAACTCTTTTTTCTCCTCACCCCTCATTCCTCTCTGCCAATTCAAAACTCAACACTCCCAATCTGCCTCCTGCCTCCTGCCTTCTGCCTCCTGCCTCCACTCAATTCTCCAGATTGTTGCAATTGACATAGCCGAAAGCGGTAAGCTCCTTTACACTGCATATGATTTGTTTCGATCCTGCTGCTATGACTAACGAGAGTGAGTATATTCGCAAAGCGGAAGCCACCAGAGTCCGCGTTTTAAGTGAAGCGCTGCCGTACATTCAGCAGTTTGCTGGCAGAACGGTGGTGGTTAAGTACGGTGGGGCTGCCATGAAAGACGGTAGCTTGAAAGACAAAGTGATCCGCGATGTGGTCTTTATGGCGTGTGTGGGGCTACGCCCAATCGTCGTGCATGGGGGTGGACCAGAGATCAACATGTGGCTGACAAAACTCGGCATTGAGCCACAGTTCAAAAACGGCTTGCGTGTCACGGATGCCGCCACGATGGATGTTGTAGAAATGGTGCTGGTCGGGCGGGTGAATAAAGAACTTGTCGCGTTGATCAATCAGGCAGGCGGTTCGGCGGTTGGGCTATGCGGGATGGATGCCAACCTGATTAAAGCCCGTCCCGTCGATGCGGTAGATGTGGGTTTTGTGGGCGAAGTCACCAGCGTTGATACGCGCATTCTCGAATCACTGGTCAAAGATGGACACATTCCAGTGGTTTCGAGCGTCGCAGCCGATGAGACAGGGCAGACCTACAACATTAACGCCGACACAGTAGCCGGGGAAATTGCGGCAGCGTTAGGTGCCGAAAAAATGATCCTGCTCACCGATACAGCGGGCATTCTGCGCGATTACAAAGATATGTCTACCCTGATTCCCAAAGTGGATATTCAGGAAGCACGGAAGCTCATTGATGATGGCACCGTCTCTGGTGGCATGATTCCGAAAGTCAATTGCTGTGTGCGATCGCTCGCTCAGGGTGTCCGTGCTGCCCATATCATTGATGGACGCATTCCCCACGCGCTGCTGCTCGAAATCTTTACCGATGCCGGGATTGGGTCAATGATTGTGGCATCGGAGTTTATGGGGTGAGAGGGGAGGGGAAAGTTTTTGGTTGTTAGTTGTTAGCTGGGAAAGACGAGCAGGGGAAGAGAAGAGAGCAGAGGAAGCGGGGGAAGGTTTGGGTTGTAGACAGTTACCAGCGAACCAGTCACTACGGGATCAACCCAGTTTGGCTAACAACTAAAAGACTGACTTCTGACTCCTTCTAACAACCAACAACTAACAACTAACAACTCTCTTGCCTCCTGCCGCCTGCTTCTATTTGCCTTCCCCACCCCCCACCCCCCCACCCGTCTTACCAGGGTTGAGACGTTCTTTACGTGGATTAAGATAAAGCAGCGTTTATTCTTGCTCAAAATTTATCCTTTAGCCCTTATCCTTTATCCTTCTCCCCTATGCCCAATTATTCTGATTTGACCCAAACGATCGCGGCTCAAGCAAAAGCCCGTGAAGATGCTCTTCCCCTTCGCAACGAGTCTTGCCGCTCCAAGTTTCTCTTTCACAGCGCTCCAACCAAAAAGGTGTGCCTGTTTTTTCATGGCTTCACAGGCTATCCCGACCAGTTTTTGCCGTTGGGCAAAGCCCTCTTTCAGCAGGGATATAACGTGCTGATTCCCCTTCTGCCAGGGCACGGCAAGGCGGGGAAATGGACACGCGATAACCCAACTCCATTGCCCACTGACTCGAAGGTGTATCAAGATTTTGCGCTGCAATGGATTCAGCAGGCGCAGGCATTGGGTCAGCAGGTAGTGATTGGTGGGTTATCGGGTGGCGGCACGTTATCAGCCTGGGTGGCGTTGAACCATCGTCCGTTGATCGATCGGGCCCTGTTGTTTGCTCCGTATCTCAGCGGCAACAGCATTACCGACAAGCTCTTTATCAAGCTATCGAATTCTTACTACTCTTGGGGTGGCGATGCGGATCGAGCGATCGGCTACACCAACTTTCAGGTGCCAGCACTCCGTCTGTTTTTGGATATGGGCGCTCAACTGATGAAGCAAGCCCGGTCAACGCCTGCTGCACCCATGTTCATCTTCTCGACAGAAATTGATGATTCGGTCGATACCAACGACCACAAAGCCTTTTTTGCGGATGCCCTTCGGTTGCAGCCAAAGTGCTGGGCGCATTGCTTCGATCGCTCCTACAAAGTCCCTCACACGATGATGACGGTCGCCGAGGGCAATCAATCGGCGGCACTGCTCTACCTGATGGCAAAAGCCTACGTTGAAAGTGACCTGACCTGGGCAGACGTGGAGGAAATTGGGTTTCAGATGACGCAGGGTAAAACGTTCCCCAGCATTGTTGCAGCACTGGGGCTTGCCGATCGTGTGGGACCCAATATGCCCGCCATGATGACAATGGTTGATAAAGCGGCAATCGTGCGATCGCGCAACCCATCTATGAGCGATAACAACTAGCCCGAAAAATCACATCAGCAAACGGGAAGTCTGCGCTACAAGCGTGCTTATCAAAGTCTCTGCATTGGTCAATCACACCTGTAGAGGCTTGAGAGCAAGATTGCGCTGGAGCTCTGCTAGCTCGTCTCGATGTGCTGTTACTGTGACAACGCTCAACGAACCAGCGTCTGAGGTGCTTGAGCCTTCAACCTGAAGCAAAATTTTCTCAGGACGAGCAGCCCTGCGCCAGTAGAAAACTCCTGCGATCGGCGATAGCACCGTTAACCCCAACCAGGCTGTAGAGCCAAAGGGAAGCAGCATGATTAGCATCAGAGCTAGACAAAGCAAGCCGATCGCGGCTAGCAACGTCAAAAAGATCGCCATCCCTATACTGGGGCGAACAAACCCTTCAAACGTTGCTTTAAGTTGCGCTGCATCCGCTGCCGTCAGTCGATAAGCCCGTTGCGTAAAGTAAGCCTGAAGTTGGTTTAACAGCGAGACCTCTGACTGATCTGAAGCCAGCCTGACTACTTCAATCCGATCTTTGACTGAGGCTCGGATAAAAAACACTAACCCGATTGCCAGCAACACAGTTAGCACAAAAGTGGACGGCAAAACAGAAGCACTCATCATGGGGAACTCTTGCTCAAAAGGAACGCCTGAACTCAAACACCTGAATGGCAGCGGTTGCTGAGAACAATGCACCATCACCAGTCTACGTCGTTTCACATTCTCTCTGTCAGGCGACTAAACGAAAAAGATCATGCAAAAGAGGGGAGCGCAAACAGCTACCCCCCTCCATCCAAACAACAAAAGCCCGATCAACGATGGAACCTCAAAGTGCCCAAGACTGAAGCGCTCAAAAACTGAAGCGATAAATGCGCGATCGTGCTAATGGAAGTAGCCACACAGTCACAGGCGCATTAAACGCTAATTGTGACTTGCAGCTAACCCATTCGAGTGAGCCACAGTGCTGTGATTTCTGACATAGTCGTACCATAACCGCGTAAGGTCTTGTGCCTGTTGCGCCATCTCCGAGCGGATTTGGTACATACGACGGGGGCGACCCCGACCTTCAACCTTTTTCCAGTATCCCTCTACAATCTGCTCATCTTCCAAAAACTTCAGCGCGCTGTAAAGCACAGTGTCAGAAAGACGATAAGTTGGATAATCGGACTCTAAAAGCTGAATCAGCTCGGTACCGTAGGAGTCACCCCGCGATAGAACAGCGAGGACGTAACACACTGCCAACTCTTTGTTGAGGTAGAACGGTGGAGGCGCTTGGAAAAACTGATAAATATCATCAAACTTCATCTTTCCCATCCAGACATACGAGTTATGTTCACTTAACTCTGCAAAGAGTTGCAGAAGGAACAGAGGACAATATCAACAGACTAGCAACGATACCCCAAGGACGAACATCATCCAAAAGCATTAAATTTTCAATCAAAGTAAAAAATCATGCTATTGGGCTACATGCTCCACTGAGGCACCTGAACTGACCAAAAAGTCATCTTACTGCAACCTGGCATCTTCGCTAGAAACCGCATACGTTAAGCTCAAGAATCGGAATCCTAATCGAAAAGGTTGTCAGTAGGGGCTTTCACCCCTGCGATACCCACGACTAAGCCCTAATTTTTCAGAATAAAGACGCGATCGAACACATTGAGCGTTGTAGCACATATTCAGCTCAGAAGCTGTAAGCTTTCGCTTCAAGACTTCAAGAGCGCAGAGAACACAAGGCGACGCTCTGTTAGCAATGACAGGAACTATGACTGTTATACACCCTGATAGTAGATCGAAACCGGAATATTGTCCGTATAAAAAGTAATAAGCCGCGTTTTTTTAAAATAAGGGAAGAACAAGTGAGCTTCAACTAGGAGGGTGCCAGCTAAAGAAGTGGTCGATCCTCAGGACAACATTTTACCTTGACCGTAGATATGCCTTTGAAGGTCTCCTCTCGGCTAGCATCAACACGCTATGGGCGCTTAGGAACGAGAACAGAATAAAACCGGTCATTCTGTAGGGATGTGACATGTCACGTTCCTACAGACCTACAGAAAGACTTACACCTTGTTAAATTCGCGTTCCCTAGGGGCTGTCATCAATTAATACTACACATTGCTTGCAGCAAGGGTTCCAGCCCCCAGCCTGGTGTGTTGGGACGGGCGTGGCACTGCTGATATTGCAAGGTTTCGGAGCTAATTGATGACACGCCCTAACAAGCAGACTTTTTTTTAATGGCAATGTATCACATACGATACATCTACTGTGCTTCCCCACTGCACAAATGCTAAGGTCTGAGGCATGGCTCTAACGGTTAAGAGGACGCTGGGATGGTGGATCTGGCGCTGAACTTGCAGCAGCTATGTTTGTTTGTTGTTGAGACTGATTGGCGCGGTGCCGCTCTGCTGTTGGTACTGAGTGGTGGCGCGATCGCTGGTCTGGGGCTGTTGTCGCTTTTTTTGATGTACCAGCTTCAGCAGCACAAACAAACGAGCCAGCAAGTGTTAGATCAGGTTCAGGACGAACTCAAGCGCCAAAACGAGGCTTTGGAGCAGCATTTCCAGCAACGCACCATTGCACTCCAACAACTGACCGAACAGCAGCAGGCTCTGGCAGAAGTCGTTAGCAAGATTCGCTCCCCTCTTGAGCTAGACATGATCTTTAAGTTGGCAGCCACCGAGGTGCGTCAATTACTCAAGGTTGATCGAGTCGGCATCTTTCGGTTCTACCCCGACTCAGGGTTTGATGATGGTGAATTTGTGTCCGAAGCGGTACTGCCGCCCTATGAGTCGGTGCTCAAGCGCCCTATCCATGACCACTGCTTTGGCGAACAGTATGCAATTCATTATCAGCATGGGCAAATCCAGGCGGTAGCCGATGTGCTCAACGCTGGGCTGACCGATTGCCATGTTGCAGTGTTAACTCAGTTTCAAATCAGGGCGAATCTGATTGTGCCGCTTCTTAGAGGTAAAGTGCTGTGGGGGTTATTGTGTATTCATCAATGTTCTGATCCGCGTGAGTGGCAGGCAGCAGAAATTGAATTTGTTAGCCAAATTGCGACGCAGCTTGATGTCGCGCTCTATCAGGCAGAATTACTCAAGGAAACACAGCACAAAACTCAACAGCTAGAGGAAACCTTGCATCAGTTGCAGACCGCGCAGCTTCAGTTGGTGCAATCTGAAAAGATGTCATCCCTGGGGCAGCTTGTGGCAGGTGTGGCGCATGAAATCAACAATCCAGTCAATTTCATTTATGGCAACCTGGCTCACGTTGACCACTACACACAAGATTTACTCGACTTGTTGCAGCTTTATCAAGAGATCTATGTTGTACCGCCAGCAGATGTGCAGGCAAAGATTGACCTAGTTGATCTGGATTTCATTTTGGCAGACTTGCCCAGGCTACTGGCATCCATGAAAGTGGGTGCCGATCGCATTCGTGAAATTGTCCTTTCACTGCGGAATTTCTCGCGCTTAGACCAGTTTGAAATGAAGCCAGTACGTCTGCATGAAGGCATTGACAGTACGCTGATGATTTTACAGCATCGCTTGAAGCCGACCCCATACCAACCTGAGATTGAAGTCATTAAACAATACGGCGAGTTGCCGTTGGTGGAATGTTCTGCGGGGCAGTTAAATCAGGTGTTTATGAACCTCTTGTCGAACGCGATCGATGCGCTGCAAGGATTACACATCAACCCTGTTGAGACGGCGATCGAGCAGTCAGGAGTGATTACCATTCAAACCCAACGACTTGACTCAGAGCGCGTTCAGATTATGGTGCGCGACAATGGACCAGGCATAGCAAGCGCCGCTCAACACAAACTGTTTGACCCGTTTTTCACCACCAAAGCAGTTGGGAAAGGTACTGGTTTGGGGCTTTCCATTAGTTATCAAATTGTTGAACGGCATCACGGCACCTTGAGATGTGTGTCTGCACCCAATCAAGGTGCCGTCTTTTATCTTGAAATTCCCATTGCTCAAACAGCGGAAAAGGCTGACGCTAACGCTACGGCGTTGGGATAAGCTATTGGGCATCACACTGAGTCTATTCTCAAAGCTTAAGCACGGGCGATCGCGACAATGGCTCGATCTAAATTGGATTTCTGAACCGTAAACTTGTGGGTTTAAATCGGCAATGGCAGTTCAGGTAGAAATGCTTGGACTGCAATCAATTTATAACCATAAGCTGATTGATGTGACCAACTGATGGTTGGACTCCTGATTGACTGACAAATCTTGCTGCGATTACCTGCCCCGCCCTGCACTGAAAGTGCGGGCTAACTGAAGGAAGTCCTCTATAGGCTTTGCCTTCCCGAAGGGTAGAGGACTGCAAAGGTCTTTCAACCCGTTACCCTTTGGGAAGGCAAAGCCTACAACGAGTCTCATGCGATTAGCCCGGATTTTAATCACGGGCGGGTAAGCAACGAAGCCATCAACCTTTCAGGACCTTTGCTAGTCAACCAGGTTGGACTCACACTTTAGCGTTACTACTTTTACCGACAGTCAAACTCCCCAGGCAAGATTCGAACTTGCGACCAATCGATTAACAGTCGATCGCTCTACCACTGAGCTACTGAGGAATACTCTAACAGTGCGCACTCCATAGTACTGATAATTGAGCTGTTTTGACAAGCATTCTGGCACTTTTTTTGATGAACCTGACGGGCGAGCCAGCTTAAAGGCTCGAAATAGTTGCTGCATTGCGCCGTCGGAGGGTTTCAAGCAGAGTTGTAAAGCTGGCAGGAATGGGGGCCGTAACCGCGATCGTTGTGGCTAAAACGGGATGTTCCAGTTGGAGTCGCCATGCGTGAAGCGCCTGTCCAGACAGGTTTACACCCACCGAACGCCCTGTTCCATAGACCGGATCACCCACGATCGGATGTCCCATTTTGGCGCTGTGTACCCGAATTTGATGGGTACGTCCGGTTTCCAGCGCAAACTGCATTAATGTATAGTTTCCTAACCGTTCTTTCACCTGCCAGTGGGTAATAGCACGACGACCTCCTTTTTCTTCAGGCACGATCGCCATTTTTTTGCGATCGATGAGATGTCGCCCGATCGGCAAATCGATCAGACCGCTTTCTGTCGCAGGTGCTCCATAAACAACCGCCAAATAATCCCGCCGTGCGGTTTTGGCTTTCAGTTGTGCCTGTAAGTGCTGGTGTGCCTGGTCGGTCTTGGCAACGGCGATCGCGCCACTGGTGTCTTTATCCAACCGATGCACAATGCCGGGACGCTGCACACCGCCAATTCCTGCCAGATGATCGCAGTGTGCCAGTAGCGCGTTGACTAACGTGCCGCCCTCATGACCTGGAGCGGGATGCACCACCAATCCTGCTGGCTTGTTGAGAATCAGCAGATGATCGTCTTCGTAAAGAATCTCCAGGGGAATATTTTCTGCCTGAAGATCTAGCGGTTGGGCATCGGGAATGGTGATGTGGATGCGATCGCCCACCTGCACGATCGCCTTTTTGGAGGTACACACCTGCCCATTCACCTGAATCTGCCCTTGCTCAATCAGATTTTGCAGCCGCGATCGCGAAATGTCCACTAGCTGCTCAGCCAGATAGCGATCGAGCCGATGGTGTAGCACCTCAGCATCACTTAATGCGGCAACTTGTAAGGCAATTTGGGAAGACAATGGCTAAACCTTGACTCAGAACTACTCATTTCGATTACACGTTTTATGGGCAATGCCTAAAGCTCTGGACGGGCTTGGCGTTTAGCAGATGATTTTGTTGCCAAGCGATCAGCCCCTGCACTTCAATGCACATCAGGCGTATTGCTCTAAACAGCAGCAAAATCAACTCCGCTCTTTGCCTTTTCCTGCGTTATCTCGCTGAGGTCGTGTTGGCGATCGTTTAATTTAACCCTAACGCACGAAACAACCACCTGGAAATGCGACGGCGTTACAAGGCTATTTTATGCTGTCAATCGCCCATGAGCCGCTGAGCACTCTAAATTGAGAGGCACACCTGAGATCGTTAGGGCGTGTCATCAATTAGCTCCGAAACCTTGCAATATCAGCAGTGTCACGCCCGTCCCAACACACCAGGCTAGGGGCTGGAACCCTTAGTGAGAGCAATGTGCAGAGTAATTGATGACAGCCCCTAGCAGTGGCTGACCAGTTTTGGTGCAACGATCAGCGTAATGTTCTGTCGATCGACCACATAGACGATGTCTCCAGGCTGTAACGCGGCTTCCTGCGTGCAGCGAGCTTTCCAGTACGAACCGCTAAACGACACGCGCCATTGCCGTTTAGGTTGAATCACTTCCATCACGATCGCCTCTTGATCAAAGGCAGGTGGTTGTAATTGGTGGGTATGGTCTGCAAACAACCACTGAAGCAGTCCGAGTTTTTTCAGCATCGGTTTAAGCTCGCTATTAGTGCGTGTAGGGATAGCGCTGCTCACCTGGAGCATCGGTTGAAGGTGCATTGGTAGGAGCCAGTGGAGTCGCTGGCGGTTTTGTAACATCTTGCAGGATTGCTATCAGAATGATCAAAAAGATGAAGCCCCAAATAATCAAACTACTAGAGCCTGGTTCGTAGGTTTCTAAATCTTTTTTGTAGCCGCAGTAGATACATTCATAGTTTGTATCCCCGCGTTGAATTAAAGCTTCTTCTCTACAGGAAGGGCATTTAAGCGCATAACGTTCTCTCATTGCTGGCAAGCCCTCTCTCGATGAATGCCTACAGTTAATTATGCTAAAGGCGCTAAAAGTGTGACATTTCTAATGATGAGAACGCCTAAAAAGACAAAAAAGCGCGGTTTACACAAACCACGCTCCTCACATAATATGGGTGGAAAGGTAATGCGTTAACAGCCTATGACCTGCCATGCTCGTTGCCTAAACTCTCCGGAGCATGGAAAGACAAGCTTTTGAAAGGTGGGTATTTTTGAGTGGGCTACAGCGGCTGGTTGCAAGCCAATCTGCTCTCTCAATTCAGCCTGCTGCTGCTTATAGCGTTCACGATCGGTACAATTTAGCAGTCCCAATTCATGCGCCATGAAGTGATCTGCTTCGTTGAGCAAAAAGGTTAACGCCTCATCAGTCTCCGCGAGAATGAGGATTTCGGTTAAACGCTCTGCATCTTGTTCGGATAGATGCTCTTGGGCTGCAAGCTGGCAATAAGCACGCAGAGTGTCTCCATACTTACTGTCGAGCTGCGATTGGTCAATCCACATGATTAACTCCTGATTTAATCTCGTTCCAAGGTCTCATGGTCGATCGCCTCTCTGATGACCTTGCTTTCGGAAACAAATAGGCATGACAACAGAGCAACGTTCTTGCACAAGATAACGACAATTGAGCGAAATAGGCGCGTTTACTGACTGTGGTGGACATCAATAGCCACTTGTAGTCTACACAACAGCGCTCTAACGATGCCTTTGCGAGAATTCACGTTTTTGAACCATGAACCTTTCGCGAGACAAAGCGCTGCTGCCAGAGCTTCTCAACCAGTGCAAATCTCTTCGGATAAATCAAACGGAGAAATGCACCCTGTACTTTAGGTATATGTTGCGCCTGCTGACTTTGTGACAGAGATTTGTTCTGCGTTTGTGAGCTTTACTTAATCTCTATATTAAGGACGTTAATTTGAAGGTGTCACAAAGCCGCTGGTTACGACATATACCTGTGTAGGTGTTCGCTTTGAAATAGCCCGTTTGAAATTGAGCCGTTGTTTGCACCAGCACGCTACCTGTTGAATCGCTTAGTTGATCGATCGTTTCAGTTGAGTTCAGGTTGTGAGACCTCTGAGTGGCGATCGACCGTGCTGCTCAGAACAATCTGTTAACCCAAAGTCCTTGGATTGTGGTGTGAGAATCGCATTGACTGATGAACGTTGCCCTCTGGGAGACTTCAGTAATGAGAGAACGCTTTGATTTAGAGTTCCAGGCGCTCTTAGATCGAAATAATCCTGACACGCGATCGATTTGGTGCTTTGTTGAGCGCACGATCCGACAGTACCAACTGGGTGGCGATATAACCGCAGATGAAGTGCTGATGGAAGCCTATGTGCGAGGCATCCGCCAGATTGTCACCAGGCAAAAAATGATTGTGAATCCTTTAGGTTGGATTCGCCTGACTGCAAACTATATTATTCTCGAATACTCTCGGACTGTACGCCGCAACGTGCCGCTTGAAACAGGTGGTGCCGCAGAAGCAAAGCTAGCGGTGGCAGGAGAGATGGATCGGCTGGTGAGAGAGGAGGAGATTGAGGCAAACATTCAAGCGCTGTATGCGGCTCTCGCGCAGTTATCCCCCAGAGAACAAGAAATTTTGCTGTGGCGGCATGTGGACGACCTGCCCTGGTGCGAAGTGGGAAAGCGGCTCATTGACTGTGGTGAAGCTGACGTGAATGAACCCGCACTACGACAGCAGGGGTATCGTGCCTTAGTCCGTCTACGCAAACTTTTCCATGCTCTCAACGTCCAAGATCCAGATGATAAAGTGGCTTAGCTAGGGGCTGTTATCAACTATGACCACACATTATTTTCAGCAAGGGTTCCAGCCCCTAGCCTGGTGCGTTAGGGCGGGCGCGATCGTGCAGATACCAAAACGTTTTGGAGCTAATCGATGACGCGCCCTGGCTCAACACGACCCCACCCTAAAACAGCCTGTCTAGTTGGGGCTGATCGGTTTATCAGCATACGGTCAAGATTGCGGGGCAGGTGTTGCCCATAGCAGACAACGCGGTAGAGTAGTGAGACAGTACGATCGACGCTAGATGCGATGCCCTATGGAAAATCTTCAAGACATTCTGACCCTTGCTGCGACTGTGGTTGAATATTTTTTCTTTGCGTATCTGGCGGTTGCTTTCGTGGTCTACTCGCTGAAGTCGCCTTACCCAGTCCAGCAGGGACGCTCAGTAGTCGTACCCTCGCCAGCAGCAACCATCCTTGCAACAGCCGTACCCTACAAAACCTGGGAGCCAACCTCTACACCAAGTGCGCCCCTGGCAGGGGTGGCAGGATGAGCCGATTGTTTTTTACCCATTGATAAGGCTCGATCGCAGGCAACCTGCCCTTACCCAAGCCTTACTTGCCACGATCGCACCCTGTGTTTGTAAGCATCAGGCTGACGATCCCAACGTCATTAAGAGCCGTGTGAGGAGGTACAGGCGTGGTGCTATGCGATCCAGGTCGATATATTCCTCAGGGCTATGAGCACCGCCACCAACCGGACCAAGGGCATCCAGTGTGGTTGTGCCAACAGACGCGGCATAGTTTCCGTCGGTGCCGCCACCGCTACCTTCTACGCCAAGCGTGAGTCCCATTTCTTGATAGATGGCTTGCGCTTTCTTTACGAGTGCATCTGTTTGAGGGTTGGGTGGAAACGGTGGACGACCTTGTTCTGCGCGTACTTTAATCTTGGTGCAAGGTAACAGTTTGGTTTGAGCTAGGCGCGTCAAGTCACGGGTGAGGCGATCGTACTCTTGAGCCTCCAGTACCCGCACATCGGCTTGCACGCTGGCAGTATCTGGAATCGTATTGGGACGATCGCCTGCCTGAAAAACCGTGACATTTACCGATGTCTGCTTGCTTGGATTGCTCAGCTTACTCAATTTTAGGGTTTGATATGCAGCTTCTACCAGCGCATTGCATCCCTTTTCTGGTTCTGCTCCTGCATGGGCGGCTCGACCTTTAACCTCCAGACCATAATATCCGATGCCTTTGCGCCAAGCAGTAACTTTGTCCTGTGGCGACCCAAATTCCAGCACCAGAGCTACATCATGCTGTTTCGCCGTCTCTTTGATCAACGCACGGGAACCAAATGAGCCTTTCTCTTCATCGGGATTAATCAAAAAGGTGATAGTGTCAAAGTTCTTAAAGCGTAGTGCTTGTAAAATTTTGAGCGCTTCGATGCCGAGCAGAATGCCACCTTTGTCATCCATCACGCCGGGACCGTAGGCTTTGCCATCCATAATCTTGAAGGGGCGCTGCGCTGCGGTACCTGCTTTGAAAACCGTGTCGGTGTGTGCCAGAAGGAGAATTTTGCCTTTGCCAGTACCTTGCAGCGTCGCCAGAATCGTTCGTCCCACACTAGGCGTTGCCGCGACGGTTTGTACGGTTGCACCAACGGCTTGAAGTTGCTCGATGACCAGATTTTCAACCTGCATTAAGCCGTTTTGATCACCCGTCCCAGAATCAAGGTTGACGAGAGTTTCCAGGGACTTGAGAAAGGTACTTTGAGCCTGTTGCGTCTGGTTATACAGCGTTGGATCGGGAGCTGCTACGACATGAGGGGGCTGTGTCACTAGCAGCATGATCGCCACCATCACACTCAACAACCCTCCGATGAACGAAGAACTTAAAGCTATACTGCTTCTGCACGTCTCGTCTCGCATAGAACGCTGAATGTCAATGAACCGCAGCTTTTGGATCACGACTTTAATTGCTTTTGTCAACTCAATTAGTTTTACCATCCTCATTCCCATTCTCTATCCTTATGGCAAACAATTTGGGTTAACCGACTTTCAGACAAGCCTACTGTTTTCAATCTATGCAGGCGCACAATTTTTAGCGACCCCCGTGATTGGTAAGCTGTCCGATCGCTACGGGCGCAAACCGCTTTTACTGATTAGTCTAGCGGGAACTGTGATTGCAAGCTTGATGGCAGGTACGGCGCAGAGTGCCATGATGCTCTTTCTAGCACGATTTTTTGATGGCATTACGGGGGGTAATGTGTCTGTCTCTCAGGCGATCGTGTCGGATGTTGTGTCGTCTCAAGAACGAGCGAAAGCTTTTGGTATTTATAGTTCAGCGACGTTTGGTTTGGGCTTTATTCTAGGTCCAGCAAGTAGCCTGATGGCTCAGCAAGTTTCGCTGGGTGCAAGCTTTTTGGTGTCGAGTGGGCTTGCTTTCGTTGCACTACTGGTAACGTGGTTCTTCTTGCCAGAAACACTACAGGTTAAAGCGGAGAAGGCAACGAATATCTTTGATATTGGTCTGGGAAATTTAATCAAGGGTTTAACCATTCCACGAGTGGGTATTCTGCTCGTGATCAACTTTTTGATTGGCACCACATTTACGATTTTTACCTTTGCTTTTCAGCCTTACTTCATTCATGTGTTGGGTCAGAATAGTGAGTCACTGACACTCATGTTTGTTTTGTTTGGCACGCTGATTCTTGTCATGCAGGTCAAAGGCATTCCATTCCTGACGCAGCAGTTGAGCCTGGTGCAGATCTTGCTCCTGTCTTTGCTGATTCGTAGCGTCTCGTTTCTGGTGATGCCTATCGTACCAAGCTTGACGTATTTTGTGAGCGTGAGCATCCTTTTTTCACTGTTCAACGCCTTAGTGCAACCGATGATCACGACACTCATTTCGCTCAATGCTAAGCCAGATGTGCAAGGCACAGCAATGGGGTTGAACGCTTCCTATCTGAATGTTTCTAATGCGTTTGGACCGATGATTGCTGGCAGCCTGATCCATCAACAAAACCCTGTCACCTATACCTATCCACTGTATTTGGCTGGCATTCTTACTTTTTTAGTCTGGCTGCTTGCGATCGCCACTCGCCAACACTATACGCCTCAAGCTCCAGGGAGTTCGCTAAAGGATCGGGCGACATAGTAATCTTGAGCCTATGAGTTGTTTCTAAGATTCAGCTTGCAAGCGATCGACGTGCTTAGGGCAAAGTCGCTAATTTAACTCATACCAGTTTAAACAGACTTCACGACACATCGACCCCTGGTTGACTGACAAATCTTTGAGCGAGTACTTGAACCCGCCCTGCACTGAAAGTGCGGGCTGATGGCAGGAAGTCCTCTCAAGAGGACTACGAGCGCCTGACAACCCGTTTGAACGGGTTTCGCACCATTAGCCCGGATTTGAATCACGGGCGGGTGAGCAACGAAGCGACCAGCCTTTCGAGACTTTTGTCAGTCAATCAGCATCGACCCTCTGTAGGGGCGACCGACCGTTCGCCCCTACCCCATCTGCAACATTCTCAAATCAAATTGCTCTGAAAATGCGGTTGTTCACACCCTACACCCCACACCCTTTTCATTCCTTGGGGTGCTAAAGCTTAGCATGGACGATTGGTATCAGATGCTTAGTTTTGTCAGTCAAGCAAGATCCATTAGACAAAAGCAAATATGGTTGCTGCGAAGGTTTCTTGATGACTCAGTATGGAAATTTTGAGTTAAACCAGGTGGTGGTGGTTGGCTTACCCAAGCAGTAACCACTGTAATTACCGTTTTGTCACGCGATACACCAGCGATCGCCATGCAAACTGGGGTAACGCCAACATCCGCCGCCAGCGCCACGGTTCCTGATACAGGCGATAGACCCACTCCAGATGATTGTCTCGTAACCAGCCTGGAGCGCGAGTTTTCACGCCTGCCCACACGTCAAAACTACCCCCCACACCGATCCAGATCGCCTTTGGGCAGACCTCACGGTGCTTGGCAATCCAAAACTCCTGGCGAGGAACCCCCAACCCAACCAGAATCAACTGTGGTTGTGTGTCTTTGAGCGTTTGCAGAAAGGCGGGTTCGTCTTCAGGGGTGAGATAGCCGTGTTGCGCGATCGCGATCGCAATCCCTGGTGCCCGCTCCTGCCAGATGGTTGCTGCTTGTTGAATCACTTCAGGCTTACCACCAAAAAAGGCAACGGTACCTAGAGAAGGCGGTTGTGAAGCAGCCCGCAGGTCTCGCCCAAACTCCCGCAGCAGTGTTTCTGCTAGCTCAATGCCGGGACAGCGCTGAGTCGATCGACCGTACAATTTCAGATACAGCACAATCCCCGCACCATCGGGAATCACCAACTCTGCGTCCCGAATGATCTGGGCTAACGGCAAATTTTGCTCTGCTGCCATCGTCATCTCAGCATTTAGCGTGACAACATGACACCCCTGTTGCTGCCGCGCACACGCAAGGAGCCAGCCTATATAATCATCGAGCAGATGAACGGGCAACCCCAGAACCGAAAAGGGTTTGGGTGCCTCTAGTGGAACAAATTTCTGCACAGTGCTGCCTCACGCCCTCAGAGTCGGTTTTCAGACAATCGATTTTACCCTAGAAGTTGCTTGTGGATAGCGAGAGAGTTTTGAGTTGAGTTAGTTGTTGGTTGTTGGTTGTTGGTTGTTGGTTGTTAGAGAAGAGTAGGGATAGGGAGTGGGAAGTGGGGAGTCGGGCTAAAGGATGTAGCTTGCTTCCCATAGGATTAGCTGACTCCTGACTTCTGGCTCCTTCTAAAAACTAAAAACCAAAAACCCCCTTGCCTTCTGCCCTCTGCCTCTTGTCTTTATCCTTTCTCTCTTGGCACCATCCCCAATCGCTGCAACAACCGCTCATCCTGGCTGCTGTCAGGGTTGGGGGTCGTCAAAAGAACGGGACCTGTAAAGATGGAATTGGCTCCTGCCAGTAAACACAGGGCTTGCAGTTCGTCGCTCATTTGCAACCGTCCCGCTGAGAGCCGCACGATCGCCCTGGGAAACAAGACCCGCGTTGTAGCAACCATCCGCACCAGCTCAATGGCATCGACGGGCGCAACGTCTTGTAACGGGGTTCCAGCAACGGGAACCAGGCAGTTGATGGGAATGGACTCTGGCACCGGATCGAGTGCTGACAGGGCGGCTAAGAGCGCGAGGCGATCGTCCACCGATTCTCCCATGCCCAAAATGCCACCACAGCACACTGAAATGCCCGCAGCACTCACGGCTTGAATGGTTTCCAAGCGGTCTTGATAGGTGCGTGTGGTGATCACCTTACCGTAGTAGTCTGGCGACGTGTCGAGGTTATGGTTGTATGCCGTTAGCCCCGCTTCCTTCAAACGCCTTGCCTGATGGGGTTTGAGCATACCCAACGTGCAGCAAACTTCCATCTCCAGCGCGGCGACCTGACGCACCATTTCCAGCACGCGATCGAACTGGGCACCATCCTTCACTTCTCGCCATGCCGCACCCATACAAAATCGAGTCGAGCCGTGTGCCTTTGCCGCCTTCGCTTCTGCCAGCACTGTTTCAAGCTTTGCCAACGGCTGTGGCTCTAGCGCCGTTTTATTGTGGACGCTTTGAGAGCAGTAGCCACAGTCTTCAGGACATAGCCCCGTTTTGATATTGCAAAGGGTGCAGAGCTGCACGGCGCGCGGATCGTGATGCTGACGGTGAACCTGTTGTGCCTCAAACAATAGATCGGGCAGGGGTTGGTGATAGGTGCGATCGATCCGCTCCCGCACGGATTCCTGAGCAGCGTGTGAAAGTTGAGGCAGCGTTGTCGTCATAAGCACTTCCCTACAGGTCTACGAAAACGCCAATCGTCACGTTTTGACGCGATCGCTTTCGCTAGATTACACCGTCTCTACAATCTCTGGATAGAGAAATTGATAGCCTGCATCAATCAACTTCTGATTGGACACTCTGGCATTGTAAGGACGGGTGCTGGGTTGTGACGCATCCCACACCACGTTAGGTAGATTGTGAACTGCAAACACACGCTCCAGCAACTCCCGCGTTGTCACCGGGACACCACCCACCAGGTTGTAGATGCCTGTTAGTGAGTGCTGTCTGGCGAAGTCGATCGCGCCCACAATATCATCTAAATGCACCCAATTTGCCGCATCGTCACCATTGCCTGGTCGCGTCGTACCTGCTGCCCGCCCAAAGATTTTTACCAATCTACGCCCTGGTCCATAGATGCCGCCGAGCCGTAGCACACATACCTTCAGCGTGTCACTCGCTGCACTCAGCAACACCTGCTCCGTCTCTGCCAAAATCTCACCATTGCGATTGGCAGGCGCAACCGGAGACGCTTCATCTACCCACGCACCCTGTCGATCGCCGTACACCGCGTAGCTGCCTGTGTAAATCACCTGCCGCACAGAGGGAACCGAATTCAGCACTGCCACCAGCGTTTTTGCCGTTTGCAGATACGCCTCTTCATAGGCATTTACATTCGGGGCACCCACACTCAGCAACACAACCGACTGATCTTGGAGGAGCGATCGCAGTCCCGCTTCATCATTCCCCTTCACGACCTGTACGTTCTGCGCGATCGCAGACAGTTCTTCAACGCGATCGGGCGTTGTTGTCGTTACCGTCACTGTCAATGACTGCCGCCACCGTTGCGCCACCGCCCTGCCTACGTACCCACAGCCAATAATTGTTACGTTTGTCACCCTTACCCCCACACCCTACACCCCAGCCCCTACACCCTTCTTCGGCGTTAGTACCCGTGCTGCCAGTATCCCACCGATGAACCCAAAGAGATGCCCTTCCCAGGAGATTCCCACACGGGTAGGTAACACGCCCCAGATGAGGCTACCGTAGAGTGCGCCGACGAAAAGTGACATGGCGATCGCTGTCATACTTCGCTCAAAATAGCCTCGTGCTAACAGATAACCGAGGTAGCCAAAAATTACCCCGCTAGCACCGATGTGTACACCAGGTGAACCAAAAAGCCATGTTCCTAACCCACTCACAACAGCCGTAATGAGGCTAACCCAAAAGAAATCGCGGGTTTCGCGCAGCATAATCAACCAGCCCAGCGCTACAAACGGCACGGTGTTGCCAATCAGGTGAGCAAAGTTGCCGTGCAAGAAAGGCGCAAAGAGAATGCCACGCAGCCCAATGATAGTGCGCGGAATGATGCCATAGATGTCTAACGTTCGACGCAGCCCCACCCGAAACACAAACTGATCCAGAATCTCGATCGCCCACATAGCCGCTACTAAGCCACCCAAAATCCACATCTGGGTCTTAAACTCTTGCGCGATTGCCTCTTTTTCGCCACTACTGCTCATCTTGCTTCTGTCGTCCATAACGCTGTAAGGGGTTCTGACTGCAACTACACCCGCAACACACCTTCCTCTGCTATTGTACAAACTCTGGCTAAGGATGCCCTGCTCCACCCCACGCTTAACCCGCTATCGATCGTGCCAATGGTTCGGCAAAGTGTTTGCTGGCAAAGGGTACATTTCCGCAAAAGCTCGTCTCAATACATGAAGCTAAGGGCTGGAACCGTTGCTGCAAACAATGCGCGATCGTCATTGATGACAGCCCCTAGAACGCTGGCAGGTCTCTATTGGAGGCTTTTGCTAGCCACACCGCTTGCGAAAGAGTACCCATGAGGGTACTAGGGGATCGCAGAGAAGGTGGCTAAAGTCCAAACGTTGCACAGCATTCCTGAGTGGAGAACAGACATGGCGCAAACACACGAGTGGATGTTTTATGAAGCGATGTGGCGGGCCAAAGCAAGGGGAGAAGTTTTTCCTTTGCCCTGGTGGGTGCAGCAGTATTTTCGCCGCTGGAGTGACTCCTTTGACGGCGGCTTGTTTGACTCGAAGGAAGGGGCATTTGCGTCCAATGCCAACTACCGCTACTGGAACATGGTAGGCGTGAAAGACCACCACCAGGAGAGTCTGGTTGGTCAGGCGGGTGAAATTGAACCCGTGTACGACAATTACGCCATCAGCTTTTTTCTCTTTGACCCGCAGACTCGAAAACTCTACCATCCCCAATTTCCCAAAGCCAGCGGCAACCTATCGCCCCTGGAGCAGGAGATGGAAGACGGCTACTTGCCAGTGGTCAAAACAACGTTTCGATCGCCCATTGGTATTGAAGTGGAAGAAAAAGCGATCGCAACCACTATTGGTGTCCGTCAGCGGAGTGTCGTGCTAGCGCGTTTGAAAGCACAGCTAGCAGGTATATCGGCTGCCAGAGCGTGGCTATGTGTGGCTGTGACACCTCTGGGTGTCACCGGGTTTGAACGCCATGACAAAGCCGGACGGTTGAGCAGCGACAAACGCATTTCGTTCCTGCGCTATGTGCAGTCCGAACAACGGGTGGAAATCAATTCCCGTTGGGGTCCATTGTTTGATGAGGCTCCGGTTTCATTTGGGCTGTACGGCAACGAAGGCGGCTCGTTCAATCCCGATGACTATTTAAACAACAGCGCTTATCTAGATTTGGCAACCAATGGCAGGCTGAACGGGCGGGATACTACGAGCGATCGCATCGCCGGGTTGTGTACGGCTGTCTTTGCCTGGGATCTCAACTTGAATGCGACGAACTCAACCTTTTTGCTGGATGTGAAACTGCCCGTGGATGACTATCGCGGGGCGGCTGATCTGACAGAGCTACGTTCAGCAAACGCGGATACGCTGGAAAAGAACAACCGCAACTTCTGGGTCAACAAACTCGACAGCAGTGGTTTCCAGGCATCCTTGCCACCTTCAGTCGAGCATCTCTTCAAGCTCTATCGTACTTGCCGCGCCAATCTGCTCATTCTGGCAGACGATGGGCAAATTCACCCCGGTCCCACCATTTACGACTCCTTTTGGGTGCGCGACTCTTCGGTGGAAGGCATTGCCTGTGCCCTCAGCGGTGATCAGGATTTAGCCGAACGACAGTTTGGTGTTCACTATCCCAACGTCTTCAACCGCAGCTTCGATCGCTGGGGTCCTGTCTCCCTGCACGGTTTCTTTGGTGCCGAACACGAAAAGAATGACCAGGAATGGGACAGCAATGGTCAGGCACTTTGGGCAATCAGCCGCTTTGACCGCATTCTAGGACGGGGACGCGCCTTTGGTGCTGGCATGTTCACTCCTTATATCATCGACGGTGCCCGCTGGCTACGCGACAACCGTAGCTCCTTTGGCTTGCTGCATAGTGGCTGGAGTGCCGAGCACATCGGTGACAAAGACAAACCCCACTACTGGGATGACTTCTGGGGCATCGCCGGTTTGTGGGAAGCCGCCCGATTGGCAGAGCGGATTGGTGCCACCAACGAAGCCCGCGAAATCTGGTCCATCTATGACGACCTGAACCGGGCAACGGCTGACTCCATTCGCTGGGTGCTGGGCGAACAGCGGCGGCGAGGCTTCTGGGAAACCTTCATTCCCACAGGTCCAGGTGATGTGGGTCGGCTCGACTCTACGATCATTGGGGCACTGGCATACTTCCACCCCTGTCGCCTTTACATGGGCGCAAAACTCGGTGCAGACGTCGATCTGGCAGCCCGCCAGACCCTCGATACCATCTGGGGCAAGTTTATGGATGGCGGCTTTCGGCACGATTCCGCGTGGCACTGCTACGGTCCCTATCTGACGCTGCAACTGGCTCACGCTTTCTTGCTGATTGGTGACATCAACCGGATGGATCAGTGCCTCTCCTGGACAGTGGGCAATGCGGGCTATGCCAAAGTCAGCCGCTTTGAGGGCAGTGATGACAAATGGCAGGTGGTTTCCGGTGCCTGGAACGAACAGCACTGCTATCCGATCGCGAAGGACTTTGCCGAAGTTCCCGGTAGTTGGTGGTATATGGGCGACATTCCCCACGGTTGGGCGTGTGCTGAATACACCATGCTGCTGCGCGATATCCTCTTCTTTGAAGCCGATGAGGATGGCAGTGCCCACATCTACCTGGCTCCAGGTGTCATGCCTCACTGGGTTGGCGATGGGCGATCGGTCGGTGTGTCGAATGCACCCACCCTCTTTGGCACACCCTTTGGCTACAAACTCACCCACAACCAGTCCAGCAAAACGGTAGACATCCAGATCCTGCAAGCGCCGCCTGCAACTGTGGGGTTTGTCTATCCCTGCCGCTTTGGCACTGTGCGAGGCGTGACGGTAGATGGGCGATCGCTCCCAGTTAGCGGTAATGAAGTGCAACTTCCTGCTGGTAGCCGCCAAATCACTGTTTCTTACGCCTGACCCTTCTCTAGCTAAGGAATGAGAATTAAATCATTTCGCTACTTTCTTGTACGGGCGAACGACCGTTCGCCCCTCCAGAAGACTAAAGGTTCGATCTTATTTAAGCTGCGATCCTAAGCCAGCAACGCTTCGTTATCTGCGTCTTGATGCTTCTAGGGCTGGACAATCATAAAGCTGTCAACGACCGAAATGGCTGCTGTGGGCAGATCGCAGCCGCAGTAGCCTTGGTGTGTGAGCAATTGATGCTACCGTTGCGTTGTTTTCAGCCATGCGGTGATGCCATCTGCGATCGCCGTTGCTAACCGTTGCTGTTCCCTTGGATTGGTAATCCACTCAAACTCATCGGGGTTGATCATAAAGCCGAGTTCTAACAACACAGAAGGAGTGGTGGTAGGGCGAGTTAGCGCCAAATTATCCCAAAACACGCCATAGGACGATCGCTTTAGGGTTCTGGTCAGGTAATTGTGCAAAAACACTGCCAAACTGTGTGCCTGAGTGTTATACCAAAACGCCGAAACCCCTTTCGTTTTCATGGCATCCCCATCATCCGGTAATGCGTTGTAATGCAGGCTCAGCGCCAGGGTTGGCTGTACCTTCTCGATCAGGGCAACACGGTCTTGCAGGGGCACATCAACATCGGCTTCGCGGGTGAGAAACACTGTGGCACCCCGTTGTTGCAGTCGATCGCGCACTAGCTTCGATATCAACAACGCCACAGACTTTTCAGGATAGCCAGTTGGTCCTCTAGACCCAAGATCTTCAGCGCCCCCATGCCCAGGGTCGAGAAGAATTTTGATGCCAGAGAGGGGAGTGGGGTTGGCAGTTGTTAGTTGTTGGTTGTTAGTTGTTAGTTGTTGGTTGTTAGTTGTTAGTTGTAAAACCTTCAAGGTCGTTGCGCTAGGGGGTTTGATTGTTAGTGCTTTTTCACTTTCTGCCCTCTGCCCTCTGCCTTCTGCCCTCACGCCTCCCCCACTTGGCGGATGCTTCAACGACAGTATCAGTGTTGTCCCTTCATACCGCAGCTTGTAGCCCCACTGCTGGGTAGATTTCAGGTTAAAGGTGTACTGAATTTGCCCTGGAGCAATCTGCTGCCAATCCAGCCGTTCAATGAGCGGATCGTCGTCCAGCCGGATAATATCGGTTTGGGCAGTAGTGTTGTAGAGCGTCAGTGTGAAGGTACGATCGCCCTGCTGGACGCTCACAGGCACAGGCACTTGCAGCGGAAACACAACTTCTGTCCAGTCGCCAGTTTGCCTTGCCTTGATGCTGCGAATTAGCGATGTTGGCGGCGCACCCGTGGGCAAAATTTGCACCTCACTACGCTTGAGCCACGCACCGTAATCTAGCCGCACCCACTCCCCTTCGTAGCCTGTCACGAGCGCTTGCGTCCCCTTTGGCAAAGGGGTTAGACGCGAATAGTCCGTACTGGGACCGGTGCGAGCCGTACCAGCTTCTACCGTTACAACAGCGGTTTCTAATCGGGTGGGCGACAGAATGTTGATACTGCCAAACCCAGATTGCTTGATGGTTTGACCGTCTTGAGTCAGTTGAAATTCCGGCTTGCCCAGATCGCCTAGCAAAACGGTACGCGCACAGCCTTCAAAGCGTCCAGGTGCGATCGCTGGCTGGTTTTGCTGGGTTAACACAGCAGCATTTCCGGGCAGTTCGATCGCCTGTGGACGAAGCACCAGAGGAATCGTTTGATCGGCAAGCTTCACCGAAGCGGCTGCTTTAGGAGACGCGATCGCGGCAAAACAAAGCAGCTCATTCGGCAAACGCGCAATAGCCACAGAGGGACTGAGCGAATCTTTGCCAAACGCCAGCCCTGTCGGTGGCTCAGAGGTTATGGCTAAGCGCGTGACATTAAGCGTGACAGTCTGTTTGCCATAGCGCAGATCAAACCGATTCGCCCCTACCTGCAACGGAAAACTGGGCGCAAAATGTCCAGCTTTGCTCCGCACGATCGCCCGACCGTTGACCAAGACCGTCCCGCTGGATGGTGCAGTGCCAATCAGAAAAATGCGATCGGCAACGGTTTGGTGATTTGGTGGTGGGTAGGACACGTAGAGCGATTGAGCCGCATGAACGGGCGCTGTGGTGATGACGCAGGCAACCATGCCGCAGAAGGGGAGTAGGGAGTAGGGAGTAGGGAGTGGGGAAAAGAGTCGGTTCATTAACTGCTTCAGAACGGCGTATCCATTTCAAGGAAAGTGAGATCCTTTGCCATGTTAATTGAAGGAGCTGCGATCGCCTTGAACGGTTTCTAGGAGAGGTCGTACCCGCATATCTTAGGGGTGAAGCATTTGGTCGATGATTCTGTGCTATTTCCAGAGATGATCTGCCGTGGCTTGCTTCCCGCAGGGTATGCTTTGCCCTTACAGGGGTAGTTTCTTTTACAGAAATCTCTCTAGCTGACTGTTCATCATGCTTCAAGACTTGAAGCGGTGTCTTCATCACTTCTTCAAATCAAAGCTGTAAAGCAACCAGGTTAATTCAAGGATTCCTCACTTTCCTCATGCTGTCACACTTTGAGAATGCCATAGAATAAAACTGTGTAAACAAAATCTATGTAACAGGACACGCTCTACCCTTGAAACGTCACTTAATTAAGACCGTTTGCTGAGGGTTGTTGCGTCAAACGCGACAGGCTTCTTTGCAATTCGGACTGCGCCTGAGCATCTATCATTGGTTCCAGCATCCATACTCCCCACACGGTATAGCGGCAGTCAGTTTAATTTGGATGAGGCTCATGCCCTGATGGGAAACGATGCCTCTACTGTTTTTCGATTCTGTTGCTTCAAGCAACCCGACACCGGACAACAGCTATATTCACGTTGTGGCACAAGTTTGAATAAGAGAAAAGTCAATGATGGTAATGCCTACGTTCCCTTGTGATGATGCCTTAGCTAGCAAGGCTGATGCCAGTGATTTCAGGGTTTCAGCCCTATGAGAGACGAAACCCTAGACTGCCAGCAAGATCTGATCGAGTATACAGGTGTCCGTGATATTTTGACGCAGTTGAATAGTGGTCAACTTTTGGTGGTCAACAGCCGCAGACGCAACGGCTTGATTATCTACAAACGGTTTCATGCTGAGTTCGCTGGTCCCGGTGCGGCTGTAGGCAGTTTCTTTGATGTAGATTGCCAACGAGCTGTCCCCGTAGGCGATTTATCCCTTGTTTATCCAGAAACGCAGGAAGAACGCCAGAAAGCTTATTTGATACGGCGACAGTGGATCAGGTTAACTCAGCAGTTGACAGATAATCCTGTACCGTTGCAGCGAGCACAAATGATTTTGAACCAATTTGAGAACTATTTTGGTGCTGAAATGGTAGCCCAACTGCCAGACGAAGCGTTTGCACTCTTGGTGGGGGTGTTGCCACAAACTATCCGAATGATGCGGCGTAACCCTGACAACTTTGAGCTGAGAATTAAACTTTAAAGATTGTGGCTTAAATAACATCGGCAAAGCAAAGCGTAAGGGCTTAGCATGCGGCAGGTATGCTTTCGGTGATGACAAGGGCTTTCGCCCACATGCTGGGGGCTGTCATCAATGACGACTACACATTGCTTGCAGCAAGGGTCCCAGCCCCTAACCTGATGTGTTGAGACGGGCGTGACACTGCTGATATTGCAAGGTTTCGGAGCTAATTGATGACACGCCCTAAGCCCCTACAGAATGATCGGTTTTATTTTGTTCTCATTCCTAAAGGAAATCAACACCGGAAGCGAGACGCTTGCACTACGGCATCAATTGGGTCGATTTCTTAGGAGAAATCACCTTAAATCCATATGCGCGAGTGATCACCCCTCGCCGCATCACGCTGGATAAATGCGTAAGCGTCGATTGGGTTCATCACCAAAGCTACGCGACTTGAGGTGATAGTGCTCAACCAGTTCATGCTGCATCTTGCGCACCACAGGAGAGCGAGGCAGTAACTCAACAGGCTGTCCTTTGGGAATCACGATTTGCTCAACGGCAAGTCTGGCTTCTTCAAGCGCCTCAATTTCATCATCGCTGCCATTACCCGAAAACAGCGCAAGGTCGGCAATTTCTGGCGTGCCAGCCTCGTCCATATCTAACATGCGCCGCAAACCATGCGCGATTTGGGGAATCGTACTGGCTTTGATGGTGTGAATTGGAACTTGGCGAGCTTTGGCAATATGACGGAGTTTGGAATGATTCTTGACGTGCGATCGCAGCGCCAACACCGCATCGGCATGGTCAATATCTTTGGTCAAAATGACAGGAAGACTAAGCGTGCGAATGACCTGATCCAACTGGTGACGGCTAACGGCGTAGGGATAGACATGCAGCACATCCTCACCGTTTGGTCCAACACGCTGCTCAGCTCCACCAAACGCCACTTCTGGGTCACCCTCCAGCACTTCATGCAAAAACGCGGCATCACCACCGCTAAAGCGTGCTTGCAGAGATTCATCCAGCATTCGCTCAAACTGCTGTTCATCCGGTGAGAGGTCTGATGGGCTGAGGGGAGATATGGGACGCATCTGCCCAGACGATCGCCAACCGCGACTCTGCACTCCACCCAATCGTCCAGAACTCACGAAGCTGGAGCGATCGCCCACCTCACTTTGACCACCCAGAGGGCTAAGAGCGCTGCGTGTTGATGCTAAACCACCTCGTCGCCGCTGCCCTGCTTGCGCATCTGGTTCTGCACTCGATAGCTCATGGGTAATCACCACTTTGCCGGTGTCGCTCAGAGCGCGCACTTGAGGATTGGGTTGGCGACCCCGCAACAGGCTATCAACCGTTTCAGCCACCTGTTCATGAATCACCCAGCGCTGGCGTTCTAGCATTTCCACTGCAATGTCAAACGTCGGTGGCGCTTTACGTTCTAGCACGCTTTTTTGGCTACCACGTCGGCGGGCTTCTTCATCGCCTAACGTCACTGACTGAATGCCGCCAATGAGGTCAGAAAGCGTGGGATTCTTAATCAGATTCTCTAGCCGATTACCGTGAGCCGTACCTACAAGCTGCACACCCCGTTCCGCAATAGTACGAGCAGCAAGTGCTTCTAGCTCCGTGCCAATTTCGTCGATCACAATGACCTCAGGCATGTGGTTTTCCACTGCCTCAATCATGACCTGGTGCTGAAGCTCAGGACGGGCGACCTGCATCCGACGGGCGCGCCCGATCGCCGGATGAGGCACATCACCATCCCCAGCAATCTCATTAGACGTATCGATGATGACAACCCGCTTTTCTAATTCATCTGCCAGCACACGGGCAATTTCTCGGAGTGCGGTGGTTTTACCCACACCAGGACGACCCAACATGAGAATTGATCGTCCGCTCTCCACCAGATCACGAATCATGCCGATCGTGCCAAAAATGGCTCGACCGACACGACACGTCAGCCCAATCACCTCGCCACGGCGATTACGAATGGCGCTAATACGATGCAACGTTCGCTCAATACCAGCGCGGTTATCGCCACCAAAATCACCCACTTTGGTGATGCATTCATCAAGATCACCCTGCGAAACCAGGTCTTCAGACAAATATTCTGCCTGACCCGGAAATCGCGCTTCGGGACGGCGACCAAGATCTAAGACCACTTCAACCAGCATATCCTTCTGAGGATGCTCTTCGAGCCGCCGTCGAATCGCATCAGGCAAAATGTCTAGCAGCTTCGTGAGATCGTCTGTAATTTGCATGCCTACAGGGTGAGAGGTATCAGCGGTAGTGCTTAAAGCTTGGCGAGGTTCCGATCGCGAAGTCTGCTCCAAATCAGGTGCAGCTTGGTCGGAAGAATTCATACCGTTAGGGTTTACCATTGGCTCGATAAAGGAAGAACAGGCACAGGGGATGAAAAGTCGGTGGCAGTCCAGGCAGACTATTGTTTGAAGAATGGCTCGAAAACAGATTGTTAGAGGTCTAAGCGCGTTCGTTGGCGGGTATCAAAAGTTTTGAGTTGCGACACCAGCGATCGTGCCAGTCCGACCGCTTCCCACAACAAATCAGGAGCCTCTTCTAAGCCGATAGACCGCGATCGTTCAGCCGTTGACGAAAGAGACGGTTGCAGAGATGAATGGATTGTCGCGCCAGACGATCGTGCTTGCGCCATCGCCAACGCCCGTGCTGCTGGTTCGGCTACCGCCAACCCGATCGCATCTAGCTGATTGAGAATCGGCATCAGTAATGTACGGGCGTAGCTACCATAAGCCACCCCAGCCACATAAGAAGCCACACCATCGTCGGCAGCCTCATGAAATTGACGAGGAGCCACTAAAGGCTGATCCGAAAGGGGCAACACAGTTGTTGAAGCATTCAGCGACTGCGGGTGCAGCAGGTTCAGAGCCCTTAGCTTAGGGACGGTATGATGATTGGTGCCTCCTGCCAATTGAATGTAACCCGGCAACCCAGCCTGCACCACTTTTTGACCAAGCTTGACGGCGGCTCTAGTTGCACCAACCCCGATGTCACCACTCATAGGGCGACCGTCCAGTTGCCAAACTAGAGGGCAGGGTAATGGGGCAATGTGGTCATACAGTGCCCACAAATAATCCAGCAAACTCTCACCATCGGGGCAGCTAATCGCAATCAGCTTGAGCGTGTGAACCCACGGTTCGATCGCCGCCCAAAGCCGACAAAATTCATCCATGTGACCAATCTGCGTATGGATTTCGATCGCATCAATGCCGTCTTGCAACAGGGCTGGCACCATTGCCGCTGGCGTTGACTGATAGGAACGGGTTTCAATCTGCTGCACCGGGCAAATAGGAACACAGCGACCGCAACCATAGCAGCGATCGCTTACGACACCAGCGCCTCGTCCGGGAGCCATTGTTGACGACAAAGCCGACGCAAACACGATCGCATCGGCTGGGCAAATCAGTTCACAAGGGCGAGTACAGGCAGGTGGGCACGCGGTCGCATCAAACTCAGCCTTCCGAAAATGAGGATCTTCGCCATCATTGAGGCTCACCATCAGCCACGGCAAGGCGTGAGGGTGCCGCTCGTCGTCCGTTTGGGTAAAGGACGCTGCTAATTTGAGTGCGGCTTTGGCTATGGCAATCACCGCTGGGTCAGCAGCGACATCAATACAATCTGCCCCGGCTAGCGTATAAGCAATGACCAGGGATCGAATAGCTGGGAGGTGTTGGAAACTGGCTCCGCAAATGAGTTTAAACCAGTGACCTTCCCTCAGGGATCGCAAAGGGTAGTACAGATCAGTCACCCCTCCATCCTAGTGCCCCTGTCATAAAATTACGAGGCATTCACAAGAACTCTTTCTCGAACGATCGCCGTCTTAAGCCGAAAGCAGTGCCTTCGTGAGAGGCATCCAGCGAAATGTGCGATCGCCGCCTAACTCCACTACCACCTTTAAGCGCGGCTCCAGCTTGGGTAAAGCGGCTAAATACTCAAGCTCCTGATTCGACAGGATTGAACCCTCAATAATCCACAGCAGCAACCCTTTGGATTTCTCAGGCAGTTGCTCAATTTGGTAGCTCACAAGCGGTGGAATAAAGTAGGTATAGCCCACAGCAGCACCCGCGCCTGTGCTTTTTTTCCCAAGGTGGGGTGGACGTACCCCGTGTACACCCGTCAAATAGGCAGCCAAGTCGCCCAGACCTCGCGCCGTGATACTCAACGAAACGTATCCTGCCGTCCGAATCCGTCGCCGATAGCGTCCTTCAAAGCCACCTTCTAGTGGAACGAATACACCCAAAGCACCCAACGTTTCCAAGTCACGAATCAACTGCTTGCCAGTTGTAAGTAGTGCCATCAAACTTCACTCCATTTGCCTGCTAGGTTGGCTCTGAACGCTACCTGGTTGCCTGAAACTGCCGAGCCTGCCAGAGGACCCTTCATTCCTTACCGCAGCTAATCGAATAAAGCTACGGTAGGGCAATCTCAGTAATACTATATAGTCTCTCTGTTCTTGCTGACTCGATCAATTGAAAGAATTTGCGGTGAAACAGCCAGGTCTGCACAGTGCCAGAAAGAATTTTTCTAAATCACTGGACATTTAAGAAGAATCTGCCTTATAGTTGATAACTGCTGCTGAATTATTTATTCCGACGGCATTCCAGGCTCAAGTTCACATTTGCCCAGTTGTAGCAAATTGACTTGTCGGAATTTTGCCTTCGCCTTTGCGGATACTGAGTGGCTTGCTGCTCAAGTCCTGGCGAAAAAGAGTGATAGATGTAGCGTTTATCGAGTTTCATCGGCATCTGAGGCTGACCACTGCTGGCATGGGTCGGGTTTGGATATTCCTTTTAGCGTCTTTGTGCGCGATCGAAGGGTTCTTTGCCTTGGAATGTTTGTTGAGACGATCGAGCAGCCTTGAGGTTGTTTACAGCCTTGAGACTGGCTCGGTGCGATTTTGTAGTGTGTAGAAATGGAGTCTAGTCACCGTGTCTGTTGGTATCCTCGGCACAAAGCTCGGCATGACCCAGGTATTTGACGAAACAGGGAAAGCCATTCCTGTCACCGTCGTTCAAGCGGGACCATGCACTGTCACGCAAGTGAAAACAGCTCAGACAGACGGTTATTCTGCGATCCAGGTTGGATACGGTGACGTGTCTCAAAAAGCGTTGACGAAACCCGAACTGGGTCACCTGGCAAAGTCTGGTGTGTCTCCCTTGCGGCATCTGCACGAATATCGCCTCGATCGCTCCAGTGAATTTGAACTGGGTCAACAAATCAAAGCTGATACCTTTGAGGCGGGTCAGGTCGTTGATGTCATTGGCACCAGTATTGGTCGTGGGTTTGCTGGCTACCAAAAGCGCCACAACTTTAGGCGTGGACCGATGGCGCATGGCTCCAAAAATCATCGTGCGCCGGGTTCCACCGGTGCAGGGACAACGCCCGGTCGTGTGTATCCTGGTAAGCGGATGGCAGGGCGCTTAGGCGGTGGTCAAGTAACCGTTCGAAAATTGACGGTTGTGCGCGTCGATGTTGAGCGGAATCTGCTGCTCATCAAGGGGGCGGTTCCTGGTAAGCCCGGTGCATTGGTGAATATTGTTCCTGCCACGCTGGTTGGTCGCTAGTAGCGCCGTAGGTCACAGAATGCACCGCTACGTTGAATGAGAGACAAGGGTAAGACTATGGTTGATTGTGTCGTAAAAGATTGGCAGGGGCAGGAAGCAGGCACGGCTTCTTTGGATTTGAAAGTCGCAAGTGAAGCAAATGCGGCTCACATTGTTCATCGTGCCCTGACTCGCCAATTGGCAAATGTGCGTCAGGGAACGGCATCCACTAAAACGCGAGCCGAGGTGCGTGGCGGTGGTCGAAAGCCGTGGCGGCAGAAAGGGACAGGACGTGCTCGTGCAGGGTCTAACCGATCGCCCCTTTGGCGGGGTGGTGGGGTCATCTTTGGTCCTAAGCCAAGAGATTACACGATCAAGATGAACCGTAAAGAGCGACGGTTGGCGCTTCGTACGGCGATTCAAAGCCGCGTTGACGATTTAGTGGTGGTGCAAGATTTTGCGGATCAGTTACCTCGTCCCAAAACCAAGGAAGTGGCTAAGGCATTGTTAGGCTGGGGCGTTGAGCCACGCTCCAAAGTGTTGCTCATTGTCGCCGAACGAGACGAAAACGTTTATTTGTCGGCTCGCAACATTGACAACCTGCGGATGATTTCTGCCAGCAACCTGAATGTGTTCGATCTGCTAGCTGCTGATCGCATTGTGGTGACGGCATCCGCGCTGACCAAAATTCAGGAGGTCTACAATGACTGACTATAATGCTGGCGCACTCGCCGACCTGGTGCGTCGCCCGATCGTCACTGAAAAAGCGACCCTCTTGCTAGAAAACAACCAGTACACCTTTGAAGTTGATCCACGAGCGAAAAAGCCAGAAATCAAAGCCGCGATCGAAACGCTGTTTGAGGTCAAAGTGGTGAACGTCAGCACTCAAAATCCTCCTCGCAAAGCACGGCGTGTGGGTAAGTTTGCAGGTCATCGTCCGCAGTATAAGCGGGCAGTTGTCACCCTTGCTGCCGGAGACTCTATTACGCTCTTCCCAGAAGTTTAAAGCGATGTAGTCTCTCTGCTTTCGCACTCAGCCTCAACTTTTGATCTCAGTTGATCTCAGTATCGCAACCCCCAAGAGCTAAAAGAGCTAAAACCCAAAGAGCTAACGTTATGGGCATCCGTATTTATCGACCAATGACCCCTGGGACTCGTACCCGCACGGTCTCTGCTTTTTCTGAAGTCACCAAGAGTGAGCCAGAAAAGTCACTAACCCATTCACGGCATCGCCCGAAAGGACGGAACAATCGTGGTGTGATTACGTGTCGTCATCGCGGTGGCGGGCATAAGCGCCTTTATCGAGTGATCGACTTCAAGCGCGACAAGCACAACGTCCCTGCTAAGGTTGTCGCCATTGAGTACGACCCCAACCGAAATGCGCGGATTGCCTTGCTCTTCTATCAGGACGGCGAAAAGCGGTATATTCTTCATCCAGCCAATCTGCCCGTTGGCACCATTATTCAATCCGGTCCCGATTCGCCGTTTGAAATTGGGAATGCCATGCCGCTGAGCAACATTCCCTTAGGTACGCTGGTGCACAATGTTGAATTGGTGCCTGGAAAAGGTGGACAGATTGTGCGGGCAGCCGGTGCCAGTGCCCAGGTTGCCGCTAAGGAGGGGAACTTCGTCACGCTCAAGCTGCCGTCTGGTGAAGTGCGCTTGATTCGGCGGGAATGCTACGCCACGATCGGCTCTGTTGGCAACGCCGACATCCGCAACACAAGCTTTGGTAAAGCGGGTCGTAAGCGCTGGAAGGGTCGCCGCCCAGAGGTGAGAGGGAGCGTGATGAACCCGGTAGATCATCCCCACGGTGGGGGTGAAGGTCGGGCACCGATCGGTCGTTCAGGTCCCGTAACCCCCTGGGGTAAACCTACGTTGGGCTACAAAACTCGCAAGAAGAAGAAGCTGAGCAACGCTCTCATTGTGCGTCGTCGCCGGAAGTCTTCTAAGCGAGGCAGAGGCGGTCGGGATTCGTAAATGATTGACGAGAGGTAAAAGGATGGCTCGCTCACTAAAGAAAGGTCCGTTTGTTGCTGATCATCTGCTCAGCAAGATCGAAGCACTCAACGTCAAAGGCGATAAGCAGGTGATCAAAACGTGGTCGCGTGCATCGACGATCTTGCCGCAAATGATTGGTCACACGATCGCGGTACACAACGGGCGACAGCATGTACCCGTCTATGTCACCGAGCAGATGGTTGGGCACAAGCTGGGTGAATTTGCGCCAACCCGGACGTTCCGCAGTCATGCGGGCGGCGACAAAAAAGCGCGGCGATAACATTAGGGCGGTAGATGACTGGGCAATGGATGATTGGGCGATGGATAAATCGCTTCTGCTAAAGGAAAAACGCAATGGCTATTGACACCACCACTGAAGTTAAGGCGATCGCTCGCTACGTTCGCATGTCTCCTCACAAAGTTCGGCGTGTGCTGGATCAAATTCGAGGACGGTCTTATCGAGAAGCCCTCATTATTCTAGAGTTCATGCCCTATCGTGCGTGTGAACCTGTGCTTAAAGTGCTGCGCTCAGCCGCCGCCAATGCCGAACACAACCAGGGGCTAAGTCGAGCAGAACTGCTGGTGAGCCAAGCCTTTGCTGACCAGGGTCCTTCCCTAAAGCGGTTTCGCCCCAGAGCGCAAGGACGGGCTTACCAAATCCGCAAGCCTACTTGCCACATTACGATCACGGTGGCTCCGGGTGCCGTTGCTGAATAAGCTGATCGACCTGCATGACGTTTGACCGCTGCTTAGAGCCGCTCTTGACACCCTACTGCTTTTACTAGAGGACGCATTCGTGGGACAGAAAATTCATCCAACTGGATTCCGCCTGGGCATTAGCCAAGAGCACCGCTCTCGGTGGTTTGGTGACCATAAACGGTATCCTGAACTGCTGCAAGAAGATTACAAAATCCGCCGTTTTGTTGAGAAGAACCTCAGCAGTGCCGGGATTTCATCCGTCCGCATTGAGCGTAAAGCGGATCAAATTGATCTCGAAGTGCAAACCGCTCGTCCCGGTGTGGTGGTAGGTCGAGGCGGCACAGGTATTGAGTCTCTGCGTGCCAGTTTGCAGGAAGTACTGGGTGGGGGCGATCGCCAGATCCGCATCAACGTGGTTGAGGTTGCCCGTGTTGATGCCGATGCCGCTCTGATTGGAGAGTATATTGCGCAGCAGCTAGAGCGCCGGGTTTCGTTCCGTCGTGTGGTGCGTCAAGCCATTCAACGCGCTCAACGAGCAGGGATTGAGGGCATCAAAGTGCAGGTGAGCGGACGCTTAAACGGGGCAGAAATTGCTCGACCCGAATGGACTCGTGAAGGGCGAGTGCCGCTCCATACGCTTCGGGCTGATATTGATTACGCCTACTGCACCGCTCAGACCATCTACGGCACGCTGGGCATCAAGGTGTGGATTTTCAAAGGCGAAATCATCCCTGGACAAGAGCAAGAGCCTGCTCCCACCAATAACCAGCCACGCCGTCGTCAACAGCGTCGTCGTCAGCAATTTGAAGATCGATCGAACGAGGGGTAACGGATGAAGGATGAGGGATGTTTTAGATTCCTTAGTGCCTGACTCCTGACTCCTGACTCCTGAATTCCTAAGGTACTGAGTCATGTTAAGTCCAAGAAGAACAAAATTTCGGAAGCAACAGCGCGGACGCATGAGCGGTTTGGCGACTCGTGGCAACGAACTCAATTTCGGTGAGTTTGGGTTGCAGGCACAGGAGCCATCCTGGATTACATCACGCCAGATCGAAGCCAGCCGTCGTGCCATGACCCGCTACATCCGTCGGGGCGGCAAGATCTGGATTCGGATCTTCCCTGATAAGCCAGTCACGATGCGACCCGCTGAAACCCGGATGGGTTCTGGTAAGGGTGCGCCTGAGTTTTGGGTTGCGGTTGTGAAACCCGGTCGCATTATGTTTGAAATCACTGGCGTACCCGAAGCGACCGCCAGAGAAGCGATGCGGCTTGCCTCGTTCAAGCTGCCGATTAAAACGAAATTTATTACCCGTGCAACGGAGGAGTCTTGAGTCATGCCTCTTCCCAAAATGAGTGAAGTCCGCGACCTCAGTGATCAAGAGCTTGAAGCGCAAATTGTCGCCGCTAAACGTGAACTCTTTGATCTCCGCTTTCAAAAAGGCACCCGCCAGTTGGATAAATCCCATCGGTTTAAGCACACTCGCCATCGGCTTGCTCAGTTGCTCACGCTGGAGCGCGAACGGCAGTTAGCTTCAAAAGATGAAGGCTAAAGGCTAAGGGCTAAAAACGGTTGGAAAACATCAGCAAACCGCTGCTAATCAACTCTTCTCAGGCTTTATCCTTCATCTTTTATCTTTTATCCTTTTCCCGGAGATGTCCAATGGCTGCAAAAGAGAGAATCGGTTTAGTCGTCAGCGACAAAATGGAAAAAACGATCGTGGTGGCAGTGGAAAGTCGTTCTGCTCATCCGAAGTACGGCAAGATTGTGGCGCGAACCAAGCGTTACAAGGCACACGATGAAGAGAACAAGTGCCGTGTGGGCGATCGCGTCCGCATTCAGGAAACGAGACCGCTAAGCGCCACCAAGCGTTGGATCGTCACTGACGTTCTTACTACAGCGAATCAAGCATAGCCGGAGGAACCATGATCCAACAAGAGTCTTACCTGAATGTGGCAGATAACAGCGGCGCACGCAAACTCATGTGTATCCGCGTGATTGGTGGTGGTAATCGTCGCTATGGGGGTGTCGGTGACATTATCATCGCGGTTGTTAAAGACGCGATTCCCAACATGGCGGTCAAAAAGTCCGATGTGGTGCGCGCTGTCATTGTGCGGACTCGCAAAGGGCTTCGGCGTGATAGCGGTATGAGCATTCGCTTCGACGACAATGCAGCCGTGCTCATCAACAACGACGGCAACCCCAGAGGAACTCGCGTCTTTGGTCCGGTTGCCCGTGAGTTGCGCGACAAAAACTTCACGAAAATTGTCTCCCTTGCACCGGAGGTTCTGTAATGGCAAAAACTGATTCAACGCCCACTCGCTATAAGCTACACGTCAAGAAAGGCGATACCGTCCAGGTGATTGCAGGTAGCGATAAGGGCAAAGTGGGCGAAGTGCTACAAACGCTGCCGAAGACAAGCAAGATTGTAGTCAAGGGCGTGAACATTCGCACGAAGCATGTCAAGCCACAGCAAGAAGGCGAGTCGGGGCAAATTGTCTCTAGCGAGGCTCCCATTCATAGCTCAAACGTGATGCTCTACTCTGAAAAGCAAAAAGTTGCTAGTCGGGTCTGTTACACCTTTGACGCGGACGGTCGCAAAGTGCGTATGCTCAAAAAAACGGGTGAAACGATCGACTAAAGGAAGTTGTTAGCAATTAGTTGTTAGTTGTTAGAAGGAAAGGCTGATTAGTTCAACCCTCAGGCACTGCAACTCCATCTCTTTGAGACTAACAACCAGCAACCCACAACTAAAAACTGTTTATTTCCCTGACCAAGCCCAGGGGTGATGAAGGAACGACCACTATGGCAGAACGACTCAAGACCCACTATCAAGAAAAAATTGTTCCAAAGCTGATGGAGCAATTTAACTACACCAACGTCCACCAGGTACCCAAAGTCATTAAAGTGACGGTCAACCGAGGAATGGGTGAAGCTGCCCAGAATGCGAAGGCACTGGAAGCGTCTCTAGCTGAAATCAGCCTTATCACTGGGCAAAAACCCGTTGTAACACGAGCGAAGAAAGCGATCGCGGGGTTCAAAATTCGGCAGGGCATGCCTGTTGGCATCATGGTGACATTGCGCTCTGGACGCATGTACTCGTTTCTCGATCGTCTGATTAACCTGACCTTGCCACGCATTCGAGATTTTCGTGGGATCAGCCCCAAAAGCTTTGATGGACGGGGAAATTACACACTGGGCTTGCGCGAACAGCTCATCTTTCCGGAAGTCGAGTACGACAGCGTTGACCAGGTTCGTGGTATGGACATTTCCATCATTACAACGGCAAACACCGATGAGGAGGGTCGCGCCTTGCTGAAAGAACTGGGCATGCCCTTCCGGGATAACTAAGGCAGCTTTATCAAGGGAAAACTATGGCGGCACACGACACTATTTCAGACATGTTGACGCGTATTCGGAACGCGAACCTCGCGCGTCATCAAACGACTGAGGTTCCATCCACAAAGATGACCCGCAGCATTGCCAAGGTTTTGAAGGATGAAGGCTTCATTGCTGACTTTGCCGAAGCAGGCGAAGGCATTAAGCGGAATTTGGTCATCGCGCTGAAGTACAAAGGCAAGGGCAAGCGACCCATTATTACTACGTTGCGGCGCGTCAGCAAACCGGGCTTTCGGGTCTATTCTAATCGGCGAGAACTGCCACGGGTCTTGGGTGGTATTGGCATTGCGATTATTTCCACCTCAAGCGGCATTATGACCGATCGCGAGGCACGCCGAACTGGGTTGGGTGGCGAAGTGCTGTGCTACATCTGGTAAGCCAGTTTTTAGTTTTGGCAACGGGTTTTAGATCACGTGTTCTTGAGCGCTAAGTACCAACAACTAATAACTAACAACTGTTTTAAGTAGGAGTAGTCAGGTATGTCTCGTATTGGCAAACGCCCCATTGATATCCCCGGTAAGGTCACCATAGCTATTGATGGTCAGTCTGTAACGGTGAAAGGACCCAAAGGCGAGCTTTCTAGAGTGCTACCCGGTGAGGTGGCGATCGCCCAGGAAGGCGAAACCTTAGTAGTAACTCGCCAGGATGAATCGCGTGCTGCACGGCAACGTCATGGTCTTTGCCGCACGCTTGTTGCCAACATGGTTGAGGGAGTCTCTCAAGGCTTTCAACGCCGCCTGGAGATTCAGGGCGTTGGGTATCGTGCTCAGGTACAGGGGCGGAACTTAGTCCTGAACGTTGGCTACAGTAAACCTGTTGAACTAGAGCCGCCGACTGGTATTCAGGTGGCAGTAGAAAACAACACAAACGTCGTGGTGAGTGGCATTGATAAAGAAATTGTTGGCAACACGGCTGCCCGCATTCGAGCCGTTCGACCACCAGAACCCTACAAGGGCAAAGGCATCCGCTATGCCGGTGAAGCGGTAAGACGCAAAGTTGGTAAGGCAGGGAAGAAGTAATTATGAAATTAACTCGTAAGGAATCAACGCGTCGTCGTCATAGCCGAGTGCGTCGTCGGGTCACAGGCACCGCAGAACGTCCACGTTTGGCGGTCTTTCGCTCCAATCAGCATATTTATGCCCAGGTCATTGATGACACCTTGCAACATACGCTAGCGTCGGCATCCACACTTGATCCAGACTTAAAGACTTCGATCGATTCCGGCTCAAACTGTGATGCCTCAATCGAAGTCGGTAAGCTTGTCGCTCAGCGATCGATCGCCAAGGGCATTAAGCAAGTCGTCTTCGATCGCGGTGGTAGTCTTTATCATGGTCGGGTCAAAGCATTGGCAGATGCGGCTCGTGAAGCCGGACTAATTTTCTAAGCTGTCAGCTAGTAGCCGTCAGTCGTCAGTTGACAAGCTGATCGCTGGTAGCTGAGTGCTGATTGCCTCACCGGATGGCATTTGAAACAATTGAGGTTAAGCAGGTATGGCAAAGGGTCGTAAAACTCCTAAGAGTCGCGAAAAAGAAACGGATTGGCAGGAGCGGGTTGTGCAAATTCGTCGCGTTACCAAAGTGGTGAAGGGCGGGAAAAAGCTTAGCTTCCGGGCGATCGTGGTCGTTGGTAACGAGCGCGGTCAGGTTGGGGTAGGCGTTGGCAAAGCCAGTGACGTTATTGGAGCCGTTAAAAAAGGGGTTGCGGATGGTAAAAAGCACCTTGTTGACGTGCCTCTGACCAAAGCAAACTCAATTCCCCACCCTGCTAACGGAACAGGTGGCGGTGCCAAAATCATGATGCGCCCAGCCGCGCCGGGTACGGGTGTAATCGCTGGGGGAGCCGTTCGCACCGTTTTAGAGCTTGCAGGTGTTCGTAACGTGCTGGCTAAGCAGCTTGGCTCTGGAAACCCTTTGAACAACGCGAGAGCGACGGTAAATGCACTTGAGACACTACGCACTTTTGCTGATGTTGCGGAAGAGCGTGGTGTTCCAATCGAAAACCTCTACGCCTGAACCCCTCTTGACTGTTAGTTCTAGCCCTCAAAGCTGACACCAACAACCAACAACGAATAACCAACAACTGGATGAAGCCGATGAGACTTGATGATATTGCGCCACAAGATGGCTCTAAAAAGCGCCCTCGCCGAGTTGGGCGAGGCATTGCAGCCGGACAAGGAGCAAGCTGTGGATTTGGAATGCGCGGTCAAAAGTCGCGATCAGGGCGACCTACTCGTCCTGGCTTTGAGGGTGGGCAAATTCCGTTGTATCGCCGCTTACCGAAGCTGAAGCAGTTTCCGCTTGTGAACCGTACCCATTACACCGTGATTAACGTTGGAGCACTAGCTACACTGCCAGCTAAGATGGACGTAACGCTTACCTCCCTGATCGAAGCAGGCATTGTCACCAGTGATGATGGTCCTTTAAAGCTGCTAGGCGATGGTGAAATAACAGTTCCTCTCACAGTGCGTGCTGCTGCTTTTAGTGCTTCTGCTCGCGCTAAGATTGAAGCAGCGAAAGGAACCTGCGTCTTATTAGGTGCCGATTCGGACTCCTGATTGGCGCAAGTTGAATTCACGCAAGTTCATAGATTTGTCAGTTAGCTGCTTTTGCCTCAAGGTTGGCTTGAAACAACCTCACAACGGTCAACAAACTCAGCTCTGTACTTGAACGATTTACACGTAGAGGAACGGCTTCATGGATAGTAGTCGAGATCGAACACCCAGTGCTCAAGAAACGTTTGCTCAAATGGCTCAGGCGGCGGGTCTGCGAGGTCGTATCCTCCTGACGATCGGCATGCTGATTTTGATCCGCTTGGGGATGTTTTTGCCTCTACCAGGGATTGACAGAGCGGCGTTTAGTCAAAGTATTCAAAACAGCCCCCTCATTGGGTTCTTAGATGTCTTTACGGGTGGCGGTATCGCTGCATTGGGTATTTTTGCGCTCGGTATTTTGCCTTATATTAATGCCTCAATTATTTTGCAGCTTCTAACGTCTGCGTTGCCAGCACTCGAAAACTTGCAGAAGAATGAAGGCGAAGCGGGTCGGCGTAAGATTTCGCAAATTACTCGCTATGTTTCTCTGGGTTGGGCGATCGTTCAAAGTATTGGCATCGCTGTTTGGGTGCGTCCCTTTGCTGCCAACTGGGGACCGCTCTTTGTGGTTCAAACGGTATTGGCTCTGACCGCAGGCTCCATGTTTGTCATGTGGGTGGGCGAACTGATCACGGAGCGAGGTATCGGCAATGGTGCGTCTTTACTTATCTTTGTCAACATTGTTTCTAGCCTGCCAAGATCTGTGGGTCAAACATTAGAGCTGGCGCAAAGCGGCGATCGTAACGTGGTCAGTGGAGTGGTCATGCTGTTGGTCGTCTTTCTGGTCATGATCGTTGGCATTGTTTTTGTGCAGGAGGGGAGCCGTCGCATTCCAATCATTTCGGCTCGGCGACAGGTTGGTCGTCGCACCTATATGGAGCGCAACAGCTATTTACCACTGCGGTTAAACCAGGGCGGGGTGATGCCCATCATTTTCGCGTCAGCCGTGTTGGTGCTGCCGATTACCCTGGCTCAATTCACAAAAAATGACATCGCCATACAAGTTGCCAACTACTTAAGTCCCAACGGTAGCGCGCCCTGGGTTCATGCGGGTCTTTACTTGCTGTTAATCCTGTTCTTTAGCTATTTTTATGCCTCTCTAGTTGTCAACCCGGTTGATATGTCTCAAAACCTGAAAAAGATGGGGGCTAGCATTCCGGGCATCCGTCCAGGCAAAGCAACCAGCGATTATATTGAGCGCGTCCTGAATCGCCTTACATTTTTGGGCGCGATCTTTTTGGGTTTAGTGGCGATCGTGCCTACAGCCGTGGAAGGTGCAACCAACGTACGAACCTTTCAGGGAATTGGTGCCACTTCTCTGCTTATTCTGGTTGGGGTTGCGATCGATACTGCCAAGCAGGTGCAGACCTACGTGATCTCCCAGCGCTATGAAGGGATGGTGAAGCAATAGTGGCGCGTCTTATTCTCCTTGGCGCTCCGGGCGCTGGTAAAGGCACTCAGGCTAAAGCATTAGCAACCCTGGTGCAGATTCCTCACATTTCTACTGGCGATATTTTACGGGCGGCTGTTGCTCAAAAAACTCCGCTGGGCGTGGAGGCTCAGTCCTACATGGAGCAGGGTAATCTGGTTCCTGACGATCTGGTGATCGCTCTTATTAAAGAGAGGTTGAGTCAGGCGGACGCTCAGAACGGTTGGATTTTGGACGGGTTTCCCCGCAATGAATCCCAGGCTGCATTCCTTGACAAACTTCTTGAAGAAATAGATCAGGCGTATCGCTATGCGGTCAACTTAGAGGTTCCTGATGACGTGCTGGTACAAAGAATGCTTGGGCGCGGACGAGCAGACGATACAGAGGATGTCATCCGACAGCGCTTGCAGGTTTACCACAATCAAACGGCTCCCTTAATTGACTTCTACCGGGTTCGGCATAAGCTGGTGTCTCTTGATGGTAACATTCCACCAGAAGCGGTATTGGATAAACTCAAAAGCCTTTTCTAGCAGATTCATGCTGCTCACGATCGACTTGAACAAAGCACACCCAAAGGCTCTTTTGCCAAACCTGACTACCCAGAGTAATTCAACGAATCAATACCAGAAGCCTTGTCATCCCAAACGCGTTTAGCAAAGTGCATCTAGCGCACGCCCTGTAACTCACACTCCAGATGTGCCGTACCTCGCTTGAATGATTTAAACTCTAAAAAGAAAGCTTCTAAGCTCCATCTAATTTTTAGAACTCAAAACTGCTGCTTCGGAGGAACTCCAATTGTCCAAACAAGATCTGATTGAAATGGAAGGAACGGTGACAGAATCGTTACCGAACGCCATGTTCCGAGTCAAGCTAGATAACGAGTTCAATGTTCTTGCTCATATCTCTGGCAAAATTCGACGCAATTACATCAAGATACTTCCCGGCGATCGGGTCAAAGTCGAGCTAACGCCCTACGACTTGACTAAAGGGCGCATTACCTATCGACTCCGTAACAAAAAATAGCGTCGTTGCAGATGATTCAGTCCAAGCTAAACCTTTAGCTGTCAAGCGCTTAAAAGTTTATTTGACAAAATTCGCCTTAGTTTGATAAGATTATATGTTTGTAATGTGGCAAGATTGGTAAAGTCATGAAAGTTCGGGCATCGGTTCGTAAAATCTGTGAGAAATGTCGCGTCATTCGCCGCCGTGGCAGAGTCATGGTTATTTGTTCTAACCCAAAACATAAGCAGCGCCAAGGCTGAAAGTTCCTTTTAGAAGGGTATGCAGTCAATACAAGATTGTGTCAACAGGCAGAGCAGAAGTTTTAGCAGTAGAAGACTGGGAGAAAAAGCGTGGCACGGATTGCCGGAGTAGACTTACCTCGTGATAAGAGGATTGAGATTGGACTGACCTATATTTACGGCATTGGACCAACTCGTGCAAAGGACGTTTTGCAAGCAACGGGCGTTAATCCAGATATTCGTGTGAAAGATCTGAGTGATGCTGATGTTTCGCTCTTGCGTGAGGAAGTCGAAGAGAACTATCAAATCGAAGGCGACTTGAGGCGGCTTGAGTCGATGAATATCAAGCGGTTGATGGACATTGGCACCTATCGTGGTCGCCGTCATCGACTGGGGCTTCCTGTGCGTGGACAGCGCACGCGCACGAACGCCCGCACCCGACGCGGTGGTCGTCGTACCGTTGCAGGCAAGAAAAAAGCGCCCAGCAAGAAGTAGATTGTTGCCACATTCCTTCATCTGCTGTAAAGCGAGGCGTGCTGTGCATGGAATGAACATGCCTCGCTTCATTCGACAGCAGTATTACAGGAACTGTCTTTGCCTTCATGACATAGAGCAAAACCTGACGCACTGGATCAAGCGCCTCAACACCAACAACGCCTCAATACCAAGAACGCCTCAATACCAACTTAGAGAACTGAATCATGGCTCGACAACCCGCCCGAAAAACTGGAGCACGTAAGCAGAAGAAAAATGTACCAAGTGGAGTCGCTTACATCCAGTCAACTTTTAACAACACGATCGTTACAATTTCTGACACCAACGGTGAGGTTATTTCTTGGGCATCTGCTGGCTCAAGTGGCTTTAAGGGAGCCAAGAAGGGAACCCCTTTTGCAGCCCAAACTGCGGCTGAAAGCGCTGCTCGCAGAGCTGCTGATCAGGGCATGCGTCAGCTTGAGGTGATGGTGAGTGGTCCGGGGGCAGGTAGAGAAACGGCAATTCGAGCGTTGCAAGGATCTGGTCTGGAAATTACCCTGATTCGGGACGTGACACCTATTCCACACAACGGTTGCCGTCCTCCGAAACGTCGTCGAGTTTAATGCTTTCTTAACCAATGCGGTTTTGTGAGAATAGGCTTGTGGAAGGCGATCGTCAACGATGATTTTGCCTGGGTTTAAGGGATTGCGTACATTTTAAAGTCAAGTCGGCAAGGCGTTTGCCTTTCATCAAGAAGCGGGGAGGTTGCTACATGGCACAGTTTCAGGTCGAATGCGTTGAATCAAAAACGGAGCGGGATCAAAGCCAGAATAGCAAGTTTGTGATTGAACCTCTGGAGCGTGGACAAGGCATTACGCTTGGTAATGCTTTGAGGCGCGTACTGCTTTCTAATCTAGAAGGCTCTGCTGTAACATCGGTGCGGATTGCGGGCGTAAATCATGAGTTTGCCACGATTCCAGGTGTTCGTGAGGATGTGCTTGATATTTTATTGAATATGAAGAAAATCGTCCTCAAGAGCTATTCATCCCAGCCACAGATTGGTCGTTTGCTGGCACAAGGACCGGCAACTGTTACCGCTGATCAGTTCGATCTTCCCTCAGAAGTAGAGCTTGTTGATCCAAGCCAATATGTTGCGACCTTGTCTGCTGGATCAACATTAGAGATGGAGTTTCGGATCGAGCGAGGTAAGGGCTATCGTACGATCGACAAGGCGCGCGATGAAACAACCGCTTTAGACTTTCTTCAAATTGATTCGCTCTTCATGCCCGTTCGCAAGGTGAACTATACCGTTGAAGATGCCCGAGTAGGTGGTTCAGCTGAGCGCGATCGGCTGATTATGGAAATTTCTACCAATGGCAGTTTGACCCCGCAAGAAGCCTTGAGTCAGGCAGCAAATCTTTTGGTTGACCTCTTCAATCCGCTCAAGGAGATTACGTTTGAGCCGTCGGATGATGACGATAGTGATGAAGAGAATCCAGCCAATCAAATTCCGATCGAAGAGCTCCAGCTTTCAGTGCGCGCCTATAACTGCTTGAAGCGTGCTCAAATTAACTCTGTAGCAGATTTGCTGGATTACAGTCAGGAAGACTTGTTAGAGATCAAGAACTTTGGTCAAAAGTCTGCCGAGGAAGTAGTTGAGGCGTTACAGCAACGTTTAGGCATTACGCTGCCACAAGAAAAATCCTCAAAGCCCAGCTAGCCATTGAGCGTCCGTTGCTTTGCATTCATTGTTTTGAAACGGCTCGCTAACAGTAACTGTTTAACCTCTAGAAGTGAAGTCTCATGCGTCACCGCTGTCGTGTTCCTCTCCTTAGTAAACCTGCCGATCAACGCCGCGCGCTCCTGCGATCGCTGACCACCGAGTTGATTCGGAATGGTCGCATCAAAACGACGAAAACTCGTGCTCGTGCCGTCCGTTCTGAGGCTGATCGGATGATTACGCTGGCAAAGGATGGGTCGCTGGCTGCCCGTCGTCAGGCGCTAGGTTATCTGTTCGATAAGCAGCTAGTGCATGCCCTCTTTGAGCAGGCTGCGTCTCGCTATGGCGATCGCAGCGGCGGCTATACCCGCATTATTCGTACTGTCCATCGTCGCGGTGATAACGCTGAGATGGCGATTATTGAACTTACCTGATTCTGATGCTACCGTCTGCGACCCTTTCCACTCAACGCATTGCTCTGGTCATCCAATACCTGGGCACTCATTTTCATGGGTGGCAACGACAACCGCAGCAGCGCACCATTCAGGAGGAGATTGAGACGATCTTAGAGGTAATGGTGGGGCAACCTGTTGTACTCCATGCCGCTGGTCGAACGGATTCTGGTGTGCATGCAGCAGCTCAAGTGGCTCATTTTGATGCGCCTGACCATATTCCGGCTGACCGCTGGGCTTCGATTCTCAATGCACGACTGCCTGATGATGTCCTGATTCGGGCTTCATCGCTTGTCAGCCCAACCTGGCACGCCCGGTTTTCTGCTCTCTGGCGGCGCTATCGGTACACGTTGTATACTGATCCTTGCCCTAATTTGTTCATCCGTCCCTTCGCGTGGCACTACTATTATGAACCGCTGGACGAATCGCTGATTCGAGAGGCGTTGTTTCCCCTCATTGGGAGGCACCACTTGGCAGCCTTTCATCGCGCAGGGTCAGATAGACCTCATTCTTGGGTAGATGTTCAGGCGGCTGAATGTAAACGTGACGGTTCACTGGTCTATATTGAAGTGCAGGCAAGTGGCTTTCTCTACGGCATGATGCGGCTGCTGGTTGGCATGTTGGTTCAGGTTGGGCGTGGCATGCGATCGCCGCTCAGCTTCACTGAAGTTTGGGCAAAGGAGCAACGAGAGCAGGTGAAGTATGCCGCACCCGCGAAGGGGTTGTGCTTACTGCGCGTTGGCTATCCAGACTTTCCGTTTCCGCCGGAGGTTTGGTACGATACTCAACCCGCATTGACCCTCGCCACCTTGCCTGAGCGATCGCTGGTCATTTAGCCCCCTCCCTGGCTCCAGCCCTTTCACGTTTTGCCATTCATTAATTCAAGCACACGCACAGAGACCGTTATGACCAAGACTTATCTTCCCCCTGTCGATTCGATCGAGCGCAAGTGGTACGTCGTTGATGCAGCCGATCAGCGCCTGGGACGGCTTGCCACAGAAATAGCGATGGTGTTGCGTGGTAAAAACAAGCCAACGTTCACACCGCATCTGGACACCGGCGATTTTGTTATTGTGATCAACGCCGAAAAAGTTGATGTGACAGGTAGAAAGCGTAGCCAGAAGCTCTATCGTCGCCATTCCGGTCGTCCTGGTGGTATGAAGACTGAAACCTTTGCCAAGTTGCAGGCACGCGTGCCAGAACGCATTATTGAGCAAGCTGTGAAAGGCATGTTGCCTAAAAACACCCTGGGGCGACAGTTGTTTACAAAACTCAAAGTTTACGCTGGGTCTGACCATCCCCACCAGGCTCAGATGCCTGAAACACTAGCCATTCAGACAATTCCAGGAGGACAGCAGTAATGCAAGCGATAGACCAGGGTCGAGTTGTATATTTGGGAACCGGTCGCCGGAAATCAGCGGTGGCACGAGTGCGTTTAGTTCCTGGCAACGGACAGTTGACTATTAACGGCAAGCCTGGAGATCTGTATCTTCAGTTCAACGCCGAATATTTATCGGTTGCTAAAGCGCCCTTAGAAACCCTGGGGCTTGAAGGCGAATACGACATTCTCGTGAATGCTCATGGTGGTGGCTTGACCGGACAAGCAGATGCGGTGCGCTTAGGCGTAGCACGGGCACTTTGCCAGCTTGATCCCGACAATCGCAAGCCGTTGAAGATTGAGGGTTACTTGACCCGCGATCCTCGTGCGAAAGAACGGAAGAAGTACGGTTTACGGAAAGCCCGGAAAGCCCCTCAGTTCTCCAAACGATAAGAACCTGCTGGGTTTCGGTGCTCAACACCTGAAAACAGCTCGAACGTTAGAATGAAATTAAGAGACTGTAAGTTGGAGAGTTAACGATGCCTAAGCCCGATATTCATCCCAAGTGGTACCCTGACGCAAAGGTTTATTGCAACGGGGAAGTGGTGATGACCATTGGTTCCACGAAGCCTGAACTGCACGTCGATGTGTGGTCTGGTAATCATCCGTTTTATACAGGTACCCAAAAGATTATTGACACCGAGGGACGGGTCGATCGCTTCTTGCGGAAGTACGGCATGTTAGAAGGGGAAGATGCCGCAGACACGCAACCCCAGAAGAAGAAAAGACGGTAGTAAAGCTGGTTTTGGATTCGAGCTTGGCGGTCGGAGCTTTGCGAGCGAGAGCTATCAATAAAGGCTTCACTCAAGTTCAGTGTCTTAAGTCAGTGATTACTCTGCCTTTTTCTGGTGATTTTGTCCTATGGCTGAAGCGTATCTCTTAGATAAACTCCAATCGGTTGAGCAAACCTTTAACGAATTGACTCGTCGATTGGCGGATCCGGATGTGGCAAAAGATCCGGGTGAGTTTCAGCGCGTGGCTAAAACGCGATCGTCGTTAGAGGAAGTCGTCAACGCCTTTGAAGACTGGAAACTGACGCAGCAGGCTCTCACGGATGCCAGACAGATCCTGAAAGAAGCAGGCGGTGACTTAGAGCTTCAGGAAATGGCGGCAACGGAGGTCGCGGAATTAGAAGCGAAGTCTGACGACCTGGAAAAGCGCCTGAAGATTTTGTTGCTGCCGAGCGATCCCAACGATGACAAGAACATCATGTTGGAAATTCGGGCTGGGACTGGTGGCGACGAAGCCAGCATTTGGGCAGGCGATTTGGTGCGGATGTACTCGCGCTACGCCGAAACCCAACACTGGCGCGTCAAGCTCCTAAGCGAATCCCTGGCGGATATGGGGGGCTTTAAAGAAGCGATTCTGGAGATTCAGGGCGATCGCGTCTACAGCAAACTTAAGTTTGAAGCAGGCGTTCATCGGGTACAGCGCGTTCCGGTCACAGAAGCCTCTGGGCGAGTGCATACGTCTACCGCTACGGTGGCGATCATGCCAGAAGTGGATGATGTAGAGATTCACATTGATCCCAAAGATATCGAACTCACAACGGCGCGTTCAGGGGGCGCTGGCGGACAAAACGTTAACAAAGTTGAAACAGCGGTTGACCTCATGCACAAGCCGACGGGGATTCGGATCTTTTGCACCGAAGAGCGATCGCAGCTACAAAACCGTGAACGAGCCATGCAGATCTTGCGGGCAAAGCTCTACGAAATGAAACTACGCGAGCAACAGGAAGCCGTGACCTCCATGCGGCGATCGCAGGTTGGCACCGGATCGCGTTCTGAAAAAATTCGCACGTATAACTACAAAGACAACCGCATCACCGACCATCGGTTGGGACAGAATTTTTCCCTAGCGCCAGTGCTTGAGGGCGATATTGAAGAGGTCATTCAAACCTGTATCTCCCAAGACCAGCAAGAGCGACTAGAAGCGTTAGCTGCCGAAACCAACGGTCAACCCTCAGCCGTTTAATCACAGTAAGTTTTTGCCAGACTGTATCGTATCCCAAGCCACCGCTAAGACTGTCTGACCTGCTAGCAACATCGGTTGGCACTGTCATGCATTTGCGTTATTTCTTTGAAGGGAACGTTCGCCGGATCAGGAAAGCGCTGTTTGTACGCTTCTGATAAACTGACTGCCAAACGTCCTGGTGGGTCATACCACTTTTCCAAATTGCCCTACAGATTTGTTGCTGTCGATCGCTGACTGTCAACCAATTCCAGGAGTGGACATTGGGAGAAGCAACGTGATCAACCTGTGTAAAATCCAGCAACCAGCTTGTAATTGGGGATGAACACCGGAACCGGGATGCTTAAAGCACAATCGTTGCGTCTGCTAAACTGCTTACCTTAAAACAATGCATCGTTTCAGAGGGTTGCATGAGTGACGTTTTCATCTCTTACTCGCGCAAAGACAAGGCGTTTGTTCAAACGCTCCACACTGCTTTGCAAGCGCATCATCGGGACACCTGGATAGACTGGGAAGATATTCCTCTAACAGCCGATTGGTGGCTTGAGATTCAACGCGGTATTGAAGCTGCCAATGCGTTTGTGTTTGTGATCAGTCCGGATTCGGTCGTTTCAACCGTTTGTCGAGAGGAAGTTGACCACGCGGTAGAGCATCACAAGCGCTTAGTCCCGATCGTGCGGCGTGAAGGGTTTAACCCACAGCAGATTCATCCAGCTCTGTCGAAGCACAATTGGCTGTTTTTCCGAGAGCAAGACTCCTTTGAGCAAGCTCTGCAATCGCTGTTGAAGGCGATCGACACAGACCTGGACTACGTGCGTGCCCACACTAGACTGCTAGAACGGGCGATTGAGTGGAAGCAGCAAGGGCAAAACGATAGTTATCTGCTGCGGGGTAGCGACCTGGAAACGGCACAGCAGTGGCTTGTACAAAGTTATGCCAAAGCCCCGGAACCGACAGCCTTGCAACGCGCTTACCTGGATGCCAGCCATCAGGCTGAAACCCTTCGACAACGAGCCGAAATCAAACGTCAGCGCCTTGCCCTCATCAGCGGGGCAGTTGGTTTAGCCGTTGTGGCTGGCTTAGCGGTGAAGACGTTTCAAGAGTCAACGGTGGCTACGCTGCGAGAAAAAGCGGCTGAGTCAAAAAATCTGCTGTCTACACAGCCTGTTGGCGGTTTAATGCTGGCGCTTCAGGCAACGGGGCTGAACTTAAGCAGACAGATCTTTACAGGGCAAGTGCTAGACCCAGTACAATCCAGCCTGTTTAGCGCGATCGCCTTGAACCAGGAAAAAGCCGTCTTACTGGGGCATACCAATGTGGTGAACGCGGTTGCAGTCAGCCCTAACGGTCAATTCATCGTCAGTGGCAGTGATGATCAAACCCTTCGCCTCTGGACGCTGGAGGGACAGCCGATCGGTGAACCGCTCACAGGGCATACGGGCGCTGTCACTGCCGTGGCGATTAGCCCCAATAGTCAATATGTCCTTAGTGGCAGTACTGATGGAACCCTGCGACTGTGGGATGTGCAACGCCGTGCCAGCAGCCCTCCCTTTCAAGGACACAGAGGCGATGTGCTGACGGTGGCGTTTAGTCCTGATGGGCAAACGATCGCCAGCGGTGGCAAGGATCAGACGGTGCGGTTATGGAATCTCCAGGGAACGCCTATTGGACAGCCGTTTAACCGCCATAAGGCTCCTATTATGACGGTGGCGTTTAGTCCTGATGGGCAAACGATCGCCAGCGGCAGTGAAGCAAGTGCATTACTGCTATCAGATCTTAAAGGTAACGCTGTTGGTCAACCGTTTAGAGGGCACACGCGAGCAATCACCGCTGTTGCGTTTAGCCCCAATGGGCAAACCATCATTACGGGCAGCAAAGACAAAACGATTCGCCGTTGGAATCGTCAGGGAGTAGCGCTAGGCGACCCGTTTCAAAGCGGTCAGAATATAGTGACATCGCTAGCAGTCAGTGCTGATGGGCGCACAATCATCAGCGGTGATCATGATAACGCCGTCCGCCAGTGGCGTTGGCAAGGGAAACCCATTGGCGGGCCGTTGAGAGGACATACCGCCTGGGTTACGTCAGTTGCCCTTAGCCCCGATGGGCGAACCATTGTCAGTGGAGCAAATGACAATACAGTGCGACTCTGGCATCCGCGCAACTATACCGCAGAGGACGTTTTCTTGAGCAAGTCTACCGCCTTATACCGACGCGCTGAGGTGGTTGCCTTCGATCAGCAGGCTCAGACCAAGCTCAGTATCAGTGAAGACGGGTTGCTACGGATCTGGAAAGCGCCAGGTAAACCCTTCACGCAGATTCCGCTGCAAGGCTATCAGGAGGCTGTCTCTCTAGCAACCGCCGTTGCTAAAGATCAGTATGGTCCCCTGGTCATTCCAGCAGCCATTAGTCCCAATGGTCAGTCGATCGCGGTTGGCGGTACGGATCAAACGATACAACTATGGAACCTGCAAGGACAGGCGATTGGACGACCCTTTCAAGGACTAACAGCCGCTGCGACATCGTTGAGTTTTAGCCCCGATGGTCAAAGCCTGGTGAGCGGCAGCAATGATGGCACCATCCGCCGCTGGAACCTTCAGGGGCAACTACTTGGTTCCCCACTGCAAGGACACACAGGAGCTGTAACCGCGATCGCCGTTAGCCCGAATGGTCAATTCATCGCCAGCGGTAGCCGCGATCGTACCCTCCGCTTATGGGATCAAGCCGGAAAACCTGTGGGAGAACCCTTTCAGCATCAAGAAGAAATAAGAGCTGTCCTCTTTACCCCCGACAGTCGCTCAGTCGTCAGCGGGAGTAATGATGGCACGATTCGACGCTGGAGCTTGCAAGGGCAACCACTCACTCAGCCGTTTCGAGGACATTCGAGTTGGGTTACTGCGCTTGCCATCAGCCCAGATGGTCAACTCATCGCCAGCGGCAGTTGGGATAAAACAGTACGACTGTGGAACCCGCAAGGACACCCGCTGGGTGAAGTTCTGCAAGGACATGAAGACTTTATTACCACGATCGCCTTTAGCCCCGATGGTCGCTCCCTTCTTACAGGCAGCGCGGATAGTAATCTACGCCTGTGGCATGTCGGCAACTGGGCTGAGTGGCTAACAGCAGCCTGCGAACAGATGAAGGCTGTGGCAAACGATCCGGTCTACCTGCCGCCTGACGTAAAAAAGGATGCAACGCGCACCTGCCAGGGCTATGCATCTCAGTCACCTTAAAGCGGTTACACGACTCAATATAGATGCCTATGCATCTACGCTGGCAGCGCTGCCGTTTTTGCACCAGCAACGATTGCAGCAATTCTCATGCATTGAGCCGTTAAGCATTTGATAAACTTTAGACTCCAGCGATCGAAGCAAAACGGCGCAACCATTGGCATAGGAGGAATCGTGGCGTGGCAAAACCCACGATCGAACATCGAGAACAAAACCAACGACCAGAAGAAGGATCACAAAGGCAGCGCTCCAGCGATTGGGCATGGCGGTTTTGGCTCACCGTACCGCTCTACCCCTACAGCCAACGGCGAACCCTGCGAACCGAAGTCATAACCGATACGCTGTGGACGTTTGACCAACTGCAAGGCATCTTCTACGTGGTGGTGCCCATTCGGATGACGATCGTCAAGCTTGAAGCAGACGGTCTTTTAGTCTATGCACCCGTTGCGCCAACGCCAGAATGTCTGCGGCTTGTGAGTGAATTAGTCGCAGTGCATGGCGATGTGAAATACATCATTTTGCCCACTATTTCGGGGGTTGAACACAAGGTCTTTGTGGGTCCGTTTGCTCGTCAGTTTCCCGAAGCACAGGTGTTTGTCGCTCCCCATCAGTGGAGTTTTCCGCTGAATCTGCCGTTAAGTTGGTTGGGATTACCTGCCAAACGAACGCAAGTGCTTCCAGACGACAGCCGTAAGGCTCCCTTTGCAGATGAGGTTGATTACGCCATTTTGGGACCGATCGCCCTTGGACCAGGACAGTTTGAGGAAGTGGCTTTTTTCCATCGACGATCGCGCACCTTACTCGTTACCGACTCGATCGTCTCTATCCCTGCCGAACCACCCGCGATCGTGCAGCTTGATCCCTACCCGCTGCTGTTTCACGCCAAAGAGCAAGCAAGCGATCGGGTGATCGATACGCCTGCGAATCGCCGTAAGGGATGGCAGCGGATTGCGCTCTTCACGCTCTTTTTTCGACCCAGCGTGCTGTCTGTCAGAAGCCTGAGGCACACGATCGCCAACGCGCCCAATGCGGTCGATCGCTCCAGGAAAGCCTATTTTGGGCTGTTTCCGTTTCAATGGCAGGACGATTGGGCGCGATCGTTCGATGCCCTGCACGGCAATGGGCGACTGCTGGTTGCACCCGTTCTACAAACCTTGATTCTCAATCGGGCACCCAACGAAACGCTCGATTGGGCAGACACTATCGCTCAGTGGGAGTTTCAGCGAATTATTTCCTGCCACTTTGATGCGCCCATTCCAGCCACACCTCAGCAGTTTCGGCAGGCGTTTGCGTTCTTAGAAGAGTCATCTGCAAATGGCGAAGGGATGTCCAGTAGCGACGGTCAATCCCTACGTGAAGCGGACTTTGCGCTGCTCAAAGAACTGGATGAAACGCTGAATCGGTTTGGTATCATACCGTCCGCGCAGAAAAAGGTCAGTCGATAAATAAGAAGATTTGGTGAAGCCGATCGGTTTGCAGGGACGTTACTCTGGGCTTCTAGTCTAGTTTAGTAGAGTGGCGGATGCATCCTGATTGAAGTGAGAGCAAACGCGAGATCTAGCAATCAGTACAAAGCGCTTGTGGAACGCGTATCCTGAAAAGCTTTTGATAACAGCAGACTCGATGTTTAAACATCGAGCATCGACGGTAACGATGGCGCGTGATGACGAGTACCGCCACCCAAGCGCCGTCCTGGAAGACCATCATGATTTGCGGCAATAAAAATACTGACCAAAGCATTAGCTCCTAAAGTCACAGACAGGAACACCAACGTCGTTGCGATCGCAGACATAAAAAGCAGCCCCAATGAAATGTCCCCAGGATTTTAGGGGGATTATAAATTTTGCGTAAAGTTAATTGTGACAGTCGCAAGGTTGTCATTTTTCTTTACCCAACTTTATGAAATTAATGCGTGCCAGTTTGAATCGCCCACAAGTTGGCATAAATGCCCTGTTGCGCTAATAGCGTTTCGTGGCGACCCGCTTCAACGAGCTTGCCGTGCTCCATCACGTAAATGCAGTGGGCATTGCGGACGGTAGAGAGCCGATGGGCGATCGCAATGGTGGTACGACCCACCGTAATGCGCTCCAGCGATCGCTGAATGGCTGCTTCCGTTTCGTTATCCACCGCAGAAGTCGCTTCATCCAGAATTAAAATCGGCGGATCTTTGAGAATGGCGCGAGCGATTGCCAACCGTTGTCGCTGCCCACCAGAGAGTTTTTGCCCACGTTCGCCCACAATGGTGTCGTATCCCTGGGGCAATTGCTGAATAAACTCATGCGCCTCCGCGATGTCAGCCGCCGCCCTAATGTCTGTCGGAGTCGCATCAAAGCTGCCATAGGCAATATTTTCTGCAACGGTGCCGTGAAATAAGAACACGTCCTGATTCACCCAGCCGATCGCCCGTCGCAGTGAACCCAGCTCTAACTCCCGCACATCAACGCCATCCAGCGTAATCGTGCCAGATTGCACTTCGTACAGCCGCAGCAACAGTTTCACCAGCGTACTTTTGCCTGACCCCGTTGCACCCACGATCGCCGTCGTTTTGCCCGCTGGGATGTGCAACGATAGCTGCTCAATCACAGGTCGGCGATCGGCATAGGCAAACGTCACGTCATGAAGGTAGATGTCACCCTGAATAGAAGTTGTTGGTTGTTGGTTATTGGTTGTTGGTATTAGCGACCACTGCCCATTGAGTGTTTCATTAGCATCATTATCCTGAAAAGCTGATAGCTGACCGCTGTGGCTTGCTTCTCCGAAGGAGTCGGCTGACCGCTGCTCTAATAACAAATGTCCTGAGTGAATCGCGATCGATGTATCCAACAAATCCATCACGCGTTTCGTCGATGCCATTGCCCGTTGATACAGATCAAAGGTTTCACCCAAACGGGTCAGAGGCCACAGCAGCGATTGGGTGAGAAAAATCAAAACACTGTAGCTACCGACAGACAGTTTGCCCGCGATCGCCAGTTGTCCACCATAGAGCAGCGTTGCCAAAAAGCCGATCAGCACCAGGATGCGGATCAACGGAATAAAGGCAGCACTCAGGGCGATCGCCCGTTGGTTACTCCGGCGATAAGCCTCACTATCCTGGGCAATCCGCTCTGTTTCGTACGCCTCTGTCGCAAAACTTTTAATCGTGGTAATGCCGCTCAGGTTGTTGGATAGCCGACCATTGAGCAAGCTCACCTTCTCGCGCATGTCGGCGTAGCGAGGAGCCAAACGACGCTGAAAGATCACTGATCCCCACACAATCAAGGGCATCGGCAACATCGCCATCCCTGCCACGCTGGGAGCCAGCAGAAAGAACACGCTACCAATGATGATGACAGTCGTACTAACCTGCAAAATGTCATTCGCACCACTGTTCAAAAAGCGCTCTAGCTGGTTGATGTCGTCATTGAGAATGGATAGCAAGCCGCCTGTGCTGCGTTCCTCAAAGTAAGCTAATTCCAATTCCTGTAGGTGCGCGTAGGCATCGAGCCGCAAGTTGTGCTGAATCTTCTGCGCCAGGTTGCGCCACAGACGATCGTAGGCATACTGAAACGCCGACTCCAACCCCCAAATGCAAAACGTCAACACCGAAAGTACCAGCAATTGCGTAAACAAATCTTTGATGCCAAGGCGACCGAGTACCGAGTTTTGCTGCTGCACAACAACATCCACTGCGGTGCCAATCAGCGCCGAAGGAGCCAGATCAAAAACCTTGTTGAGAATCGAGCAAGCGATCGCCCAACGAATGTGCCCGTGATAATGCTGCCCGTAGTCCAGCAAACGCCTAAGCGGATGGACGTTCTGTTGATAGCGTGCTTGTGGGGGACGCGTCGATCGCAGAGAGCCTGCTTTCGCCTGCTGAGAAGAAGAATGAGCGGTAAACCGAGCCAAGACAGACCTCGCAACCGGATGGTAGATGCAATCAAACTGCCAACCACTCTAGCGAACTTTCTACGCCCCTAACATTTCATAGGGGCGTTACATGTAACGTCCCTACGGAAACAACAATCTCTTTGAAAGATCAACACCTGCCGCAATCCCCTAATGTGCCCCACACCAATCAGGGCACGCGCTCTCACTTTCCCAACCGTAGGGATGAAACCCACAAATCAGCGGCGTGCGAGCTTCGCGACTATACCCATACGCAACCCCGTGGTAGTTTGTACAGCCAGTGCATGGCTTGGGACGTGTTGGTGCCACATCCGTAAAGCCTAACTGCGATCGCAAAATGTGGCGCTTACTCTCCTGCCGATGCCACTTTGCATGGTCAGCTTTCCGAAATAGATAGTGAATCTTCCCAAACGGGTACTGCACAGAGTCCATAAGGGTGCGTATGAAGGGATATCCCTTAGACTACCCATAATTGAGACTGAACTTCCTCACCCCTGCGCCTGAGATCAGGAAAAGTCTCTCTAAAGGCGTAGAAAGACAATATGTTTTTGTAGCAAATGATACTGCTTGTGCGCGTAAAGTGAGTTCGAGGTGACGGGCTAAAGGCTAAGGGCTAAAGGCTAAAGGCTAAGAAGCTGATCACTGATCGCTGATTGCTCAATCAACTCAAAATGCCCGCTGCTTCCTCTGCTTCCCCTGCACCCCTCTCTCCTCACCCCTCCCTACCCCAACTGCCACACCTTCACCTTACTGTCCGAACTGCCACTGACCAAAACGTGTCCATCGGCTGCGAGAGCAACAGCATTCACAGCGCTAATGTGCTCGGTCAACGTACCGATTAGAGTGCCTGTTTCCAGGTTCCAGAGCTTGATAGTCGTATCGCTGCTGCCACTGACCAAAAATTTGCCATCACTGCTAATGGCGATCGCGTTCACCGAATCCATATGCCCCGCTAGCGTTCGCACCACAACCCCTTTCACGAGATCCCACACTTTAATCGTTTTATCTTTGCTGGCGCTGACTAAGGTTTTGCCATCAGGTGTTATCACAACGCCATTCACTGAGTTGAAGTGACCATTGGGCAGTGTACGAACGGGTTCATTGGTCTTGAGGCTCCATAGCTTGATTTGATTGTCCAAGCCACCGCTGACTAGAAACTGTCCGTCGGGACTCAGAGCCACTGATCGCACCATGCCAGCCAATCCTGAGAACGATCGCAGCGCTTCACCTGTTGCAAGCTTCCACAATCTCACAGTGCGATCTTCGCTACCGCTTGCAAGGAACTGTCCATCAGCACTGATCACAACCGAGCTGACATCTCTGGTATGCCCCGTGAGCGATCGCAGCAACCTCCCATCTGCTAACTGCCAGAGGCGAATGGTATCGTCATCACTGCCGCTGACTAAAACTTGCCCATCGGGGCTCAGGCTCAGGCAGTTGATGGGCTTGCTGTGACCTGTGAGCGTTCGCAACAACTCTCCTGTTGAACGATTCCAGACTTTAATGTTGTCGTCTAGCCCACCACTGGCGATCGTGTCAGCATTAGGGCTAATCGCAACTGCCGTAACCCAGCGAGAATGACCGATGAGAGTATGCAAACAGTGCCACTTTTGCGCCCCCGAAAGCGGTTGCTTTGAGAGGGGTGGTTTGGCAGTAGGTTGTCTAGACGGCGGTGTACCAACGGCACGCTGTTGACTGACGGGTTGCCCCACCGTTGGTTGGCTTACAGGCTGTCGGGCGAGAGGCTGCTGAGCGATCGTGCCTCCCGAAGGAACTGGAGCAGATGGTTGACCAATGGTTTGTTTTGCTCTGGCTGGAGGCGAGCTGATCGGTGGGCGAGATAAGGCGGTTCGCAAATCTTTCATCACCGCATCCGCAGATTGATAGCGTTCGCTAACCAGGTCTTTCAGCATTTTGTCCAAGATTTGCGCGATCGGCTCGCTCATCGTCCGACCCTTCTCGCCCAAGCGTTCTCGCCACAGCCAGCGACCTTCTAGCGGATCGTACAGATCTTCGGGTTTCACCTGAGTCATCAAAAACAGGCAGGTGGCACCCAGACTATAGATATCGCTGGCAGGATACGCCTTGCCGCTACGCAGTTGCTCGATCGGCGCATACCCCTCGGTGCCAATCTTTGTACCTGGTTGGTTAGATGCCTCCACTGACAGGAGTTTGGCAACACCAAAATCAATGAGCACCAGCTTATTGTCAAACTTGCGGCGAATAATATTGGACGGAGTGATGTCGCGATGAATAACCTGATGATCGTGAACGAACTTGAGGATCGGTAAAACACCCGCCAGCACTTCGCGAATGCGCTGCTCAATAAACACGCCGTTCTGAGCCAGTTCTTGCAAGAGCGTGTTGCCTTCAATGAACTGCTGCACCAAATAAAGGCGTTTATCGTGTTCAAAATATGCCAATAGCGCTGGGATTTGGGGGTGTTCACCCAGTTCATACAGCCGCACTGCCTCTTGCTCAAAGAGCTTGACGGCTTTTTCCAATGACTTTGTGCCCTGTAGCTGGGGTGAAAACTGCTTGATGACGCACTTTGCTTTCAGGCGATCGTCATCCAATGCCAGGTACGTTCTGCCAAAACCACCCTGCCCGATCGGACGCATGAGCCGATAACGTCCCCGCAACAAGGGTATCAGTTTGGTGCCACAACTAAGGCAAAACTCGGCATCATCAGCGTTTTGGGGGTGCTGGCAGTCTGGATTAAGGCAGCAGGTCATACGTATGCACCAGGAACTTGTACTCTATTTTCCCTGATTCGCCGCGTTCTACACTACTCTTGTACGCGATCGCCAAGACTCGCTGACATGAGCAACCCTTGAGGCTTCTGCCCAAACACCCTTACAGAGTCAAGAAGCGAAGCTGGGTTTAACCTTGTTTCGTCACCACTGGCTTTACCCAACCTACTCAAGAATCGGGGTTTTGAGCGTTTTGTCAGTCAATCAGGGTGCTTAGACAAAGGTTGTTCAAACGCAATTGAACCTCTTCCAACGCTGAGCAGTCTAACGTTTGACTCAATGCTTCTGCCGCTTCATCGCCTTGCTGCCAACGCAAACGTCTCTAACCTTTATTCGGTTCAACCACGTATGACTACGCAGAAATTTTTTGCTAGAACAGCCGTCTTAGTCGCTACAACGGTACTCGTTACGGGTGCGGCTAGTAGTTCCAAGAGTTGGGCAGAGCCGCAACCGAGTCCAAAGCAACTGGTAAATCAAGTCTGGCAGATTCTCGATCAAAACTATGTTGACAGCAGTTTTAATCAACAAGATTGGAAAGCGGTACGGCAAGATTATTTAGGGCGCACCTACAGCTCCAAACAGCAAGCCTATACGGCGATTCAGCAGATGGTGGCGAAGTTAGGCGATCGCTACACCGAATTTTTTGAGCCGCAGGCATATAATGCTCTCAATACCGAAATTAGCGGCAATCTCTCTGGCATTGGTCTGGAGCTTGCTGCCAATGAAAAGACAAAAGCGCTAACAGTCGTTGCCCCCATCGAGCGATCGCCCGCAGCATTAGCAGGCATTTTACCGGCTGATGTGATTACTAGCATTAATGGACAGTCCACGCGCGGCATGAACATCAACGATGCCGTCAAAAGAATTAAAGGACAAGCAGGGACGCAGGTTGTACTCAACATCCTGCGAGGCAACCAAGACCTGACCTTCAAGCTCACGAGAGCCAACATCACCATCAATCCCGTGTCTTTTCGCACAGAAACGACTGAGTTTGGCAAAATCGGCTATATTCGTCTGCCAGAGTTTACGCAAACAGCGCCTGCTGAGATGAATCGTGCGATCGTCACCCTGGAAAAGCAAGGTGTGCAAGGCTACGTCCTTGACCTGCGGTCTGATCCAGGTGGGTTGTTGGATGCCAGCTTAAAGATCGCCAGCATGTGGATGGAGCGAACCCCGATCGTCTCCCTCGTGAATCGGCAAGCAGTCAAAGAGCGCTACGAGACAGAAGGGCGATCGCTGACGCAAAAGCCGTTAGTTGTGTTGGTAGACGGTGGTTCTGCCAGCGCCAGCGAGATTTTAGCAGGAGCGCTGCAAGATGATGGACGCGCCATTTTAGTGGGTACACGCACGTTTGGCAAAGGCTTGGTGCAAGCGATACAACCCCTGGGTGACGGCTCGGCGCTCAAGCTCACGATCGCCAAATACTACACCCCAAAAGGACGAGACATCAATCATGTCGGCATTACACCCGATGTGATCGTCGGACTAACAGATGCCCAGAAGAAAGCGCTTGTGCAAAAACGTCAGGTCGGAACGACTGCTGATCCCCAGTACCTTAAGGCGATCGACAGCTTAGGGCGGTTAATTCAAGCCAAAGCAGCGGCTCCGATGCAATCAGGTGAGCCTCTTAAAGCCGTTCTACAGTAAGCCGTTCTACAGTAAAAACTGCTTGACAAAATGATGTTGCAACCATTACGGCAGCACAAGTTTTGCAGCAGTGATGGCTTGCAGCGCTCGAGGCGATAGCTCAATTTCAACGCCTGCCTCACCCGCGCCGATCAATATGGTTGGAAAAGCCATCAAGCTTCCATCTATAAAGACAGACATCGAACCCGCACCGATCGGAGAAATGCCATTGGGTGGATAATCGAGCAACTCTAAAAGAGTCGTTCTGTCTGCCAATTGCAAGCGCTTGCAGCCCATTTGTGCAGCTATCTGATGCAAGTCTATGCGCTGGTTACTCGGAGCCACGATCAGACAACGCTGCTCTCGGTCTTTTGCCTCTAGCAGCAAGGTTTTCGTAATGCGACGAATCTCGTAACCCAATGCTTGAGCAACATCATGGGGGCTGCGAATGGGCATCAGCAGGTCTTTATGAACATGCACCTGATAAGGCGTTCTGGTCTCCTCCAGACATCTCCTGATGCGATCGTGCATAACGGTCACCCTGACGCTTAACACTGTAGGCAGTTTACCCAAACGCCTGCGCTAAGCGAGCAAACGGACATTTGCTGACTTTAGGCGTGACCGGATGATGTTGTGGAAGCGGTGCTACCGGATGATCTTGCACAAGCTGAGACTGTGCCAGAGCTAAAGCGCTTCGAGCATGACTTAGCTTGCTTTCATCCTTGATGATCGAACTCATGCGATTTAGATAGGCTTGCAGATACCTGACTCGAAGTTGAGGCTGGTCACTGATGCGCTCCAGGAAGGGAAGATCTGACTCTGCCATAAACCGAATCGCCAGCATTGGAATCGGGCTACGGAGAGGACGGAAATCAGGATTATGCAGCCCCGGCGTTTCATTATGCTGATGAAACTCGCCAAGCATGAGACCTTGTTCAACAAAGAAGGGCTTGAGCTTTTGCTGTACCGCATCAATAAGTTCAGGTGCCTGCTCAGGCGAAACATCGGGAAAGACGAGCATAATGGCTTTGTAAAACGCAAGCTCTCCGCTCTTAGGTTCTAGCTCTAAAAACTGATCCCGGTAGCAACGCACAATCTCTTCAACCTGAGCTTGCCCCATTGCCTGTGTGTGAATGACTGCTAGCCGAATGGTGTCAAGTTGCAAGGCACGCGGTACAAACGGACACACGGGACCCGATCGCCCCAAATCGGGATGTGGTCTCCCCAAAAAATTCTTGACCCACTCGTTCATTTCGGTTAAACAAGTCAGATCTGGCTGTAGCTGATTGAGATCAGCAGGTGCAAAAAACTGCATGTTCTTAGGTCCATAGAACGTTAACGGTTTGGTTGCGCCAAGGTGAGTAGCGCCTCACCAAGTCAAAAAGTTGACTGCTGAAGAATGAACTGGTAGCTGTTAGGCACTGAAAACTATGCCGCCACTAAAGATCTAGCAGGCAGGGTATTGACACCGTTGGGGAGCGTGCATGATGTCTCCGCTGAATTGACTTAAAAGACTTGTAAAAATACTTGAGCAACTTTCTGAGCAAAGCCAACTCAAAGTAGACATCTTAGGTGATTTGTCTGGAGTAACTGATGGTTACAGATTGCCTTCCCCATCAGGTGGTCGCCTACGTGTGATCGCTTATGTTGACTGAAACTTTATTCACTTATTACGAACCATAAAGTTTGAACAAACTTGAAGCTGAAAGGACTGCCAAATCAAGGTTGAGGGTGAATCGTTTGGTAATGGGAGATTGTTGCCGGACGTAAAGATGGAGCTAAGACGCAATGCAAGGGGACAAACGGACAACTTCAGGCAACCTTTTGACGGCTGAATGCCAGATGTCACCTTCTTTATGGGAAGGGAACCGTGTTGATACAAACCAGGCAGCATGTATTCATCTTTTGTTTGAAGCACAGGTTGAAAAAACACCCGATGCGATCGCGGCTGTCTTTGAAAACCAGACCTTTACGTACCGGGCATTGAACCAACGAGCCAATCAATTGGCACATCACCTGATCAATCAAGGGGTCGGCGCTGATGTGCTTGTTGGCATCTGTGTGGAACGATCGCTGGCGATGCTTGTCGGGCTGCTCGGCATTCTCAAAGCAGGTGGAGCGTATGTGCCCCTTGATCCCACCTACCCAGCAGAGCGTTTGGCATTTATTCTGGACGATACCCAAGTGCCTGTTATTCTGACTCAGGCGCATCTGGTTAACAGTTTGCCTGCCTGCGCTGCTCAGGCGATCTGTCTAGACTCTGACTGGGAAGCGCTCAGCCGGAATACTTCAGAAAATCCCACCGGGCGAGCGATCGCCAGTAACTTGATGTATGTCATTTACACGTCGGGATCGACTGGTAAACCGAAGGGTGTCATGATTCCTCACGCGGGCATTTGGAATCAACTTCACTGGAGACAAACAACCTTTACCCTCACACCAGCAGACCGAGTTTTGCAGTCTATTTCCTTCAGCTTTGACCCGTCTGTCTGGCAGATCTTTTGGCCATTATCGTTTGGGGCACAGTTGGTCTTGCCAGTTCCAGACGGGCAAAAAGATCTAACCTATCTCATTCAATTAATGGTTCAACAGCAGGTAACCGTTACGGCATTGGTGCCATCTCTGCTGCGCGTTTTATTAGCACAGCCAGCGCTGGCTCAGTGTACTTCTTTAAAGCATGTCTTCTGTGGTGGGGAAGCGTTACCAACTGAGCTGATCGAACAGTTTTATCAGCGCTTTCGGTCAAGTACGCTGTTACACAACGTTTACGGTCCCACCGAAGCCTCGATCGACGCAACGTTTTGGACGTGTCAGCCTTGTGTTGATCGTCGGATCGCCCCGATCGGTCGAGCGATCGCAAACACACAAATCCACATTCTTGACGAACACCTGCAACCTGTAGCCTCTGGAGAAGCAGGTGAACTGCATATCAGCGGTGCAGGGCTGGCTCGTGGCTATCTCAATCGTGCCAAACTGACGGCTGAAAAGTTTATTCCTGACCCACACAGCAACGCACCCAATGCCCGTCTCTACAAAACGGGAGATTTGGCACGCTATTTACCCGACGGCAACATTGAATTTCTGGGACGCATTGACCATCAAGTAAAAATTAGGGGCTTTCGGATTGAGTTAGGCGAAATTGAAACGGCGCTCAATCAGCATCCTTTGCTTGCTGAAACGGTAGTTATTGCCCGTGAAGACTCGCCAGGAAATCATCGTTTAGTTGCTTATGTTGTGCCGTCTGAAAAAGTAGTGCCAACGACAACTGAACTCCGAAGTTTTTTGCAGGAAAAGCTGCCTGAGTACATGGTGCCATCCGCTTTTGTAGTGCTAAAAGCTTTGCCCTTAAACACAAGCGGTAAGTTAGACCGCCAAGCTCTACCGATCCCAGACGCAGAAGATTTTGCTTTAGAAACTGCCTTTGAAGCACCAAAAGATGCTTTAGAACAGGATTTAGCACAGCTTTGGGAGCAGGTTTTGAACATTCATCCGATCGGGGTGAAAGATAACTTCTTTGAACTAGGGGGAGACTCTCTACTGGCTACCCGCGTGTTGGCTCAAGTCGAAACGCTGCTCGGACAAAACCTACCTCTGGCTGTGTTTCAGGAAGCAGCAACAGTAGAAAAACTGGCTGAGTTTATCCGGCGGCAAGATTTGCCCATGACTCAGAAGCCGCTAGTTGCCATTCAGCCGCAGGGGACACGACCACCGCTCTTCTGCATTCACTCAAGGAACCATCATGTTTTGAACTATTTCCCCTTGGCTCGCTACCTGAACCCCGATCAACCTGTTTATGGCTTACAGCCATCCACAACAGATATTGACCTGATTACCAAACTCTCAGTCGAAGCACTGGCGACTGAATATATTGGAGAGATACGAACCATTCAGCCTCATGGTCCCTATTTTTTGCTGGGCTATTCTTTTGGGGGACTGGTTGCCTATGAAATGGCTAGACAACTCACTCTTCAAGGGGAATGCGTTGCATTGTTAGCGATGGTTGATACCTACAATTTAAGACAGCCGTGGTTTAGACCTGTACCGATTCATCGTCATCTTTTCAGACGTTTAGCCATTCACAAAGCTGCTCTTAGCAAGCGGCGACTGAGGGAAAAAGTGAGCTATGGCTGGAAGCTCTTAGCGCAGGACATACAAAAAGAGACAGGCGAACAATCATTGCGGTCGCTTCAGTCGCCTGCCCCTGAAACTGTGGTGATCGAAGCGGCTTATAGTCAGATGACGCAAAACTACAGCCCTCAAAGCTATCCGGGACGAGCGATCCTGTTTAGAACACCTCAAGCACCTGAAGAATGGCTGCGTTTGGTTCCCGCTAAAATTGATGCCTTGTTAGGCTGGTCAAAACTAATCGACAGCCTTGAGGTTTGTGAGCTGCCATGTGACCATTTCAACGTGGTTTTCGAGCCTTTCGTTCAGCATTTAGCAGCAGGGCTACAGAGGTACCTTGATGTTGCTCAGGGTAATGACTCGATCGGCTGACTCGATTGATCGATTGGTCACGAAGGCAATGCTACAGGTGGCACGGCTTTGGTTTCTAGGAGCGCAACACTACGACGGGTGGCTTCCACAAAGCGGCTAACGCGGATGGGATCGATCGGCTGATCGCGACGACCATGTCGCTTGAGCGATGTAGAGGCAATCACACCATTTGCCGCCTGCATCAGGGTTGGAACATTCTCCCAATCGGCACCACTGCCAATGAAAACAGGTGTACCGTTTGCGGCAGCAGTCGCGAGTTCTAAATCTTCCAGATTCGGCGGACTCCCTGTAGCCCATCCAGACAGAATGACGGCATCTGCCAAACCGCGCTCGATCGTATCCTGCACGGCAACGGTGAGGTTGGGTGAACTCAGCGGACGAGCATGTTTGACCAACACATCCGCAAAGATTTTGACATCGCTGCCCAACTCACGCCGATAACGGAGCAGTTCATGGGCGTTGCCTTCAATGAGCCCCTGATCAGTTGCCATCACGCCTGTGAGCACATTGACGCGGATGAATTGCGTCTGCGTACAGGTGGCGATCGCCAGCGCACTCCGCCCATCATTCCGCAGCACGTTAATGCCAATCGGAAGCGTCACCATCTGCTGTAGCCGATGCACGACCAGGCTCATCGCACTCACAACCGCTGGATCAACATGCTCTTTGGGGAACGGTGCATCAAAAAAGTTTTCGACAATGATGCCATCCACACCACCGGAAGCAAGAGCAGTCGCTTCTTGTTCGGCGCGATCGATGACCGCTTTCAGGCTACCGCCCCATAGCGCCGAAGTGGGCAGTGGCAATAAATGAACCACACCAATGATCGGGTTGGAAGTTTTGAAAATTTGAAGTAAGTCCACAGGCGTAAAAAATTCGGACTCATCTGAGTGCATCGATTATCAGAATCATAACTTTTTACCGTCCTGTATTTGTTGTAAATACTGATCGGCTGCCGCAGCCTCTTGAGGTTTGCCCTGTACTTCAAAAACGTTGCGGGCTTGCTGCAATTCTGTTCTGGCGGCGGCAACATCACCTTGTTTGAGCAGCGCGATCCCCAGACTGTAGTGCAAATTTGGGTCATAGCTGAACTGTCGCTGAATTGCCTGTCGATACAATGCGATCGCCTCTGAAACGTTCCCTTGCTGCACCAGCGCCTTGCCTAAACCTAATCGCGCACTACTACTGAGAAAGCCAGAATCCCGGCGAAGCGACTCTCGATAGGTGGCGATCGCCTCAGACAATTTGCCTTGTTGCATCAGCGCATCGCCGAGGTAAGACAGCGTAAAAGGATTGGAGGGATCGAGTCGCATCGTTTCGTTATACGCGGCGATCGCCTCCGTTAGATTGCCCTGCTTTGCCAGAGCGTTACCTAGATACAGGTGAGCATATGGTCTTTTGGGAGCCAGTTGAATCGCCTTACGAAGCAGCGCGATCGCTTCAGTCGCATTGCCTTGTTCGATCAAGTTTTGGGCTAGCTCCTCATAAGCGCCAGCATTGCTTGGGTTCTCCCGAATTGCGTCCCGACCTTTAGCAATGTCAGCCGTCAGAGTGCTAGCAGGTTTCGGTGATATTCCGTAAATTTGGCTTAGCTCTGGGGCACGCTGGGTTGCCTCACGGGCGATCGCCATTGCTTCTGCCAGGTTGCCTTGTCGAGCCAACGTTCTCACCAACCCCGCGTAGGCTTTGGTTGCATGTCCAGGCTCCAGCCGAATTGCTCGTCGGTATTCAACCACTGCCTCGGTTAAATCATCCTGTTTCGCCAGCACATCTCCCAATTCCTCACTAATGACCCAGCTGGTAGGATCGAGGCGAGTCGCTTGCCGATAGGATACAACGGCAGCTTTTAGCTCACCCTGACGTGCCAGAGCGCCACCCAGCCTGTAGTAACCACCGGAAAAGTTGGGCAACAGTTGAATCACTTGCTTGAACGCGACCACAGCTTCGGCGAGATCTCCGTGTCCTGTCACATTGTTTTGCTGCACCAGAACGTCGCCCAACTCGGACTGAAACTCTGGACGGTTCGGCGCTAGCTGTACGGCTTGTCGTAACTCGGCTACGGCAGCATCAAAATCAGCCCGTGCCTTCACCAAAATGTGACCCAGATTGTAGTGATACTCTGCATTTTGAGCATAAAGCTGAATTGCTTTTTGGTAGTACGCGATCGCCTCATCGGGCTTAGTTTGCTTCTCAAAGGCAAGCCCTAACTCGTTAAGCGTGTTGGCATTCGTCTGATCAAGCTGAAACGATCGCTCCAGCACCGTGATCGCCTCGCTAAGGTTGCCCTGTTTACGAAGCGCAACGCCCAGATGAAAGTAGGGTCGAGCATCATCAGGCGCAACCCGAATCGCTTGGCGTTGAACCGCGATCGCCTCTGCCAATTTATTTTGGAATGCAAGCAACCAACCCAGCGGTAAGTAAGCTGTAACATCATCAGGGTTTAGCTGAATGGCTTTGCGAAAAGCATTTTCAGCTTCTTGAAAGCGTTGCTGTTGGGCAAGTGTGACTCCCTGTTCGACGTAGCGATCGTAGTTGGAGGCACTCTGGTTTTGAGCCAGAATGAAGGCGTTGAGCGGCTGGTTGGCAGGTTTTGCAGCAATCGCCCCACTGCGAGCTTGAGAAACCAGGCTGGTGGTCGTGATTGCGAACACCAGGAAAAAGTGAGGTATGCTAGGCATAGGATGCAACAGGCGGACGTATCTATAATGCAGTGGCAACAAGGCTTGCGTAAACTATCGTAATGTTGCCTGTAAACTATCGTAATGTTCCGGTTTTCGCGCTATAGTATTAGTATTGTCATCTGGGCGATAGCGGTTGATAGTAGCTGAGAAAAGGCTGCTGCATGATTTGGACGCGAGGGGTTAATCCGTCGCATGAGCGATCGCTACAGCTTACCGACTGACCACCCTTCTAGTTCTACTCGTTACAGGATTTCATGGGCAACAAGCCAACGATTGCCGTCGCACATTTAGGCTGCGAGAAAAACCGAATTGATACAGAGCATATGCTGGGGCTTTTAGTCCAGGCGGGTTATGAGGTCGATGCCAACGAAGCATTAGCGGATTTCGTCGTTGTCAACACATGCAGTTTTATCCAGGACGCACGCGAAGAATCGGTACGAACGCTGGTAGAGCTAGCCGAGGCAGACAAGAAGATTGTCATCACGGGCTGTATGGCGCAGCATTTTCAGGAGCAGCTTTTAGAAGAGATCCCGGAAGCTGTTGCGCTGGTCGGTACAGGTGATTATCACAAAATTGTCAACGTGCTTGAGCGGGCTGAAGCCGGAGAACGCGTCCAGGAAGTTTCTCAGGAGCCGACATACATTGCTGACGAGACCACACCCCGCTACCGCACGACCACCGAAGGTGTAGCCTATCTCAGAATTGCCGAAGGCTGCGACTATGGGTGTGCCTTTTGCATCATTCCCCATCTGCGGGGCAAACAGCGATCGCGCCCTATTGAATCGATCGTGGCAGAAGCCGAGCGTTTGGCTGCTGAGGGCGTGCGGGAAATTATTCTGATTTCCCAAATCACCACGAACTATGGGTTAGATATCTATGGCGAACCTCGGCTAGCAGAGCTGTTGCGAGCGCTGGGTCGTGTAGATATTCCCTGGATTCGGATGCACTACGCGTATCCAACGGGATTGACCCCCCGCGTCCTTGCGGCTATTCAAGAAACGCCCAACGTTTTGCCCTATCTCGATTTGCCGCTTCAGCACTCCCATCCAGAGGTGCTGCGATCGATGAATCGTCCGTGGCAGGGGCGGGTGAATGACGGGGTAATCGATCGCATTAAAGCGGCGATCCCCAACGCGGTGCTGCGAACCACCTTCATTGTTGGGTTCCCCGGTGAAACGGATGAGCACTTCCAGCATTTGCTGGAGTTTGTCCAACGCCACGAATTTGATCATGTAGGCGTTTTTACCTTCTCTGCCGAGGAGGGCACGCCTGCCTATACCTTGCCTAATCAGCTTCCTCAGACTGTGATGGACGAGCGGCGAGATGCGCTAATGACTACTCAGCAGCCCATTTCACTCAAGCGAAATCGGCTCGAAGTGGGCAAGGTAGTGGATGTGCTGATCGAGCAAGAAAACCCTGAGACGGGCGAATTGATTGGTCGCTCGGCTCGTTTCTCACCCGATGTGGATGGCTTGGTGTATGTCCAAGGTCATGCTGCTCTGGGATCACTGGTGCCCGTGACGATCGCCGATGCCGATGTGTACGACCTGTATGGTCATGTGGCGATCGCCTCCGACCTCATTCGCATGCAGCTACTGGCGGTTCCTTGAGTTCATGATGTGGGCTAAATGCATCTGCTCAAGCCTGCTTGTGTCATCTTTTTGCTGTCAATTCTTTGCAATCAACGTACTCTCATACCCTTAACTAGGAGATTCAATGACCCTTTCGTTTCATAGCCTTGGTCTTTCCGAAGCCCGTATCCGTCACCTGGAATCGATGGACTTTACGGTTCCTACCGCGATTCAAGCACAGGCAATCCCCCATCTTCTCTGTGGGCGGGATGTAGTAGGGCAAGCTCAAACTGGTACTGGTAAAACAGCCGCATTTGCACTACCTATCCTCGATCGCATCGATGTTAAGTTACCCGCTGTGCAGGCGCTCATCTTGACTCCGACCCGCGAACTAGCGATGCAGGTGGGTCAGGCAATCCGTGGCTTTATCGACGATCGCCGCCTGAAAGTTGTCACTATCTACGGTGGACAGGCGATCGACCAGCAAATTTCTCGCCTGGAGCGTGGTGCCCAGATTGTCGTGGGTACACCGGGACGGGTACTCGACCTCCTCAGTCGGGGCGATCTCAAGCTCAATCAGTTGAGCTGGATGGTACTGGATGAAGCGGATGAAATGCTCAACATGGGCTTCATTCAAGATGTAGAAAAAATTCTCAATCAGGCACCGATCGAGCGCCAAACTGCGTTCTTCTCCGCCACAATGGAACCCTCGGTGCGGAAGCTGGTGACGAAGTTTTTGCGATCGCCCATTACGGTCACGATCGAGCAGCCCAAAACCGCGCCGACTCGCATTAACCAGGTTGCTTACATGATCCCCCGTGGTTGGACGAAGGCACGCGCCCTTCAACCCATCCTGGAACTGGAAGATCCAGAAGCCGCGCTAATCTTTGTCCGCACCCGGAAAGCCGCGGCAGAACTCACCAGCCAATTGCAAGCCGCTGGTCATAGTGTGGATGAATATCACGGCGACCTTAGCCAATCTCAGCGGGAGCGTCTGTTGCTTCGGTTCCGTCAGCGTCAGGTGCGCTGGGTTGTAGCGACTGATATTGCGGCACGGGGCATCCACGTCGATGACCTGACCCATGTGATCAACTATGATTTACCCGATAGCGTGGAAAACTATGTCCACCGCATCGGTCGTACTGGGCGTGCTGGCAAGGAAGGGACGGCAATTTCCCTGATTCACTCCCTCGATCGCCGCAAACTGCGTGACATTGAATACCACATGCGTCAGCGCTTAGAAGTGGTTTCGATCCCAACTCGCGCCCAGATTGAAGCTCGTCAAATTGACAAACTCCAGGGTCAAATCCGGGAAGCGCTGGTGGGTGAACGGATGGCATCGTTCTTGCCGATCGTCGCTCAACTGTCCGAAGAATACGAACCCCACGCGATCGCGGCAGCCGCGTTGCAGATGGCATACGACCAGACGCGCCCCACCTGGATGCGATCGAATCAGCAAGACCCGGCAGAAGAGCCGTCTTATAGCGGTGGCAGTGGTGGTGGACATCACGGCGGCAATGGTTCCCCCAAGCCCAAGCCCGTCAAGCGCGGTCGCAATGTTGGGAATTCTGAGAACCAGGTTTCGCCATCGCTCGATCGGTAACGGAGCGCGATCGGCTGAAAGAGTGAACCCGTACTAGAGGCTGTCATCAATGACGACTACACGTTACTCTTAGAAAGGGTTTCAGCTTCTAGCTTCATGCCTTGGACGGGCGCAATGATGCTGATACAGCAAGGGTTCGGAGCTGAATTGATGACGCGCCCTGGTAATAATGAGCGGTAGGGTGGGCATTGCCCACCCTTGTTTTATGAGTGTTGTTGAGCCATTGCCCGTGCTATCAACTGATTTGCTTGCCTTCTACCGTCGCGTCAGCCAAGAAACGTTCACAGTGGTAGACGTGGAAACCACGGGACATCGAGCTTCTGGCGGGTGTCGGGTGATTGAAGTGTCCGTTTTGCAGGCAACGCTGGCAGAGGGGATTTTACATCAGCAGACCCATCTGGTGAATCCAGAGGTGCTTGTTCCTGCAATGATTACCCGGTTTACGGGAATTGACCAGGCAATGGTAGATCAAGCTCCTCTTGCAGAAGACGTTTGGCATCAATACCTCCCGTTACTCAACCAAGGGGTTTTGACCGCTCACAATCTGGCGTTTGACTATGCGTTTTTGTGTGCCGAGTTTGATCAGTTGGGCATTGAATTCTCGCGATCGCCCGCCGAACAATTGTGTACCGTGATTCTGGCGCGCCTGATGCTGCCTGAGTTGCCATCCCGTAGTTTGCCTGACTTAGTAAAGCATTTTCAGTTTCCAGTTGGGCATTCTCACCGTGCTGAAGCGGATACGATCGCCTGTTGGCTTCTCGCCAAACGCCTGCTGACCGAAATACAAAACGAGCCAGATGAGGTGCTGCTGAAGCGCTTTGTCCAACAATGGTTGCCGCTTGGCGATGTCGCTGCACTGTTTGGTTGTTCGGGTAAACAGGCACGATCGCGCCTTGAGAAAGCGGGTGTTTTTCCTAAATTTGTGGGTCGCCACAAAACGCCCATGTATCAACGGGGACGGGTGGAGCGTGTGGTATTGGAACAGTCCGCACCCATCCAGCTTTCGTGGTTGTAGCGCATTCTTGATTACCGTTTGCTTTTCTGGAGAAAAGACGGTAAGCGCTTTATACTTATGAATTTTATCTAGCACGCTTTTAGAGAGGATTTCCGCTGGATATTGCGAATTATTGCCAGGATTTGTCCAGCGGTAACGAGTTGCTCAGGTTTAGAAGGAAGTAACCCTGCTGCAAGTATGATGAGTGACTAAGACAAGAAACTGCTCGTATTCGCAGACAGCGTTAAGTTAAATACTTTGACACGATCGCTGTCTTCGGCTGAGTTATCTGCTGTGCCCAACTTGGCGACTGCATAAAAGCATTTAGTACGAGTTTAGGGCGCGTCATCAATTAGCTCTACAACCTTGCGGTATCAGCATAATCGCGCCCGTCCCAACACACCAGGCTAGGGGCTGGAACCTTTGCTGTCAGTAGTGTGTAGTCGTAATTGATGACAGCCCCTAGCCCTGCTGAAAAGAGTAAGGGCAGCATAGACCTGACGCATAAATTGCATACCGGGCATAGCCATTTGGTTTATGCCCAAAAAGCTCGTTTGGGGAATTTAGAAAATGCCTTATTTGCTTCATAAATTATTACTCAGTGCCGCCATTTTCATGGTTTCTTCGGTTTACTTTCAGCCTGCGATCGCTGCTCCTGATTCGATCGTCGATCGTGCTGAAGCAGCCGACCCTGCGCCTATTTTGTTGAGATCACAAACATCATCAGCAAATGTTGACACACAAAACAGTGCTGAAGAAGAATCCATGTCGCAAGTAACTTCCGTTTCGCAGTTGACAGACGTTCGACCGACCGATTGGGCATTTCAAGCGTTGCAGTCGCTCGTAGAACGGTATGGCTGTATTGTGGGCTACCCCGATCGCACGTTTCGCGGCAATCGGGCGCTGAGTCGCTATGAGTTTGCGGCGGGGCTGAATGCTTGCATGGATCGCATCAATGAACTGATTGCGGCTGGTACTGCCAATTTGGTGAAGAAAGAAGATTTAGTCGCGCTGCAACGGTTACAGGAAGAATTTGCGGCTGAACTTGCCACACTCCGGGGTCGAGTGGGGTCACTGGAGGCACGGACTGCCACGCTGGAACGACAGCAGTTCTCTACAACCACCAAGCTGAATGGTGAATTGATCTTTGGGATTGTCAGTGTTTTGGGGGGCGATCGGGCAGATGGCACCGAGGCTGAGCGAAATCCTACGTTTGGCTATAGAATGCGGCTGAATCTGGAAACGAGCTTTACTGGCAGAGATCTCCTCACCACCCGGCTGCAAGCAAACAATGTCACTCCTCTCGGTGGCACGACCGTTACGGGGGGTGGTCTCGGTGTGTTGGGCACCAACGAAGGACGCATCGAATTTGACGGCGACAGTCGTGGCTCCGTGGGCATCGGGCTATTGCGCTATCGGTTTCCGATCGGCTCTCGCACCAACATCTACCTCGCAGGCGCAGGCAATGGCTTCGTAGATATTGATGCCTCCCAGCAGTTGAATCCCTACTTTGATGGGGGTGCCGTTTCGCTGTTTGGTCTGCGTAACTCGATTTACAACTACTCTGGCGGTACGGGCTTTGGGCTGCGTCACTTCTTCAATGACACGCTGGAACTCAACCTGGGCTACCTGGTGCCCAACGCGAACGACCCCAGCGCTAAAAATGGGTTGTTTAACGGTCAATACGGCGCTCTGGCACAACTCATTGTGAACCTGAGTCCCTCCAGTCGAATTGGGTTTACCTACATCAATGCCTACGGCCCCTTTCCTGACAGGATTCAACCCGATATTGCTTCCAGCCTGGGTGCCACGGGCAGCAATCTGGCAAACAGTAACTTTGGTACCTCGGTAAGCACCAATGCCTTTGGCTTCTCAGGCAGCATCAACTTTAGCCCCAACATTTCCCTCGCTGGTTGGGTTGGCTATGCTCAGCAGCGCTATATCAACAGGGGCGATGGTGAAGTTTGGAACTGGATGCTTGGTCTGGCGTTTCCCGATCTTGGCAGGAAAGGCGACCTGGGCGGCATTTTGGTGGGGATGGAACCAAAGTTAACCAGCTTGACGAATGGCGTGAATGGTGGACAAGCCGATCGCGATACGTCGCTACACGTAGAAGGTTTTTACCGCTTTCGCATCAGCGATAATATTGCGATTACGCCTGGTGTGATTTGGCTGACGGCACCGAATCATGACGATCGCAACGATGATGTGTTTATCGGCGTATTGCGAACGGTGTTCTATTTCTAAGTTGCAGTGGCCCAAACTAACGCAATTTGATCAAAACCTCGGAGGTTGAAGTCATCGTGTTAGTCGCGATGTTTGATGCTTCGTTAAAACCTCCGGGGCTTCTCAAAAATTTGTTTTCCGATACGCTCAAAAGCGCGCTAACGGTTCGTTTTTTAACGTATTTACAAGTATCTTCAATAAAGTTAATAGCGTTCTCAGTTAAATAATTCTTGGGATAGACCCTGCAAGGGTCAATCGTTTGTATTCTTAAAGGAATCGCTTTTTACGCTTTGCGACAGATGAGTTTGTAAGCTTAGTTGTTTAATAAGCTCGGAGACTAGCTAAACCTTAACGATTATTCCCAAACGCTTAAGCATGGGAACCTGGTTGAGACTCTTTATAAAAATTTTTGTCAATGAGTCCAGGTTCTTAGAACCATTCGATGATTTCAACCATAGAAAAAATTCGCTGCATTACCGTTTCAAGTTGGGCTTTTTCCGATGAATTTTGTGCGATCGCTGCAACAGTTTTTCACTCAACGCTGGCACCAATCACGACGCTTCAGGATTGGTAGCTGGATTGCGTTAATGGTGCTGAGTGCCTTGTTGGTGGCTGTTCCCGTTGTGCTGTCACAACAGCCCGTCACGCTACGACTGCTGATGTTAGCTCCCGACATTCCGCCTTACAAAGTGTTGGTCAAAGCGTTTGAAGCGCAGAATCCCGGCATTCGCATTCAACTGGATGAAGGTCCCAACTCTGCAAACACCAACGAAGACCTGTACACTACCTCGTTTCTGTTGGGCAATTCTCCCTACGATCTCATCAATATGGATGTGGTCTGGACACCCAAATTTGCAGCAGCAGGCTGGCTATTGGATCTTACCGATGAGGTGTCGCCGCAGGATCTCGCGGGGTTTTCGCCCCAGGCTGTAGAAAGTGGACGCTACGAAGATCGGCTGTATCGCATGCCCGTGCGATCAGATGCAGGTGTCCTCTATTACCGCAAAGACCTGATCGAGAATGCCGGATTGCAGCCTCCTAAAACGCTGGACGATCTCATGAGCATCTCGAAAACGCTTCAAGAGAAGAAAGCAACTCGTTGGGGCTACCTCTGGCAGGGTCGGCAGTATGAAGGCTTGATCACCATGTTTGTGGAAGTGCTGAAGGGCTACGGCGGTTTTTGGATCGATCCCAAATCATTGGATGTGGGTCTCGATCGCCCCGAAGCCGTGCGTGCGGCTGAATTTTTGCGGCAGACGATCGCCCAGGGCGTTTCACCTCCCGGCGTGACCACCTACGTTGAAGAAGATACGCGACGGATCTTTCAAGCGGGCGACGCGGTTTTCCTCCGTAACTGGCCCTATGCCTGGGAGTTGGTGAACAAAGACGATTCGCGCATCAAAGGCAAAGTAGGCATCATGCCGATGGTGCCTGCATCTGGTCAACCCGTTGGCGGATCTTGCCTGGGCGGTTGGGGAGTTGGCATCGCGAAAACGACTCGACATCCCAAAGAAGCGTTGAAGGCAGTGAAATTTCTCACCAGTCAGGCACCCCAAAAGGCATACATTCTCGAGTCAGGCTACGTTCCCAGTCGTCGCAACCTCTTTAACGATCCAGAGATTGTTGCCAAATACAGTCACTATCCCCAACTGCTCAAAGTCGTCGATCAAGCAGTTCTGCGCCCGTCGATCGCCCAATACGCGCAAGCATCCGACATTCTCCAACGCTACCTCAGCGCTGCCCTGACCAACCAGCAAGCCCCAGAGCAAGCCATGAAAGCCGCCGCTGGTGAAACACGACGCTTGTTAGAAGCAGGGAAGAAGAGGGTTTGAGATAGTTGTTAGTTGTTGGTTGGATAGCCCGATGGGCATTCAAGAAAAGTTGTTGGTTTGAAGTTTCTTCCTCTGCCTCCCCTGCCCCCTCTGCTTTCCCTTCTGCCCTCTGCCTCCTGCCTTCTGCCTCCCACTGGCTAACTTTTTATCCTTCATCCTTTAGCCTTCATCCTTTCCTTCCTCATGCAACCGACAAACAGCAAAACCATTCAGTCACGAGAACAGCGCGTCGGGTTGTACTTACTCCTGCCGTCGATCGCCGTCCTTTTGCTCGTGTTTGCGTATCCTATTGCGCGATCGATTTGGTTAGGGCTGTTTGCTCAAAACCTGGGCACCGAACTAAAACCCGTCTTTGCAGGCTTGAGTAACTACGGGCGCATTATCGGCGACGGGCATTTTTGGGAAACGTTGGGAGTCACCACCCGGTTTACCGTCATCTCGGTTGTGCTGGAACTGATCTTGGGTATGGGCATTGCGCTGGTGCTAAATCAGCCGTTTCGTGGGCGTAACGTTCTTCGCACCGTGGCAATTATTCCCTGGGCGTTGCCGACCGCGTTGATTGGTTTGGGCTGGACGTGGATTTTTAACGATCAGTACGGCATTGCCAATGACATTTTGCGAAATTTGGGGCTAATTACCACAGGCATTAACTGGTTGGGCGAGCCGCTCACCGCCACGATCGCCGTCATCTTCGCAGACGTTTGGAAGACGACCCCCTTTATCAGTCTGTTGCTGCTAGCGGGACTGCAATCCATTCCCGGCGATCTGTATGAGGCATATTCCCTGGAAGGAGCAACGCCCTGGCAAAGTTTTTGGCGCATTACGGTGCCCTTACTGCTACCGCAAATTATTATCGCCATGCTGTTTCGCTTTGCCCAGGCATTTGGCATTTTTGACCTGATTCAAGTGATGACGGGCGGCGGTCCTGGTGGTGCAACAGAAGTGGTCTCGCTCTATATTTATTCCAATGCGATGCGGTATCTCGATTTTGGTTATGCATCCGCGCTTATTGTCGTGACGTTCTTGCTGCTTGTCATTGCCGTGATGGTTGGCAGCAGTTTAATTCGACGATCGCAAACAGCTATATAGGGTTTTTAGTTGTTAGTTTTTAGTTTTTAGAATGATAGGGCGTGGGCTGTAGATTCAAAAAAATGAACCTAATTACTTTTTCTAATCAACAACTAACAACCAACTTTCTCTGGTCTAACAACCAACAACCAAAAACTAACAACTCTTCAAACAATGGCAACCACACTTGATTCCAATCGACCAACCAATGCTTCCGTTCCTCCTAAACGGCAGTCAGTTTCGGTGAGCAGAATCTTGTTTTGGGTAGCCGTGGTTGCGATCGCCATTTTTTGTTTGGCTCCGATGCTCTGGCAGGTGCTTACGTCTTTCAAGGTTAATGAAGATATTTCGGCAGTGCCAAATGTTTACTTGCCAACCCGGTTGACGCTCAACCACTACATTGAATTGTTTAGCCGTCGTCCGTTTATGCGCTACATCTTAAATAGCGCGATCGTGTCCTTAATTTCGACGGTTGCGTGTTTGGCGATCGGTTCTCCAGCCGCCTATGCACTGGCTCGGTTACGTCCTTTGGGTGGCAAAATTGTGCAGGCAGTCATTCTGCTCATCACCCTATTTCCTGGCATTTTGTTGCTTCAAGGATTACTTGAAATCGTGCAGTTTTTCCATCTAGGGAATAACTACATGGCGCTGATTATTCCCTATACCGCCATCAATCTACCGCTGACCATTCTGGTGATGCAGAGCTTTTTTGAGCAGCTACCCAAAGATCTGGAAGATGCTGCCAAAGTGGATGGCTATTCCATCTGGCAAATGCTGATTCAAATTGTCATGCCGCTCACCCTGCCAGCGCTCGTCACCACAGGCATTCTCACCTTCATCTTTGCTTGGAATGAATACATTTTTGCCCTTACCTTCCTCACCGAAGAAAGCATGAAAACGATCCCCGTTGCCTCTGCCCAAATTGGTGGTTCCTCTGTCTTTGAAATTCCCTACGGTCCGATCGCAGCGGCTACCGTCGTTGGCACCATTCCCCTTGTCATCCTCGTCCTCTTCTTCCAGCGCCAGATTGTGCAAGGCTTAACCGCTGGAGCTGTCAAAGGATGAGGCGGGGCAGTTGTTAGTTTTTAGTTGTTGGTTGTTAGTTGTTAGAGAGGTAGAGAGCGAAGACAAAGCAAAGTTTAATTTTTAGAGAGATAAGGAGTGAGCTATAGATTTGAAAGATTGATTGTTTGGCAGAAGTCAATGGGTTTTTGCGTCAAAGTTTACGATAAGACAAGGCAGTTCCCGAAAGAAGAAGTTTATGGATTGACATCACAAATTAGACGAGCAGTAACATCAATACCACTCAATATTGCTGAAGGATCAGCCTGTAAAACGTCAAAAGAGTTTATGCAGTTTCTATACAGCGCGCTGCGATCGCAGTATGAAGTCGTCACCATTATTAAACTTGCGACCCGCCTACAATACTTCGACAATGCTACTCAACAAGAACTCGAACTAGACATCGCCGAAATCGGTAGACCCCTCCAAGCTCTAATCAATTCTCTACAAAAACCGCCCAAAAACCAATAACTAAAACTCCTTCTCTTATCTAACAACTAACTACTAACAACCGACTAACTCTTTCTTGTCTAACAACCAAAAACTAACAACCAACAACTAACCATGTCCAGGCTTGAACTAAAAAACCTCAACAAAACCTTCACCCCAAAAGTCATTCCTGTTAAAGACATTAGCCTGTCGGTTGAGGATGGCGATGTCCTGAGTTTGCTGGGTCCCTCTGGCTGTGGGAAATCGACCATTCTCCGCATGATTGCTGGGTTAGAGCAGCCCACGCGGGGACAGGTGCTCATTGGCGATCGCGATGTCACGTTTAAACGACCGGGCGATCGCAACATTGCGATGGTGTTTCAGAGCTACGCGCTGTATCCACATCTCAACGTGCGCGAAAACCTGCGTGCTGGATTGAAGCTCAAGAAAGTGCCGACGGATGAAATCGAAAAACGGATTACCGAAGTCTCTGGGATTCTGGGATTGGATGACCTGATGCAGCGCAAACCGGGGCAACTTTCGGGGGGGCAACGACAACGGGTGGCGGTGGGACGGGCATTGGTGCGGCGATCGGATGTGTTTTTGCTGGATGAACCCTTGAGCAACCTGGATGCCTTGCTGCGAGAACACGTTCGCGCTGACCTGAAGCAGATTTTCTCGGTGCAGAAAGCGCCTGTGGTTTACGTGACCCATGACCAAACGGAAGCGATGACGCTCTCGACGCGGGTGGCGGTGCTGAACAATGGCTATCTGCAACAGCTAGATGCACCAGAGCGAATTTACGATCGACCTGCCAATCAGTTTGTGGCGGGTTTTGTGGGTAGTCCGCAAATGAATCTGCTCACGCTGCCCTGTGAGGGGAACTACGCCCTGCTAGGAGACTTCAAAATTCGGCTCCCCGATTTGCCCACGGTGCCGCCTCAAATCGTGCTGGGTCTGCGTCCAGAACACCTTCACCTTGCCGAATCGGAGGATGCGGCGACGCTGAAAGGCACCGTTTTTCTGGTCGAGAACCTGGGCATGCACAATCTGGTCAGCGTCAAAGTAGCTAACGCTCAGGGAGAGCCGATCATCCTGCGGACGCTGCTGCCGCCAGAGCATTGGTCAAACCGAGAGCTAGCTTTCACCATTCCACCGGATGAAACCCATTGGTTTGATGTGCAGTCAGGTGATTCGCTGGTACGACGGTAGAGATCAATCTGGGTCTTGCTTATAGCGTCTTGGATTCTTGCGATCGCTGCCTTCTGTTTGTTCCAAAAACCAGCGTCGCCACTCTTTAGAACTGCGTATCGCCAGCCAGAGCAGCAGCAACGCAATCAACCCACCCTGCCGTGGCGCATCGAGCGCAAACAGCACCAGCACGAAACAGAGAGCATCTTGTGCAAACACCACCCAGAGGGGAATCTGCTTTAAGCGGTAAGACCAACCCGCCTGTACAAGTTGCAGCACAAACGCCACGAGACCGCCAATACCGCCCAATAGCCAAACGAGCCAGGTTGGAATGCCTGCTGCCTGCGCCACTGCCATGCCCATGATGGCACCGACCAGTGGGCTGAAGAGGAGTTGTACAAGCTGGAGCGATCGCTGTCCCAGTCGATTCTTAGACGCAAAAATTTCCACTAAAGACCAGCTCACCAGCACACCTAACACAACGGGTGGTGAGAGGTTAGACAGCAGTGGCACGCGTGACCACAAACTGCCTCCGTACAGTAGACCAATCAACAGCAGCGGAAGCGCTATTCGCATTCCCGCCGCGGCGGAGGCAGAAAGTGCAGCCAGGATTTCAATCATAGAAATGGTTTCACCAGATTTCGCATCCTTTGCTGCCAGGATTCTGTGAACCAAATTCACACCAGCAGTGGAATCTTATCACTTCTAGTTTGACGCAATTTTAGAGTGGCTGCGACTCTAAAGGGCAAGTCATTGAGGTTTTGCCAGACCAGGTTGTAAAGGTGGTTTCATCTTGATAATGACGAGGCGTTTGTAGCAGTAGACGCCAAGCTTCGCCCGCACCCAGTACATAATGGCTCCGTGCCGGATAATGCTCTTGAATCAGCCTTTGCACATGAGGGTAATAGTCAGAATTAAGACCTGGGAAGATATGGTGTTCCGTGTGATATGAAAAATTGAAATGCAATCGATCGAATACCGTTGGCACACGCAGCGAAATACTGTTTACAAGTGGATCATTAACGTTCGTCATCCGGCTTAGCATGTGATTAGTGTAAATATAAAACATGACACCCGCATAGCCAAGACTAATCGGTAAAAAGTAAGCCAATACTAGCTTGAGAGGATGGAATTGTAAGTAATATAGAACGCTAAAGTGCAGACTTATAACAACGAACAATTCACCGACGATCGCGGCTTTCTCTTTGGGACTAACGGTAAAGGCAGCTGGCACATAAGTCACATCTTTGTGGTTAAAAAACAGCACAGACGTGAGATTCCGAAACGTATGCACGCCCCACGCCGTTCCCATACCCAGCACTAATCCTAACGGATGCACTTCTAGCGAGGGAACAAATTGATCCTGAATCCATTTGCCCCAGGTATTGGGCTGTTGATGCAAATAGTTGCGATCGGGATCTGCAACGGAATTGGTGTGGTTGTGGTGTTCGCGGTTGTGTACTACTTTCCAGAGAGTGGGTGGCATCCATAGCAGGGTGAGTCCCAGCAAACTGATCGCACGACGTAAATGGGGCGAGCGAATGGCGCTGCTGTGCATTAAATCGTGGGTACTAAAGAGCAATACAACCACGCTATTGCCCATCAACACTGCTAAAGGAAGATACAGCGGCAGCAGATACCACGTCCATCGATCCAGGTAGGATGCGATCGCCCAGCCTAAAACCAAAATCATGACATTAATCATGAGAATGAGAATTTTGCTCCGATCTGGTAAAAATGCTTCTTCAGGTAGAAGCGGGCGTAATTTTTTAGCGTATTCCGATTGGTGTACGAGGAAATTGTCTAGGGCTTGCATAACGGTTTCTGCCTAACATCGAAGGATGAAAGGATATCTAAGAAGCATGATTAGCAGCGAATTAAGACCGGATGAAACGGATAGCGCATGAATTTAACCCGCAATCTACCATCTGCGACCTCCGGCTTCCTATCCGTTGCTAACGGATTTGACACTTTTCAGACATCCTCTGAAGGTGACTTTGTTTTAAATCTTGAAGAAAGCTTGAATAAAATTTTCCTTATAGTAGCGTGATTAGTAATGTTTTAGAAGCTAAATGGAGACTTAGTATGACTACAACTCCGGTGCTACATGACATTGAGCGATACATTCCTGTCATAGGCGATGTGAATCAAAAGAACGCTATTGCCTATCAACTAACGCGTGGTGCTGTTTCAACCGTAAACGCAGTGCAAATGGCAGTAGCAGAGTCCTACATCAATGGGTTAGAAGTGCCTGACTCTGTACTAAAGGCATTATTTAACACCTGTATGCCAGTTTTTTTCAAGTACTTTCCCTCCTTGCTTGCTCCTTATGATTGGGTCTTAAAAGAGACTAATCAGTTGGCAGAGGGCTCAAAAGATTTGATGAAAGTCCAGTATGACATGCCTCAAGCAATGTTGAACCCAATGTTAGGTGATTGGGATTTGATTTACCCCAAATATAGTATGGGGCTATGGCAAAAGGGTGCTGCCAACCTGGAAGAATCTCAAAAGCACATGATCGATGACATGATCGAAAAAATGGATATCCAGGATGGGGATAACATTTTAGACTTTGGTTGTGGTTGGGGCTGTGTTGCGAATTATATTTTGTCCAAATTTCCCAATGTCCGTTTTACAGGGCTAAACTTGAGCCATTGGCAGTGTGAGTATATGCGTGCCAAGATGCAAGATCCTAAAAGCTATCTGAGTTCAGGACGCTTCACGTTGTACGAAGGCGATATGAACACGGCTGAATTTACCGAAAAATTTGACAAAATCCTCTCGGTTGGCGTGTTTTGTCATGTCGGAAATCTGACAAATTCTTTTCAGAAACTAGCATCCTTTCTCAAAGAAAATGGGGTCGTTTTCATTCACATCATTACAGTACGAACACCCAACAATATTTCCAGCCCTTTCACGCACAAATACATTTTTCCTCACGGGCGCTATTGGAATTATGATGCGGTTCCTAGCCACAACAAAGACTTGAAGACCGTTAATCGTTGGTATCTAAACGGTATCAACTACCATAAAACCTTTGCTGCCTGGTTAGAAAACTTTGATGCCAACCAGGATTACATCAAACAGCTCAATTATGGGATTGACTATGCCCGTTTTCGCCGGATTTGGCGCTTTTATTTGCTGTGGTTGGGCACTAATTTTGGAACCTGCGATGGTGAATACAACGGCAATGGACAATACCTCATGGTTCACACCTGAGTTTTGAATGATTGTGCCGTTTCATGCTAGATAACGCTCGACGGGCAGCGGATGGGAACGGATGAAACAGATGACTTCTCAATCCTGGGTAGACCGTGTACTCAGTTCTTCTGTCCTAAATCCGTTGCTCATAAGACTCAGCTTTAAGAATGAAATATTCCTGATTACTTCGGTTGGTCAGGAGACTGTTCCGGTTGAGCTTGGGGATCAAGCTGTTCGCGTTCCAGTCCTTTTTGACGCACATCGATCGCGGTTTGCTTCGCCTTGTTAATGGGAGCTGCTACCGAGAAGGCAGGGCTGGATTCGGCTTGCGGCTTTGCTTGAGGTGCTTTTGTGCATCCGATCGCCGTGCTCATCAAGATCAGGCTCAACGCCCACCGCATTCTTTTAACCATCACCATCGACCTCAAGCGCACTACTGGCTTAGCGTACCCCAAAAGCATTTCAGCCTGTACACAAGTTGTTGGTTGTTAGAAGGAGGCAGGAGGCAGGAGGCAGAAGGAGCAGCAATGGCAGGGAAGCAAAACTCAAAACTTTCCCTCACACTCCGCACCCCTCTTCTCTAACAACCAACAACCAATAACCAACAACTGGACTAACTCCTCACACGTTAGAGGCGATCGCTATCTAGCATCAGTAGGCACGATCGCCTGTCCATCGTGGTCAAAGAGGTGGATTTTGTCGGGAGACATGGAGAGCCAGAGTTGTTCTCCAAGATGCACGGGGCGATCGGGTTCTATGCGTGCTTGCAGCAGGGAAGCATCGGAACTTGCATTTACAAGACTTACGGCTAAATAGGTCTCACTACCGAGTGCTTCCACCAGTTCCACCTGCACAGGCAAGTTTTTGGGTGCGGCAGCGCTCACATTTAGATGCTCTGGACGAATGCCAAGGGTCAACGTTTGTCCATCGTAGGGTTTAAGTGCCGTTGCCCAAACTTCGGGCAGGGTGAGGCGAAACTGAGGGTGAGTGAGGAGCAGCGGCGCTTTAAACTGCACAGACAAAAAGTTCATTGGCGGGGAACCGATAAACTCGGCGACAAAGCGATTGGCAGGATGGTTGTAAAGCTCCAAAGGGGTGGCAATCTGCTGAATCTGCCCAGCGTTCATGACGGCAATGCGATCGCCCATCGTCATGGCTTCTGTCTGGTCATGGGTGACGTAGATGGTGGTGGTGCCCAACTGTCGCTGAAGCTTCACAATTTGCGATCGGGTTTCCGCTCGTAGTTTGGCATCCAGGTTTGACAATGGCTCATCCATCAAAAAGACCTGGGGATTGCGCGCCATTGCTCGACCCAGTGCCACCCGTTGCTTTTGTCCACCCGATAACTGTTTAGGCAGTCGGTGCAACAACGGCTCGATTTGCAAAATCTGAGCGACGGCTCGTACCTGCTGGTCGATCGCGTGTTCCCGCGCTGAACGAAACCGCAGACCCTTCGGCAGTTTACGAGTGGTTTCAATCAGCAAATTTTCAGCCCAGATGGGGAGAGAGGAGGGTGGGGTGTAGGGTGTAGGGTGTGGGGTGTGGGGTGGCGCTTTAAGTTTTGCTTCTCCTGCTTCCCCTGCTCCCGTTGCTTCCCCTCCTGCCTGCCTTCTGCCTCCTGCCTCCTGCCTCCTGCCTTCTACCTCTTGCCCTCTGCCTTCTACCTCCCCACTCCCCACTTTCGTCCTTCTCAGCCCAAACGCCAGGTTCTCGTACACCGTCATGTGCGGGTAGAGCGCGTAGTTCTGGAACACCATTGCAATGTCGCGCTCTTTGGGTGGCAGGTCGTTGACGAGGCGATCGCCCACGTAAATATTGCCCCCAGTCAACTCTTCTAACCCTGCAATCAGGCGCAGCAGCGTGCTTTTACCGCAACCAGAGGGACCCACCAGCACCATAAATTCGCCATCTTGAATGGTCAGGTTAATGGCACGGAGAACACTGGTCGCGTGGGAACGAGTTGTCTTCTCCTTCGTTGCCGTTGCACTAGCTTTGCCGACTGGTGCCAGCAACGGCTCTGCTGCAACGGTCGCCACTGGGTCGCCCTGACGACCAGAGAAACTTTTGTAAATGTTTTCAAGAACAACCTGTGCCACGACAGTTCCTATCTCTACACTCGATTAGCTTAGCGCTGATCAGTTCACGAACTTACCATGCTGCGGATCTCAACGATATGGTATTTCAGTTGTTCTCACTTAGGATAAGATCCTCAAGTTATTTAAATGCCAAGCTCTACCATTGGGAAGATGCGTTAATTTAGGCGTTGGGCACTTTTCTCGACCTCATACACCACTAAGGGAATGAAACGAATCTCGCTGGTTGCTGCGTTTGTGTTTGGGTTGTTCCTGGTGTTTTTGCCAGTTTACGTGCGGAGTGAGCAACGATCGCCAGTACCAGCGATCGACCAGCTCTTGACAGTGCCCACAGCCATTACTCCAACCAATGAAGCCAGCCCGCGTGAGCCAGAGAGTCTGGAGAAAGCACCGTTCATCAAACCAGCGCCCTTAATTGCAGAGGAGACGGAGCCAGAAGCAACCCAGCCAGCGACCTTTGAGCAGATTACCAAAGGCACCCAACAACTGAAGGGACTTTTTACGCTCTATCGCGATGAGGCGGCTGGCAAGCTTTATGCGGAGATTCAGCCCGACCAACTGAATGTGAACTACCTGTGTACCATCACGATGGAGTCGGGGATTGGGCAGGGTGGCATTTACAGTGGCTTACCGCTCAACGATTTTTTGTTTAACTTTCGTCGGGTTGGCAACAAGCTTCAGTTTGTGGTGCCCAATGTGTTCTTTCGGACGCGTCCGGGTGATCCGCAGCAGCGATCGGTCAAGCGATCGTTTAGCGACTCGGTTTTACAAGCATTGACCATCCGCAGCGTTCACCCCAAGCGCAAAAGTCTACTCGTCGATCTCAGCCCGCTGTTTTTGAGCGATTTGCCGGGGCTAAGCCAGATGCTTGCCGAAGACCTTGGCTCGACATACAACCTGGATGCGGGCAAGTCATCCTTCGGTCCGGTGCAGGCGTTTCCGCTGAATGTGGAATTGGAGTCAAACTACGGCTTCTCAAGCAGCACAGAGAGTCCACCCCTGCCGTATCTTTTCGCGTTGCCGGATAGCAAAACGTTTAATCTACGGGTACGCTACAGCCTGTCGCGCTTGCCAGCGAACCATCGCTATCGTCCTCGTCTGGCAGACGATCGCGTGGGCTATTTCATCACGGCGTATCAGGATCTCTCTAATGATTCGCCCCGCGATCCCTTCGTGCGCTACATCCAGCGCTGGCATTTGCAAAAGCAAGATCCCAAGCTGCCGCTCTCTCCCCCGGTAAAGCCGATCGTCTTTTGGATCGAAAACACCGTGCCGCTGGAATACCGTGAGGCGGTGCGAGAGGGTGCGCTGATGTGGAACAAAGCGTTTGAGGAGGCGGGCTTTAAAGAGGCGATCGAAGTGCGCCAGATGCCCGATGATGCCAGGTGGAATCCTGCGGATGTTCGCTACAACACGATCCGCTGGCTCACCTCCTTCGATGCTGGCTTTGTTGGTCTTGGTCCCTCACGGGTCAATCCTTTGACCGGTGAAATCCTGGATGCCGATATTTTGATTGACAGCAGTTTTGCCCGCTATCTTAAGCAGATGTACAAAACGCTGTCTCGTTCGCAGCAGTCATCAAAGGCAGCGGTGTCAATGACCGACTCTAGCGTTTGTGGCGATGGCACTGCATCTGCTTCTTTAAAGTCGACCACTACCAAAGCGGCGAGACCGCAGCGCTTGCTGCAAGCCATGAAGCAGTACGACTTCTGTTATGGCTTAGAAGCGTCACGGCAATTGGCGATCGGCGCTATGTCTCTCAACCTTTTGCACAATGTCACTCCTAGCAGCGATGCGATGAAGCGCTTTGTGCAGTCCTACCTGCGAGAACTGGTTGCCCATGAAGTGGGGCATACGCTAGGACTACGCCATAACTTCCGTGGCAGCACCATGCTCTCCCCCAGTGACTTAAACAACACCAACATCACGCATCAACGAGGGTTGGTTTCGTCTGTGATGGATTACACCGCCATAAACCTGGCACCCCCAGGCACGCCGCAAGGAGATTACTTTACGCCGTCGATCGGTGCCTATGATGCATGGGCGATCGCCTATGGGTACACGCCGACCGATGCCTTCATCCCGCAAGCAGAAGCGCGTCTCCTGGAGCAGATTGCTGGACGCGCACCCGAACCTGCACTGGCTTACGCAACGGATGAAGATGTTGAGGCAGAACTTGATCCTCTGACCCAGCGCTTTGACCTCAGCGGAGACCTGTTAACCTATGCGCCCTGGCAGATGGAGAACGCCCAAACGCTCTGGCAAAAGCTCGACCAGAGCGCTCCCATCAAAGGGGAAAGCTTTAGCGATATGCGCGTGAAGTTTGACGATATCTACGCTTACTACCTGCGTAATGCCAACTTCTTAACCACGTATATTGGTGGACAATCCTTCAATCGCTTTCGAGGGGGCGATGCTGCAGGGCGACTCCCCTTTGAGCCGATCGCCGCTGAGAAACAACGGCAGGCAATGGCATTACTTCAAACCCATGTGTTTGATACGAGTAAGTTCCAGTTCTCTCCAGCGTTTTTGAATAAACTAGCGCCCTCTCGCTGGGAACATTGGGGAGAAGAAGCCCAAACTTTTTCGCTCGATTACCCCATCCACGATCGCATTCTGTTCCTGCAATCGATCGTGCTGTCCAACCTACTCAGCCCCGATCGACTGGCGCGACTGCGGGATGCCACCCTCAAGACAGCAGCCGGACAAGCATTCACCCTGCCAGAACTTTTCGACACACTGCAAACGTCGATTTGGCAGGAGGTACTGCAACCAGACGGGAAACTACAGCTTTCGAGCCTGCGTCGGGGGTTACAGCGCGAACACCTCAAAGCACTGACTGGCATGGTGCTGCGTACTGTTTATGTTCCCGACGATGCTCGTACCCTGGCATGGTATGAACTGAAACAGCTTGCTGGCGGGATCGATCGCGCTCTCAAACATCACGGCAAGGCAGACACCGAAACGATCGCCCATCTAGAGGAAACCCGCGATCGCATTACGAAAACCCTGGATGCCAAATTACTGACGCAGTGAGTAGGATTAAGGCGAGAACAAAAACGGCAACTGCACCTTGGGGGTCTAGCCTGAATGCGTGACTTTCTTAAAAACACCCTCGCCACGGTACTGGGGTTATTCATCTTTCTAGGCTTGAGCGTCAGCGGGCTAATCACGCTTATCATTGCGATCGCCGCTAGCGATACTGGACCTCAAGTCAAAGACAAATCCGTACTGGTGTTCAACCTGGGCACTACCATTACAGATGCGCGACGAAGCTCTAGCACCAGTCAGGCGTTAGGGGATGCTCTGTCAGGAACCGAGACCAACGAAACCATCAGCCTCCGGGCTGTTTTGGGTGCCATCAACGAAGCCACTCGCGATCCCAACATTGTGGGCATTTATCTTCAGGGTGACGATGAAGGGGCTGGGGGGGCTGGGTTTGCGACGCTCAAAGAAGTGCGTGAGGCACTGCAACGCTTTCGAGCTTCCGGCAAAAAGATTGTGGCATACGACGTTGCCTGGGGTGAGCGCGAGTATTACCTGGGATCGGTTGCCAACACGATCGTTCTGAACCCCATTGGGTCGGTGAATCTCAACGGACTGAGTTCCGAAACCATGTTTTACGCAGGTGCCTTGAAAAAGTTCGGCATTGGCGTACAGGTGACACGCGTGGGCAAATACAAGTCGGCAGTAGAACCCTTTTTGCTGACGCAGCGCAGTCCCGAAAGCCGTGTGCAAACGCAGGCATTGCTCAACGATTTGTGGACTGAGTTTCTGACCGCGACAAGTAAAGACCGTAAGCTTACGCCACAGCAGCTACAAGCCATTGCTGACAGGCAGGGGATGCTCATGCCAGACGATGCGCTCAAGAGCCGTTTAGTTGATAAGCTGGCGTACCTTGATGAAGTGGTTGCTGACTGGAAGCAACTGGCTGGCAGCGATGAAAAAAACAAAACGTTTCGGCAAATTGGTCTGAAGACTTATGCCAAAATCGCTGAAGAGAAGCTGGACAAAGACGCGAAAAATCAGGTGGCTGTGGTGTATGCAGAAGGCAACATTGTCAGCGGACAGGGTGGGACAGGGGATGTGGGCGGCGATCGCCTCGCCAAGCAACTCCGCCAACTGCGTCAGGATAAGGACGTGAAAGCGGTCGTGCTGCGGGTCAATAGCCCTGGCGGTAGCGTCACTGCTTCAGAAGTGATTCAGCGAGAAGTCGTCCTCACTCGCAAGGCAAAACCAGTGGTGGTTTCGATGGGATCTGTCGCTGCATCGGGTGGCTATTGGATCGCCACGGACAGCGATCGCATCTTTGCCGAACCCAACACCGTTACAGGGTCGATCGGGGTCTTTGGCATTCAGCCCAACTTCCAGACGATCGCCAACGCCAACGGCATTACTTGGGATGTGGTCAAGACTGGGCGCTACGCCGATAGCCAGACCACAACGCGACCCAAAAACCCGCAAGAGTTAGCCATCCTGCAAAAATCCGTCGATCAGATCTACGATCAGTTCCTCACCAAGGTCGCCGACTCTCGCAAGCTGACCAAAGCCAGGGTCGCTGAAATCGCTCAGGGACGCGTGTGGTCGGGTCTCAAAGCCAAGCAGATTGGTCTGGTTGACGAGCTAGGCGGGCTGGAAGCCGCCATTCAGGATGCAGCCAAACGCGCCAAACTGGGAACCGACTGGCAGGTTGAAGAATATCCCAAGTCGCGCAGTTTTCCCGAACGTTTCTTCGAGCAGTTGGGGAATGATGCCGCCGCCCAATTTGGTCAGAGTGCTAAAACCCGCGACCCACTCACAACCCAGGTCGAAAAACTTCAGTCAGACCTCGCGGTACTCAAAACGATGAACGACCCGCTGGGTGTCTACGTTCGCCTACCGTTCAACTTTAGAATTGACTAGGAAGCGGATTGATTCAATTCACAATCCCACAGCGGTTTTCATCTGGTGATAGAAAACTTTTAGGTTTGAGGCAGAGGGCAGAAGGCAGGAGGCAGAAGGGAATCCTGATTTATCGACCTTCCGCTTCGCTAAGACGTATCTCGCTAGATTTATGAGAACCGTAAAAGAAGATGGGGTTCGATCGAAGCAAGCGCTCTCAACCCGTGAAGCCGAATAATTCTGTGCCTACTCTGGGAATCATGAGCTAAACTAGGCAAGAGCATTGTGAGATTCTCTCTCAAACGCTCGTTGGCTTCGAGAAGTTTTAACTTCGTGGGAAGTGGGTTACGCCCACTTTTTTTATTGGTACTCATGGTTCATCCGCTTATTCCACACGTCATCGATCTCGCTCAACCACTGACAGAGACGCTCGGTTTACAGCTTGTTGGAGCGGTTTTTTACACCCACCAGCAACCACCAGTCTTACGGGTCGATATCTGCCACCCCGATCGCGATATCAGCCTGGAGGATTGTGAGCAGATGAGTCGAGCCTTAGAGTCAGCGCTTGACGCGATCGACATCTTTCCAGATGCTTACGTGCTGGAGGTTTCTAGCCCAGGGATTTCACGATCGCTCACCACCGATCGTGAATTTATTTCCTTCAAAGGCTTTCCCGTCATCGTCTCAGCCGCTGAACCCTACGGTGGAAAGCAAGAGTGGACAGGCAAACTAATCCGTCGAGATGACAGTAGCATTCAGATCAATCAAAAAGGACGAACAATCTCCATTCCGCGTGCGTTAGTCACAAAAGTACAGCTAGAGGATCAGCAGTAAAGCAGAGCCATAAGGAAGTTGTTGGTTTTTAGTTTTTAGTTGTTAGAAGGAGTCAGGAGCCAGAAGTCAGGAGTCGAGGGAGTTGTAAAGCCCTCTGGGCATACCAGAAAGGTTGTTAGTTGAAGGAGTCAGGAGTCAGAAGTTAGCGGACAGCGAGAACTCAAAACTTCATCCTTTAGCCCTACTCCCCACTCCCCATTCCCTACTCCCCCTTTTTCTCTAACAACTTTTCTTGAATGCCCAAAGGGCTATACAACCAACAACTAAAAACTCTCAACTCAAACTTCCCCCATCCCTTCACACTTACGGAGTCTTATCCAATGTCAATGGTCAGCCTACCCGGACTCAGAGAGATGATTGACAGCATCAGCCGGGAGCGAAACTTGCCCAAGCTGTCAGTGCAGGCGGCGCTGCGAGAAGCTTTGCTGAAAGGGTACGAGCGCTATCGACGCACCCAACGCATGGATAACCCTACCTTTGACGAAGAGTACTTCGCTAACTTTGAAGTGGAGCTGGATGTCGAAGAAGAAGGGTTTCGCGTGCTGGCGGCAAAGACGATCGTGGAAGACGTTGAAAATCCTGACCACCAGATAGCGCTCGAAGAAGTGCAGGAAGTAGCGGCTGAAGCTCAGTCGGGCGATACAGTTGTGCTCGATGTCACTCCCGATCAGGGCGATTTTGGTCGCATGGCGGCAATTCAAACGAAGCAAGTGCTGGCGCAGAAATTACGCGATCAACAGCGCAAGCTGGTGCAAGAAGAGTTCCAGGATCTTGAAGGCACCGTGCTACAGGCAAGAGTGCTGCGGTTTGAGCGGCAATCCGTCATTCTGGCGGTCAATAGCGGCTTTGGGCAACCAGAGGTGGAAGCAGAATTGCTCAAGCGCGATCAACTTCCCAATGACAACTACCGCGCCAATGCGACGTTCAAGGTTTATCTCAAAAAGGTGTCTGAAGGTGCTCATCGAGGACCACAATTGCTGGTTTCTAGAGCGGACGCTGGGTTGGTGGTCTACCTCTTTGCCAACGAAGTCCCAGAAATTGAGGATGAAATTGTGCGGATTGTGGCAGTTGCTCGCGAAGCCAACCCACCGTCTCGCTTCGTAGGACCACGCACCAAAATTGCGGTCGATACCGTTGAGCGCGATGTTGATCCCGTTGGAGCTTGCATTGGAGCGAGAGGTTCGCGAATTCAGGTCGTCGTGAACGAGCTGCGCGGTGAAAAAATTGATGTGATTCGCTGGTCGCCCGATCCCTCCACCTATATCTCGAATGCGTTGAGTCCTGCTCGCGTAGATGAAGTGCGTCTGGTTGACCCGGAAGGACGGCAAACGCATGTGCTGGTGCCGGAAGATCAGCTCAGTCTGGCGATCGGCAAAGAGGGACAAAACGTGCGTCTGGCGGCTCGTCTTACCGGGTGGAAAATTGACATCAAGGACTCTGCCAAGTACGACTACGACGCAGAAAATCAGAAGATTGCTGCTGCAATGGAAGCCCGTCGTCGCTTTCAGCCAGAAGCAGATGAAGACGCTGATTATGAGTATGAAGATGACGCTCAGGAAGCTGACAATGATGCTTACGTAGTGCCTGAAATGGTGACAAATAATGATGATACGGAAGACGAGACGATCGCAGGTGCCACCGCTGATGGATCGGGTGTTGAGTCAGACGATGCACTCAAGCGTCCCTAGCCATCGCCTATGAAGCCAAACGATCGGCGCTGTGTAAGCTGCCGCAAAGTTGCCCCTAAAGCGGAATTTTGGCGTATTGTGCGGGTGCAGTCGGCTCAAAGGCACTCTCCTCCAACCGTGCAGTTAGATCAGGGTATGGGGCGATCGGCTTACTTGTGCCCGCAAGCAAATTGTTTGCAATTGGCACAAAAAAAAGATCGCCTGGGTCGCGCACTTAAAGCTCCCGTTGCCGATCAACTGTACAAGACGCTTTGGCAACGTCTCTCAGATCAGCCGACACAGCTTATAGATACAAGCACCTAGCCACCTTGAGGAGGGCGATCGCGCAAAAAGCAACCCCACAACGACCGTCAAACCAGGAGACGTAAGCCGTAGCGAGGCAGTTCTGAGCCACCATAACGATAATTTTGCATAATGTCTGCGCTCAAAACGGCATGGATTGGCTAAACTAATATCTGCAGTGCCAGACATTTAGAGGGTGACTGTTTGATCTGTTGCAAGCCAACGAAACTCCAACCAACAAAACTTCAACTAACGAAATTCCAACCATTGAGGTCATCTATCGCTTACGAGCAAAATACGGCTTCCCAACGCAACGCTCTGGGAGCGCTCAGTTTCAGTGATCAGCGTTGTCCCATGTGCCAGCCTCGATCGCAGCCTGATTCAGATCTTGCCGTCTCCTCATCAAAGCTTCATTCCAGCCGTGGTGGTCAGAGGAGATGTGGGTGATTCAAGCGATGATTTTGTGAGGAAAGCGATGAGCGGTCACGGCTCGCCTGATTTCAAACTACGCCTTACAGCAGTTTTCACTAAGGTAAGCTAGTGTGAAGATAAGGTGCTGTACTCACTGTAAGCTGTGAAAGGAACCTGAAGCCCAAACCAAGCTAGTGTCATCATTGTGTGCAAAATTAGAGGAGGCATCCCATTGCGAAGCGCAGGCATGACCCACCAAGGTCTGAATCAATGCCTGAATCAATGTCTGAGACTGTTGTTATTAGGGACTGTTGTCATGAAAAGCTAGAGTCACCCCCGACCGGAATCAGTAGGTCTTTAGTTCCAAGCGTGGAAATAAGTTCAATTTGAATCCAATGTCGTTTTAGTCAAAGCAGCAGGCAATTATGTGAAAACAGGATAGGTAGCGAGGGCAGAGTGGATGAATAGTGGCAAAGTCAGAATTTACGAGTTATCAAGGGAATTGAATTTGGACAATAAGGATTTATTAGCCGTTTGCGAACAGTTGAATATTTCAGTAAAAAGCCACAGCAGCACCATTACTGATACAGAAGCTGAGTTAATTCGTGCGGCTGCCGAGAAATACACTGCCAATCACCCTTCGCCCGCTAAGTCTACCCCATCTCGCAATGGGGCTAACGCTCATACGGCAGAGGTAAAAACGAAGACGGCTGCTCCGGTTCAGAAAAAGCAGCAAATTCTTGAGATTCGCAAGCCCATTATCCGTCAGGCACCCAGTCCAGAACCCCCAAACTACCCTCCAGCCAGCGCTCCTCAGTCCGCTGCAACCGAATCTACAACTGTGGCACCAGCGAAGCCATCAGCCCCCAGCCGCCCTTCTCATCCAACGGCTCCTGACGTATACTCAGTCCCTACAGCCAGTTCTGATGTTGCGCCGCTAGAGTCAGTACCGGACGATCGCCTGCCTGACCTGGACGAATCAGTGCCAGTTGAGGAAACGGTTTCCGTGGCGGCTCCCGTAGACGATCGACCTGCGGCAAGAGAGGCTGTAGAGCTAAGTCAGCCAGAGCTTTCGGGTCCTCCAGCACGACCCAGCACCTCAGCAAATACCCCACGAGTGAACCTGGCGAACCGTCCGCTGCTCAAGCGGGCACGGTCAGAACAGTCTCCTCAACCCGCTCGTGAGTCCGCTGGTGACGTAGCAACGCCTGCCAGCTCCCCAAGCCTTCCATCGGAGCGCGATGCTGCCTTCAAGCCGCAAGCAAAACAAGCTCCCAACCGTGCCCCAGGACCGGTAAAGCCCGGTGAAGCCCGTCCAGCACCGCGTCCGCAGACCATTGTTGAACTGCGCCGTCCGCCCCGCCCAGTTCGTCCTGGTGAAGGCGCACCCGTTGAGGGGGCACGGGCAACCGAAGGAGTTGTTCTGCGAGGCAATCGTCCGGCTGCACCGTCAGCGGGAGCCACTGCTGCTCCTGGCGGAGTTGCCTCTCCTGACGTGCAACTGCAAACCAGACCGACGCTTCCCCGCGCCAAAAAAGCCAAGAGCTGGCAGGAGGAAGAAGAGGAAGGGCGCGAGGCTGAAAAGGCAGCGAAGGTTGCTGGCAAGACAAAGCGTCGCACTCAAGTGGCGGTGGACGAAGACGAAGATGACATTGATGCTCTCTTGGATAAAGATAGCGATGCAGCAACACCTGTCAGCCTTTCACTGGTTCGTCCCGCTAAACCAAAATCTGCCCGTGTGGCTCAGGTCAAAGCACCCGCTGCTGCACCCAGAGCGAAGAAGGCTTCAAGTCCTCGCGATCGGCGCGATCGGCGTGAGCAAGAGGTGAAAGTTGAAAAGCCAGAAAAGATTACATTGCACGGCGGCTTGACGGTGCAAGAGCTGTCCTCCATCATGGCGATTCCCGATACAGATATCATCCGCACCTTGTTCATGAAGGGCATCGCGGCAACAGTCACCCAAACCCTTGACGTTGGTACGGCGACGATGGTGGCGCAGGAGCTTGGTGTTGAGGTTGAAACGGGTCAACGCGAAGCTGAGGCGAAAAAAATCACCGAGATGCTGGATGCTGGCGACTTGGAAAAACTTCAGCGTCGTCCGCCCGTTGTCACCATCATGGGGCATGTGGATCACGGCAAAACGACCCTTCTGGACTCGATTCGCAAAACCAAGGTGGCGCAAGGCGAGGCAGGTGGCATTACCCAGCACATTGGTGCCTATCACGTCGATGTTGAACACGAAGGCAAGACGCAGCAAGTCGTCTTCCTGGATACGCCCGGGCACGAAGCGTTTACCGCTATGCGGGCACGGGGCGCACGGGTGACAGACATTGCGATCCTTGTGGTGGCGGCAGATGACGGGGTGCGCCCACAAACGATCGAGGCGATTAGCCATGCGAAAGCAGCAGAAGTGCCCATTGTTGTTGCCATCAACAAAGTAGATAAGGAGGAAGCCCAGCCCGATCGTGTCAAACAAGAGTTGACCGAATACGGCTTGGTGCCCGAAGAATGGGGCGGCGATACAGTCATGGTTGCTGTTAGCGCCATTTCAGGTGAGAACCTGGACACCTTACTAGAGATGATTCTGCTGGTCGCTGAAGTGGAAGACCTCTACGCCAACCCCGATCGCTCGGCGAGAGGAACGGTGATTGAAGCACACCTCGACAAAGCGAAAGGTCCGGTCGCCACCCTGCTCATTCAAAACGGGACGTTGCGCGTTGGCGATACCATCGTGGCGGGTTCTGCCTTGGGTAAGGTGCGGGCAATGGTGGACGATCGCGGCGCACGGGTGAAGCAAGCCGATCCGTCCTTTGCAGTTGAAGTGCTTGGTCTGGGCGATGTGCCTGCTGCTGGTGATGACTTCCAGGTCTTTGAGGACGAGAAAGAAGCCCGTTCCGTCGCGTCCGATAAAACGGATGAACAGCGTCAGTCTCGCCTCTTGCAGGCAATGTCTTCTCGCCGCGTAAGCCTGAATACTCTGTCAGCACGCGCTCAAGAAGGCGACCTCAAGGAACTGAACCTTGTTCTGAAAGCAGACGTGCAAGGCTCTGTAGAGGCGCTCTTAGGTGCCCTCAAGCAGTTGCCTCAGAACGAAGTGCAGGTACGGGTGCTGTATGCCGCTCCGGGTGAAATTAGCGAAACCGACGTTGATTTAGCCGCCGCGAGTGATGCTGTCATGATTGGGTTTAACACCACCCTGGCGACAGGTGCCCGTCAGGCTGCCGATCGTGCGGGGGTAGATGTTCGTGAGTACAACATCATCTATGCGCTGCTCGACGATATTCAAGCCGCAATGGAAGGTCTACTTGAACCCGAACTCATTGAAGAACCGCTGGGTCAAGCTGAAGTGCGTGCAGTCTTCCCGGTGGGGCGTGGAGCCGTCGCAGGCTGCTACGTTCAGTCTGGTAAGCTGGTGCGTAACTGCAAGGTTCGCATTCGCCGTGGTGGCGATGTGGTCTACGAAGGCAACCTGGATTCGCTGAAGCGGATGAAGGAAGATGCGCGTGAGGTGAATGCTGGTTACGAGTGCGGTATCGGCATTGATGGGTTTAGCACCTGGAAGGAAAGCGATGTCATTGAGGCATACCGCATGATCACTAAGCGCCGGACACTCTCACCGAATAAGTAAGACACCTGATCAAAGAGGACGATCTTTAGCAAAAGCGGGTAACTTTAGGGTTGCTCGCTTTTCTCTTTGAAGCCCAGTTTGGCAGTCGGGGCTATTTCATGCTGTCGAACGATGAGTGGGCAGCGGATGGGAACGGATGAAACGGATGCTTTTTTCACCTGTTGACGATCGCATATCCGCTGCATCCGTTTGGCTTCTAACCGTGAAAGCGTTTCAAACCTCCAAAGAGAAGCAACCATGCCACCACGATCGCCCAATGGATGAAAATAGGTATCCAGACGGAGCCGCTCTTGAGATACGACAGGGTGCAGATGATGCCAAGTAACCCGGCTCCAAGCAAGAAGGCAAGTGTTCTAAAAAAAGAAGGAACAAGGGGATGTAAGTGATAAGCCACAAAGAGGAGCCAGCTAAAACCACTGAAAAGCCATCGCGTTGAGGGTGAAGTGGATTCTGCTGGATGGGGAAGCAGTAGCACTCGAAAGCCTAATTCTTCGAGCAAGGATGGCATAAACAATGCCCCTAGACTTACGCTTACAACCGTCTGCCAGGACGATCGCACATCAAGCTCAAGAAACCCTAGCCCAAAGCCGATCGGTAGATAAACGAAGGCAAAGATCAGCAGCAAGCCAATAGCTTGAAGCCAATCGTTGGTGTGAGGAATAGTAAAAAATGCCGACTTAACTCGGCGAAAAATGAGTTGCACCTAAGAAGAGCTGGCTATAAGAAATATCTTTCTAATGGTTAGTCTAGGGCGTGTCATCAATTAGCTCCGAAACCTTGCAATATCAGCAGTGTCACGCCCGTCCCAACACACCAGGCTAGGGGCTGGAATCCTTACTGCAAGCAATATGTAGTAGTAATTAATGACAGCCTCTAGCGATCGTACTTCATTGTGATCGAACTTATACAAACCTCGAAGGTTTTAAAGAAATTAAGCATCTTGACCAATACAGCGGCTGAAACTTCCGAGGTTTTAGTCAAAATGTATTACAGCGTTTTCCAATTTGCTGAGGTACACCTTACCCTCTTGACTACTTGACTCCCTGCATGGGTCTGTACTTCACTTGATTGAAAATTGCTGTAAGTCTTGTTTGATTGCGATCGCTCCATAAAAAACAGCCACACAAATTGCATGGCTGTCTTTAAAGCTTTAGAAATTGATCCTTCAGAAAATAATCGACCTAATAAGCCGACAAATTCTGCTCTGCAAACTCCCAGTTCACGAGGTTATCAAGGTAGTTCTTGATAAAGGCAGGGCGAGCGTTGCGGAAGTCGATGTAGTAAGCATGCTCCCACACGTCGAGGGTCAGAAGTGCTTTTTGACCGTGCGCCAGTGGATTTTCTGCGTTGGGTGTTTTGGTGACTTTCAACGTCCCGTTATCATCAATCAACCAGGCCCAGCCGCTACCAAATTGAGTGGTGGCAGCGTTGGTAAACTCTTCCTTGAATTTGTCAAAGCTGCCAAACGATGCGTCGATTTGCTTGGCAAGGGTACCACTGGGTGAACCACCCCCATTGGGTGATAGGCTACTCCAGAAGAAGGTGTGGTTCCAGACTTGAGCCGCGTTATTGAAGATGCCTGCTTTAGATGAATCTTTGAACGAGAGCTTGATCACGTCTTCCAAGGATTTATCTGCCAGTTCGGTGTCTGCAACCAGCTTATTCAGGTTGTCAACGTATGCCTTGTGGTGCTTACCGTAGTGATACTCAAAGGTTTCACCTTTCATACCATGCGACTCCAGGGCGTTGAAGTCGTAAGGAAGGGGGGATTGTTCAAATGCCATGTGTTCTTCTCTCTGTTTAATGTGCGTTTAAAGTCTAAAACCTGCCGATTCAGGGTCTACAGCCGTAAACTCGACAGGAACGATCGCTCCGCCTCTATGGACTACAAGAGCCATGGACTACAAAAGTCTGAGAGACATATAGAAACAGAACTTAACGAGTAAATTCTATCGCATAAGCACAGATTACACCTGTCTCTGGTGCTCCTTCTATGGATAGAGTTTCTTCAGCGCCTCTACTACGTGCAACCAAACAAATGTGAGTGCAACCAAACAAATGTGAGGAAAGGATAACTTTTCACCCTCTTGCAAAGCGATGTCATGAACTAATGACCCTGACCTACAAGGATTGCAGCCAATTGGTGCTGGTGAAGCGATCGTAAGACGCGTATCGGTAGAGTCAAGGTTCTCTATAATTTTGGTAAAGGCAGAGACATTCCGTCCTGAATTGAACTATTGAGTCTACTTGATTTGCCTGCGGTTCTCAGTCCAACGCGGTTGCCAGCGCATGTGGTGATGCTGTGTAACGGGTTAACACTTATTCACCAACGCACTCCTGGTACCCCGGTTGCCGCTGTTGACATTTGGGTCAGGGCAGGCGCGATCGCCGAACCCGATGAATGGTCTGGTATGGCGCATTTTCTAGAGCACATGATTTTTAAGGGCACTGAGCGGCTGGCTCCGGGTGCGTTTGACCTGGCGATCGAGCGACGGGGTGGCATCACGAACGCAGCCACAAGCTACGACTACGCGCATTACTTCATTACAACCGCAGCACAGCACCTGGAAGAAACCTTGCCCTATCTGTCCGAGTTGCTACTCCATGCTGTCATTCCAGACAACGAATTTGATCGAGAGCGTCAGGTTGTCCTGGAGGAAATTAATCAATCGTATGACAACCCTGATTGGCTGGCATTTCAGGCACTCAACGAAATGGTGTACCAGCGCCATCCGTATGGTCGTCCCATCTTAGGTACTGAGGAGTCGCTAGCTGCCCGATCGCCTGCCGAAATGCGCCAGTTTCATCGTGCTCATTACCAACCCGAGCAGATGACAGTGGTGATGGTGGGAGATTTTCCTCAAAGCGCAGCGATCGACCTGGTGAGCCAGACGTTTCATACCTTTCCAGTGCCTCTAGACTGCCCTCGCCTTGTGGCGGAAGCCGAACCGCCCATTACCGATATTCGTCGTCAAGAACTTTTTTTGCCCCGGCTAGAGCAAGCCCGGTTGTTAATGGCTTGGATTGGACCAGGAGTCGATTCTCAATCGCAGGAAATTGACAAGCAACTGCAAGCGGCGTATGGACTGGACATTCTTTCGGTGTTGCTGGCTGAAGGACGAACATCACGGTTGGTCTGGGAACTACGAGAAGAACGCCATTTAGTGCAAGCGATCGGCAGCAGCTTTTCGCTCCAGCGGGAGTCGGGCTTGTTTACGATCAGTGCATGGCTTGATCCCGAAAACTTAGAGCGGGTGGAAGCCATCATCTGCGATCGGCTCTCCCAACTAGCTGCGACCCCAATTTCGGAAGCAGAGCTTGCCCGCTGCAAACGGTTGCTCTGCAATGACTACGCGTTTTCTACTGAAACCCCCAGTCAACTGGCTGGGCTTTACGGCTATTACAGCATTCTGGCTGAGCCTCATATTGCCACCACCTATCCACAGCGCCTCCAGGCTATCCAGGCTAGTGACCTTCAATGTCTCGCCAGCCACTACCTTTCGCCCTATCACTATGCCGCGACCGTTGTTAGACCATTGGGTTAGCGGCTCTTTGCAACAAGGATAATTGCGTGAATTTAGGCATCAAACAGTTACCCCAAACCCGTACAGTGCTTGCTAACGGTATGGTTGTGCTGGTGTGGGAAAACCCATCCGCTGACATCATTGCCACCCGTATCTTTGTAAGGGCAGGCAGCCAGTGGGAAACCACTCAAACAGCAGGGCTGGCGCACTTGCTAGCATCTGTGCTCACCAAAGGTACCGAGCAGCGATCGTCTTTACAGATTGCCGAACAGGTCGAATCGGTGGGTGCCAGCCTGGGTACAGATTCTGCGACAGACTACTTTCTGCTTAGCCTCAAAACGGTGTCTTCAGACTTTTCAGAACTGCTGCAGCTCGCTGGGGAGTTGTTGCGATCGCCCAGCTTTCCACAGCATGAAATTGATCTGGAGCGCCGCCAAACCATTCAGGCGATTCGCTCTCAGCAAGAGCAACCGTTTTCGATCGCCTACGACCAGCTCCGGCAGATTGTGTATGGCGATCATCCCTATGCCCTCTCCGGTTTAGGTACTGAAGCCAGTGTGTCACAGCTTGATCGCGCCGATCTCCAGCACTATCACCAAACGCACTTTCGCCCAGACAACATGGTTGTCAGCCTTTCGGGTCGCATTCAGCCGGATGCTGCGATCGCGCTTATAGAGAGCGTTTTTGGCGATTGGCAACCACCTGAAACGCCGTTACCGATACTCACATTACCTGCCATCACCGCACGTCCCATCAAAGCCGCGATCGCTCAAGAAACGCAGCAGTCGATCGTGATGTTGGGCTACCTGGCCCCAGCGGTTGTACCTGAGCACAATGAAGCCCTACAGCAAACCGGAACACCCTCTGTGCCGCCTTCTCCAGCCTCTCGTGACCATTCGATGGCAGAATACACGGCGCTGAAACTGCTCAATAGCTACCTGGGCAATGGGCTATCCAGTCGCCTGTTTGTGGAATTGCGCGAAAAGCGTGGGTTAGCCTACGACGTTTCGGCGTTTTACCCAACACGGCTGCATCCTGCGCCTTTCGTCGTTTATATGGGCACCGCACCCGAAAATACCGCGATCGCGATCGCGGGGTTAAAAGCAGAAGTCGATCGACTGCGCACTCATCCCTTTGACCCTGAAACCTTGCAGGCCGCCAAAGATAAGATCCTGGGGCAGCAGGCACTTGGCAAGCAGACCAATGCGCAAATTGCTCAAACGTTTGGTTGGTATGAAACATTGGGTCTGGGCATTGCTTTTGATGCTCAGTTTCAGGAGCAGTTGAACGCTGTCACATTGGAAGCGGTGCAGTCTGCGGCAGACCATTACCTCATGGAACCCTATCTGTCTCTCGTCGGTCCTGCTGCTGTTGTTAAGGAATAATGTTAAGGAATAAAATGCATCTCCATAATTCTACGGAAATTTTTTTCTATAAAGTGGAGAAAGCTAGAGAATTTACGGAATCCGTCTCTACGTGAAAGCGGTAGGCTGTGTTGTGGTAAGGGTGTGATGCCATTGAACGCGAGGGTGCGTCCTGGTCAAGTGTGCCGCTAAGATTGACCCACTCTGAACCAAGCCGGACGAGATGCGATCGCCTGTGAAAGTTGAACCACGGCGTTTTGAGCTGGGTTTGGTCGTCGCGACTCGTCCAGAAAAGCACATGCACAGTCTAAGCGTTCATTCCCATTCAACGCCTCAACCCATCAAGCTTGTTCCCTAAAACTAACTATGAATAGCGACCTTGCAGCGATCGACGCAACGCCTGCATCTTCCCGCGAAACCGTGTTTCCCTCTGAGCATGAATTGCTCAAAACGAGCCTCCTAACCCCGAACGTCAGCGAAACGCTCATCGCCGATGCCACGCAGGCGATGTCAGAGCGTCTCCTCCATGAGGGCTGTGAGCATTACCATACAGGGCAATTTGAAGCAGCATTAAAAGCCTTTCAGCAAGCGTTTTTGCTTTGTCGCGATTGTGGAAACGTGCCTGGGCAAGAGAAAGCACTGAGCGGTCTGGGCTTGACTCACTACAGCCTGAGAGACTACGCCAGAGCCATTAAATATTCCAAGCAAAGCTTAGACATTGCACAAACGCTTCAAGATCGCCGGGGGATTGTCAAAATCCTCGGCAACTTGGGCAATGCCTATCGTCATCTCAAAGAACAGATGAAGGCGATCGAGTACCAGCAGCAAAGTCTGACCATCGCGCAAGAAATTGGCGATCGGCGGGGTGAAATGGCTGCATTGAACAATCTGGGTTTGGCTCACAAGGCATTGGGCGATTATGAGGCTGCCATTCGCTGTGAAGAACAAAGCCTGGTGATTGCGCGTGAACTGCAAGATGACCAGATTGAGGAGCAGATTCTTAAAAATCTAGGCAACGCCTGTTATGCGCTGGGCAACTACACCCGCGCGATCGATTACTATCAGCAACGCCTGGTGCTGGCACGAGAATTCAACGATCGTCGCATCGAAGGTCAGATTCTACGCAATTTAGGAAATGCTTGCTATGCCCTTGGCGACTATGATCGCGCGATTGAATACAGTAAGCAATGGCTGCATGTCACGCGGGAAACTCACGATCGTCGTGGCGAAGAACAAGCACTGGGTAGCGTTGGCGTTGGCTACGATGCCCTCGGCAACTATGCACGCGCGATCGACTACTACGAACAGCGCTTAGCGATCGCCCACAAAATGAAGGATCACCGCATTGCCGAACAAGTGTTGGGTAGTCTGCGTGTTGCCTATTACGCGATCGGCGACTACGCCAAAGCTACCGAATGTACAGAGCAGCGCCAAGCACTCCTGGAAGCGACCTTGCGCCATCCTTAGGATCGTGTACAGTTTGATACTCCCGCATGGCTGCAACCCTGCTAGCGTTAGCCAGTTGTAAGCACGGTGTGATGTATGGCGCGATCGCTTGTTGGTTCAATTGAAACACTCTGGCGTTATCCCGTAAAATCGATGCTGGGAGAAGAACTGGAGGCATCAGAAGTCACAAAGCACGGGCTGTTGGGCGATCGAGCATATGCGCTGCTGGATGTGCAAAGCGGCAGGGTTGCCAGTGCCAAGAATCCGAAAAGATGGGCAAAGCTGCTGGATTTTCAGGCGGCATATACAGAGACTCCGGAGCGTGAAACCCTTCCTCCAGTGCGCGTTTCCTTGCCGGATGGTGGGTCGGTACTGAGTGAGGCGATCGACACCAGCCGTATTCTCTCTGGGCTGCTCGATCGAGAGGTACAGCTTTTAACCGCAGCTCCAGCAACCGCCAGCCTGGATCAATACTGGCCCAACGTTGAAGGCACGGCACATCAGGAAGCCATCACCGAGCTAGTGTTGCCACCGGGTACGTTTTTCGATTCCTGCCCTATCCACGCGATCACGACCGCAACATTGGCATGTCTTCAGGAACTTTATCCAGAGGGGCAGTTTGATTTGCGTCGCTTTCGACCCAATTTGTTGATCAAGCCCGTGTCTGATGAGGCAACGTTTGTGGAAGATGCCTGGGTCGGTGGCGTGCTGGCGATCGGTGAAGAAGTACGCCTCAGCATCGATACCGCCTGCCCTCGCTGTGTCGTGACAACGCTAGCTCAAGCTGGTTTGCCGAATGATTTGGGCATTTTGCAAACAACGGCAAAGCATAATAACGTGATTGCAGGCATCCGTGCCTCAGTCTTACAAGGCGGCACCATTCATAAAGATGATCCAATTTGGCTAGAGTCACTGTAAAGGATTGTTAGACTACAAAAGTATCTATAGACATATGAGTGTGGATTTTTTCACACGTTTCCTTTGCCAGTCGTCACGATAGATTAATCTGGTTAACTGGGTCAGGTAGCATAGAAGTATGGTTCCCATAGGGCTAAAGCGATGACCCTAACAGCCAGTGAACAGACAGGAATTACTCGCACAGAACGCGGACTGACGATCGCAGGTACGCGCATCACTCTTTATGATGTGATGGATTATCTGACAGCTCAGTACCCACCCAAGTTCATCCGTGGTCTCTTTAACCTAACCGATGAGCAAATTAACGTTGCTCTTGCCTACATTGAGAAAAATCGCGCGGAAGTCGAAGCCGAGTATCAAATTGTACTGAAGGAAGCTGAGGAACTTCGACAGTATTACGAAGCTCGGAACCATGATCTCATTGCCCGACTTGCGACAGAGCCACCTAAGGCAGGTATGGAATCTGCCTGGGGAAAACTTCAAGCACAGAAGGCAAAACATCAAGCTTTGCGTGAGTCTAGGCATGATTTTTCTAGTCGATCACAATCTTGAAGGACATGCTCTACTTTTGTCAGGTTATATTGCTAGTCTAGGCTGGCTTGATCTCCTGTCCATTCGCTTTCTCACCTTTGAAGCGCTTGCATTACCCATCACGAGTAGTGATAGAAATGTGTGGCGGTTTGCACAGAAAAATCAAATGATCTTGCTAACAGCCAATCGGAGTATAAAAGACAAGAATTCTCTAGAGCAAGTGATGCGTGAAGAAAATACATCGACATCACTGCCCGTTGTCACCGTTGGAGATGCTGATCGAATTCTGACCGATGCTGATTATAGCAATCGGTGTGTTGATCGGCTGATTGAGATTGTCTTTGATCTTGATGAGTACCGAGGCTCAAGGAGACTTTTCATTCCATAAGATTGTCGGTATTGGGCGGTAACAGTGGCGATCAATGCATACTGAACTATAAGCCCCGATCGCGCTCCAGATCGTGAATCACTTTTTCGTAAATCCACATGAGAGAGCGATCGGGATTTTGTGCTTGAGCCTCTTCCACGAGATGCCTTGCTAACGATTCATTCCCGTTGAGTAACATCACCAGGCGGCGATGGAGCGGGGCTACCTGCCAGTCCGTTTCAGCGGACGATTGTTGAGTTTGGGTCATCACCTGTTCGCCCCGTGCAATCAGGTCATCCACGGTTTGCTGCACCTCGACCTGTACCGCGGCGATGCTTTCATCCAAGCGCTCGATTTGTTCGATCGTCACCGCGACTAACCCTGCCCCAAAATAGAAGGTTTTTTGAAGCAGATCGTTCAAGCTATCCATAACTACCTACTTCTTTGAGTTGCAACGTTCTTATTCTGCCTTCGACTCCATCGTACTGTCCAACAATGGAAGACAATTCATGACCTCCACGGTTGGACAGCGCGATCGTACTTACTATCCAATTGCTATTGACCAACCAGGCTGGATAGAATCCGTTGCCAAAAGGGACGCGCATCACCTTCGATTTGCGGCAGCTTTTTACGAATGTCTTGAATGTTCCATCCGGTCAGGCGCGACAGGTTTTGTGCCTGTTGCTCAAACCGACGGGGGAGCGATCGGCGATACTGGTATGCTGCCTGACACTTCGGCGCTCCGGTAAAGGCATGACGCAGCACATAGCGACCCTGGAACGTCTCGCGGTTGCCCGTTTCCTGAAAGACCAGATCTTCGGGGAACTTATCGCGGGTATAGCGGACGTGCAGACGGGTGATGAAAACATTGGAGGAGGGGAAACGACGGGGACGGAATCCACCTGATGGCATGGGAACCGCATCGTCTGGATTGTCGAGCCAGAAAACACCCGCTTGTTTCAGTTCTGTTGGTGACAGTGGCTCTGCGGAACAGGGGTCGCAGTTTGCCATATCCCACGCATATTCCATAAAGGCAACTTTGCGATCTTCGCGATCGTATGCCGTCTGGAACATTGCCTTGTAAAAATCGCTAAACTCATTTTTCACAAACACTGGAATCTCCGAATCTGACGGCACTTTCACGGTGCGATAGTTTGTGACTTCCGTTTGTCCTTCGGGTGAAAGCACGTAGATGAGCAAATCCTGTGCGGCTTTTGCATTGATCATGCCTAACCGAATGGGCAGCATAAAACGTGGCGACTCGTAGGCTATTTGCAGGGGACGGAGGGATTGATAGCCCGCTTTATCGTATTCATTCAAATTGACCTTTGCCACGAAAAACTTTAGCTTCTGCCGAATGTAAGGCTTTAGCAGTTGGTTCGCCCCTTTGGGAATTTTGTAGCCATTCTGATTCAACCAGGTCTGCAATCCATCCGATTCCTTGGCGCTCAGTAACAGAATGTCATACTCGCCCACAGTATAGCGGGCTTCTACCGTCACACCCAGCGAGTCTCTACGTGCTCTGTTTGACTCCTGAGCCGCTCCTGACGCAGCAGAGGGAGCCGGAACCGCCCGCTCGTACAGCCGCTGCTCACACGGATCTTCGTCAAAATATTCCACCAGACGGGGCGCACTAAAGGCATCCAACCGCTCAATGATTTTGGGGTCAGCCACTTTAATCTGATCCTTCCGCAGCACTACTGGGACAGGCACGACGATCGCAAAATCTTTCACTTCGCCCTGAAAGTCATTTGCCATCGTTAGCACCGTGCGATTGCCTGCACGCGCGATCGCCACCTGCGAAGCCTGGTTGTACAGTTTGGCATCTGCTTTTGCGACGTAAAAGCCGCAGAACGCCCACGCACTCGGAGCAACCAGCAGGCAAACAAGACAGGTAAACAATAAGGTTATGAGAATACGTAGGGGTTTCATGATTAGTTTTGAGTTTTGAGTTGTTGGAGAGGAGTCAGAAGACAGAGGAAGTTGTTGGTTGTTAGTTGTTGATTGTTAGAAGGAGTCAGAAGGTAAAGGAAGTTGTTGGTTGTTAGAAGAGGCAGGGGGAGAAGAGTTTTGAGTTTTGAGCTTTGGCTGATAGCTGACGGCTGATAGCTGCCCGGATTTACGAGCTTTAAGTAACCAGTGCTGTCATTTCTCCCTCCCCTGCCCCCTCTGCCTCCCCTGCCTCCTCTGCTTCCTTCGCTCGACTCTGCCAAACAAAGCGATCGCCCGGAAAAACGGCATCGATCAAAATGCTCAACGGTGCCAGCGCGAAGAGTGCCCAGAAGACAGCGGTTGAAAGAAACAGGTAGTTGCGGAGAAAGAAGGTGAGGAGCGCGATCGCCGTTGCCCACAGCAATCGACCGATTCGAGCATTGGGAATGGTGCGCGGGTCAGTGATCATAAACAGAGAAAACATGAGCAGCGAACCACTCATCAGGCGATGCGCCCACACATCCCATGTCCAGCCCAGCAAGACGTTGCGGATACCCTCCAGCACGGCGTAGCTACCCAGAAAGGCGATCGTCGTATCCCACCGTCCCACTCGCCCCACCACCAACCCACCGCAGCTTAAAAACATCAGGGCATACCAGCCTTCTTCGCCCCACTGTCCCGGTGATACCCACGCATCTGGTGTGAGTAGGAGCGCTGCCACAATGCCAAAATTACCTGGGTTGAAGACATGCTTCCCGTTAACTCGAATCAGAAATTTGCTGACGATCGCCGCCACACACGCGAAAACCATTGTGCTGTAATGATCGGCGCGAAGGAGGATGCTGAGTCCAAGTGAGGTGACAAGAGCACTGGGGAGAGAGGAGAGAAAGGCAGGGGAAAGGATGAAGGCTAAAGGAGGAAGGCTAAAAGATGAGGGATGAAGGCTAAAGGCGGAAGGCGAAAGGCTAAAGGCTTTGAATTTTCCCGACTCCCAATTCCCGACTCCCGACTCCCCACCCCTCTCCTCTCCTGCTCCCCCTGCCTCCTCCGCTTCCCCTGCTCCTGCCTTCTGCCCCCTGCCCTCTGCCTTCTGCCTCACGCCAACCATCACCCACTGAGTCGTTACACACGTTGCGATCGCCACCGCAATCATGCCGGGTTTCAGCGACCAATCCCGTGTGCCCAAACCCACCACTAGAAAGAGTCCCAGGAAGAGGATTTGATACGTGCGGGCATCATCCCATAGGCGATCGTCAGTCCAGAACAGCATCGGTAGCCCTCAGTGAAGAACATTGGATGGCTGCTATTATGACCTCGCTAAAATGAAAACCTGGAATTGTTACGGTTTAGGTAACGGTAGGGATGAAAGCTCGCTTGATGCAGAGAAATGAAGTTAGTTACAACAAAAAGCTGTCTATGCTAAACACAACGCTCAGCACCTAATGCTATATGGATGAATTGGTTGGCTTTACAGCACGAGAAAAATATATTCTCAATGCTTACCGCGATCGAGCACTCTCAAAGCCATCGCTGTATGTGACATGGGAGTTGACTTACATCATTCCTTCACTGCTTTTTATCAGTTTTTACTTTTGGTACAAAGATGTAACCTGGCTCTTTGTCGGCTACGCTTTGTTGCTCTTTCGGACTGGCTTCAGAATAAAGCAGACCATTCTTTTCTTAGGGTCTTATCGGAGCATTTTCGCAAAGTATGAAGCGAAGATTCAAGAGCTCATGGAAGTACAGCAAGAAAGAGAGTAGTACAACGTCCTATCCCCTCTCGTATCTCGCATTGAGCTATTGCCCGATCGCCTTCTTCCATGTCTGAATCTCTTGCTGTGCCTCCGCGTAAGCACCCGAACGCGACGGAATTTTTTGGGCAACGGCGATCGCCTCTGGCACATCGTAAACCGACTGACTCTTGGCGACTTGCAAAAGCTGGGTACTCCATTCATTGATCGCATTGTCCGCATCCGATCGCAGCGCACTACCCGCTGGCACCTGCTCTGCCATCCGAATGGCGTTAGCTAAGCCGTCTGGAGACCCTGAGTTGGCTAATTGTCGAGCCGCCTGCAGATTTTGCTCTGCCTGTGCCTGAAGCTCCTGATTGCGTAGCTGCTTGCGCCATTGTCTAATATCCACCTGAGCATCCGCATAGAGCGATCGCCCGGAGCCAATTTGCTCGGCTGTTCTGATGGCTGAGGGTAGATCACCTGCGTTGGCGAACTCTCTGGCGCGATCGAGGTAGGGCTGATCTTGAATCTGTTGCACCTGGGCTGTCCAGGTACGAGCTTTGCTTTGCGCCTCTTTGTACAACGCTCGTCCTGGAGCAATCTGATTTGCCTGCGCTGCCGCTGCCTGCAACGAAACCAGATCACCCTGCGCGGCAATTTGTTCTGCCTGCTCTAAAATTGGACGATCCTCGATGGTTTGAATTTGCGCTATCCAGGTTTGAATCTGCTTTTGCACTTCATCCCAACGAGGGTTTGAGCGAGCAATGGTAGAAGCTTCGGCGATCGCGGCTGATAGATCGGCAATCGTACCGGGCTGGGACAAAATGCGTGCTTTCTCAAGTTGGGCGATCGCTTCAATTTCAAGCTGCCAGCGGACGATGAGTTGCTGCGCTTTGCGATAGAGTGGGCGATTGGGTTGAATCCGCTGCGCCTGAGAAATCGCTTCTTCAATATCTGGCACGGTGTTTAGCCACACCTGGGACTGAGCATTTGCCAGCACGGTCAGGTCTTTCACTTGCTCATTGAGCTTGACGACATCGGGGATTTTGCCCAAGACATTCAAAGCTCCCTGTAAGTCGCGGCGATCGAGCATTGCCTGCGCTAGTTCAACCATTTTCTGCCCAAAGTCTCCGATCGCCTTCTGCGCCGCTTGATGCACGTAGCTCTCCGGCTTAATGGACTGTGCCAGCTTGATGGCTTCTAACAAGTTGGTCAGTCCGCCATCATCAGCCAGCCGTTGCGCTTTACCCAGGGTATTGCCATCTTCCCGCGATGCTGTAATCTTGCCGCTCAGTTCGTTGTACTTGGTGGTTTGCCAGAAGGTATTATCCACATCCAGCAAGCGCACCGCGTAGGAAAACGCCTGTCGCCAATCGAGGTCACGTAAGGATGCTTCAGCTTTGCGGTAAAGGGTTTCTGCTTTAGACCAGATGGTTTGCCAGCGCTGCACCCGTTCTTCCACCAGTTTGTAGGCAGACACTTTGGGGGAGATCCGCCGTGCCGCCGCGATCGCCTCGTTCAGCTTCCCCGCGTTGAAATCGGCTTCTGCCAGCTTCAAGACTTCCAGTGACCAGAGTTCCACCAGGCGATCGGCTTCATCTCGCAGCGGGTGATCTTTGGGAAGAGAATCCACCAGCGCGATCGCCTGTAGCAAGTCGGTTGAGGTTTGCTTACTGGCTGCCAATCGCGCACACTCAAAGCGTAACGACGCTGAAGCCAGGGGCCAAAAAATCGCTGGGCAGTTAGGCAACCCTGGCAATTGCAGCAGCAGCGCTAAGGCTAACGCTCCGGTACCCACACAGCCCACTCCAGTTGCCAGCAGCCAAAACTTCCAGCTATAGAGCCAGCGCAACCAACGGCGCGGTAGCCTATGAGCACCAGGGGGGTGAGCACCAGAGGGGTAAGCACCAGAGGCGTTGCTAAACGCTGGTTCGTCCGGGTTAGTTGTCTTAGCAACCCGTGGCTTCGGCGGCTGCGAGGGCATAGGGGGTGGGGGTGGCAAAGCTGAGCCTGCCTGCATCTGGGACTGCGAAACCGAAGTCGCTGCGACCGGACGAGGCGCTGACTGCTGAGGCAACGTCCCACTGTTTCTAGGTTTTGGCGATCGCTTTGACGGTCGACGGTCTGGTGTGCCCGAATCTCTAGTCATACTCACAAAACAAGCAGCCGCGCTGCATAGAATCCTCACAAACCATCTGCATAGATGCCATGCTACTCTTCAAGCTCCAAAAAGCCAACTTGGTTTGTGCCTCATCGCGCGATCGGCAGAACGACAGCAGCAAGAAGCGCTAGTCTTTATACCAGACAATATGAACACCAAACAAGATGAACGCTCAACGTTACGAACCTTTTGTCGGAGCATGATGACCCAGAATGAATTTGCGAACGGTCACTGCCACACGCTATGTCACCCCGCTACGTGAAGGAGGCTCTCTGCCTGCCATTATCGAAGCCGATGATGACGGCATGTATGTACTCAAATTTCGAGGAGCGGGTCAGGGAGCCAAAGCGCTGATTGCAGAGCTGGTCGCTGGAGAAATTGCCCGTGCCGTTGGGTTGCCCGTGCCTGAAGTTGTCTTTGTGATGCTTGACCCGGATCTCGCTCGCACAGAGCCAGATCCTGAAATTCAAGATTTAATTCGGGCGAGTGCAGGGCTGAACCTTGCCTTAGACTACCTGCCCGGTTCCGTCACCTTTGACCCGATCGCAGGGCAAGCCGAAGCAAATCTTGCGTCAGAAATCGTCTGGTTTGATGCCTATGTCACCAACATCGATCGCACACCGCGCAACGCCAATATGCTGGTCTGGCACCGCAAACTCTGGCTCATTGACCACGGAGCATCGCTTTACTTCCATCACACCTGGCAAAACTACCGCGATCGCAGTCAAGCCTCCTTTGCGGCGATCAAAGATCATGTGCTACTACGCTTTGCTAACGAACTGCAAGCAGCAGATGCTCTGTTGACCGCACGCCTTACCCCAGCCATGATCGACCACATTTTGCAACTGATTCCTGACACATGGTTAGTAGACGGTTCTCCCTTTGCTGATGTAGTGCAGCATCGGGATGCTTACCGTGAATATTTGGTGAGACGATTAGAAGCACCCCACGCGTTTCTGGAGGAGGCATTGCGTGCTCGATCGCTTCACGTATGACTACGCCATTATTCGCGTCGTCCCCAAGGTTGAGCGTGAAGAGTTTCTCAATGTGGGGGTGATTGTTTCCTGTGACAGCCGCCGCTTTCTTGAAGCGCGCATTGCACTGGATGAGTCGCGGTTGCTGGCGATCGACCCCACGCTAGATCTCGACCTGATTCAAAGCTATCTGGCAGCGATTCCGGTAATGTGTGCAGGTGGTAAAGCGGCAGGCGCGATCGGTCAACTACCCATGAGGGAACGCTTTCACTGGCTGGTTGCGCCTCGCAGCACGATTATTCAGACTTCGCGAGTGCATACAGGTCTTTGCAACCATCTGCCCGATGTTGCCGAACATCTGCTCAACCTGATGGTACGTACATCCTGCACTTGAAACACCCTGTACTTCAAGCAAAGACACTTAAAAACGAGCCAAAAAACTGGGGCGCTAGGATTCGAACCTAGGGATGGCGAGACCAAAACCCGCTGCCTTACCACTTGGCGACGCCCCAACGCATTACCAGAGTCTATAGTAGCAGTTTACGTCCCAGACGTGTCAAGAATTAGGCGTAAAAGACGAGAGGGCGGCTGATAAACCCTGCGATCGCTCGCCCTTCACCGCTTTGAGACATGCCTCTGCCATCAAAAAAACGTCGTCAAAAAAACGGTTCTCCAAGGAGTTTATAGCTGACAACACCGACTGTCTTCTGCCTACGACTGCCTTCTGTCTACGACTGTCTTCTGTCTACGTATGAGCACGACTCAACGCTGTGACGCGCTGGGCATTGGCAAATACCCCTTCACCGTGAATTTGAGCGATCGTAGGCTTCAACTCAATCTTTGCCACATTGGCTCTATTCACACAGACCGTTTGCTCTGCCAGATGGAAAAACCACCATTCCTTGTCCAGAATCCGCCGGATCTCCTGCTGAACTTCTTGCTCCAGTGCGGCAGGGTCAGCAAACTGAGAAAAGGTGTAGGCTTCGGTCTGACCATTCAGATAGTAAATGGTGATTTGCATTTCATTGTTGATCTGATTCTGCATCGTCATTTCTCCTCTTTAAGGTGTTGCTCAGGCAATTCAAGGTTTAAATTAAGAGCGATTCTTATAAAAACAGGACTGACGCATTTTGACTAAAACCTCCGAGGTTTGAGCCGCCATGTGAATCAGTGCCCGCTCCTTTGGTTAAGGTCTCCGAGGTTTGCGTGGTTTAATCGGTTGGGCGCGATCGACTGACAATAGTTTCCGACAAAAACGCCTGTTGTGCCATGTCTTCCTCAAAAGAGAGCGTCATACGTGGTCTCCCACAACGGCTAAGATAGAGCTAACTGTTCCACAGTCGCAAGCTGAAAAGGTCTATGACTACTGCCGCTCCGGTAAAAACTCAGTATGAAGCTGTCATTGGGTTAGAAACACACTGCCAGCTCAGCACCCAAACCAAAATTTTCTCCAACAGCTCCACTGCCTTTGGAGCCACGCCCAACACCCACATCGATCCCATTTGCCTGGGCTTGCCGGGAGTGCTGCCTGTCCTGAATCAGAAGGTGCTGGAGTACGCGGTGAAAGCTGGGTTAGCGCTGAATTGTCAGATTGCCCCGTACAGCAAGTTCGATCGCAAGCAGTATTTCTACCCCGACTTGCCCAAGAACTACCAGATCTCGCAGTACGATTTGCCGATCGCCGAACATGGCTGGCTCGAAATTGAGCTGTACGACAAAGAAACGGGCACCGTCACCCGCAAACGCATCGGTGTGACCCGTCTGCACATGGAAGAAGACGCGGGCAAATTGGTGCATGGCGGGAGCGATCGACTTTCCGGCTCCACCTATTCGCTGGTGGACTACAACCGTGCAGGAGTACCGCTCATCGAAATCGTTTCAGAGCCAGACATTCGCAGTGGGAGGGAAGCGGCAGAGTACGCGCAAGAACTCCGGCGGATTGTGCGCTATCTGGGCGTGAGCGACGGCAACATGCAGGAAGGCTCGCTGCGCTGCGATGTCAATATTTCTGTGCGTCCTGTGGGTCGTGCCGAATTTGGCACCAAAGTCGAAATCAAAAACATGAACTCGTTTAGCGCCATTCAAAAGGCGATCGAGTTTGAGATTGAGCGGCAAGTTGAAGCGATCGAATCCGGTGAACGCATCGTGCAAGAAACGCGCCTGTGGGAAGAAGGGGCACAACGCACCATCAGTATGCGGGTGAAGGAAGGCTCCAGCGATTACCGCTACTTCCCCGAACCCGATTTGGGTCCCATTGAAGTGTCGTCAACCCAACTAGAACAATGGCGATCAGAACTGCCCGAGCTGCCTGCCCAAAAGCGCAAGCGGTATGAAACCGAACTCAGTCTTTCCGTTTACGATGCGCGAGTGTTGACGGATGATCAGTCGATCGCCGCCTACTTTGAGGCAACCGTTGCAGCAGGTGGCAACCCCAAACAAGCCGCCAACTGGGTCATGGGCGACATCAGTGCCTACCTCAACAGCAACAACAGCTTGAGCATTACCGATCTCCCCATCCAGCCCGCCGACCTCGCTGAACTCATTAGCCTCATCGACAGCGGCACTATCAGCAACAAAATTGCCAAGGACATCTTGCCCGACCTGCTCGCTCAAGGGGGATCGCCCAAAGCCTTAGTCGAGCAAAAGGGACTGATTCAAATTTCTGATACGGGCGCGATCGAAGCCGCGATCGCCGAAGTCATTGCTGCCCATCCCAAAGAATTGGAGATGTACCGGAACGGCAAAACCAAGATGCTGGGTTTCTTTGTGGGACAGGTGATGAAGCAAACAGGCGGACGTGCTGACCCCAAACTCACCAACCAACTCCTCGCCAAACAGCTCAACGGTTAAGCGTTTGGGGAGACGTGAGGCAAAAATTAACGCCCCTTTGTCAAAAAAACATAAAAAAGGGGGTGACACCCCCCACCCCATTAGTGGCATACTGTGTCTAGTAGATGCACCCTGATGATAAGAGGGAGACGCTTTGGTGTCTCCCTCTTTTTTTTGTGCAAGAAACTGGAGGCAGGAAGCGAAGGCAGAAGGCAGGAAGCGAAGGCAGAAGGCAGGAGGCAGAGGGCAGAAGGGGGAAAGGGAAAGGCTAAAGGCTAAAGGCTAAAGGCTAAAAAGCTGATCGCTGACCGCTGACCGCTCAATCAACTCATAACTCTCCTCCCGCTCCCTACTTCTGACCTTTCATCCCTCATCCCTCTTTTATCCTTCATCCTTTATCCTTTCCAACTGCTCCTGTCTAACAACTAAACGCCCGTCCCCCTGATATAATCGCCAGTCATGCGGTGGAGTAAGCGGAGGCAAGCATGGCAGAGTGGCAGGAAATTTCGGGAAGCATCACAGCACCTAAAGGGTATCGCGCCGTGGGGATGACAGCAGGGCTGAAACCATCCGGTTTGCCTGACCTGGCGCTGATTGTCTCAGACGTAGAGGCGATCGCTGCGGGGGTGTTTACCACCAGTCAGGTACGCGCTGCCTGCGTCGATTACTGTCGGGAGCGCCTGGAGACAAAAGCCAGTGCCCGTGCGATTCTGTGCAACGCAGGTCAGGCAAATGCGGCAACAGGGGCACTGGGGCTACAGGATGCGCTGGAAAGTGCGAAAGCCTTGAGTGAAGTGCTGGGTGTGCCATCCGAATTGATTTTGCTGGCTTCTACAGGGGTCATCGGTCAGCGGATTAAGCTGGATGCCTTGAAAGCCGCCTTGCCTCAACTGGTGGCTAACGTTTCAGAAGCGGGTGGGGCAAGTACTGCAAAGGCGATTATGACCACGGATTTAGTACCCAAGACGATCGCGTTGGAAACCACGTTAGAGGATCGTCCCGTTCGCATTGGTGGTATCGCGAAAGGATCGGGCATGATTCATCCCAATATGGCGACCATGCTGGCGTTTGTGACTTGTGATGCAGCCGTGTCTCCCCACCTTTGGCAGCAAATGCTGAGCCGAGCCGCCGATCGTAGCTTTAACCAGATCACAGTGGATGGCGATACCAGCACAAACGATTCGCTCATCGCTCTAGCAAATGGACAGTCGCGCACCCCAGCTATTACGGAACCAGGACCCGAAGCCGATAAGTTGGAAGCAATGCTGACAGAGGTGTGCATTCATCTAGCAAAGGCGATCGCGCGGGATGGTGAAGGCGCAACCTGTTTAGTCGAAGTGCAAGTTTCGGGCACAAATGATGATGCCGAGGCTCGTCTCATTGCCCGCACGATCGCCGGATCATCCCTCGTCAAATCTGCCATCTTCGGACGCGATCCCAACTGGGGCAGAATTGCGGGTGCGGCGGGACGGGCAGGCGTTATCTTCAACCAGGATGATCTGCAAATCAAGCTGGGTGACTTTCTCATGATGCAGAACGGTCAACCCCAAGCCTTTGATCGCTCGGCTGCCAGCAACTACTTACGGCAAGCCGCTCTGGGTGAATATTTGAAAGACGATACGGTGGCGATCGCCGTCAGTGTCGGTAGCGGTTCCGGCTCTGGCACAGCCTGGGGTTGCGACCTCAGCTACGATTACGTCAAAATCAACGCCGAGTACACCACATAGGTAAACAACCGGGAATGATGCGACTCCTCCAATTCAGCACGTCTCATTACTGCCGCAAAGCGCGACTGGCGTTGGGCTACAAACACATCCCCTATACGGTCGAAAACCTGACTCCTGGCGCACATGTGCTGAAGCTAAAGCCCCTAACTGGCTTGAAAACCGTGCCTGTTTTGCTGCCAGAGGTAGAAGGAGAATCCACCGCGATCGCCGACTCCACCCACATTCTGCACTTTCTAGAACGCCATCAACCCGATCCCACCTTCTTTCTGGCTGATCCTCAACTTCAGACCGAAGCAGCGTTGCTCGAAGATTGGCTGGATGAAAGCATCGGCACAGCAACCCGCTTTGTCTACTACGATTTTCGTCGTGGCGACGGGAAGCAGATTGATCCATCCCTTTCTAGCCAACTCGTAATTCAGGTTGTACGCTGGCAGTACGACATGAATCCTGCTGCGGTGGAGCTTGCCCGTCAACGACTCGCGATCGCCTTTGCTGCTCTAGCCGATCGCTGGAAGTCCACCCCTTATCTCGTTGGCAATCAATTCAGCATTGCCGATATCGCCGCCGCAGCACTCCTCAGCCCACTCGCCCTGATCCCAGTGTATCGACAGCAGCAGTCGTGGCTCTTTGACCGCATTCGTGAGATTCATCAGCTTTGTGGTGAACCATTGCCGCCGGGGATGAGGGATGGGGATGAAGGCTAAAGGATGAAGGCTAAAGGCTAAAAGGGGAGGGATGAAGGCTGTCAAGGGAGTTTTTGGTTTTTGGTTTTTAGTTTTTAGAAGGAGTCAGGAAAGGTTCATGAACTAACAACTAACAACTAACAACTAACAACTCTTAAGCTGACCGCTCAAGGATACAGTAATGGCACACGCAAAGCAGACCATAAACCCGATGCACAGAGAAAACCCTTTATCGTTTATCGTTTATCGTTTATCCTTTCCCCCTCGCACGTTGGTGCTGATGGGATTGCTTTTGATTGCGATCGCCCCTGCCCACGCATTACCTCGCCCAGACGATACGCCCGAAGAAGTGCTGCGAACCGAGATTATTACGGGTGCCCGATCGCCAATCGACGGTAAACCCATTTCAGCCAGCGAGTACGCTCAACTCCAGGCAGAATTGCAGGAGCCTGGACCAGCACGCCCGGTAGTGGGGCGATCGCTCGAAAAAAACCTCAACCTGCTACGCCTTCGCAAATTCATCAAGACCTTTTTCCCGTTTTTGCCCGTTCCGTAGCACAGCACCGTTCGCCGTGTGCGATCACGCCAACACCTCACGTTTAACCCCTGAGTGTTGACCCTTCGTACTCGATCGAGGCGCAAACACTGCTATCGCTAGCAATTTACATAGCATTACCTGAGTTAGGAGAAGTAACAAACCCGGAAACTCTGCTGTTGCTGCCTTTGATTTCATCCTTCATCCCTCATTCCTTTTTTATCCTTCATCCTTTAGCCTTCATTCCTCCTGCCTCCTGCCCCCTGCCTCCTGCCTCCTGCCCCCTGCCTCCTGCCCCCTAACAACTAACAACCAACCCCTATTCTCGCCCTCTGCCTTCTGCGATAAACCCCTCGCCGATGGGCAAACTGGTTATAGGAATCGTCTAGCCACTGTCTTGTGATGCGGCGATCGTTCTATAACCCTGGAGGAAGCACGATGTTTAAGGTCGCGGTGGGTCACAGTAATGATCCAGATTCATTGGTGGCAGCGAATGAATTGCTAGAGCAGTGTCGGGTTGCGTTGGCTGGCGATCTGCCTCAAGCGGGCATTTTGTTTGCGGCGATCGACTTTGACCACGCCCTTATCCTGCACCGCATTCAGGAAGCGTTTCCAGGCATCACGCTTATTGGCGGCACAACCAACGGGGAACTTTCTTCAGTCTTAAAATTTCAGCAAGATTCCTTAACGCTGATGGTCTTTGCCTCCGATGACGTGGAAATTTATGCTGGGCTGGGGCGTGATGTTTCAACTGATCCCATTGCCGCTGCTTACCAGGCTGTTGCGGCTGCGAAAGCGAAAGCGACCCATTCCCCCCAGTTATGTTTGACCTTTCCCGATAGTCTGACGGCTAGCGGCGTTCTCGTTTTAGATGGGTTGAAACAAGCGCTTGGAACCGTCCCGATCGTGGGCGGCATGACAGCCGATGACTACACGTTTAAGAAAACGCATCAATTCTTTCAAACAGACGTTTTGGTTGATTCTGTACCAGTGCTTCTCTTTTCCGGTCATTTACTCTTTTCGCATGGGGTTGCCAGTGGATGGAACCCGATCGGTAAGCGCAGCCAAATTACTAAAGTTGAAGGCAACACAGTTTATGAAATTGACGGTCAGCGGGCACTCGATTTCTATCAACATTATTTAGGCGCAGACACATTTACGTCTCAATTTGCCATTCATGCGCTGGCGATTTTTGAACCCCAGGGCGAACGGTTTTATATGAGAGCACCCAGTGGCTACGACTCTGAAACGGGCAGCGTCAGCTTCTTAGCAGATATTCCTGAACACGCGATCGTGCAAATGACCAACACCTCGCGCGACGAGATCTTAGCCGCCTCTGAAGCCTCGTTGCAGGAAGCCATTGAGCACTATCCTGGCACCGAGCCAGCGGCAGCACTACTGATTTCTTGTGCCGCTCGACGGCGCATTTTGGGCACTCGCACTAACGAGGAATACCAGCTTGTCGAAAGCGCCATTCCTAAGGCAATACCTAGCTGTGGCTTCTATACCTACGGTGAGATCGCACCGTTAGAAAACCACAGACAAACCTGGTTTCACAACAAAACGTTTGTCTCGTTGCTGTTAGGCTCACGTTAAGCGCTGATGCGATCGATGAGGGTAATGTATGGATTGGGAACAGCACACCAACGCACTGGAAAAAGCCAATCGAGTCCTTCAGAGAAAACTGGAACGCTCTGAAGCAGAACGGGCACAGTTAGAGATTGACAACGAGAAAAAAGAGTTTCTTCTGAAACAAGTCATCGGTGATTTGGAGCAATCTCGCTCTGAACTAGAGCAGAAGCAGAACGAACTAGAAGCGGCATTCACAGACCTGCAAATCATGCAGGATAAAATGGCAAGTCTGGGTGGTTTGGTCGCTGGAGTGGCGCACGAAATTAATAACCCAATCAGCTTTCTATCTGGAAATTTGCGCCCTGCTCAAGATTACATCACTGATTTGCTGCGCTTGCTTACTTCCTACCAACACAGTTTCCCAAACCCAGGCATCAAGATTGAGGCTGAAATTGTCGCGATCGATTTAGAGTTTCTACAAGAGGATTTACCGAAACTGATTGCGTCAATGCGAGAGGGCATTAATCGCATTCGAGACATTAGCAGTAGCCTGAGAACCTTCTCTCGTGCCGATCGTGATCATCCCGTCACCTTCGATATTCATCAGGGCATCGACAGCACCTTACTGATCCTGAAGCATCGTCTTAAAGCCAGCGACGTGCGACCAACAATCAACGTGGTCAAGCAATACAGTCAGCTACCGCTCGTGGAATGTTATGCAGGACAACTAAACCAGGTCTTCATGAACATTCTGGCAAACGCAATTGACGCATTAGAAGAAAAGTCTTTAGGCTGTGCGTCCGGTTCCACAAACGGTGCTGTAGAGAAGATGAGTTCACGACAGGACTGTAACAACCCACACACCAGTCTGGATGTCATCACGATCGCCACAGAATGCTCTCAAGACGGTACACATGTTTGCATTCGCATCAAAGATAATGGTCCTGGCATGACCGAAGACACCAAGCAAAAAGTGTTTGATTATTTGTTTACCACTAAATCGGTTGGTCAAGGAACAGGCTTAGGCTTAGCCATTGCCCATCAGATTGTAGTCGATAAACACAACGGCACGTTGATCGTTAATTCTGCCCTGGAGCAAGGCACAGAATTTGTGATTAGCCTACCCATTAAAGCGTGCATTATCACTGAGTAAATATTAATGCCAGAGGCATTTCATTCTAAACGTAGAGTCGTATTGGCAACAGATTTGGTAGCGGATGAAGCGGATATGTTGTCTACAAAGGCTGAAGAAACCATCTGTTTCATCTGTTCTCATCCGTTGCTCACCATGCCTAAGGTTTGTTAATTTTTGCTAAAAAAGCGGTGAGTCGCCACTCGGAAAAAATCTGCGTGATGTAAAGAAAAATTCGGATAATTTTATCAAATTGTGTCAGATATTTCCCGAAATGCTTGCCGGGTATGCTTTTCTGGTACAAACAGGAATGTGCATCAATGTAACAGTCAGTGTTCAGTGATCAGGCTATCGGCGATCGCTGAACGCAAGCCAGACTTAGCAGGCTTAAGTTGCTTGCAATGGCTGCTAACGGCTGACTGTTAACCCTCTTGTGCGTCCCAAGATAAGGAGCCTAACCGCATGTTCACACACGTCAAGCCCACCATCAGACACGTTGCACCCGATGACCTTCGGGGACGCGCTCTGCTCCGAGTGGTCTATGTCGTGCTGGAGCCTCAGTACCAGAGTTCGCTTTCGGCAGCGGTGCGCGCCATCAACCAGAACCATCCCACCCTGGCTGTCGAAATTAGCGGTTACTTGATTGAGGAACTCCGCGATTCAGAGAATTACGAAGCGTTTCAACATGATGTTTCACGGGCGAATATCTTTATTGCATCGCTAATTTTCCTGGAAGATCTGGCAGATAAAGTGGTGGCGGCTGTAGAACCCCACCGCGATCGCCTGGATGTCGCCGTAGTTTTCCCTTCCATGCCTCAGGTGATGCGCCTGAACAAGATGGGCAGCTTCTCGATGGCGCAGTTGGGTCAATCCAAAAGCGCGATCGCCCAGTTCATGAAGAAGCGCAAGGAGAAATCCGGTTCTGGCTTCCAGGATGGGATGCTGAAGCTGCTGAACACGCTGCCCAAAGTGTTGAAGTACCTGCCGATGGACAAAGCGCAGGATGCCCGTAATTTCATGCTCAGCTTCCAATACTGGCTGGGTGGTTCGCAGGAGAATCTGGAGAATTTCCTGCTGATGCTCGCCGATCGCTACGTCTACAAAGATCTGGATACGGACAGCGGCGCGTTGCAGTACCGCGATCCCGTCACCTATCCCGACATGGGCATCTGGCATCCCCTCGCGCCCACCATGTTTGAGGACGTGAAGGAATACCTCAACTGGTTCAACTCTCGCACCGATATTTCCGACGACCTGAAAGACCCACTGGCTCCCTGTGTGGGACTGGTGCTGCAACGGACGCATCTGGTGACGGGTGATGATGCTCACTACGTCTCGATGGTGCAAGAGCTGGAAAGCATGGGCGCACGAGTGATCTCGGTGTTCGCTGGCGGATTAGACTTCTCTAAGCCCGTGGATGCCTTCTTTTATAGTGAGGGAAGAGGAGAGAGGGGAGAGGGATTTGGCTCACACCTCACACCTCACACCTCACACCTCACTGCCATTGTGGATGTTGTCATTTCACTCACAGGCTTTGCCCTAGTCGGTGGTCCCGCAAAACAAGATCATCCGAAGGCGATCGACTCCCTGAAGCGGCTCAACCGTCCCTATATGGTGGCGCTGCCTCTCGTGTTTCAGACCACCGAAGAATGGGAAGACAGCGATCTCGGTCTGCATCCCATTCAAGTCGCGCTGCAAATTGCGTTACCCGAACTGGATGGCGCGATCGAACCCATCATTCTCTCCGGTCGGGATGGCATGACGGGCAAAGCGATCGCCTTGCAAGATCGAGTGGAAGCGATCGCCCAACGTGCGATGAAATGGGCAAACCTCCGCCGCAAGCCCAAACTGACCAAGAAAGTTGCCATCACCGTTTTCAGCTTCCCGCCCGATAAAGGGAATGTGGGGACGGCTGCTTATCTGGATGTGTTCGGTTCTATCTACAAAGTGATGGAAGCGTTACAGCACAATGGCTACGACGTGCAAGGATTACCCGAAACTGCCGAAGCACTGATGCTGGAAGTGCTCCACGATGCTCGCGCTCAATACAACAGTCCCGAATTGAATGTGGCGTATCGCATGTCCGTGCCCGAATATGAGGCGTTGACCCCCTATGCCGATCGCCTCCACGAATCCTGGGGACCACCACCCGGGCACCTCAACACCGATGGGCAAAACCTTCTGATCTTTGGGAAAGAATTTGGCAACGTCTTCATCGGCGTGCAGCCCACCTTTGGCTATGAAGGCGATCCTATGCGCTTGCTGTTCTCACGGTCTGCCAGTCCTCATCATGGGTTTGCGGCGTACTATACGTATCTGGAGCAAATCTGGCAAGCCGATGCTGTCCTGCATTTTGGGACACATGGATCGCTAGAATTCATGCCTGGAAAGCAAATTGGCATGTCTGATGCCTGCTTCCCCGATAGCCTGATTGGCACCATTCCCAACCTCTACTACTACGCGGCGAACAATCCCTCGGAAGCGACGATCGCCAAACGCCGCTCCTATGCGGAAACCATCAGCTATCTCACACCACCCGCTGAGAATGCGGGACTCTACAAAGGCTTGAAGGAACTGGGTGAACTGGTTGCGTCCTATCAAACGCTGAAAGATACGGGACGCGGTGCCCAGATTGTGGATTCCATCATGGACAAGGCGCGGATCTGCAATCTCGATCGAGATATTGAATTCCCCGACACCGCGAAGGAATTAGATGCAGAAGCGCGGGATACGATCGTTGGCAAGGTGTACATCAAATTGATGGAAATCGAGTCGCGTCTGTTGCCCTGTGGGTTGCACGTCATTGGAAAACCTCCGACTGCCGAAGAAGCGATCGCCACATTGGTCAACATCGCCAGCCTCGATCGTCCCGAAGACGAGATCCTCAGCCTGCCTTCCATCATTGCCAGCAGTCTCGATCGCATGATGGAAGACATCTATCAGGGGAGCGATCGGGGCGTGTTGGAAGACGTGCAGTTGCTTCAGGACATTACTCTGGCAACGCGATCGTCGGTTTCGGCGCTGGTGCAGGCGCAGGTGGATGCCGATGGACGTGTCTCGCGCGTCTCCAAGCTCAACTTCTTCAACATGGGTAAAAAGGAACCCTGGGTGGAAGCCTTGCACACAGCGGGATACACCAAAGTAGACGTGGAGAAAATCAAACCCCTCTTCGACTATTTGGAATTCTGCCTCAAGCAAATCGTGGCAGACAACGAACTCGGTGCCCTGCTCACCGCTCTGGAAGGCGAATATGTGATGCCCGGTCCCGGTGGCGATCCCATCCGCAATCCCGATGTATTACCCACAGGGAAAAACATCCATGCCCTCGATCCGCAAGCCATTCCCACGTCAGCAGCGGTGAAGTCTGCCAAAGTGGTGGTCGATCGCCTTATCGCCCGTCAGTGTGCGGAGAATGATGGCAAGTACCCAGAAACGATCGCCGCAGTCCTCTGGGGCACCGACAATATCAAGACCTACGGCGAATCGCTGGCACAGATTTACTGGATGCTGGGTGTTGCGCCCCTACCCGACTCATTGGGACGGATGAACAAGCTGGAACTGATTCCCCTGGAAGAACTCGGTCGTCCCCGCATTGATGTGGTGGTGAACTGCTCCGGTGTGTTCCGCGATTTGTTCATTAACCAGATGGCACTGCTCGATCGTGCCGTAAAAATGGCAGCCGAAGCAGACGAACCGCTGGAAATGAATTTCGTCCGCAAACACGCGCTGAAGCAGTCTAAAGAGATGGGCATTAATATCCGGCAGGCTGCTACCCGCGTCTTCTCCAACGCCTCTGGTTCCTATTCCTCCAACATCAACCTGGCGGTGGAAAATAGCACCTGGGAAAACGAAACCGAACTCCAGGACATGTACCTGGCGCGGAAATCCTTCGCTTTCTCGTCCGACAATCCCGGCACGATGGATCAGAACCGTCAGATTTTCGAGTCTGCCCTCAAAACGGCGGATGTCACCTTCCAAAACCTGGACTCATCGGAAATCTCGCTCACCGATGTCTCCCACTACTACGACTCCGACCCCACCAAGGTTGTGTCTCGCCTGCGGAACGATGGCAAAGCGCCCACCTCCTTCATCGCCGACACCACGACTGCCAACGCCCAGGTGCGCACCCTCTCGGAAACCGTCCGTCTGGATGCCCGTACCAAACTGCTTAACCCCAAATGGTACGAAGGGATGCTCAGTCACGGCTATGAAGGCGTGCGCGAACTCTCAAAGCGGTTGAATAACACGATGGGCTGGTCAGCCACCGCTGGAGCCGTCGATAACTGGGTCTACGAAGATGCCAACGACACCTTCTTCAAAGATGAGGATATGTCCAAACGCTTGCTCGACCTCAACCCCAGCTCGTTCCGCAAAATGGTGACGACCTTACTCGAAGCCAATGGTCGCGGCTACTGGGAAACAAGCGAAGAGAACCTCGATCGCCTCCGCCAACTCTACCAGGAAGTCGAAGACCGCATCGAAGGGATTGAATAAACGATCGCCTCTGTCAATTGGGCATCTTGTCTGTAGGGACGTTATATGTAACGTCCCTACAAATATTTTGAAGGTTGAGTGAACCATCATCGCTACCGATGATGATTAGCTTTGCACAATTCAAACTCTTAAAGAGCAGTGACCATACCAAGTTTTTTAGCGAGCACCGCGCTTTTTGATATATTTTACTGGACCATAAAGTTCATAAGTAGGGTAAAAGATGGTTGCACCTTGCTGTGGTTTAGCTTTGGCAGGCTTAGCATCTTTAAATTTAACGCGAAGAGATTCTATGAAATGTTCGACGCATAAAGAGCGATTTGAAAGGCAATTTTTGAGACAATTGGGAGACTGACAACCATTAGTTTCCATTAGATTTTAATTGAATAAGTATTGATGTAATGAGGCAGTGTGTTGACGATTCAGCGAAATATGCATTAAAAATCTCAGTCAAGCTCAACAGTTATGAATTTGAACAGAGCTTGACGCAATCCAAAAGTCTAAATAGAAAGAGCCTAGATGGTTTCTCATGTTGACTCAAAACCTCCTTCGTGCAGAACCTCTACCTCACTCTCGCTAGGGATTAGTACAATTTCATTTGCATCATGAAAATATACCTCGCATTCTGTAGCTTCAGTAATATTACTTATGCTTTTTCCCATCCTACCTTTGTAAGAAATTCGGGAACCGTGTAAGACTTCAGAAATTTTCTTAGTGTTTTTCATATATTTTTCTCTTAAAAGTAAAGTAGTGACATAATTTACACCTATCTCTACTATAAATCACTTGTCTTGGCGTTGCCCATACTAAATTTATAGGGTTTACCCTACGTTGCAAGGAGTATTTACTACACAGCTATTGATTGCCACCTCATTGCTTGCACTGATGATCGAAACCCAACATTAAAGCCACATCCCCAATGAATACTAGGTTTCGCGCCTTTCTACCGGGTGTGTGATCGAATTACACTGTCAGTAGCCAATATCTGAAATCTATACCTTTCGCTTCATCTATAATGAGCCTCAGCGCCGCCTGCTCAGAATCGAAACTGAAATAAGGTTCTTGTGATGAATAGTGCAGATTCAAACCAACACATCGTTCCACACGATTCGATCTTGCTTTACCGACGTGGCGTTTGGTTTGAGAGTCAAGCACTTTGGAACGAGCAAGACCCCGTTTGTCGAGCAAACATCGCACGCCTGCTGGCAGAGATGGCAGTAAAGCTGGCAGAGATGGAAGCAGAAGAGGCACAGACGTTTTTGGAACAAACCTCATCCAGTGAAGTTGCTTAGCGCGATCGCCTCCGCCAACTCTATCAAGAAGTCGAAGACCGCATCGAAGGGATTGAGTAAGCGGTTGCTCTTCTAAATCGGACATTTGAATAAGGCATTCTGTCTATATGAACGTTATATGTCCATACAGACGTTTTTGGATTTTATAACCCCGAAAACACGCTCTGTAAAATCTGCGATCGTTTATTCTGATGAATTCACTGATTTTTGTGTAGAGAGGATTGTAATTTTCTTCTAAAGGTTAGAATTTGTGTCGGGTGCTTAAGATTTAGTTCTTTGACTCGTTAGGGAAAGAAGCGAAGCATGACCCGTTCTAACTCACCTTCAGAGCATCTCATTACGATGGCAGCAATATTTGTTGCTGTTTACTCATCTATTATTTCTATTTCAAGTATCCAAGAAGCAATGCGTTATGGAAGTGATCTCAATGATATTCTTCCACTATTGCCACCAACGGTAATAATCACCCTTACAGGGTATAAATGGCTCTGGATAGGCGTGGTATTAAGCTCTTTAGTTGGAGTCATGTATCATCGTCGTAGAATAACTCGCCGTCAGGCATTGACTGTTCTTGGAGGCATTACTGTTGTGAATACTTTATATTTGCTTTTAATGGTTTTTGCTGCTGTCTTTCCCATGTTCCGTGTGTATGAGCAGCTAGGTTAGCATGATCGCTCGCCTCATTTTTTGCGTGGACAATCGAAAACCCAACATACAAAACTACGTCACTCACGGGTGTTGGGTTTCGCACATTCAATTCACGGGATGCGCGATCGAACCGCACTGTCAGTAGCCAATTCTGAAATCTATACCTTGATCACTTCATCTATAATGAGGTCGAACGCCGCTTGCTGAGAATTGATACGCAAATGAGGTTTTTCTCATGAACACTAGCGCCAACTCAGACGATTACATTCTGCCAGCAGACTCACTCAGAGCGCATCAACTCGCCGTCTATTTTGAGAGCGATTGGCTTTGGAAGGAAAAAGACCCCATCTGTCGAGCCAATGCATCAAGACGCTTGGCAGAACTGAGTGCGAAACTGGCTGAACTGGAAGCAGCAGAAGCCAAACAGTTTTCAGAGCAGAATTTGCCGAATGAAGCCGCTTAATCAGCGATCGCTTTACGATCGAACCCCTTCATCGTCCTTATAAGCGCCATCGCTGCCGTTCTAAGCGAGACCATTCTTCGTTTAAATTGGAACGATCGTGATCTGAGCCGGAACGATCGCCCTCTAAGCTGCATCAGTCTCGCTTTAAGTGGAAATCTTTCTGGTTAAAACAGGAACATTTCTGTTTCAAGTGAGAATGTTCCGCCTTCAAACAACAAATTTCTTGCTTTAAACGCGATTGTTGCCATTTGGAACAGCAAGTTTCTCACTTCAGATGGGAATCTTGCTGTTCCAAACGAGAATGATGGTGCTTGGAGCGCGATCATTGCTGTTCCAAACGAGAAAGGTGCCGCTCAAAACGAGAAACTCCAGGATTTAAGCCTGGACATTTGCAGATTTAATGCTGAATAGTGGAAATTAGAGACAGGGGTGTTATGTCAATAAAAGTAGCGGAGTCATTGTGGCAAATCGGGAACAGGTCGATCGGCTCAAGCAGGGAGTAAACGTTTGGAATGACTGGCGCAAAAACAATTTAGAAATAGAAATAGATTTCATTAGGGCTGACTTCAGCGGGTTTAACCTCAGCGGGGCTATCCTCAGAAGGGCTAACCTCAGCGGGGCTAACCTCAGCGAAAGCATTTTCGATAAAGCTAGTTTTAGTAATTTCAACAATTTGTATCTAGTCGGAACAGATTTTAGCGAGATGGATTTGCGGGAGAAACCATTTAACGGCGCTAATCTCAGTCTTTCTATCTTTAATCGAGCTAGCTTAACCAGAGCACAATTCAAAAAAGCCAAGCTCATTGGGGCAAGTTTGAGTATGGCAGACCTGCGTGAGGCAGATTTGAGCGAAGCCAACGCCAGCGAGGCAACTCTTAGAGATATCGATCTGAGGCAGGCAAACCTGAGCAGAGCGAATCTGAGCGGAGCCTATCTGGGTGGAGCCGATTTACGCGGTGCGAATTTGCGGAAGCCAATTTGAGTCAGGCAAGTCTCAAGGGTGCCAGTCTGGATGGAGCCGATTTGCAAAACGCGGATGTCTCAGGCGCTAATTTGCTAGCAACCAGTTTGAGGCAGGCAAACCTGACCCGATTACAGGCGCTATCGACTAACTTCACAGGCGCTAACTTTACGGGCGCTTGCCTAGAAGACTGGAACATCAACAGCGCGACTCAACTCGACCATGCACTCTGTATCTGTATTTATTTAAAGCAAAACCAGCAGGAACGTCGTCCCAGCAGCAATCAATCGTTTGAGAAGGGCGAGTTTACCAAACTGTTTCAAAAAGCCCTGAGTACCGTTGACCTCATCTTTCGCAACGGGGTTGATTGGGAAGCGTTGCTGATCTCGTTAGAAAAGCTGCGGGTTGAGGCAGAAGGAGCCGAGCTATCTATTCAGGCAATCGAAAACAAAAATGATGGTGCCTTTGTGGTGCGGGTGAATGTACCGCCTGACGCAGACAAAGCAACGGTTGAGACCTATTTGAAGCAAGAATATGATTTAGCGCTGAAAGTGCTGGATGAGAAATATCGCTACGAACTAAAAGCAAAAGATATTGAAATTGAAAGCTACCGTCGGGAAAACACAAACATACTGAGACTGGCTGAATGGGCGATTAATCGACCTATCAATGTTCAAACAACAGCAACAGCGGAGAGTAAATCAGTGTCAGAAACCTTCAATACCGACCTGCGTGGCGCGAACGTTACAAACTATGTCAACAAGCTGCAAGACAACGCTCGGCAGCAGGCGATTCTGCACAACTACGCTCCAGAGCAGCGTCAAACGTTAGCAGAAGCTGCCGCAGAGATTCAGCAGTTGCTCGAACAACTGTCTCAAACCTATCCAACCACCACACAAACCGAAAAAATGGCGCTGGTGACAAAAGCGGTAGAAGAAATTGAGAAAAATCCAACCTTAAAAGCGCGAGTGGTGGGTGCCCTCAAAGCAGGCGGCGTAGAAACCCTCAAAGAATTGATCGATAATCCATTAGTAAATGTTTTGCTGGCTGCTTTAGAAGGATGGCAGGAAGCTGAATAAACGCGACATTGCAGTGAGCTTTATGAATCTTAAGCGCGATCGCCCACTCCACAAATCGCCAAAGAACAATCCTATGACCAAACCTGACTTTGCTGCGATGCCGATCGCCGATCTGAGAGCCTATGTTCTCAACCACCGCACGGATAATGCAGCCTTTTATGCTCTAGCCGATCGCGTCTACACAGAAGGCGTAGAACTCCAGTCTTTAGAAGATCTGACTGCACTGATCGAAACCAAACAAAAAGTCCGTGAGAATCAGTCAGAATAATTGGAACGCATGATCGCCTGACACATCGTGATCCGAAGGTCATGAGAAAATAGAAACGTTACACCCTGCTCCTGCCATTATGACTACAGCAGATCTGTTTCCAACGCTCAAAAATTTGTCATGCGCAGATAAATTGCAGGTCATGCAGTTTCTCATTGCAGAGTTAGCAAACGAAGAAGATCCAAACCTACAAGCTGGAGCAACCTATTCGCTTTGGTTGCCACTCAACTCACACGAGGCGGCCCACAAACTCGGTAAACTTCTGGAAGCGGATTCAACAGTGCCGAATGCGTAAGGCTCAACGCTTCAATTTTACAGAGGGGTTTGATACCTTCGGTGTTCCCGATGCTCTACCTCAATTACCATGTGAACCGGGACGTGATGCTGGCGCGATCGCAGCGAGTGCTGGCAAAGCACCTGGCAAACGGTCAGCCGTTCACCCCTTGCTTACATGTCTTCAAGTTGTAATGATTAATCTTGGTGATGATTAGATAGCAATCAAATTTGGCTAGCTCCGATTTCCGATTAAGCAGCAATCAGCCAGTAAAGTGAACTAAGAGTATGGCGTTTACTTAAAGGGCAGAACGAGATGGCAGATTCAACAGATGTTCTACTGAAACTTTGTGAGCAGAGATGGGTTGAAGTGAAGCAAGCAGAAGATCAAAGATCAGCTCTAAGTAACATTATTCTTCTTATTGCTTCAGCTATAGTAGGGATCTTTACTCAAAAAGGACTTGATAAAAACAACCTACCGTTATCTCTACTTCTTATTTTTCTGGGATTTTACGGAGCGATCGGTTCTCGAAAATATCGAGAACGAATTCATTACAGTTTGTCGATTATAAAACTCTATCGTGACAAGTTGAATGAATTATATCCTGATGCACAGATTGAAGAACTGAGGATTCAAGCAAAAGAATTTCATGAAAAGCGTCATCCGTTTATGACAAAAATTTATCCCAATCAGCTTTGGGTTGCGCTTCATATATCAATTGCTGTCGCTGGTTGCATTCTTACAATTTTCATCTTAAGTTTGTGAAGAAGAAGCTTAGGAATAATTTTGGATGTCATCCAGACGCTTAACAATTGCGGTGCAACAGATTGAAGAAAGCCATTGATGTTGAGTTGAAGATTACTGCAACCGCTGAATACTTAGGAGCGTGGATAATAACCTGTAATTCTGTGTAGGATGCCGTATAGCCGTTCCGGCATTCCAGAAAAGCGTAGCGTAACGCATCGACTCAAGCTTTGATGCGTTACGGCTAGCGCCTAACACATCCTACAAAATTCGATGTTATTTAATGCTCCTTCCTTAAGATTCAGATGTGGCAGCATTTGTTTTAAGCAATAGCGTGATATTTAGCGATCGGCGATCGCCGCTCTCAAAAGTTCTTTGACACTACTACCACTATCAACACAGAGTTTGGGATAATGGAACTGAACTTACCGCTTTATTGAGCTGTTAACTAAACCAGTTATGTCTGATTCTCAAGCCGTTAGCGCCGCCGTTGCCAAGCTCTACAACACCTATCCCTTTCCGCCCGAACCATTATTAGATGAACCCCCTCCAGGGTATAACTGGCGCTGGAACTGGCTAGCTGCTTACAACTTTTGTACCGGACACAAACCAGCCCAGCAAACTGCACGAATCCTGGATGCAGGTTGTGGCACCGGAGTTGGAACTGAATACTTGGCGCATTTGAACCCAGAAGCAACCATTACAGCAATTGACCTGAGCGCGGGAGCATTGGCTGTAGCGAAAGAGCGGTGTCAGAAATCAGGGGCTGGTCGCGTCGAGTTTCATCACCTGAGTTTATTTGATGTTGAGCAATTGCCGGGTGAGTTTGATCTGATTAACTGCGTTGGGGTGCTGCACCATACGCCTGATCCAGTGCGCGGCATTCAAGCACTCGCCCAAAAACTAGCGCCAGGAGGATTGCTCCATATTTTTGTCTATGGCGAATTGGGACGGTGGGAAATTCAGTTGATGCAGGAGGCGATCGCACTCCTACAAGGCGATCGACGGGGCGACTATGCCGATGGCGTGGCGATTGGGCGACAACTGTTTGCCAATTTGCCGGAGGATAACCGCCTGCGGAAACGTGAAGAGGAACGCTGGTCGTGGGAGAACCAGCGGGATGGCTATTTCGCGGATATGTACGTGCATCCGCAAGAGATTGATTACAACATCAACACCGTTTTTGAACTGATTGATGCTTCCGGCTTAGCGTTCATTGGGTTTTCCAATCTCCACATTTGGCAGTTAGAGCGCTTAATTGGCAAAGCACCAGACCTAATCGAACGAGCCAAACCCTTGAGCGATCGCCAGCGCTATCGGCTGATTGAATTGCTTGATCCACAAGCCATTACTCACTATGAGTTTTTCTTAGGGCGCAATCCGCTTCCCAAAGCCGATTGGACTTCTGATGCTGCCCTGCTGTCTGCCATTCCTGAACCCAGCCCGTGCATTCAAGGATGGCGAGAGAGCCAGCAGTTTTTCAATCACGATTATCAGATTGTGCGCCTCAATGATGCTGAGTGGCACTTCTTACGCAGTTGTAGCGGCAATCCATCGGCACAGAAAACCGTTGCTGAACTTTTGTCCACAGTAGAAGCGAGTTTGGTCGATGTGCGATCGCTCCAGCAACAGCAACTCATTCTGCTAGACCCTGCCGCAAATTAATCGGTAATGTCCCAGATCCGTGTTTACCAATCGTCGGTTTCAGATTGGCGCTCAATTTGAGCGATCGCCAGCTTAGCCAGCACTCGCACCACCTCTTGTTCATCGTTGAGCAGGGCTTGCAGCGGTTGGAGGGCAGCGCGATCGCCAATTTTTCCGAGAGAGTTGACGGCTGCTTTTCTCACATCTAAATCGGCATCTTGAGCCGCCAAAATCAAGTGCGGCACCGCAGGCGGGTAGTTCACCTGACCCAATGCAGCGGCAGCTTCAGTGCGAATTAAGGGTTCCAGATCCGTCAATGCCGATACCAGAAGGTTGCAAGACTTCTCATCAGATTGCTCCTGCGCTACATGTCCCAATGCGCCAATGACGGCACAGCGCACATCCAGCGACGCATCATTCAATGCCTGATACAAATAATCTGCCGCTTCCGATCCAATAAACGCCAGTGCCCATGCGGCAAGCCCTTTCGTATCCTCAGGTTGATCAGTAGATGCCAGGATATTCAGTAAAGATGGAACAGCCGCTTCGCCCGTTCTGGCAAGCGCCCCAGCCGATGAGCTTCTGACAACAGTATCTTCATCGTTGAGGAACGCATGGAGCAACGTTGGTACGGCGCTAGAGTCTGCAATCAGCGTCAGGGTTTTAGCGGCTGCCCGACGCACGACTACATTCTCGTGATGGGTCAGGGCTTCCTCTAAGAAGGGCGTTGCTGGTTCACCAATTTCACCCAACGTTTCGGCAAAGCGCAATCGCACCAACCCGCGTGGATCGCCCAGCCCTTCCACCAATTGTTTGAGAACGTGTGCATCTGTCGAGTCGAAGCGATCCAGCGTAATCTGCTCATTGACTTGCTGCACTAGGGCATCATTCTCTGCTTGACTTTGCAAGACTGGGTCACTGATGACCGGATCACCGACTGCCGCAGCATCAGAGTTGAGCGAATGACTCATCACAAATTTCCTCTTTGCCGTATGGTGCAATCTCTAGGGGCTGTCATCAATGACAACGACACATTACTTGTAGCAAGGGTTTCAGCCCCTAGCCGCATGGGCTGGGGGTGGGCGCGATCAGGCTTATACCGCAAGGTTTTAGAGCCAATTGATGACGCGCCCTAGTGACCAGCCGTTAGCACCGCTTGCCGCTGGCGGAGTGCCTCAAGTTGGGCATCAATTTGAGCGAGCTGAGGCTCCAGATTGGTCATGGCTTGCGTTTTCATAATTTTAGCCCGCTGCGCCATTGAAAGCGTATCGTTCACTAACCGCTCCCGATATTGTTCCAGTTCAGCAATAATTTCGGTCAGTTCTTCAGGGGTTGTCTGGTCGGAGGTTAGTGCTTGAGTATCTGTCATAGAAGTGCCTAGTTAAACTTCATACTGCTGAACGCTATCCTCCATTTTCTCAGATTCCATTACCAAGTGAACAAATCTTTTTAGCTTCCAACGATCGTGTCCTGTGGTTGGGCAGGGGCATGGAGGCTGTGCGCTGTAAGTACTGGTTTGGCAATGGAGAGGTACGACATGCACCTAGGGCGTGTCATCAATTAGCTCCGAAACCTTGCAATATCAGCAGTGTCACGCCCATCTCAACACACCAGGCTAGGGGCTGGAACCCTTATTGCAAGCAATGTGTAGAGTAATTGATGACAGCCCCTAGTGAATCACGGTGAAAATAACCCCACTGTTTGGAAAGGCTAAAAGCAAGACGAGATCTGCATTTCCCCTTCTGCCCTCTGCCTTCGTACTTCTGCCCTCTTGCATCCAGCCATCCTAAGTCATTCGTCAACCTCAGGGCGCGTCATCAATTCAGCTCGAAACCTTTGATCCAGCATTGTCGCGCCCGCCCCAACACACAAGGCTAGGGGCTGAAACTCTTGCTGTAAGCGATGTGTAGTCGTCATTGATGACAGCCCCTAGTTCCTCGCTTTCTTCGAGCGGTCGGGGAGCTAAAGACTGGAGTTTAGACTAAAGAGCGAGGAAAGGCAGCCAGACCGAACGATCTGACTGCTTAATAGTCAAGGACGTTTCAAATCACTTGACTATGAGTAATTTTGACAAGCTTCGAGCCTTTCGGCATCA
>JAHHHL010000018.1 GCA_019359375.1 Lyngbya sp. HA4199-MV5
TTTGATTTGACGGCTGGTTAACCGCTCTGCTTCCGGGTTTGATGGCAACAGCATTCGCTCTATAGACCAATTAACTTGTACTACAAGGCGAGATTATATGGTACTTTCATTCTCGGAAATCACCTTAAGGCAGGAGGCAGAAGGCAGCAGGCAGGAGGGAAACAGTTTTCAGTCTTCGGTATGCCCCTTATCTGCACTGGTGACTGTTTCACTTGGTCGAGAACCGCTTATTGTTGGGGATCTGCCCGCTGTGATGCGTTATTCAGGCAGCGTAACGTTGAGCTGCGAAGTGATTGCAGCGAGGTGGCTACAACTCACTGGCTCACAAAAGCTCCTTCAAAAAGTGAAAGACTTCATCTTCCCAGCAAGGTTCTGGCAACAGCAAGAGTAGTCGTTGGTTGATGTCAGCTTCGATCGCAAGCATTTCATCCTGCTGGAAAAACTCAGACAGTGCAATGAGATCGCGCTCCCTTAAAGGCGATAGCGGCGCAGCAAAGGAGAGCACATCGATCGCTGCTGCTGCACTTAGATCCGTCAACGCCGCCAGAGATCGCCCACTCCACGAGCGAATACGTGGTTGCCGCAGTGGTTTAAGCGTTGCAGCTTGGCGTAGGGCATACAGTCCATCTAGATCACGCTCTTGAGCGGGTCGTTGTGACCACGTAGCTTGATGCAACGGCGACTGCGTGGTTAGGCTTAGCTCCTTAGCTGAATGGAGGTCTACAGGCGGTGTAGAGGTATCCGCATGAAATTGCCCGATCGTCGAGGCTACCGCGTCCTTGGGTTGAGATAGCGCACAATCGTCTTCCATAAGTGCGGCTAGGGACGAGGTTGCCGCTACTCGATTGTCGCCAACACTGTCTTGTTCCCCCAACGACCCATCAGGCGACAATAATGGCAACAAGTTACCCGGCAGAGAGGAACCACCGTCTCCTGGCGAAATAAGCAACATAGGTAGGCACCAAAATAACTCTGCCGCTATCAGGCAAACATGCGCGATCGGATAACGACTGCTCAGCAAAAGGACAGCACGCACCCCTTACAAATGCACCCGCTCGTGTAGGCTTTTCAGTAGATGCACTGAATGCCATCTTCTTTCTCCTGTGACACATTTCTTCTGTGACACATTTCTCCGATAACACACTGCCGCGAGAACGCATGACCAGACGATAGAAGCAAGAAGGCGACCACGTTCCTTAACCAACGCTTGAGAGCAATCCCCCTTCTTTAGTAGCTCTTACGGCGTTAAGTCTGTCATCCAACGGTCATGCAATGGCAACGGAGTGAGAAGGATTACACTGTGCTATTCACTATAGCTGTTCTTTATGGCGTACACTACCTGCTACAGCCTGAGTCGGTAGGGAAAGGCTTCACTGATAGCAGAGCATACCTGCGGCTGGGGCGCATCATCAATTCAGCTCCAAAACCCTGCGGCATCAGCCTGATCGCGCCTGTCCCAACACATGAGGCTAGGGGTTGGAGCCTTTGCTGCAAGTAATGCGTAGTCGTCATTGATGACAGCCCCTAGCCACAACCAGGCTCTTGTTAACCGATGCTAAAATTTTGTTTAAATTTGTTACCCCCAAAAACTGGTTATAAGCTTCACGCATCTGCACAACGTCTGGTTGCTGCTGCTGAAACACAAGACGCACGAAACCGATCGTGTGATGCATAAAGCCTTTTACAAATAGAGCAGTAATTCTCTTTGTGTAAAAAATCGCGATCGACTCTGATGTCCCAGATGCCAATGTCAATCAGGGTTGAACATCCAGCAAGAAGCCACTGGGGCGTTTAGAGTCTTGAACCACACAGAACGATGCAGCTACAGCTCATCGTGCTATGGACGAACTTTAGACGCGGTATATCACCGTGTTACGAGACCGTGCCGTTTAAAGCGTAACAATGATCCAGTGATCGTGCGGTTATGTCTCATTGCTGGGCATTTTAAGGTAGAAACAAAGCTTGATCTCTGACCGCCCTCCACCAGCTTTTCTGTTCCTCCTTGCACTGTAGATGACTGGATCTTGCTTGCTCACCGCTTTTCTCCTACAGATATCCCCAACCCAGTTAACTAAGCCTCTCATTCTTTGAGATTGAATCGCTTCGGTCTCACCGCTTACTTTGGAACTAGCTATGCTCGACTCACACTCATTGGCTGAATACTCTTCACAGGTGCTGAATGCTTCTGGCAATACCGAATTGGAGCAGCGCTTGGGGCTGTACCGCGTTTTTTTGAAGCTCTATGAGCACCATCGGAGTCTTTTAGATGAAATTCTGGATTTAGAAAATACTGGCATTAAGTCACGAAAGCAGGTGGCTTTGCAGTACATCCAGGGAGTGGCGCAGGGGCAAAAAGTTTATGTGATCACCAATCTTTTGAATGGTAAAACGCGATCGGTGCTGCAACCGCAAAAAATCTGGGTGATCGGGCGCGATCGCAAAATGGCGCTCCCTATCCAGGACAAACGGCTCTCTCGTCGTCATGCGGCTATTCAACACGTAGACGATCAAGGCTTTTACCTGATTGATTTCAACAGCACAAATGGCTCCTTTGTTAACGGCGAACCCGTGCGGCATTGCACCTTACTCAAAGATGGTGACCAGATTCGACTGGGGAGTTTGGCATTTACCTTCTTCATCTGCCATGCCCCCAAAGCGGCTGAAGCACTGATGGATGATGTTGTGAATCAGGTCAACGCCGCTCGCCATAGCTATGTCAGTGCCGAAGACTCAACAGTGACAGAGACAGGAGCGCCGCCTGTGCGCCCAGATTGGGATACACCGCTCTCCGCCGATGGTAAAGACACGTCTATGTTCTTAAGACCAACCATGTCCGGTCATGACGTGATCCCAGAGCAAGCTGCTTGCCCCATCAGCATGAAGCAACAGGCAGACATTTTCGATCGCTTTATGCAGCGTAATGCCGCTGATCACCATAACTAGAGCAGCCTGGATTGCTGTGACGGGTAAATTTTTCTACGGTTGAATTTCTCACTAGAGGGTTTCAGGGATCAGCAGGCTAGTCTGGGCTGTTGATCCCGGCGGCGAGTTCCATAAAAGAAGTACCCAACGTCGTGCGGGCATCTTGCCCACGTCGCCAGCGAGACGCTCACACGACGGCATGAATCGGGTAGATTCTTTGAGAGAAAACACCTGAGAGCTTGCTTAAACACACCATTTCCACGTCTCAAGCGCTGAATTTACTCTTCGTCGTCGAGCAATTCATCCTCCTCATCCTCAACATCTGCCGGCGCTACAGAATTAGCCGAAACCACAGCACCAATTTCTAGTTTGTGGCGTACTTCCTGTTCAACTTTTTGGGCCACTTCAGGCTTCTCTTCCATATATTTGATGGCATTATCGCGCCCCTGGCTAATATTTTCGCCGCCGTAGCTGTACCAGGCTCCTTTGCGAACGAGTACGCCTGTTTCCTCTGCCAGGTCAACCAAACAGCCGAGGGTTGAGATCCCTTTGCCAAAAATGACATCAAACTCAGCAATGCGGAAGGGGGGCGCAACTTTGTTTTTAGCGACTTTCACCTTGACTCGAATACCAAATTCTTCAGTCCCTTTCTTCAGCGTTTGAATGCGGCGAGTATCTAGACGCACGGAGGCATAAAACTTGAGTGCCTGTCCTCCCGTAGTGGTCTCCGGGCTGCCGTAGGTGACACCAATTTTTTGACGCAGTTGGTTAATGAAGATGACGGTGCAGCCCGATTTACCCATGTTGCCAGCAATTTTACGTAGCGCCTGACTCATGAGTCGTGCCTGTAAGCCAACGTGAGAATCGCCCATTTCGCCTTCAATTTCAGCGCGGGGCACTAGAGCGGCAACAGAGTCCACCACAATGACTTCGATCGCGGACGATCGCACCAGTTGATCCACAATTTCCAGCGCCGCTTCACCGGTGTCTGGCTGAGAGATCAGGAGATTGTCAATGTCTACCCCCAAGGCTTTGGCGTAAACGGGATCAAGCGCATGCTCTGCATCGACAAAGGCTGCAATACCACCCGCTTTCTGGACTTCTGCCAACGCATGAAGCGCCAGGGTTGTTTTGCTGGAGCTTTCAGGTCCGTAGATTTCAATGACGCGACCTTTGGGAAGCCCACCTCCCAGTGCCAGGTCTAGCGTCAATGCTCCGGTGGAGATCGTTTCGACCTTCATCCGAGTTGCATCGCCCAGACGCATGATTGTGCCTTTCCCAAAGTTACGCTCAATCTGAGTGAGAACGAGGTTTAAGGCTTTGTTTTTATCGGAGTTATCAGTTTTAGTAGCCATGAGCGCCTCAAGGAAGAAGATGGAGTAGGTAGGCAGACAGAAAAGTGAAGACCTGAAGCAAGATGTAAAGCGTTTAAGGGGCTGGTTTGAAAAGAGGTTGTGTCTTAGCGATCCCGGCGATCGCCAATGATCGTCAATGGTTGAACGAAGACGCGATCGGGCGTTAGAGGCATTCTATTCTAAGCCGCCAACCCCGAACGGATCACCTCATTACGGCAGCACTTCAGGCTTAAACACGAAACCACCCTCTGGTGATGATTCTGGTAGTGATAGAAAAGCATGAGGGCTTGCGTACCGTCACACCAGAGAAAAATTGCTGACATTGCTGATGATGCTAAGTAGAGTACGAACAATTTAACGAAGTCTCGCTAATCTAGAGGTGGTCGATCGTCCTCACGCTGGTTTGTCGGCTTCACATGAATGACATTCTGCGTTTCACCGATGACCAGTCCCTTGATCGCACTGGGCAGTCGCATCATCAGGATTGCAACGAACGCTTATTGGTACCGCCAGCTCATTCAAGTTACACACTCATTTAAGTTACACAAGTGACATCCAATGACCTCCTATCTGCCTCATTTATTGGTTCCCGATACGGCATTGTCTGTAGCAGGTCTAACGGCTTATATCCAGGCATTGTTAGAGCAAGACAATCAACTGAGCCAAGTGTGGGTGACTGGGGAAGTCTCTAGCGCGACCCGTTATCGTAGCGGGCTGTTTTTTACCCTTCAAGACCCAGATGCTAAAGCCGCCATTAGCTGTGTCGTGTGGAACAGCCAGCTAGACAAGCTGACGACGTTGCCTGCTCAAGGAGAACAACTGATTATCCTGGGGCGGATCCACCTCCACCCTCAGCGGGGACAGTATCAACTCATTGTGTGGCAAGCTTTACCAGCCGGTGAAGGACTACGCGCTCTACGCTACCGTCAGTTACGGCTGCGTCTGGAGGCGGAAGGGTTATTTGACCCGGCACGTAAATGCACGTTGCCCATTCATCCCCAGACGGTTGCGGTCGTCACCTCACCACAAGCAGCGGCATGGGGTGATATTCAACGAACGTTGAGACGGCGTTATGCGGGTTTGCATGTGTTGTTTTCTCCAGCGTTAGTGCAAGGTGAACAGGCTCCAGCCTCGATCGTCAATGCCATCCAGCGAGTGGAGCGAGATGGTAGAGCGGATGTACTAATCTTATCACGGGGTGGCGGTGCGATCGAAGATATGGCGTGCTTTAATGACGAACGGGTCGTGCGTGCGATCGCAGACTGCACCATTCCAGTTATTGCAGGGATCGGGCACCAGCGAGATGAAACCTTAGCCGACCTGGTGGCGGATGCCTGTGCGCATACCCCTACCGCCGCAGCGGAACAAGCGGTGCCCCAGTTAGCCGTTCTGCACGCGGCGCATCAAGAGCGAGTGTTAACCCTTAAAGCCGCAATTCATGACCACCTGAAAGCTGCCTATGAGCAACAACGACGTTTGGGCGATCGCCTGCAAAAATTACGCCTCGATCGTAAACTTCAGCAAGAGCGCCAAAAACTGCACTGGATGCGTCAACGGCTGATGCAAGGCAGTGCGCTGCAAATTCAGCAGGCAACCTATCACTGTCAGGCGCTTCAGCAAAAGCTGGCAACACTTGATCCGTCAGCCGTGCTAAAACGGGGGTATGCAATTGCGCGTGATGGAGACGGGCGAGTGGTTCGTTCGGCTGAAACAGTGACTCCAGGTAAAACACTCCACCTTCAACTTGGTCAGGGGCGACTAGCCGTCAACGTTACAGCCGTCTTACCGTCATTTCCCAACGCTGAGCAATTGTGATAGCCGAGCAATTGTGATAAGCATAGGCATACTAGCGGTATAGACGTTGTCATTCATTTGCCGTGAGCATTCATCAAGACTCGACTCAAAGTTACGCAAGCAATCAAACCAGTGACGATCGCCATGTGCCTGTAGGGCTGCCGTCGCCGGGATGGAGCTACGAAGAAACAGTGCGGCAGGTAGAGACCATCATGACGCGGATTGAATCAGGAGAACTGGAACTAGCCGACGTGTTTGATCAGTTTACGACTGCTGTTAGCTACCTGCGCGAATGCGAATTGTTTTTGTCTCAGCGTCAGCAACAAATGGATTTGTTAGTTGAAACCTTGACTGACGACTTGGAGTAAGGTCGGTTAGTGAGCAAGCGTTGGTTATTAAGTGCGATGAGCATGAGTGGATGCCATGAAGAGGTGCGCGATCGCAGTGCTATCTGCAATACATTTTTAATGGCAATGTTCGGGTAAACTTTGGTTAAACTGAAGGCTTAATCGAAATAGCTTGATAGCGCCCAATACACATTAATAACCCTGCTCATGTTCAGCTCTAATGTAAGGTTTGTTCTGAGCTGAAGTTGGCATATTTAATCATTGCTAACTTCCCAACTGTCGTGACTTAAACCTTCTAGGAATGACTCTTTCATGGGCATGAAAACGCCAAGCGTCTCTCATTAACAGGCTTTAATTCTTTCCTGGGGTGGATTCTTTAGTTCTGGAAGCATTTTACACTACAGATTAACGGGTTGGTTTTACCAGAAGGAACAACTGCTTTTGGTCTCTAAGCTCATGCTAGCCAGGGAACTTTACTGCACCTCGTTCGTCATGGGCTATAGCATCAGCATGTAATGAGCCTGAAACGTTCAAACTTTTATAAGGGCTGTTGTTTATGAGTTCAATTCAGGTTATTCAGCCGTCTAATTTTTTGAGTACGGCTGCCATCAATCTCTTTCATGCAGAAGTTAAGCGGTTGCTTGAGGCTGATGCGGCAATTGTTCTAGTTGATTTTGGCAATATTACAGCCATGAGTAGCTCTAGCTTTATTGCTGTAGTGAAGGCGCTAAAGTCGGTGCGAGCCTCGAAGCGGCAGATTGCTCTATGTTCTATGAATGAACAAGTGAGAATTTTGTTTGAACTGACCGGGCTAGATCAACTGTTCAAAATCTTTGCCAGTACTGACGAATTCGATCAGTACCTGCAAGTGCATGGAAGCCTGGTTGAAATTTCTCGGCATGTCAAATCCAGCCTGGTGAAGCGAGGAGACTTGAAGCTAGCCAGCTAAGGATCGTGGATTCAATCATTTCCGAAAACTGCATGGGCGGGTTTGACCGCAAGCCCTCAATCCAGGAGAAAACTCTGATCAATTTGCCCCTACCAACGCTCAATTTTATTTAGTTTCCACTCCTAAGAAATGCACATTTGATTACACCAAAGCAGCATTTCATGTGATCTATCTACGATCTGCAAGGTGCCCGATCGTTCTGTCGTAAAGTGCGCCTTTACGGGGTTTCCGCAAAAAAAGCGACTCAGCGTCCTGTGGGCATCTTAGCCACGTTGCCAGCGAGACGCTTGCACTACAGCTAAAGTGTCCTCCAGTATCTAGACAGAAAGACGAGAAATCTAAGGAGATTTCTGAGAAAGAAGATACCCCCTGTACGAGCGAAGCATACCCTGCGGGAAGCAGGCAACGGCAAATAACCTTTGAGTAAGAGGCGAAAGGTATTACCCGCATGCTTTGCCCCTATGAAATGCAGGTATAAACTTTTCTGGAAATCGCCTAACCTGTAGGTCGAATGCATCCGGTCTCCATTTCTCGCCCTAGACCTCTGACCGTTAGACAATGCTTGGGCTGCATTGAGTTGTGGCGAGGTAAGACAGGAAGGGACTTTCTCCACTAATGTTGCTGCTTGGTGATCTTCAGTTAAGCTGTGTGCAGGCATCAGTTTGATGGTGTGTGGTATCTGCTACCATCCTGATTATCATCTTGTGCTGCCAGAATCTTTTTGTACGCCTGTTCCATTGCGTTTTGAGTTTGTATGCCTTTAAGCGGTAGATTCGTTCAACCCTGGCTCTTTGGCTTCGCTTCCACAGTAGCGATTTGCTTCTTGGCGCTGCGGGCGGCTGTAGAATTTGGATCATTGCCTTTGGATAATCTGAAGTAAGCGTCGAACCAATGTTGTTACGGAGTCGTGAAAACAGCAGCAGTACTTAGCCTCGATCGACGGAGACGAAAAGATCCTCATTTCTTCTGATTCAATTTCGCCTCGCACAGGATGAGAATGGTATCATCTCGCTTTGCCCTGTCTGTCAGGAACAGCCGTTTCACGTATGGCAAAAATTTTAATCGTTGAAGACGAAATCGTTTCTGCCTTAGTGATTCAGGAGTTTTTAGAGCATTCTGAATATACCGTGGTCGCCAGTGTGACATCGGGTGCGGAGGCAATACGTGTCGCTGTTGATCTACGTCCTGACCTTGTCTTAATGGATATTTCGCTTGAGGGCGGACTGGATGGCATTGGAGCAGCAACGCAAATCCGTGAGCAGTTGGGCGTGCCGATCGTCTACATCACTGCAAGCGCCGAAGACCAAACCTTTCAGCGCGCTGTTGCGACTGAACCCTTTGGTTATTTGGTGAAGCCCTTCAATCGGGTTGGGCTTTACACGACGATTCGGATCGCCCTGCGCCGCTACCAGTTGGAGCAGCAGCTTGAACAAGCCGAACAGTGGCTCGCAACCACGTTAGCCAGCATCGGCGATGGCACGATCGCCACCGACCAAAATGGCTGCATTACCTTTATGAATGCGGTCGCTGAAAATCTGACGGGTTGGCAACAATCGGAAGCATTGGGGGCTTCTGCGGAGGTCATTTTGCGCCTGATTCATGCCGAAACGCGAGAAGCGATCGAAAACCCGCTCTTGAGGGCAATGCGGCAGGGCGAAAGTGTGAGCGTGTCGGATCATTGCTTGCTACAAACCAAAAGTGGGTTGGAGCGGGCGATCGGAGATACTGCCGCACCCATCCGCAACGAGAAGGGCGAAATTACAGGGAGCGTTCTGGTGTTTCAGGATGTCACCGAACGTCGGCAAGCAGAGGCCCTGTTACACCGCCGTCAGGAAGAATTTCGAGCACTGGCAGAAAACTCTCCTGATATCGTGGCGCGGTTCGATCGAGAATTTCGTCACGTTTACGTTAATCCGGCGGTTGAAACGGCGACTGGAATGCCTCCGCAGGATTTTATTGGGCGCACGAATGCCGAATTAAATATGCCTCCTGCTCTGGTGGAAATCTGGGAGCAAACGCTGCAAGCGGTTCTCAGCACTGCCCAGGAACACATTACGGAATTCCAATTTCCCACGCCTGAAGGGGTAAAGACCTATCAGGCGCGTGTTGTACCCGAATTTGCCCAAGATGGCAGCGTCGAATTTTTGCTCTGCGTCAGTCGAGATATTACGGCATACAAGCAGGCAGAGATCATTTTACGCCAGCAGGCAGAACGGGAGGCTTTGCTGGTAGCGATCGCGCAACGGGTGCGCCGATCGCTGAACCTGGATGACATTCTCAACACGACGGTGACGGAAGTACGCCAACTGCTGCAAACCGATCGTGTGATCATCTACCGCTTTGACCCCGATTGGAAGGGCTTTGTCATTGTCGAGTCGGTGGGTGACGGCTGGACACACATGCTGGGTCAACGGATTTTTGATCCCTGCCTTGTGATGGCAGATTGCCTTCTACCTTACCTGCAAGGCAAAGTAAGTAGCACAGCGGATATCGAGAGTGCGGGACTGGCTGAGTGCTATGTCAATCTGCTCAGGCAGTATCAGGTCAAGGCAAATTTGGTGATTCCCGTTTTGCTGCCTCAAACTCAAGCAGCAGAGACACAACCAGCAGAGACACAACTAGCAGAGACAGCGCCAAGCGAGTCTTTGTGGGGACTCATGGCAGTGCAGCACTGCGCGGCGGTGCGGCAATGGAGCCACTCAGAAATTGATTTGCTGAAAAACCTCTCGGCGCAAGTGGCGATCGCCATTCACCAAAGCCAGCTTTACCAGCAAACCCAGCAGCAGGCGCAACGAGAGCAAGCGCTCAATCGAGTCATTCAGTCCATTCGCAATTCGCTAGATCTCACCACCATCTTCCATACAGCCGTGTTAGAAATGGGTCGCTTGCTACAGGTACAGCAGGCGAATATTCTGCAATATGTGCCAGAACAACAGATTTGGGTACATAAGGCAAGCTATCGCCAAAGCCCAAATGTGGCTCCGGTGGGGTTGGATGTCGTGGGCTTAGAAATTCCTGATGAAGGAAACCCAATCACAGCGCGGCTCAAGCAGCTTGAAATTGTACAGTTAGACGATGTGAGCACCGTACCTGATGAAATGACCCAAATCCTGGCGCAAACGTTTCCGGGCGCGTGGTTGGCGGTGCCGCTGCAAGTGGGTGGTCTGGTATGGGGCAACATCACGCTCATCCGAGGTCCAGAACCGTTTGTCTGGCAAGACTGGCAAATTGAGTTGACGCGTGCCGTGGGCGATCAGTTGGCGATCGCCATTCAGCAGTCTCAGCTTTACCAGCAAGTGCAAGCACTCAACCTGCGCCTGGAAGAACAGGTACAGGAACGCACAGTTCTGCTGCAACAAGCCTTCAGCTTTGAAGCAACACTAAAGCGGATTGCCGATCGAGTACGCGATAGCCTGGATGAAGATCAGATTTTGCGCGCTGTGGTGGAGGAACTTGCCATTACGCTTGGCGTGAACACATGCAGCGTCGCTGTGTACGATCTTCGCCAGCAGGCAGTTAACGTGCGCTATGAATACAAGACGGCAGTAGCGCTGGTACAAGGAAATTTGATCCCCATGGCGGTGTTTCCAGAGGTTTACCAGCAACTCCTGGACGGGCTGCATTTTCAGTACTGTAGCCTGGATGGTCGCCCACCAGAAACGCGAGTCGTGCGTCTAGCCTGTCCGATTGTGGATGATCAGGGAGTATTGGGCGATTTGCGGCTGGTCAAGCACGCTAGCAACGTTTTTTCGGATCAAGAAGTACGGTTAGTGCAACAAGTTGCAAACCAATGCGCGATCGCCCTCCGCCAATCACGTCTTTATCAAGCGGTGCAGGCTCAAGTGGATGAACTCGAACAGCTTAACCAACTCAAGGACGATTTTGTCAGCACGGTTTCGCATGAGTTGCGTACCCCCATGTCCAGCATCCGGATGGCAATTCAAATGCTCGAAGTGGTGCTGTTCCAAACAGAGGATGGGCGCAGCAGAGATGCGGCTGATCCTTCTTCACTCGTTTTACAGCCGGCTTCGTTTCAACGAACAATCCGCTATTTTCAGGTTTTGCGCGATGAATGTCAGCGTGAAACGATGCTCATTAACGATCTACTCGATCTATCCCGCCTGGAACAGCAAACAGAACCACTGCATTGCACGACGATCGATCTTCAGGTCTGGCTACCCCAACTGGTGACACCCTTTATCGATCGTATTCGCAGTCAACGGCAGCACTTTGAAACCCGCATTGCAGAGCCTCTTCCAGCCCTGACAACTGACTACTCCTACCTCGAACGCATTCTGAATGAACTGCTGCACAATGCCTGCAAGTACACGCCTGAGTCCGAAACCATCGTCATGGCAGCCCAGGCGATCGAGCCAACATCGACTACCCCGCGATCGCACATTCAGATCAGCATCAGCAACTCCGGGGTTGAAATTTCGGCAGATCAGCTCAAACGTGTGTTTGATAAGTTTTACCGAATTCCCAGCAGTAATCCCTGGCAGCATGGGGGCACAGGCTTGGGGCTGGCACTGGTTAAAAAGCTAGTGGCGCAGCTTCAAGGCACCGTCGAGGCATCCAGTGCCGAGGGTTGGACTACGTTTAGCGTGTGCATTCCGCTAGACACAACCCTGTAAGCATCCGTCATCGCGATGTAAAAGCCTTTGATAGTGATAAGAACGCCTCAATCAAATAGTGCTTAAGATCGTGAATTAAATAACTTCAACAACCTCAGCCTTTGAGTTGTACGGGCGCGGCAGGCGGCAGATGTTTCTGGGGAAGGCAAGGACTTTCTACCGCCTGCCACGCCCCTACGCAGAGAATTGCACCTTAATCAATCTGTGATCCTTAGCCAAAGCTTTCAACCACATAGTAGGAACTGCCAGGATAGCTATCGATGAAGATTAGTCCGCCATCGTTGCTGCCCAATTCTCGACTTCCCGCAATACCATGATTGAGAATATGGATGAGTTGCTGAGGGGTAAACGACTCTAGCTCAACACAATTGCCTGCTTCTAACCAGGCAAGTTCTTCGTTTGATAAACTCGCTCGCACCTCTGTTGGCATTTGCTGAGCGGCTTGAACAGCATCGGGTGCATTTTGCACAAACATGGACTTACTAAGAAAAATTTGGCGTGGCAGTAAGCCAACATCAAAAATTTCGACGGTACTATTTTGAAACCATTTAGTGCTGGTGCGTAACTGATGTATTAAGCCAATACCTCTAGGAGTACAGTCATGAAACGCATAGACTTTCAGTTCTGGATTACGGCGTAGCATGGTCATTGTGGTGTCAAAAATACTGCTGGGATAGCCTGTAATACTCAAAATGGCACAGTTGTTTTCAAAGTGAAAATTGTTAGCAATGAGAAGCTGTGCGATCGTGGACGTGTCACAGACAACCAGGCGATCAAAACTATAGGCGGTTACATCAGGATTAACAGTTGCAGGTGTGGTTTCTTCGCGTGAAGGGGATAGTAACTGGAATGGTGCACCGTTGAATTGCTGCCATCGGCCAAGCCAACCTTGAAATTGCGTCGGTTCAATAGTGAAGGCTTGATGTTTGAACATAGAATTGCGGCGTTGTTGAGTGCCTAGATAGATTGATCCAACGCCTAGAAAAACGCTAATGGCAAAGAGTAGAAACGAGTTTCCAGCGATGCTAGCGATGATGCCTGCAATGAGAATGAGTCCGCCAATGGCTTGGAGCGATTTGGCGCTACTTTGGCGTACTTTAGGAGTTGATTGTGCAGAACTGCTCATACTCAAGAGGGTGAAGCCTGCGAGTAGGCTAATCACGATCGCGGGTGCAAACAACGCCAAAGTACTCTTTGTTGCTTCAAGAAGAAGCCCCCCAGCCGTCACTGTTGCGATCGCTGCTACGATGAGATATAGGAAAAAACATCCTAATGTTGGTATCGATCCTTTATTTTTAAGGCGTTTATCGAGAAAATAAAGTAATTGTCTGGGTGTAAAAAAGAGCGTATTGTTAGCAGAAAGATCCGCGATCGCCTTTGCAAACATGGGATCTGTTACTTTGACTTTCTGCATTGTTGTTGGCTCAAAGACAAAGGGATGCTGACAATTCTTGCAACGTCCTTGATTGTCCGTGCGGTCTTTAAGTGTATTGTCAGTGTCACAACGAATACATTTCATATAACCTCCAGTGAATGATATTAAAACACCTGCTTTTCTATCAGCGTGCTATACGTTTCTCGCTGCCGAATGAGACGATGGCTATTGTTTTCTAGCAGCACTTCAGCAGGACGGGGACGATGCAAAAAATGAGACGACATCGCGTAGCCGTAAGCTCCCACATCCAGGATGGCGAGAAGATCACCACTTTTAAGAGCTGGTAATTGACAACGTTTGCCCAAATAATCACGAGAATAGGTCGTGTTGCCACACACATCTGTCAGGTGCAAACACGGTTCTTTGGCTGCTTCTTTGGCTGCTTGTTCGCCGTTCAAAGCGACAATTTTACGATAGCCACCGTGTACAGATGGCACCGAAAGATTGGCAATGGTGGTATCCACTCCCACGATTTGTTTGTCGGCTTGCCATTTGACCGAGACCACTTGAGTGAGAAGAATGGCACAGCCCGCGATCGCCGCCCGTCCTGGTTCCACAACAAGCTGAATGGGTTGATCGACTTGAGAGAGGCGATCGCTTAACGCATCCCCAAACTGCTGCCAATCAAACGCGACACCATCATGATGATAGGGATAGCCAAACCCACCGCCAAAATCGAGATAAGCCCAATCGGGTAGTTGGCTGGCAGTCGCAAGCACGGTGTCGATCGCCTCTGTAAATGCAGTCGTCGCATTCGTCCCGGTGCCCCGATAAAAATGCAGTCCGCTGATGGTTAGCCCAGCCTGGTTTGCCAGATTAACCGCTGCCGGGAAGTCATCTGGATGTACGCCAATGCGACTTTCGCCCGTAAGCGCTGGGAGGTTGAGGCGAAGTCCAAGGCGAGGGGAGGAGAGGGGAGAGGAGAGAGGGGAGAGGGGAAGAGGATTTGTTGTTACTGGGAATGCCGCGCCTCCCTGTTCTCCTATTTCCTTATCGACTCTTTGCAACTCCTGCCTTCTGCCTCCTGCCCTCTGCCCTCTGCCTTCTTTTAACAGCGATCGCCAAACCTCACAACACAACTCCAACTGTGCAAGGCTATCTAGATTCAGCGTCGTCACACCCCAGCGGAAAAGCTGCTCCATTTCGGCACGATTCAGGTTGCTGCCGCTGTAGATGATTTGCGCTGGGTGAAAGCCCGCGTGGAGTCCCAGGTAGATGTCACCAGGGGTATTGGCATGAAGCCCCCACCCAGCATTGCGGAACATTTGGAGGAGGGCGATGTTGCCGTTGGTGACGCTGGCAAAGTGGAAGCGCGTGTGGGGATAGGCGATCGCATCCGTAATGTGCTGGATGGTTTGACGCAGGCGATCGCCATCGTAGACGTAGAGCGGGGAACCGTAAGTGTCGAGGAGTTGCGTTGCAAGACGAAGGGTTAGAGGGTGTAGGGTGTGGGGTGTAGGGTGTGGGGTTGCTACCATTGCGTTGTCTCCCGTTGCTGTTGAAGGTAGACGCGTCCTAACCAGGAGGGGAGCCAAAAGGGATGGTTGAGTGAGAACGCAGGCGACGTGCCCAAAACCGTGTGCTGCCACAGTTGCCACATCAGCAAGAGCCAGAGGCTTTCACCAATGCGACGACCCTGGAGTGTCCCAAACTTGCCAGCCGCGATGTGCGTTGCAACATGGGGTTGCCAGATGCCTTGAGCGTGTAGGGTGGCAGGATTCAACCATGTGCCCAGGTCTCGCCATCGCCCATTCAAACACCAGGAGGTTAAGGGTACGCCCATACCACGCTTTTCTCGCCAAACAATGTCGGGGGGCAACCAGGCTGCAACCGCACGCTTCAGAATATATTTTTCGCAAGCGGCCTGTAGATGTAACGTTCCTGAAAGCTGAAACGACCATTCAGCAAGGGCTAGATCGCAGAAGGGCGATCGTACCTTCAAGCCATGAGCCATGCCCAAACTGGTGGCGCGAGGATGGATATTTTGTGCGCCTTTGAGCATCAACGTGGCACGCCGCAACCGATGGAGCAGTGCCGTTGAAAACGTTGGATCGAGGGCATCCTGAAGCCAGGTTTGCGGTGTGATGTCTGTAAGTTGAGTGAAAACCTTTGACTGAAAAAGAGCTTGTTCATAGCCCCAAAGGCGATGAAACGTGCGGAGATACTGTTGTTCAAACGGTTCCGTTGCGTGCACCGTTTGATACAGATCAGCGGCGATCAGGGGTTTATTCGTCCAGCCTGCAAACAGTTGATCACCACCTTCTCCGTTGAAAATTACCTGTACGTCCTGGCTTGCTGCCTGCATGAGTAGAAAGAGCGGCACGGTTACACCATCGCCAAAGGGCAAATCTAATGCCTGAACGGTGGGGCGAAGAGCGTGACGTACCTGTTTGGCACCGGCATCTACTTTCACTAGCGGTATGTTGAGCCACTCGGCAACCTGTTCGGCGTAGGGAAATTCTGAAACGCCTTCTGTGCCGAAATCCAGCGTGTAGGCATGGACTTTAACACCCGCTTCGACCAGGAGTGCCGCGACGATCGACGAATCTAAGCCTCCCGACAGCAAAACGCCAACTGGCTCATCGCCCAAATCAGCCGTTTGACGGGCTACAGCGTCTTTGAGTAACGATCGCAGTTGCACAATCGCCATTTCCTCATCGTGAATCTGATGGGGTGCTTCCTGCCATTCAAACGATCGAGTGGTGCTGGAGGCTGTGATCGTTTCGGATATATTATCGGCAAGCCAAATTTGTTCTGTGCCCGCGGCGATCGACCCAATCTGATCAATTGGGGTTAGCGGAGTGGGTACATACGAGAAGCAGCTATAGCCATAGACCGCAGGTACGCTGATCTGAGGCGCTTCGACCAGAGGCAGCAGTAGACTCAGGCGCGACGCAAACCAGATGACTTGTCCAATCTGAGTCCAGTACAGCGGCACATGACCAAAGGGTTCTCGTCCCAGACGCAGGCGATCAAGATCATGCACAACCCAGGCATCCGCAAACGCACTTTCCCCGTGGCAAGCTACCCCTGATGCAGACAGGGCTGCAAGCAAACTGGGTGGAAAACAGTCACAGTCTGGCTGGGATAAGCCTACGTATGAAACACCCCAGAGGCAACGGGTAGTCATTTCTGGTAAAAGCGCTGTTGCTGGCGATCGACTGCATCGTCGGGCGGTTGGTTCACTACCGTTACTCAGGATACCCGTGAGCTGTTCTTCCAAATTAGCTTGCTTGCCATATCCCCAGTAGCCTACGACTTGATGCAGCTTGAGCGCGTGTAATGGGATAGTCTGACCCATAGACCACTCAACTTTCCCCTACTGCACATCAAATTTGGTGTTGCTCAGTTGACGATCGCCCAACAGCAATCGCACTTCCCAGTCTCCTTGCGGTGCATTTGCGTCAAGTGGATACTTGCAGTGAGTGTTCCAGACAGGCGTATTAATCTGACGCGTCTCGTAGCGATTTTGCTTCACCACCTGCCCACCCGGAGCCACCCAGTCACAGGTGAGGGCAAGCTTTTTGCCAACAGGTGCATCCTTCAGGGTGACGTTGTAGAACAACTCTGGGCTAGTTTGACGCGAAATGGGCGCTTCGCTGCAACTGCCTTGAACCCGTGCCACGCAGCCTTGTTGTACCGAAACATTCGCCAGCGATTGCTTTTGCTGCTGCATGAAAACCGCTATCCCGGCAATGACAACCACCAGGCTGGCGATCGCGCCACCCAGGAGCCAACGTTGCCGCCGCTGTTGAACAACCAGAGCATCCTTCCGCTGTAGCTGGATCATCGCTTCGTCGAGCAAGGCGGGCGATAGATTAAGTTCTCGCAAGATGTCTTCAACCTGTCCGCGATCGAGTTCATCCTGCTGTCGTTGGGAGAGCCGCTCTACTTCGCCTACCAATTTTGTTAACTGCTGGGGTGTCAATCGATTTTCCATCGGTCTACCTCTTGTCGGTGAATGCTGTGCCGCAAAGGAAAAGACATCAAACATGAATCGTGTTCTCTACATCCATCAGCCTAACATCGAGTCTCAGGGCTGACTGCTTTAAACGTCATCAGCAAAGCCCCAGAAGCAACAAGGCTCTGAGGCTTTTTCATTTGTGATCGAGCTGGCGATTCAGTCCGTACAACGCTATAAAACTTGAGCTTATGAGACTTGGGCTACGGCTGCAACTGGCTGCCCTGTTACCTCTGTGACGATCCGACGAAAATCTTCGCCTTCGATCGTTTCCTCTTCTAGCAGCATCTCTACCAGACGGTCAACGAGAACACGGTTTTCACGAATGATCGTGCGGGCTTCTTCGTAACATTTAAGGGCAATCCCTCGCACTTGTTGGTCAATCTGGGTGGAGACTTCTTCGGAGTATTCGGTGCGGGGTGACAAGCCACGACCCAAAAACACTTCGCTGCCTGCACTTTCCAGCGCGACGAGACCTAAATCAGACATGCCGTAGCGGGTCACCATTTCGCGAGCCAGATCAGCAACCGCTTTGATGTCGCTACTGGCACCTGCGGTCACTTCTGCATCACCGAAGATCTCGATCTCAGCCGCTCGCCCACCCAGATAGATCGTAATCTGATCAAGCATCCAGGCACGCGTGCGAAGTCCACTGTCGATCATCTCTTCGTTAAATACTTGCTGAGCAAAGCCACCAATGCCCCCCGATCGCGGAATGATGGTCACTTTATTCAGCGGGTCGGAGTTTTTCAGCAGAGTCATCAACAGCGCATGACCAATCTCGTGGTAAGCAATGAGCCGCTTTTTCTTGCTATCCAGCAGAGGTGTAAGGGTGAGACCGATCGTGACGCGATCGATCGCATCATCAATTTCCAGCATCGTGACGGCATCTTTCCGACGACGCGCGGTGAGAATTGCTGCCTCGTTGAGTAAGTTTGCTAGCTCTGCACCGGAAAACCCAGGTGTGCGACGAGCAACCACTTCCAGGGAAATATCGGTGTCCAGCTTTTTGTTTCGAGCATGAACTTCCAAAATCCCCAGGCGACCTTTGTAGCTGGGCAGATCTACCATCACCTGGCGATCGAAGCGACCGGGGCGGAGCAAGGCAGAGTCCAGCACATCGGGACGGTTCGTCGCCGCGATGATGATGATGCCTGTGTTGCCCTCAAACCCATCCATCTCAGTGAGCAACTGGTTCAGCGTTTGCTCCCGCTCATCGTTGCCACCCCCAATGCCCGCACCCCGCTGCCGTCCCACCGCATCAATCTCATCGATAAAGATGATGCAGGGCGCATTCTCTTTCGCTTTCTTGAACAAATCCCGCACGCGTGAGGCACCCACGCCGACGAACATCTCCACAAACTCGGAGCCAGAGATGCTGAAGAAGGGGACACCTGCTTCACCCGCGATCGCCTTTGCCAGCAAGGTTTTACCTGTTCCAGGAGGACCAATCAGCAACACACCTTTGGGAATCCGTGCCCCGACAGCCGTAAAGCGTTCAGGCTTTTTGAGGAAGGTGACGACTTCTTGGAGTTCTTCTTTAGCTTCTTCGATACCAGCGACATCATCAAACATCACCCCGGTTTTGGCTTCCATTTGAAAGCGGGCGCGTGATTTGCCGAAGCTCATCGCCTGTCCAGGTCCACCTGGAGCATTGCTGGAGCGACGCAAGATCATCAGCAAGCCACCAATCAGCAAGAAAAAGAGCAGCAGATTTGCCAGAATGCCCATGACAGCGCTGTTGTCTTGTGTCGGCTGTACGGTGATATCGACCTTATTCGCCAACGCTTTTTTGGTGATTTCGCCGTAGTTATCAAACAACGCCACTTCGCTGGGAGGGTCTCCTTTCTTCTGTCCCTCCAGCGTCACACGGGCAACTCGCTGGGTAGGGTCAATTTCAATGCGGTTGACTTTGCCTGCGTCGATTTCTGTCAGTAATGCACTGTAGCTTAGAGGATCGCGAGCAGCTTGAGCGCTGGCTGGCAGACTTAGGGTCAGCCCTTGAGCAACCACCCAAAACGCGGTGGCGACACCCATTGCGGTTGAGCCTCGCTGGGGCAGTCGTTTTACCAGTGCATGTGTCCAGGGACCTTTCATAACGTAGCGCCTTCTACCTGTTACCTTGCCGATTGACCGTACCAATCAAACCGTACCCATAAAGCTGTCTGTGTAGACTCTATGCGCGATCGCTCACGTCAGTGTAAACACAGATTTTGCGGGCTTTCTCCAAGTTTAGCTCACTCATTCCTATCCTGGCGAATGAAGTGCGCTCAGTCAAAGCTTCTACCCCATGCCGACGGCAAGCCCAGCCAAACTTGACCTTGCCATCGCCACCATCGGCCACACAAAGCCCATGGCGTTTGAGCCAGCGACTGGTCTGGGTGACCCTTTGCCCAGCCCCAGCCAAACTGCTTTTGTCAGCCCGCTTGCTCCCTTGCACCCTCGCTGCTGACGGTACCATCAGACTCCAAAACGGCAAGCCCCAGACGCTTGAACGCCACGGCAGGGGCACGAAGACCGGCCTGACTTGCCAGCGCACCCCACGACGGGTGACGCTGTGCTTGTGGCTGGACTGGACGGCATCGCGATACAGACCCAACCCCCAAAGGCGTTTGCCCCACCGTCGCTCTAGCGTTGCATCAAGGCCAAGCACACTCCGGCCATCGCCCACCAGCCAACTGACGCTTACCCCCAACAAGATCTGTGCCCCGGCTCAAGCGCTCCAACCGACTCGACTCCACACGCGATAGTAGTGGCCGTCGTGCTTGTCCGGCTCTCGTCCCAGTACACACAACACTCGACTCATCGTCCGCTTGCCTGCACACAACAGTGCGCCTCCCAGTCCCACTTGGCTTTCTGCCAACTGCGCTTTGGCACAAAGAAGACTCGAAACGCAGAGAACACTGCTGACACTGCCTTTGGTAAACTGGGCATCTCATTAAATTGAAAACAATGGCGTAGAGCCGACCGTGCTTGGCAAGCTCTACACCATTTCCTTTACCCTTTGATGGATGTCAGAGCTGCAAAGGGCTAAAGTCGAGTAAAAGCTAAAGGCTAAAACTCAGAACTCAGAACTCAAAACTAGAACTCAAAACTCTCCCCTGCCTCCCTTGCTCCCCCCACTCCCCACTCCCCACTCCCCATGCTCACTCAAGAATCACCAGCAACGAAACGCAATTGGCAACCGATCATCCGCGAGTTTGAAGCCATTCTGGGCAAAAAAGGAGTGGTGCAGAAACGTGAAGAACTGCTGGTGTATGAATGCGATGGGTTGACCAGCTACCGGAATCGGCCTTCTGTTGTCGTGTTGCCTCGCACTACAGAAGATGTGGCAGCGATCGTCAAGGTCTGTGTGGATTACGATGTGCCCTTCGTCGCACGCGGATCTGGAACAGGTTTATCGGGTGGTGCTTTGCCAACCGACGATTGCGTTTTGATTGTCACCGCTTTGATGAAACGCATTCTCGACATTGACTTAGAAAATCAGCGGGTAGTGGTACAGCCGGGAGTGATTAACAACTGGGTGACGCAAGCCGTTAGTGGAGCTGGATTCTACTATGCGCCTGATCCATCGAGTCAGATCATTTGTTCCGTCGGCGGCAACGTAGCAGAAAATTCAGGTGGCGTGCATTGCCTGAAGTATGGGGTAACGACCAATCATGTGTTGGGCTTAAAGCTGGTGTTGCCGGATGGGGCGATCGTCGATGTGGGCGGCACAATACCCGAAATGCCAGGATATGACCTCACCGGACTTTTCGTGGGATCAGAAGGCACGTTGGGCATCGCCACCGAAATTACCCTCAAAATTCTCAAAGCGCCCGAATCAGTCCGCGTGTTGCTGGCAGATTTCACCAGCGTTGAGGCAGCAGGCGCAACCGTTTCAGACATCATCAGCGCGGGCATCATTCCGGGCGGTATGGAAATGATGGATAACTTCAGCATCAATGCCGTTGAGGATGTGGTTTGCACCAACTGCTATCCCCGTGATGCCGCCGCGATTTTGCTGATCGAAGTAGATGGATTGGAGGTTGAAGCCGCAACCAACAGCCAGCGCATCGAAGCACTGTGCCTGCAAAATGGTGCCCGCAGCGTGCGGATTGCGACCGATCCCGACGAGCGGTTGTTGCTATGGAAAGGACGTAAAGCGGCGTTTGCGGCAATGGGCAAAATTAGCCCTGACTACTACGTGCAGGATGGGGTCATTCCCCGTACGACGCTGGAATATGTGCTGAAGGAAATCGCTGAATTGGGTGAGAAACACGGCTATAACGTTGCCAATGTTTTCCACGCAGGGGACGGTAACTTGCATCCCTTAATTCTGTATGACAATGCAGTTCCCGGTGCCCTGGAGCAAGTAGAAGCGTTGGGTGGTGCCATTCTCAAGCTGTGCGTCCAGGTGGGTGGCAGCATTTCGGGTGAACACGGCATTGGTGCAGACAAGCGGTGCTACATGCCAGAGATGTTTACTGCAACCGACCTGGAAACGATGCAGTGGGTACGCCAAACGTTTAATCCTCAAGAACTTGCCAACCCCGGCAAAATCTTTCCCACACCGCGCACCTGTGGGGAAGGTGCTAGCGCAGAGAGGTCGAAGCAATTTGAAGGCGTAGAGCAATTTTAAGGGGTATGGATTTTCGATCCTCTCTGGATCAACACCCGCTACGCCGATCGCGTCATGGTTGAGGGCATTCGCCAGAGCTGCTCTAACCGGGTGGCTGGCATGGTGAGATACAGTACATCACCCGCACTGAGGCAAACTTCCAGCAAATCCCAACCGTGGATGGTTTGACTACGCGTTTCAAGATACAAAGGCGCAAAATCGGCGGCGACGGCAGCTTCTTGAACCCGCTTGCCACAAAAGGGGTGCCCTGGCGTGATGAGCGTTGCCAGTGCCACCCAGAGACTATCAGCCGTCATGCCATTGCCTAAAATGCGTCCACCCAACGCCGCTGCCGCAAACGCAGGCGCGACCAGTTCTGCTGGACTAAACACCGCATCAAACTCAAATACGAGCTGCGCCATCCAGGCAAACTCCGGATCCTGATAGCGGACGATCACCGAAACTTTTGGATTGAGGCTTTTGGCATTGAGCGCAATTTCCAGATTGATCGTATCGTTGCTGGTGACAGCCAGGAGCGCCTGTGCCTGCTCAAAGTTGGCGGCTTTGAGGGTTGCTGGTAAGCTGGCATCGCCTTGAATCACGGGAATTTTCATCGCCCGTACTGTACTAAGGAAGCGACAGTTTGGGTCTTGTTCAATGACGACGACTTCATGCCCACAGCTATGCAGGTGACTGACGATCTGCACGCCCACGCCACCCAAGCCACACACAATAAAATGACCCCGGTGGGGAATCCGGGCTGCATCCCAAAAGCGATCGAACCGGGTGCCCAGCACAAAGTCATTGAGGAGCGCGTAGGAAATACCAACAATGGCGGCTCCCACCAGCATCGTGAGCACCGTAAACACCTTGAGGTCATCTGGTGCGTGCTCTAACCCGATATCGTTGCCACCCGCTCCTGTAATAATGCCAACCGAGAAGTACAGCGAATCAATCCAGTTGGTATGCAGCACCGATGAGGTATAGATCATGGTGCTGAGCAAAATCATGACCAGCAGCACTAAGGCACCAACCAGTAAGGCTCGACTGTGCTCTCGCAGATATTTAAACCCCAGTGCCAGCTTAGCGATTCTTTGCGTCAGCGAACGCCGCGTGGTACGCACACTTGGTTTTGTCCCAATGATGAGCCGATCGCCCACCTGTAAGCGGTAGTCTCGTGTAATGGCTGAAACCAGATCCACCTTACTATCGACGGGTAAGTAGTAAATCAACATGCGATCGCGGTCTTCCCAGAGATCGCTGAGTTTACGTCCCAACCAGGGGTGGTCATTTTCAACATGCTCCTCATGGATGGGCCAGGTTTGCTTGAATAAATGCAACTGCCCGATCGCCGCATTGCCCAGTGCCGCAAAGACAAAGATTGGAGCAGCCAACGAAGCCACACTCATGCTGATGTGATCCGGCAGCGTGGTATCAAGGCGATCGCCCAGGCTGGTATTAAAGAGCCGATTGATAATGCGAATCCGAGGATTAAGCACCCGCGCTTGCATCAATACAGCTAGATTCAACCCATCATCACTGTCCGTTAATACCAGCGTTTGTGCGTCTCGAATGCCTGCCTGAATCAACGTTGACGCAACCTGTGGATCACCAATAATGACATCCTCTTTCTCAACAGGCAGCGGACGATTGTGAATGCCCACGACATGCGCGCCCTGTTGCCGGAGCAGACAGAGAATTTTGTAGCCAGTTGTACCCAAGCCGCAAACAATGATGCGTGGTTTCATGCTTGAGAATGCCGACGAAATATCGACGTGTGAATGATGAGTCCCCCATTCTCGATCGCAGTCGCCATCCGGACTGTAGCTGAAAACACCGTTATGATTAAGAAAGGTCAAGGGGAGCAGGGAAGGGAGTTGTTGGTTGTTAGTTTTTAGTTTTTAGAAGGAGTCAAGAAGAGATTATGCACGAACAACCTTTCTGGTATGCCCATTTCTGATATGTCTTAAGGTTTCAAGTCTTTACAACCAACAACTAACAACTAACAACTGGTTCAACTCCTCACTCCTCACCCCTCACTCCTCACCCCCATGACTCACTACGTAATCTACGATGGTAACTGCAATCTCTGCTCTACGTTGGTGCAATTGCTTGAACGGCTCGATCGGGGCGATCGCTTTCAATACATTCCCATGCAGGATGTGCAGGCGTTGAGTCAATTCGGCATCACCGCTCAAGACTGTGAACAGGGCATGATTTTGATCAAGGCAACCGCTCCAGAACAGCGCTGGCAAGGCAGTGACGCGGCTGAAGAAATTGGGCGCTTGCTGCCATTGGGAGATGTGTTTGTGTCTGCTTACCGTGCGCTGCCAGGGGTGAAATGGACGGGCGATCGTGCCTATGCTCAAATCCGCGACAACCGCTATACGCTCTTTGGCAAGCGCGATCGCACCTATCAATCGCAGTATCCGGCAGCCTGTGAGTCCGATCGCTGCCGTTTGTGAAACGATCGCAAACCCAGAACTCTCCTAAAGCTCGTCGATACCACAGGTTGAAGTGAGCGAAGCGCCTCACAAAGTATCCGGATTGCAGCCACAATCCTTGAAAACAGCAGAAAGGGTGGCTACGCGCACAGATGCCTTTGCAGCATAGATGAGTGCGCTTGTTTTGGCATGAAATGAATGTCCTGTTGGTGTAGCACTCGACGGATTTGAACTGAGATGGCAAAGAAATGGGCGATCGTGATTGGGATCAGTCAGTATCAGAGCTTACAATCGCTTCCCTACGCCGAACGAGATGCCCAGACAATGCGAAATTTTCTGGTGCGCGAGGCTGGCTTTGATCAGGTGTACTATTTAACCGATCGCTCTCCCGCCATTGTGCTTGAAGGCGTTTCAATCTCCACACAGCCAACGGTAGCAAACCTCAAACGGTTTCTTGAACTGCGGTTTGCTGCGCCCTTTCTGAAGCAAGGCGATACGCTGTGGTTTTTCTTCAGCGGCTATGGGTTGCAGTATGCGAGCGCCGATTACCTTTTACCCAGCGATGCCGAGCTAGATGCGGTAGAAACAACCGCTATTACAGTCGATGCCCTGGCAGACTGCCTGAGCCACAGCGGCACTAACAATATTGTGTTGTTTTTAGATGCGTGCCGTACCGAAGAGCAGAAGTTTGGGCAGGGCTTTGGCACCGATCCCAGCGGCGTGACCAGCCTTTTCTCGACTGCACTTGGCGAAACAACACAATCACTGGAGGCGTTCCAACTTGGCGCATTTACCTATGTGCTGCTTGAAGGGTTGCGCCTAAAGTGCAGCAAGACGAACTCAACCATCGTGCAACTGTTTCAATACGCGTCCGATCGCCTTCCTCAAGTTAACCGACGTTACAACAAACCGCCTCAAACGCCCCGGCTGAGTGCCCACGCACCGATCGCGCCAGACGCGATGCAGCTACTACCTTACATCCCCTCTCGTGGTCGCAGCACCCAGCCCAAAGCGAGAGGGGTGGAAGCACAACCGAGCAAGCCAGTCGCGCCCGCGATCGCAGCCAGCCAACCCCTCAAAAAGAGTTTCCAGGCAGGTGTCGCGAGCATATTTGTGTTGGCGATCGGACTTGCCGGAATTGCGACGTACCGCTCCCTGGAACACTATTTCAACACACCAGAGCTATGGACTGAAGCCTTAGCGCCAGCGCCTTCCAAAGCTGCTCCATCCCCTGCCACCTTTAGCTTTAAGGATAATTTTTACCAGCGGCTACCCAGACCAGGGACGTATTACGCTACTACATTGCAGTTTGAGAAATCTTACCGCGAAATTAGCAGTGGCAATGGGCGCTTCTGCATTAAATTGGTCGATACACCTGCAAAAGCCCCTGGGACACAGCAAATCATCGTCAGCACCCTTTCCTTTCGAGAAAACGGCGCTTACATTGATGCCACAAAAGAACGCTTGCAAATCGATGGGACGTTTACCGAAATTACAGACCGCAAAAGCACCTGGCAATGGTCAAAGTCTGAAGTCGATAGCGCTGGGTTAGTCGCAGAGTGTCTAGCCTCCACCAGCAGCTACGCTCGTGAGGTCAAAGGCGGCAAGTCAGAATAGCGGGTTGCTAGGGACTGTCATCAATTAATACTACACATTGCTTGCAGCAAGGGTTCCAGCCCCTAGCTTGGTGTGTTGGGACGGGCGTGACGCTGCTGATATTGCAAGGTTTCGGAGCTAATTGATGACACGCCCTAAGTGGGTCAGTTTTGAGTTTTGAGTTGATGGAGCAGTCAGCCGACCCTGCGGGAAGCAAGCTACAGCGGTCAGCGGTCAGCTTTCTATCCCTTTACCCTTTACCCTTTGCCCCGTACCCCGCACCCTACACCCTGCACCCTTTGAGATGCTGAAACGTCAGCCTAGATGATTGGCATTACGGCAACCACGGATACTGACGAAAATCGGGCGATCGCTTCTCTAGAAACGCCTGTTTACCTTCTGCGCCTTCTTCACTCATGTAGTAGAGCAGGGTGGCATTTCCCGCTAGCTCCTGGATGCCTGCCTGCCCATCACAATCCGCATTGAAAGCCGCTTTGAGACAGCGAATGGCGATCGGGCTTTTCTGCAAAATCTCTTGCGCCCACTGAATGCCCTCTGCTTCTAACTGCTCCACGGGCACGACACAATTGACTAAACCCATCTCTAGCGCCTGCGTTGCCGAATATTGGCGACAGAGATACCAGATTTCCCGCGCCTTCTTTTGTCCTACGATGCGCGAAAGATAGCTGGCACCAAACCCCCCATCAAAGCTACCCACTTTGGGACCCGTTTGCCCAAAAATGGCGTTATCTGCCGCGATCGTGAGATCGCAGAGGATATGGAGGACATGCCCACCGCCGATCGCATAGCCCGCCACCAGCGCAATAATGACCTTTGGCATGGAGCGCATCAACCGCTGTAAATCCAGCACGTTTAAGCGAGGCACCCCATCCTCACCCACATAGCCTGCGTGACCCCGCACGCTCTGATCGCCGCCTGCACAGAAAGCGTACTTTCCATCGGTATGAGGACCCGTGCCCGTAAATAGCACGACTCCAATGCGCGTATCTTCACGAGCGTTCGCAAAGGCATCGTAGAGTTCAAACACGGTTTTGGGACGAAAGGCATTGCGCTTGTGAGGACGGTTGATGGTGATTTTGGCTATCCCATCCGCTTTGTGATACAGGATGTCTTCGTAGGTTTTGACGGGTTGCCAGTCGATTTGCATGGGAGGAGAGGAGTGAGGGGTGAGGAGCGAGAGGTGAGGGAAGTTTTGAGTTGTTGACTGATAGCTGACGGCTGAAAGCTACTGGCTAAATGCTGATATTAGCGGCAAACGTACCCAGATACTTCTGTCGCCATTGGGCATCGGCTTTGCGATCGGTCTTAAGCTCCAATACCCGAACGCTAGTTGTGGGCAATGGATTAAGCCGCTGTTCTAGTTGTTGCCAGGTTGTGATACCTTCGTGCTCAACTCCGTATGTAGCGCAGAGTTTGGCAAAGTCGATCGCCTGCGGTGTAGCAAAAAACGACTCGAAGGATGGGTTGTCTTGGGCGATCGGTAGCATCTCGAAAATACCACCACCGTTGTTGTTGATCAGGACGATCGTCAGGTGCCCCACAAAATGCTTTCGCAGCAGAAACCCATTCGTATCGTGCAGTAGCGCCAGATCGCCTGTGAGCATCACACTACTTTGCTGTCGATGCGCGATGCCCAGGGTGGTAGACAGCGTACCATCGATCCCATTTGCGCCCCGATTAAAAAAGGGTTGCACTCTGGAATTTCCGGGTGCCCAAAACCATTCGACATCGCGCACGGGCATACTGCTGTTGATGAACAGTGACGTTCCTGTAGACAGCACTTGAGAGAGCAACCAGGCTGCTTTGCCTTCAAACAGCGTTTCGGTCTCGCGCATGGTTTGATCAACGTTCTGTCTAACCTGGGTTTCGATCGTCCGCCACAACCTGAGATAAGGAGTTTCGATCGCTGCCTCTTGAGCAAGGGTCTGGATGAAAGCGGCGATCGACAGCCGTAGATGCGTCGTGTTGCCGTGTAATGGGTCAAGATTTCGCCCATCGGGATCAATGATCCACTGGCGCGGTTGGGTTGCTTCTAGCCAAACACGAAGCTGCTTGCTGGTCGGCATACCACCAACACGAATGACCGTTTCAGGTGCCAGCTTGTCTGCCAGTACCGGATTTCGCAAGATTTGGTCATAGGTGCTAACCAGGTTGGGATTCAAGTCAGCGTAGTTGCGTAGAGGTGAAAGCCCTTCTGCCAGCACAGGATAACCGAGGGCTTGAGAGAGATGGGCGATCGCACGGCAGTAAGCTTCTGGATCTTCGGGTTGGGCTGTGCCTGCGATGATAATGCCGTTGGGGGAATAGGGTACAGGGTGAGGGGTATAGGGTATAAGGTGTGTGGAAAAGCTAACGTCTGCTCCCTGTCCCCTATTCTCTGTCCCCTGCCCCCTGCCTTCTGCCTTCTGAAACGGAACTATAGAGGCGAAAAAAGCTTCAGCGTTAAAGGTTTCTACAAGCGATTGCGCGTGAACTTGCGGAATGGGCGCAAGCGGTTCACGGAAGGGAAGGTTGAGATGGACGACTCCAGGAACAGGATAAAGGGCTTTCTCCCAGGCGTGAATGATGGTTTGCCGGAGGTAAGTGAACATGGGCTGCTCCAGAGATGGGATCGCCAGTTCGGTTTGCCAGTTGGGAAAGGTGCCGTAGAGTTTGTGCTGGTCGATCGCCTGTCCTGCATTGCAATCCCGTAGTTCAGGGGGGCGATCGGCAGTCAGAATGATCAGGGGCACACCGCTTTCTGTCGCCTCAATGACCGCAGGATAGAAGTTTGCGCCTGCCGTTCCAGAGGTGCAGATCAGTACGACAGGACGGTGGCTCTGACGGGCAAGACCCAGGGCAAAGAAGGAAGCCGATCGCTCATCCAGTACGGGGATTGCTTCGATGTGGGGATGCTTGGCGAACGCGATCGCGAGAGGCGCTGAACGGGAGCCAGGACAGACGATCGCGGTAGTCAACCCCAGCCGATAGAGCGTCTCCGCCAAAATGGAAGTCCAGACCAGGTTGGTATTCGTAAAATCAAGGGTCATGAGAACGTTTGAGCATCGGCGAACAGCCCAGGGCGCGTCATCAATTCAGCTCCAGAACCTTGCGGTATCAGCATAATCGCGCCCGTCTCAACACACAAGGCTAGGGGCTGAAATCCTTACTGCACATCATGTGTAGTCGTCATTGATGACAGCCCCTAACGCATCATACGTCCGGTTCGATCCCTTGCGCTCTCAGCAGTGCGGCTAATCGTTCTGCCCGTTGGCGTTCTTGCTCTAACTGGGTTTCTGCTTGCTCTAATTGAGTTTCTGCTTGCTCTAATTGAGTTTCTGCTTGCTCTAGCTGACGCTCTGCTTGTTCTGTACGTAAATCTGCCAGCACCGCTTTTTCCTGCCCATTCAGCAGTAGATTTCCTTGATTGTCCCACCAGCGCAGCCACGGCAGTTCCAGGTTCAGGTATTGTCCGTGCCAGATGCCGAGTTCTACACGCATTTGAGCGATGGGGTAATGGCCGCGATCGTTCGCAGGCAGCAAATGATATTGCCCTTCTACCAGGTGATACACTTCGACGCTGGCTTTTGTAACTTCGTAGATGCCGTAGAACGCAGGGCGAATTACCTGTTCGTAGATCCAGAATTTGCCTGTCCAGGGTGTTCTGTCTCGCTCCTCAGAGCCGTTTCCAGACACAAACTCCAGCACAATTAAGGGTGCAATAAACTCCTGCCAGAGGACATACGATCGCCGAAACGTGCCATCCAACATCGACGGTACGTTTGGCACATAAAACCAATCGGGCGATTCGGCTCCACGCACCAGGGGTTCAGGCGGTTCTGCGATACGCCAATAAATCCCTGTATCCTGTCCAATGCAGTAACGCCCGTCGGGATGAAGTGCCTCCAGCGTAGGCGTAACCGAGTCGGTGAGCAAAAGGCTCTGCGGATGCTCCAAGGTGTTTTTCACAAAGGTTCCATCCGACTCTGGCAGTTGAGTGTGGTCAGGTAACTTAATCGCTGGGTTGGGCAGTTCGGCGAAGGAAGTCATGGCAGCAGGGGCGATCGCGTCTTCTTCAGTTTAAGCTTTAGTTCTACCTCACGCGCGGCTTTCCAGAGGCTACCAAGCCTGATTGATAAAGCACTGAACGATCTCCTGACCTTGTGGGTGACGATCGAACCGATTGGAACAGTTGTTCTTTTTGCTACGCTATCGGCACATCTCTCTCAAACACAGCGTCGTAAAGTCGCGCTTAAGGCGGTTGTTTACTCTACAATCATTCTCTTGGGGTCTATTGTCGTAGGACAACTCATTCTATCTGCAATGCAAATTCGGTTGATTTCTTTGCAAGTTGCAGGCGGTTTGATCTTGTTCTTGTTTGCCTTGCAAATGGTTTTTGATTTTTCGCACGAGCGCCCAGCAACGCCTGAAAAAGGTCACGACATTTCGGTTTTTCCGCTAGCGGTGCCGTCTATTGCAGGAGCAGAAGCAATCATGGCTGTGGTTCTGCTAACAGACAACCACGTTTATTCAATTGCATCACAGGTGGTAACCGCTGGTGCTGTTGTCTGCATTATGTCCGTCACCTATGGATTGATGCTGTTGGCTGAGCCAATTTTACGGATCATCGGTAAGAACGGTGCTGCAATCTTAGAGCGTGTTACAGGCATGATTTTAGCTGCACTGGCTGTCGAACTCATTATGGAGGCGATCGGGGTTCAACGATGGCTCAGTTAACCACTAAACCAATGCCTGCAACAGTGCCTGAAGTTTAAGCTGCACTTCTGCCAGTTCACGATCGGGGTCTGACCCCTCAACAATGCCTGCCCCTGCGAATAGACGAGCCTGATTGCCATGCAGTAGCGCCGATCGAATGCCCACTGCAAACTCACCGTTGCCGTGATGATCGACCCAGCCGATCGGGGCGGCGTAGAGTGATCGTTCAAAGGGTTCATAGCGGCGAATGTAGTCGCAGGCAAGGGAACGAGGCATTCCAGCAACGGCAGGGGTAGGATGAAGTGCCGCCACAATATCGAGCAGAGGAAGTTCGGCAGGCACCGTAGCATGAATAGGGGTTTGCAAATGTTGAATGTTGGACAGGCGCAACAGACGCACGGGCGACAACTGGGAACTCAAGCCCAATTGGGCAAGCTGTTGACCAATAAACTGGCTCACAACCCGATGTTCGTGCCGCTCCTTGACGCTTGCTAGCAGGCGCTGGGCGAAGACAGCATCGTCATGAGGTGTCTTACCGCGTGGTGCCGAACCCGCTAATGCACCCGTTTCAAGTTGACCATTGCGCACGCTGACCAACCGTTCTGGGCTGGCACCCAGAAACTGCTGCCCCTGCTCGTTGTTGGTTAGAAATAGGTAGCAGCCAGGATGAAGCGTGCGTAGTTGGTGCAGTGAGGCGATCGCGTCAAACGGTAAGGGTGAAGCCACATCAACGGCATGAGCCAGCACCACTTTGTGAAACGTCGCCTGATGAATAGCCGTCAGGGCTGCCCGTACTGCTTGTTTAAAGTGTCGCGTATCGGTAATATCCCGCCTTGTGAGCAGATCTCGATGCTCGATCGCCGCTGTGACAAATTCATACTGAATTGATCGGATTATTTGCCATGTTTGCCAGAGTCGATCGACCGTTTCTTCTAACTTAGTTGCCGCATGAAGCACAATATTTGCGACCACAAAACAGTGCTGTTCATTTTTAGACACTTGCCATTCGGGTAGAACGATCGTTGCGGCTGGAAAGGCTGCTTTGCTGTCAGAACTTTGATCAAAAAACGTGAAGCTACAGAAGAAATGAGGACCTGTTAACGGCAAGTGAGTGCTTCCATAAATAGCAGTATGAGCCAGGGTTGAGTGGATAAATTGCTGAGCTTCTGTAAAGCGGTCTGTCCCACTAACCACAAGCTTCGCAGCCGCACCGATCGCCGCGATCGCCAACCCCTTATGCGGGTAAATTTCTTGTCCAAAGGCTCGTTTTTCCATGTAGAAATGCAGTGGCTTTGCCTTTGTCAGTGCTTGCAAGACGACAAGTGGATCAACCGCACTGATTTCGATCGAAAGACTAACAATTTGCGGCTGGTTTTTGTCTTTTGAAAGCTGCTGATAGCGACGAAGAAAATGGTGTAGTTCTCTACGCGTTTGAAATAGATCCGTGCAGCGAGGGGTAACGGTCATGGGGAGGCAAGAGGGAGTAGGGGGGAAGTGAGGGGTGAGGAGTGGGGAGTAGGGAATGGGGTGTGGGGTGTAGGGTGCGGGGTATAGGGTGTAGCAAGAGCCTCTGCTCCCTTTGCTTCCCCAAGCCTCCTCCGCTCCCTTGCTTTCCCTACCTTCCCTCCCAACTTAATTGATTCTGTCACCTCACCCCTCACTCCTTGCTCCTCTCTCCAACTGATTCTGCCACCTTACCCCTCACCCCTCACTCCTCACTCCTCACTCAAAACATTGCGAAATTTAAAGCCTGAACGGTCTCATGACGTTGACTGAACCACTCGATCGTAGAATGAGTGAGCTTCTGAGAACCGCATTCAAGTTTTGATGTTTGCAAAAAAATGACCCTAAAAACGGTTACTTCTTCAGCAAATGCTCTAAAGGCTGCGCCCCCGATTCGTAAAAAGTTGTGGCTGGCAGCGATCAAACCACCCATGTATAGCGTGGCGATTATGCCAATTGTCATAGGCACCGCGATCGCCGTTGCTGAAACCAGAACCTTACAGGCTGGGATTTTTGCCACCTTTACTGTCGCTGCCATTCTCATCCTTGCCTGGGAAAACCTGGCGAATGATGTGTTTGATTCGGAGACTGGTGTAGATGTCAACAAAGCCCACTCATTGGTAAACCTGACCCAGAATAAGTCGTTGATTTTTTGGTTGGGAAATTTGTGCCTTGCCACTGGGCTGTTTGGTACTGGCGCGATCGCCGCAATTCAGCATGATCTCACCGTGGTTGGTATTATTCTCGCTTGTTGCATCCTGGGCTATATCTACCAGGGACCACCCTTTCGGCTCAGTTATCAGGGCTGGGGTGAGATTCTGTGCTTCTTTGCCTTTGGTCCCCTTGCCTTTGCGGCGGCTTACTACAGCCAAACCAAAGCGTTTTCCAGCACAAACTTTGCCGCTTCTGCGATCGTGGGCGTTTCTACCAGCCTAATTCTGTTTTGCTCTCACTTTCATCAAGAAGCCGATGATGCCGCTGTAGGTAAGCGATCGCCGATCGTCCGGTTGGGCACAAAACGCGCCGCGCAGTTGCTTCCCTGGCTCTGTGGCAGTATTTTTGCGCTCACGGCGTTCTGCGTTTGGTGGGGCATTTTCCCCGTGACAACGCTGCTGGTCTTTGCCAGTCTGCCGATCGCGGTCAAACTCTGCAAACACGTTGGTACAAACTACAACAAGCCCGAAAACGTCAGCAATTGTAAGTTTATTGCGGTTGCTCTGCACTTCTGGAGCGGCATCTTTCTAGGGCTGGGCTTCGTGTTGCCACAACTGCTTGGGTTCGGAACCGTTTTGCCGACGTAAATGCGCTATCAATGGCAATTTCAACCATACCGACGGCGCTTCAAGCAAGCGTTAGAGACCAGTCACGGACTCTGGACGTTACGAGAAGGCATCATTTTACGGTTAGTGAATGAAGCTGGAAACGTTGGTTGGGGCGAAATTGCGCCGATTCCGTGGTTTGGCTCCGAAACCCTTGAGCAAGCATGGTCGTTTTGCCATCAATTGCCGTCAGCGCTTTCTGAAGAGCTAATTTTTTCGATTCCGAATGCCCTGCCCTGCTGTCAGTTTGCCTTTGAGTCGGCGTGGGAGAGAATGAAAGAGCAGACGCTCGACAATGCAGCACCGCAGAGACGCAGCGGCGCGGAGGGGGAAGCGGCTTTTGTCGATGAGGGTCTAACACTCCGACCTCAGAACTTGAATAGTCAAGCTCAGAACTCAAATATTGCAGTTCAGAACTCAAATATTGCAGTTCAGAACTCAAATATTGCAGTTCAGAACCTGACACTCCGACCTCAGAACTTGATTATTCAAGCTCAGACCTCGATCGTTGCAGTTCCGCACTCGAAAACTCTAGCTCAGAACTCGAAGTTTTTACCTCAAAGCTCGATAACTCCACTTCAGAACTCGGACATTGCAGTTCAGAACTCGGAGCTTCAACCTCAGAACTCAAAGCTTCGACCTCCGCACGCGATCGTCGCAGTTCCAAGCTCGATCGTTACAGCTCAGAACTCGATACTTCAGTCTCAGGTTTCAACAATTAACCCTCGCGCTGTCTCCCCTCGCCCCTCCCTCCTCTCCCCTCTCCCTCCTCTCCCCCACAGCGTGCTTCTCCCCGCAGGCACCGCCGCCCTCCACGCTTGGAAGCCACTCTGGCAAAAGGGCTTTCGCACCTTTAAGTGGAAAATTGGGGTGCAGGCGATCGTCACCGAGGTTGAGCTACTTCACGAACTCACTCAAACGTTGCCTCCAACCGCAAAGTTACGCCTGGATGCTAACGGTGGACTTAGCCTTAATGAGGCGATTCAATGGCTCCAGGTTTGCGACGCGCTGATCGACAACCCAAACCACTCTGCTGCGATCGAATATATCGAGCAACCGCTAGATACAGCGCAGTTTCAGACCATGCAGGACTTAAGCCGTCGCTACCAAACGCCGATCGCCCTGGATGAATCCATCGCCACACTCCAACAGCTACAAACCTGCTATGCAAACGGTTGGCGAGGCATTTTTGTCATTAAACCTGCGATCGTCGGCTCTCCCAAACACCTGCGTCAGTTTTGCCAGGAACATTTGATCGATGCTGTCTTCTCGTCTGCCTTTGAAACCGCGATCGGACGACAGGCTGGACTGCAATTAGCAGAGGAACTGGGGAATCTCGATCGGGCAATGGGCTACGGCACGACTCACTGGCTTGATGACGCTGATATAGATGACGTTGAGCAGCTATGGCAGACCCTTTGACCTACCTGAAGCAGCGATCGGGCGATGATTGGCTCATTGGTTACGATAGTCAGGCGTTTTTTGCGTTGGCAGAGGAAGTGTTGGGAGAGTTGCGATCGCGTCCTGATCCCAAAACACCGCTCACTATTCTGCTAGCAGAACGCAATCCCCTTACCTTTCTCGCCCATTTCATCGCTGCCTGTGCCGCTAACTGCCGCCTTGTTCTCGCCAACCCCGATTGGGCACCAGCAGAATGGCAACAGGTGTTTGAGTTAGTGCAGCCTGATGTTATTTGGGGTGAGGCAGCGAGAACTGAGAGGCAGAAGGCAGAGGGCAGAGGGCAGAAGGTAGGAGAAGCAGAGAGCGCAGGGGAAGCAGGGGAAGCAATTCAACACTCGAAACTCAACACTCAACACTCTGCCCCTGTTCCTCACTTCATACTCCCCACCCCTCACCCCTCACCCCTCACTCCTCACATCCTCATCCCCACAGGCGGCACCTCAGGCAACATCCGCTTTGCCATCCACACCTGGGAAACTCTCATGGCATCCGTTGATGGGTTTTGCCAGTATTTTGAAGTTGAGCAGGTTAATTCCTTTTGTGTGTTGCCGCTTTATCATGTCAGCGGCTTGATGCAATTTTTGCGATCGTTCACCACAGGCGGCAGGTTAGTTGTCTTGCCGTTCAAAGCGGTTGAAAGGGGCGATCGGAGCGCTATAAACCCTGAAGACTTTTTTCTATCCCTGGTGCCAACTCAGCTTCAGCGGTTGATGGATGAAGGCAGGAGGCAGGAGGCAGGAGGCAGGAGGCAGGAGGTAGAGGGAGCAGGGGAGGCGAGGGAAGCAGGGGGAGCCATTCAAAACTCGAAACTCTCTAGCGCAGCGGCACGGAGTGCTACTCAAAACTCCTCCTCAACTCCCGACTCCCGACTCCCGACTCCCGACTCCCGACTCCCCTGGCTCTCCCGTTTCCACACCATTCTCCTCGGTGGCGCACCCGCCTGGTCAGATCTGCTCGATCGCGCCAGAAGTCACCGCATCCGTCTTGCGCCCACCTACGGCATGACCGAAACCGCTTCCCAAATTGCAACCCTCAAACCAGACGACTTTCTCAACGGGCACACCAACGCTGGACACGTCTTACCCCACGCCCAAATCACCATCCGCAACCCATCCGGCGACATTCTCCCCCCGCACCAAATCGGCACCGTCACCATTCAAGCAACATCACTCGCATGGGGCTATTACCCAAGGTTTCCAGACGCTACAAGAGCTACCTTCCCCTTAACAGATGCTTTACCCTCATGCCAGATCTCATGTTCGGGGGGTTTGGGGGAGTTAGGACCCCAAAAGGCGGGGGACCGGGGGGAAGTCCCCCGGACACAATCTTCAAACGAAGCCGAGATGCTCGCACACCAAAGCTTAGAGCGAAGAGAAAAAGGATTTCAACCCGACGACCTTGGTTATTTTGATGCTGACGGCTATCTCCACATCATCGGACGACATAGCGACAAAATCATCACCGGCGGCGAGAATGTCTTCCCCGCAGAAGTCGAAGCCGCCATCCGATCAACAAACCTAGTCCAGGACATATGTGTGCTTGGGATCGACGATCGCCACTGGGGACAAGCGATCGCAGCCGTTTATGTTCCCCTCCTTACCCATCCCTCGATCGCAACCATCCAGACCGCGTTAGAGACGAAGCTAACCAAATTCAAACGTCCCAAACACTGGATTGCAGTAGCACAGGTTCCCCGCAACGCTCAGGGTAAGGTGAATCTACTGCACGTAGAGGCGATCGCTAAAGCTTGGCTGTCTGTAGCAACCATTGACTAACCTCTCTGGGCAATGATCGTCGCTGGCGAGTTGCTGCATCAATGCAAACATGGCGCGTCGTCGCGTTACTCACCGATCGCTCCAGCTTGCCCTCCAAAAACACCGCGTAAGCAACCTCAAACTCACCGTCTTGCAGCAACTTTGGAGTCAGGTGAACCTCCAATCGATCGCCACAAAACAGCGGGCGAAAAAAATCCACACTGGCATGGGCGATCGGCACCGCCACTTCGCTTCTACCAAAAAACGCCTTCAAATCAATGCCTGTTGCCGCCAGTGATGCCTCATACGCCTCATGGCACAAACTCAAGACATTTGCAAAATACACAACTCCCGCTGCATCCGTATCGCTGAATCGAACCGCGCGCTGGTAAATGAAGGGCATGGGCGTGGGGAGAGTTGTTGGTTGTTGGTTATTGGTTGTTAGATAGAGAGGAGGAAGCGGTCTCCAGTCTCCAGTTTTCAGTGATGCAGGTTAATCGCTCTGGCACGGGTCACTGTTTCACGGGTCACTGCTCAAACCTTTTATCCTTCATCCTTTAGCCTTGCTTTCATCCTTCATCCCTCATCCTTCATCCCTATCCTCTCACCCCACTCCCTACTCCCCACTCCCCACTTAATTGAATCCCAAAAACGACATCTTCCCCCAAAACTCCTACACTAGAGATTGGATGACGACTCAAGGAGAATTGCATGAGAGAGCCAGTGTCCGCTCGTGAGCTATTCCGGGCTGCCTACGAAAACCGCTACACCTGGGACGCTAACTTTCCCGGTTACAGCACCGATATTACCGTCAAGCAAGGCGATCGGCTTTACACAGGCAAAGCACGCATCAACCACGACCTTCGCTACGACATTACCGATATCTCTGATGACAAAGCCAACGAACTGATTAAAGGGCAAGTCTGGGAAATCGCGGTGCATCGGGTTCGCAAGCCGTTTGAAGAAACCCACGGCAAGAACCTGTTTGAGCTAGGCGAAACCGATGAAACCGGAGCGGTTGCGATCGCCGTCAGCGGTAGAGCAATGGGTGACGGCTACAAAGTGCGCGACAACGTTGTTTCTCTGGTACATCGCCACATTCACGGCGTAGTCGTCACCATCAACACCTTCAGCACGATCGACACAGGCGAAGGTTATCTGGCAGAACGCTACGATTCTGTCTATCACGATGCCAAAACCAACGAACTCAAAGGCTCCAGCCAGTCTGAAGATATCTACGAAAAGATCGGCGGCTACTACATCCTCACCCGCCGCGTCATTAAAGAAGACCAGTCAGGAGAAACTGTTGTCACCGAGTACGGCTTCTCTAACATTAGGTTGCTAACACCCGTGGCAGTCTGAGGCAGAGGAGGCAGAGGAAGCGCTGGGAGAAGGAGTTTTGCTTCTTCTGACACTTTGAAGCAAGTTTCGATATGTGTCTCCCCTTGCCCCCCTGCTTCCCCTGTCCCCCTTGCTTCCCCTGCTTTCCCTTCTCCGCTACGATCGAAATAAACCATGTCACACACAGGTGAACCATGACTGAAACATTAGAACTCACTCAAACCAACGTCGAAACCGTCTTAGACGAGCTGCGCCCCTATCTCATGGCTGATGGTGGCAACGTTGAACTGGTCGAAATCGACGGACCGATCGTCAAACTTCGCCTTCAAGGTGCCTGCGGTTCCTGCCCCAGTTCCGCTATGACCTTAAGAATGGGCATTGAGCGCCGCCTACGTGAATTCATCCCCGAAATTGCCGAAGTCGAGCAAGTCATCTAAAGGCAAAAGGCAAAAGGCAAAAGGTAAAAGTATTGCTTCCTTTTGCCTTTCTACTTTTTACTTTTACCTTCATTCCTATGCCCCATCCCCTTTACGTTGCATTTATTTGGCACCAGCACCAGCCGCTTTACAAAAGTCGGGTCGATCGTCAGACCCTCTTGGCTGGGCAATACCGTCTACCCTGGGTGCGTCTGCACGGCACAAAAGACTACCTCGATCTGGTGCTGCTGCTGAAGGACTATCCAAAGCTGCATCAGACGGTTAATTTAGTACCGTCATTGCTTTTACAAATTGAAGATTACGTTGCTGGCACAGCGTTCGATCCATACTTAACGGCAGCGCTTCTGCCCACAGAGCAACTCAAGCCAGAGCAAAAAGAGTTTGTCGTCGAGCATTTTTTTGACGGCAACCACCACACCCTGATCGATCCTCATCCTCGTTACGCCGAACTTTATTACCAGCGGCAGGATAAAGGTCGCGATTGGTGCTTAGAAAATTGGAGCTTACAGGATTTCAGCGATTTACTGGCATGGCATAACCTCGCCTGGATTGACCCGCTTTTTTGGGATGATCCAGAGATTGCCCAATGGCTAGAGCAGGGAAAAGGGTTTACGTTAGCTGATCGTCAGCGCATTTACTCCAAACAGCGCGAAATCCTCAGCCGCATTGTGCCGCAGCATCGCAACATGCAGGATGCCGGACAGCTAGAAGTCATGACATCACCCTACACGCACCCGATCTTGCCGCTGCTGGCAGATACCGACGCAGGACGAGTGGCAGTGCCCAACATGACGCTACCCAACCAGCGCTTTCAGTGGGCAGAAGACATTCCCCGACACTTGCAAAAAGCCTGGACGATGTATGAGGAAAGGTTTGGTCGATCGCCTCGTGGTTTGTGGCCTTCAGAACAAGCGGTGAGTCCCGCAGTGCTGCCTGCGATCACCAAAGAAGGCTTCCAGTGGATCTGTTCCGACGAAGCCGTACTCGGCTGGAGTATCAAACACTTCTTTCATCGAGATGCTTCGGGCAACGTATCCGAGCCACATCTGCTGTATCGCCCCTACCACCTAGAGACACAATATGGCGATTTGGCAATCGTCTTCCGGGATCATCGACTGTCCGACTTGATCGGCTTCACCTACAGCACGATGGAACCCAAGCAAGCCGCTAGCGATCTCGTAGGGCACCTGGAAGCGATCGCGCGATCGCTCAAGTCGCAGCAGTCAAGTGGCAGTACTGCCTTAGAAGCACCCCATCTGGTCACGATCGCTCTGGATGGCGAAAACTGTTGGGAATATTACCCGCAAGACGGCATTCCCTTTTTGCGATCGCTCTACGAAACCCTTAGCCACACGTCAGACATTCAGCTCGTCACGGTGTCTGAATTCCTCGACCAGTTCCCAGCGACTGAAACCATTCCCGCTCAGCAATTGCACAGCGGCTCTTGGGTTGACGGTAACTTCACCACCTGGATTGGCGACCCAGCCAAAAACCGCGCCTGGGATCTGCTGACAGAAGCGCGACAAACACTAGCAAACCATCCTGAAGCGACTGAAGAAGCAAACCCGGAAGTTTGGGAGGCACTCTACGCCGCAGAAGGCTCCGACTGGTTCTGGTGGTTTGGCGAGGGGCACTCATCCAATCAGGATGCCATTTTCGATCAGCTTTTTCGAGAGCATCTGGCAGCCATCTACCAAGCTTTAAATGAGCCGATTCCAGCGAATGTGCGTCGTCCTGTGGAAGCGCATTTAGAAGGCGGCGATCGTGCGCCTCAAAGCTTCATTCATCCTTTTATTGATGGACGCGGTGACGAACAAGATTGGGATAAGGCGGGTCGCATTGAAATCGGTGGCGCACGGGGAACCATGCACCGCAGCAGCGCCATTCAGCGCCTCTGGTTTGGAGTCGATCACCTGAACTTTTATCTGCGTCTGGACTTTCAGGCAGGGGCACAACCCGGAAGCGATTTTCCGCCAGAATTGAATTTACTCTGGTTCTACCCCAACCAGACCATGCACAACAGCCCAGTGCCGCTGGTAGATCTACCCCACCAAGCACCCTTAAACTACCTGTTTCACCACCATCTGGGCATTAACCTACTGACTCAAACGCTCTGGTTTCAGGAAGCTGGCGAAGGCTTACGTTGGCAGTCGCGCATGACCCGCGCCCAGATTGGCTTAGACACCTGCTTAGAATTGGCAGTACCCTGGGCAGACCTGCAAATTCAGCCTGATTGGTCACTCCAACTGATGCTGGTTTTGTCTGAAAGTGGTCGTTACCGAAGCTATCTGCCAGAGAATGCACTGGTGCCGATCGCGATTCCATAATCGGCTGAGGTAGTTTAGAGAGACGTTGCGAATGTTAGATTGCGCGCTCACATATTGTGGTTAGCCTCATGCACTAACCGTTTCTTAACCGATATTTCTCCATCTACTTCCAAGTAGTCAAGCGCCATTTGTAAGGTAGACAGATCAACTTTGAATGGATCTCGAATAGGTGACTTCAGCGTATCGCGAGTGCTCTTATCAAAATCTAAATAACGCAGCACCTCAGGTGTAATCTGACCACGCACACCACACCACCTTCCATTTAATGTGGTGCTCATATGTCGGTAGGTATGAATTGTAAAGCTTGGAGAAAACAGCTCAATAAGGCGCAACCCACTTCCTTTTACTGCTTGAGGTGCTAACCCCAAACGATTGAAGATAAAGTTGCCAGTTCCAGCACCATGAACCGCAACAACTGCTTTTGCGTTGCGTGCGATCGACCATTTTTCACTTGCTGTGAGATCTCGAAGTAACAAGTTACAAAACCTTTTTCTTCAAGAAATTTGGAGACTTCATGATGATTGATGAGATGACGATTACCACGACGGGCAATAAAAACACGCTCTGCGGTGGATGAGTTATAGTTCTTAAATTCGAAGTTGAATAGTTCTGCTCCAGTGCCATACAGCCGATAGCTATAATCATGAATAACTTCGACAACATCTCCATAAACTTCAAAATTAGTACAAAGAATTGGAATGTTTAATGTACTGAAAAGGTCTTTTGAAAGGTTAGAAGCATTTTCCTTCAAAACAACATTAATTTCAACGGGACGCTTTAATTTTTCTGAGAGAAGCTTTTTTGCTAGCAAAACAGGAGTGCAGATATTTTCAAGTAAATGAGCGATATTTTTGTCAGTTTCACCGCGAGCATCAAAAATAAAATGACCTTCGTAATCCAGCGATCGCTTATGCTGACCTAACTTAACCACCTGCTCAAACAGCTTCCACTTCCAGTTGGCAACCTGTACTTCCCAGGTATATTTTTTAGTCACTTTTATCTCAACCAAGAGTTTTGGCACATCCTCTTGCTCTGGCAAGAAAATCTGTTCAACCTTGGGCGTATAAACATCAGAAGCGCATGTAGGATAAGCAAACATCATGGCGGGTTCTACATGGATTGCTGGAACTACCGTATGTAAAGAAATCTGCATTTTAATCTCCTTAGCTTTAATCTCTTAGCTTAAATAAGAAAGCTTAATTGCGAGTAAAAATAACAGTAGATTTCGTAAGCCACAACCATCCCCATAATTTCTAACTGAGAGATTAAGCCTTTACCAGTAGGCTAGTTAAAGCTTTACTTTAGTAAGCTCTTTATGAAGATATAGTAGATTACGCTCGTTTTCTTCGGAAAGATTCGTTAGAAGTCGTTTACCAGCTTCAACAAGATAACAAAGCTTCCATTTTACAAAAAAAGACACCCTGACAAGTCAATTTTGTGGACGGGGCAGTGCGCTCAAACTTATCTCATCAAAGCTTTATACTATTAGGAGCATGCTTGCGATTTTAACAAGCTCTCTTTGCTTCGAGACCAGTGTTCCAACGTTCTTTGATAAAAGTCAACAGACTGCTTGGCAACCACTTCTGGAGCAAAGTGCATTGCACACGCTTCGCCAGCTTGACGACCAAGTTGAGCAGCCAAATTTGGGTTTCTCAAAAGACGGTTAATTTGGATAGCAAGTGCCTCCGCGTCACCTGCTCGGAACAGCAGTCCAGAAACCTCATCTGCGACAATTTCTGGAATACCGCCAGCACTAGCCCCTACAATTGGAGAACCCAAGCTCAACGCTTCAAGTGCAGTGTAGGGGAAGTTGTCATAACGCGATGCAACAATTGTGAGTTGAGCTTTACGGCGCAGTTCACGTAACGCGGAGGGAGGCTGCTGCCCTAACCATTCGATTTGCCCTAACTCCAAGGCACCGGGAAGTCGATCCTGCACATACTCTTCAAATTTCCAGGTACGACCCTGATCATCAATGCACCCTCGATCGGGTCCTGCAAAAATTAGTCGAGTGTTTGGAAATTCTTGCAGTACCTGGGCAAAAGCATCAATGACAAGATCGCCTCCTTTATGGCGGTCAAAGCGACCAATAAAGACAATCATATTCGGATCACAATCCTGCGATCGCCAACGCTGCTCTTTCGGGGTGCAAGCAATCGGACAAGGAATCACGACTGCCTTCTCTAAAGGAAGATTGTAGTAGTGACGGGTCTGCTCCAAAACGTCGCGTGAGGGCGCTGTAATCGCAAAGGCTTCAGCAATAGCTTTCCCTTCATCTCGAACCCGCTGTACAAAGACTTCATCCTGTGGAAATCCCATAACCTTCCCGTTCAAAAACCAAGGACCATGAAGACGTACAACAACGGGGATGGAAAGGCGATCGCGCAAGGCACCTACAAAACCGAAACTCTCCTCCATTTCGAGTAAGTCTAATCTAGACCGAACCGCTAAGGTATGAATACCTCGGCGTAACCCACGAACAAAGGAAGCTCTAAAAGCCGATTCTGGCAGAATTCGCTGATGCAGCGTATCAAACAAACGACCAACCACTTCATTCGAGCGACGGGACGATAGCTGAAGCACATCCTGGCTACCAAGACCCAGATCCTGTGAACGATCCAAATAAGGTGTTAGAACATACGATCGATGTCCTAGATCACGCATTCCATCAACCATCGTTGAGACATACGTTACAATCCCGTTTGGAAACATTTGAGGCGGCCAACCAGGTGTGAAATAGGCAACAGAAAGCTGATCGCTTTTGGTCTCACCTAAAGTTGTAGATGTATCTCCTTTATGGCTCAATACGTTTTCTTGCATGTAACACCCAGGGGTTCAAGATCAAAATGTTTGAATAACAACAGCCAGACAATTAATACGCCAGACAGTTAGTGAGAAACAGAAAACCCATTGAACGGTGATCCAAAACCCGTGCTAAAACGAACTGCAATCACTAAGCCTAACATCGCCAAAAATAAAGCTGTCATGATTAAGTCTTGCTGAATTGCTAATAATTTTTCACGCCAGAGTCCGTACATAACGACAAACCAAATCGGTATATTGCTCAGTGCTACGGCTAAAACAGCTCCTACCTCGTGTAGTGGTGAGTAATAACCGAGGGGAATGCCTATGGCGTAGCATAGAAAGCTTAAAAATGAACCAGTAGTCCAGTAGTTGGGCTTTCCTAAAGCCCACAAACCTTGATCAATCGTTTGGATTAGCACTAAGGGCCACATCCCTATAGCCAACAGCGGAAACATCCAGGTTGCAGCCGTATAGCGATCGTCATATAGAAAACTAATAATTAAATCCCCTAGCCCCACTGTTAATGCCGTCACAGCAGCCGATACTAATAACATTGGCTGGCGGTGATGAATAATCTTGGCACGAAACTCCGATCGAGGAAGTTCTACAAATTTTGAGTAGGCAGGGTAAATAACTTTAGTAGCCACGGCAAACACAATCTGGCGAGGAACATCCGACAGCGTAAGCGCAATACCGTAAACTCCCAACAATTGGAATGTAAAAAGCTTTCCCAAAATCAAGCGATCAGTTGAAGAAGAGAGGAAGTAGATAGCGGTGGAAAGAAAAATCCATTTACCAAACGAAATCAGCTCCTTAATCGAGCTTATATCCCAAGTCAATCTGTTACGAAAATTTTCATTGAGCCGATGGCTTACAATTAATTGAAAGACTGCCGAAACTATCCCACCAGCAACCAACGATAGAATAGACGGATCAAGCCACGCCCAAACCAGCGTCACAACAAGCCCAACAACTTGTCCACCTAGTTCAAATAAAGCAATTTGTCTTAGTGCTAGATGACGATTAAGTGTAGAAAGAGATGTTGAGCAGAACCCCCCAATTAGAGTGCTAAGCCCAACCAAAGGAATTAGCCACAATAGCTTTGGTTCCTGATAGAACTGAGCGGCAGGGTAGGCAATGCCAAGGCAACACAGCCATAAAACTACACCCCTCAGAATCGACAAAGTCCAGGCGGTGTTAAGAAAAACAGGATCATCCCCTCGCTTGCTTTGGATAATGCTGGCGTTAAGACCTAAATCAGAAAAAAGATGCAGCCCTGTGAGAAAAACATTGACAATAGCCATGAGCCCAAACAACTCAGGAAAGAGTAGTCGCGTCAGTATCAAATTACTACCGAACCGTAAAACTTGACTGCTGCCATAGCCGAGAATCGTCCAAACCGCTCCTCGAATCGCTAATTTCTTGACAGATGGTGTGCTGGTGGATGACATGAATACCTATCGCTCAAAGGACATTAAATTGCAGTTCCTTAAATTGGTTGCTCAAGCCTGAAGTGCTTAGACGGAGCATTCACAGTCTGGGGCATCGGCAATTGCTCGACGTATAACTGAAACAAAGCGGCTAGCTTGCTAGACTCAATGCTTGAGTTATGGTTACTTGCAACCCGCTCAGCACCAATATGCCCCATTTGCTCTAGCTTCTCGACAGGTGCTTGAAGAGCTTTCCGCATCGCAACGACCAAGTCTTCCACTGAACCAGGAGGCACTAACCAACCACAGACTTCAGATTCAACTAGTTCTGGAATGCCAGCCACGTAGGTACTAATCACGGGACGACCTAGCGCCAATGCTTCCATGATGACAACTGGCAAACCTTCTGCAAAGCTAGGAAGCACCAAGCATCGAGCAGCCAAAATCGTTTGACGCACTCGATCGCCGCCCGCCCAGCCTGTAATTTCGACATGGTTCTGCAACTTCAGTCGATTAATCAAAGCTTCCAATTCGTTTCTCAGTGGTCCATCTCCCACAAACGTTAGCTTGAAAGGTAAGTCTTGCTCCACTAGACGACTAGCAGCATCCAGTAGTAGCAGTTGACCTTTCTCAGGGCAAAGACGACCGACACAAACCAGATGTGGCTCTATAGGCACAGGAACTAACGCAGAAGTCAGAAACTCTGAGTCTACGCCGCAGTGAACAATATGAATTTTCGACCAATCCAGTAGTGGGCACCAGCGGTAGAGTTGACTTCTACCAAAGTTACTGACAGCAATAACAAATGCGGCGCGAGCGACCTTTTCGGGCAGCGAAATTGCCTTAACTTTGTCAAATTCTTCTGGACCGTGAACCGTGAAACTATAAGGCGGACCACCTAGTGCATTGCACAGTAAAGCTACTGTTGTTGAGTTCGTACCAAAATGAGCATGCACATGAGCAACTTCAGCTTGCGCGAACCAGTCTAATAAAACACAAGCCTCAGCAAAGTAGGCTAAGTGGTGCAGTACACTCCGTTCGGCACCCTGGCTCAGTTTTAGAGCCAGTCTTAAAGTTTGCAGAAAACGAACGGGTTGCTTGCTTACAACCCGAAACAGCCCAACCAGCAGCCCCAAGGCTCCGTTGCCTAATACGGTTTGAGTCCGGCTCACCTCATCTTGATCGGCTGGATCAACCAATTCAGCGTGGCAAGCACGAATGGCAAAGCGTCTGATTTGCAGACCATGCGCTTCAAGGGCAGCAATCTCTCGTCGAATAAAGCTGTGGCTCACCTTAGGGTATTGATTAATTAAATAGGCGATCGTTTGCGACATGTGGTTCTCTAGCAGCGCTCAGGTCAATGGTAAGCCTAATATGAACGAAGGGTCTAGCAGACTAAATTAATACAGCCTGGTCTTTACCTACTCTTATTTATCTGCTCCACTTACCAGGGCAGGAATAAAGTTTAGATAAACTCCGCTGAACTGCTTTGCAATTACCTTCGTCGAACTTTAAACAGTCGGCGGTTCAGTATGAGCAATCAGTGGAGATCCTAAGCGCAGTCTATTTCCAAGCACATCACTGAATTGCTCCACCCCTCTTTGCGCCAAAACAGTCTTTTATCAGCAGTCTGCCGTGCTCAATCAGGTAAATTCTTTCGCTAGCTGAATCAATAGTCTTAGCAGATCAAAACAAACGTACTAAATTGAGTATGAGTCTAATCGTTTCCTAAACTCGGTTTTCTGATGTGGGAAGACTTCAGGCTGAGTGCGTATACTTACGTACTCTAGATGATGTGTACGAGGTAGGCGAGTGGCTTATGGCTTTACAAAAGCTTTATAAGACGGAGCGCTGACTCAACACCAAGTCTTCTTATAAGCAGCACTCAGGGGAAAAACAATTTCAGTGCCGTGCTAGATTTCAAGAGCTTCCGCTATGTCAGGCTCTATGCAATATGGCAGTCCTCCAATCAATGCTTGCTGATTTAACGATAAATTTTGAGTGAAAAGGCGAAGGATTGCCATGGGCTATGCCAGCAGTTAGGATAGGCTACGACTGGTGAGCTTTTCAAATTTGCCCAGGAAAAGTCAAGATTCTTCCCTCCACTCACGAGATAGCCGCTCCATTTAGAGAGTCACAGCTTAAAGAATCACAGCTAAAGAGGGCAATCTAAAGTAGAAGAGCAAGCTGAATGAGAAAAGAGGAAGGTAATCACCAAATCTTCACACCAATTTCGGTAAGTTGATGCTTTCGTCGCATCCTTTTAGAAGCGCTTAGCGTCTTTACATTCACACCAGGTCAAAGTTAACCCTTTTAGGCAGGAAATTTCTCGAATGAATGTTATGAACGTAACCCTTCCGATGTTTCGTCTTGATGTAGATTACTTGAAAGCTTTAGCAATCAAGCACCGTGAAGAATACGCCGCAGCTCAACCCTTTCCTCATATTGTTATTGATAATTTTCTACCAGAATCAATTCTAGAGGAGGTCTTAAAAGAATTTCCTAATCCGAAGCAGATTGATTGGCAAACGTTTCAGACTCCAGCCGAGAAAAAGCTTGCCTCAAAGCATGAGCAACAAATGGGTGATGCAACTCGATTGTTGCTCTATAGCCTCAACTCCTCTACTTTTATTACTTTCTTAGAGATCCTGACAGGTATTGATGGTCTCTTACCAGATCCCCACTTTGAGGGAGGTGGACTGCATCAAATTGAGCGAGGCGGGTTTTTGAAAATGCATGTGGATTTCAACCAGCATAGAAAGCTACGTCTCGATCGACGATTAAATTTTTTGCTGTACCTCAATCAAGATTGGAAGGAGGAATACGGAGGGCACCTTGAGCTATGGGATCAAAATATGACTCAATGTGAGAAGAAAATTCTTCCAGTTTTTAATCGCTGTGTTGTTTTTAGTACAACTGACTTTTCCTATCATGGTCACCCTGAGCCATTGACCTGCCCTGAACATAGAACTAGGAAGTCTCTTGCGCTTTACTACTACAGCAATGGTCGCCCTTTGGAGGAAACTCTAGGAAACCCACACACAACGATATTCCAAACTCGTCCTCAGGATGATTTTCAATTATCTGAGCCTTCCAATATAACAGCTAAAAGCATTCTCAAGCAGTTACTGCCTCCAATCTTACTTGATACCTACAAAGCATTGAGAAGCAGGTAGTGATCTTTTTTGTAACAGCGAGTCAGGGCAGAAGCTTATTAAGCAAATGAAGAGGCAATAGCATGTGGTTTTTTGTAGTTATTAAATAACATGCTTTTGCCTTTGCTCTGTTGTAGTGTTTTGTCTTGCGTGAAGGTGAGCTATGAATACTCTCATAATGTATGCTTGGTTCCCCATTGTTGTTTACCTGTTTATACGCTTCCCACCTCAGCGAGCGGTCGTTATTAGCTTTGTGACAGCCTGGTTGTTTTTACCGCTGGCAGCGTTTAAGTTGCCAGGTATTCCACTGGAATACAACAAGATGTCGGCAACATGTTTGGGTATTTTACTTGCAACCTGCCTTTACGATGTTAGACGGTTTAGAACATTTAGTTTTAGTTGGTTCGATCTTCCCATCGCAATTTGGTGCCTTTGTCCTTTTGCTTCATCAATGACTAACGGACTTGGTGCTTACGATGGAGTTTCAAGTACGATCGCTCAAACGATGAGTTGGGGCGTTCCTTACTTTTTGGGTCGAATCTATTTGAACAACTTTTCTGGCTTGCGCCAGCTAGCAATCGGAATTTTTTGGGGCGGATTAATTTACGCTCCATTATGTATTCTTGAAACGGCAACTCGCATTAACTTACACGGACTAATTTATCGCTTCACGGCTGGAGCTGCAGATCTCCGTTATGGCGGATATAGACCATCAGTTTTTTTGCAGAATGGTTTGACTCTGGGTGTTTGGATGATGTTTGCAACTTTAATGGGCATCATTTTATGGAGAACAAAGACTGTTAAACAGGTTCGGAATGTTCCAATCAGTTGGATTGTTTTTTTTCTACTAACGGCATTTGTCTTTGTCAAGGCAACTGGTGCTTATTTTCTGCTGATTGTCGCGGTGACTATTGTGATTGCCGCACAGTTGTATGGCACTGGTCTCTTGCTCTGGTTTTTGATTGGAGGAATGCTTCTTTACCTGTATTTAGGTGTTATAGGCGATTTCCCTGGACAGGAAATCATTGATTTTCTAGCTAACTTCATTGATCCCGATCGCCTTCAGTCCTTGGGCTTTCGCTTCATGAATGAGGAAGTTCTTTCGGCTAAAGCGCGCCAACAAATTTTGTTTGGTTGGGGGGGGTATGGCAGAAATCAACTTTATAAAGAGGGCGGCTATGCGATTACGATTACAGACAGTCTTTGGATTATTGCCTTTGGAGTCAATGGTCTAGTTGGACTGATCAGCGTTTTCACTGCATTGCTTCTACCTGTCTTAGGTTTTTGGTTTTTCTATCCGCCTGCCTCTTGGTCACATCCTAATATTGTCATTACGGCGGCGATCGCAGTCGGTTTAGCTATGTATACTTTGGACTGCACGCTGAATGCTTTTCCAAACTCAGTTTTCACGCTCGCCAGTGGTGGTCTTACCGGAGTCATTCTCAATCGGCAGCTACAGGGTCTTCCAGCTAGACAATCGATTATTAGACAAACGAGGTGATAAAAGATTGGTGAAAATTCGTTCGATTTTTCAGCAGCGTTTGGTTAAGAGCCTAGCCCAGAAAGCTCAGCCCTGAGGCTTTTCTATAGGTAAGGAATGATTTTTGGAAGGCTTATAACATCTATTTAACCGAAGGGTTATTCTAATGTCGAACACGGTCAAGCTAGATCAAGCGATAACTTTACTGGTCGTAGTACTGAATTATAAAACAGCAGAATTAACGATCGATTGCTTGAACTCTTTATCAGATGAGATCAACACCATTCCCGGTAGTTATGTGGTGGTAACTGATAATGCATCTGGTGATGGTTCGGTCGAGAAAATTGCGTCAGCGATCGATAGAAACCAATGGCATCAGTGGGTTGAGCTAATGCCATTAGAGTGTAATGGTGGCTTCGCCTTCGGCAACAATGCAGCAATTCGTCGAGTTTTAGAGTCAAAGCATTCCTGTCCTTATGTATTGCTGCTAAACCCTGACACGGTTATTCGCTCAGGCGCAATCAAGACACTGCTGGCTTTTATGAACAAACAGCCAGATGTTGGAATCGCCGGCAGTCGATTAGAAGATCTAGACCAAACAGCGCAACAATCAGCCTTTCGATTTCCAAACGTAGTAGGTGAATTGGATTTTGGTTTGCGTTTAGGTGTGGCATCTAAGTTGCTTTCGCGGTGGGCGATCGTCCCTGAAATTTCGGATCACTCGCATCAAACAGACTGGGTTGCTGGTGCGAGCATGATCGTTCGTCGGGAGGTATTTGAAGCGATCGGGTTGCTTGATGAAAGTTACTTCATGTATTTTGAAGAAGTTGATTTCTGCTTAAGAGCACAGCGTGCGGGCTGGTCGTGCTGGTATGTACCCCAAAGCCGTGTCGTTCACTTTGTTGGACAAAGTTCTGGCGTGACTGATTCTAAGCGCCCACCCAAGCGATTACCAACCTATTGGTTTGACTCTAGACGGCGGTATTTTTTGAAAAACCACGGCTGGCTGTATGCAGCTTTAGCTGATGCAGCATGGCTTACAGGCTTTACACTGTGGCGGTGGCGGCGGGTAGTGCAACGCAAGCCTGATACGGATCCTCCCAAAATTTGGAGTGATTTTTTGCTGAACAGCGTGTTTATCAGGGGAGGTCAAATTTGAGCACCGACGAGGCTGAGCCATTAGGACTTTGGCAACAAGTTAAAGAAGACTGGGAGGCACATGGTCGAGACTGGACAAAACCAGGCTTTCGGGCTGTCGCCGTGCATCGCTTTGGGGTGTGGCGTATGAGTGTTGAGCCAAAACTGCTGCGAGCACCGCTTAGCTTACTGTATCGAGCTCTTTATCGTAGGGTCCGCAACGGCTATGGCATTGAATTGCCTTATACGGTAGAGCTGGGTCGCCGAGTGATCATCGAACATCAAGGAGGCATTGTCATTCATGGATATTGTCATATTGGCGATGACAGTATCATTCGGCAAAGTGTAACGTTGGGGCTACGTTATCTCGATCGTTTGTTTGAGGCTCCAAAATTGGGGAAGCGGGTGAACGTTGGGGCTGGTGCCGTCATTCTGGGTAATGTCACTGTTGGCGATGATGCAAACATTGGAGCAAATGCTGTAGTTTTATCAGATGTTCCGCCCGGTGCAACAGCCGTTGGTATACCTGCCAAAATTATTGGTCTTATCGAGTAACAACAAGAAAAAAGGTTTGAGCATCCTTGCTGAGGGGGTGAGCACTATTTCCACCTAGCCCTTTGCCTGAGTCAAGATCTTTTGTGCAACGTCTTCTGGTACAGGCATGACCGAGAGCCGATTTCCCTGGCGCACCACCCAGAGGTCATCGGGGCTAAAGGCTTCGCGGAGGGTTTCCAGCGTGATAATTTGCGGGAAGGTTTCGACAAACTCAACCATGACAGTTTGCCAGCGCGGTGACTCCCTGGTTGATTTGGGGTCAAAGTATTTGCTTTTAGCATCAAATTGTGTCGGGTCATCAACGTTAGACTTGGCAACCTTCATCAGTCCAATAATGCCAGGTGGTGTGGTGTTGGAGTGGTAAAAGAACACCAACTCACCGGGAGTCATCGATCGCATAAAATTTCGTGCCTGATAGTTGCGCACGCCATCCCAAACAGTCGTGCGATCGCGCTTCAGGTCTTCGATGCCATACACATCGGGTTCGGACTTCATCAACCAGTACTTCATACGTTGGCTTTTAACTTGAATGTTGACCGCTTCGATTTGACGCAAAACGCAAAATCTTTCAGTACCGAATGCGGGGATCGATGTAGGCGTTGAGGATGTCGATGAGGATACTGACGAGAGCGACGATCGCCGCAAAAAACACAACAATGCCCTGCACCGTTGGGTAATCTCGTTGCGAGATGGCGCGATACAGACGATTTGCCAATCCAGGCCATGAGAACGTCACCTCGGTTAGAATTGCGCCGCCCAACAGTGCCGCAAAGGTCAGCCCCAAAATTGTAATTACTGGAATCATGGCATTCTTGAGGGCATGAGCAACCAAAATTCGCCGTTCGGGAATGCCTCTAGCTCTAGCGGCCTCAACGTAATCCGACTTCAGCGTTTGCTTGAGGTTGACCCGCACAATACGCTCAAAAATGCCGCTGATGAGAATGCCCAGCGTGAGACAGGGTAATGCCAAGTAGTACAGGGCGATAAAAAACTGGGTCATGTTGCCAGACAGTAGACTGTCGATCGTGTATAGTCCGGTCAGTCCTTCAGGTGCAGGCATTGTCACCGGAAAGCGCGTACCCAGAGGAAACCAGCCTAGCTGCACTGAGAAAATGAGCTGGAGCAACATGCCCAACCAGAACAAGGGAATCGAATAGGTGAGAATGCCAAACAGTCTGCCGCCCACGTCGAATGGGGAATTGGGACGGGAAGCCGAGAGAATACCTACGCCAATGCCAACCATTAGGGCGATCGTCATGCTGAACACGGCCAGTTCCATCGTGGCTGGAAAAAACTTGAGAATAATCTCCCATACCGATTGCCCCTGGCTCACCAGCGATTTGCCCAAATCCAGATGCAGCAGCTTCCACAGATAGTCAACATACTGCTCAAGCAGCGGTTTGCCCAGTCCCAACTGATTCCGCAGTTCGTCTTTGGCTACCTGTGGCGCACGCGGTCCTAACAGCGCATCAACCGGATCACCAGGGGTCGATCGCAGTAGCAAAAACACCGCTGTTGTAATGACCCACAGCATTAGGGGAGCCAAAAGCAAGCGAGCCAGAATGTAGTAGCGGAGAGAGCCAGAGCGGGACATGGGAGTGGGGAGTGGGGAGTAGGGAGTAGGGAGTAGGGTGTAGGGCTAGAGGAATTAGGTTGCTACTCTACAAAGGCGTAACCGTTTGGTTTAAGGTAGCGTCATGCTTTGACATACAAACATCCTATGGGTTGTTGCTACAGTGCCGATAGCACTCAAAATGGTATGTTCATTCAAACTCCTATCCTCAAACCTCTTTCGTCGAGCTATGGATACTACACGCCGCTTGCTAAACCCACTCAAAGCCCCTGGCTGGCTGCAACAACTACAGTGGGTTGGTGATCCAGTGAGCTATATGGAAGCAGCGGCTCAACAGCATCCTGACATTTTTACGGCTAAAGTTATCGGCTTTGGAGGTACGTTAGTCTTCCTCAACCATCCGCAGGCTATTCAAGAACTGCTCACGAGCGATCGCAAGACGTTTCTTGCCCTTGGCTGCTCCAATCGGATTCTATCGCCACTGTTGGGTGATTACTCCATCATTATGCTTGATGGCGATCGACACAAACGGCGCAGGCAATTACTCATGCCGACCTTTCATGGTGAGCGCATGCGTACCTATGGGCAACTTATCTGTCAGTTAGCCACGGCTGCGTTCGATCAGCTTGCCCTCAATCAGCCGTTCTCTGCTCGCACAGTCATGCAAGAAATTTCGCTACAGATTATCTTGCAAGTGGTGTTTGGGTTGACTGAGGGCGATCGCTGCCACCAACTCAAAGACTTGTTAGCCTCTCTGCTGGATCTATTTCGATCGCCGCTTTCTTCCAGCTTTCTCTTCTTTCCCGTCTTACAAAAAGATCTCGGTGCCTGGAGTCCTTGGGGAAAATTCATCCGTGAGCAGCGGCAAATTGACACGTTAATTTATGAGGAGATTGCCGAACGGCGCAAGAAGGGTGAGTGCGATCGGATTGATATGCTCTCGATGCTAATGGCGGCACGAGATGATGCGGGTCAACCGATGTCTGACCAGGAATTGCGCGATGAACTGATGACCTTGCTGTTTGCAGGACACGAAACGACTGCAACGGCAATGTCCTGGGCCTTGTACTGGGTGCATCATTTGCCGACTGTGCGCGAAAAGCTCCTTCAGGAATTAGCGACACTTGGCGAAAATCCTGATCCAATGGATATCTTCCGCTTGCCTTACCTCACTGCCGTCTGCAACGAAACGTTGCGGATTTACCCCGTAGCAATGCTGGTTTTCCCTAGAATTGTCCAAACGCCTGTAACGTTGCTCGGTCATCACCTTGCGCCGAGAACCAACGTCGTTGGCTGCATTTATCTCGTGCATCAGCGAGAAGACCTTTACCCAAACCCAAAGCAGTTTCGACCAGAGCGCTTTCTTGAGCGTCAATTCACCCCATACGAGTTCATGCCTTTTGGGGGCGGTGCCCGTCGTTGCATTGGTGAAGCACTCGCCATGTTTGAGATGAAGCTTGTGCTGGCAACTATTCTTTCTCGCTATTCGCTTGCCCTTGCTACGGCACAACCAGAATATCCGCGTCGTCGGGGAGTGACGTTGGCTCCTGCGAATGGAGTCAGGATGGTGCTAAGGATCGTGGATTAATTAATCTGAACCATTTCCTTTCTGTCGGGACGTTCGATGTGTCGAGGTCTGTAAAGTTGTGCCTGGGGTATGGGCAAACGCTATGCCTTCCCAGGCGAAGTCGGACTAGGGGAATGAGGGATCGGTGCCAGTAGGTGGAAAGGCACGTATAGGAGCGCCAGGGGGTGAGTCCTTGCGGACGCGCACCAAGGCTTCTGGCAAAATCAACATAGCATCGCCAAAGGAATAAAACCGATACTGCTCAGCGATCGCGATCTGATACAGATCTAACAACCGCTGTCGTCCAATCAAGGCGCTGACGAGCATCAGCAGGCTCGATTTTGGCAGGTGAAAGTTGGTCATGAGTCCATCTACAATGCGCCACTGATAGCCGGGATAGATAAACAGGTTGGATTTACCGCAAAACGGTTGAAGGGTACCACTTTGGGCAGCGGTTTCGAGCGATCGCACTACCGTTGTCCCCACGGCGATGATGCGTCCTCCGTTCGCTTGCGTTTGCTGAATCTTCGCTATCGTTTCTGATGGCACCTCAATCCATTCGGCGTGCATGGTGTGATCCGTTATCGTTTCAGCTTCTACTGGGCGAAAGGTGCCAACCCCGACGTGAAGCGTGACAAACGCCTGCTCAATGCCGTTTGCGTGTAATTGTTGTAACAGCTCCGGTGTGAAATGCAGCCCTGCCGTTGGAGCCGCCACTGCTCCGAGGCGATCGGCATAAACCGTTTGATACTGGTCAGGATGCGCCTCGGCTTGAGTGATGTAGGGAGGCAACGGCATCTGTCCTAACTGGTTAATCCATGCGTCTAACGTCGTTCCTGCTGGCACATTGAACTGCAAGATGCGTCCACCTGTTGCGGCATCGATCGCGCTTATGGTGGCACTCAAAACCTCAGTTCCCTGCGTATTTGCCTTGCCAAACACAATTTGAGCACCCGGTTTTAGGCGCTTCCCAGGCTTGACCAGTGCTAGCCAGCAGTTTGTTACAGCATTGGTACGAGCACCATCAGCGTATGGCTCTAGCAGCAAAACTTCTACAGGCGTATCGCTTGTTTTGTAACCATATAGGCGTGCTGGTATGACGCGTGTATTGTTTAACACCAGCAAATCACCCGATCGCAACAGATCAGGCAACGACCGCACGATCGTATGCTGCTGCCCACGATCCTTCACAACCAACAACCGTGCATGATCGCGGGGAACACTGGGCGTTTGAGCAATCAGCGCCTCCGGTAGGGTGTAATCATATGCAGCAAGCAGGCGATCGACGGACATATAGCGGTTCTCGTTTGAGTGCGATACAAAGGCTGATTAAGGCAGAAAGCAGAAGTCAAGGGAGTTTTTAGTTTTTAGTTTTTAGAAAGAGGCAAGAAAGGCTTCTGCATTAACACCTTTTCTTGAATGCCTAAAGGGCTATACAACCAACAACCAACAACTCCTGCCCCTCACTCCTGACCCCTCACCCCTCACTTCTAGATTGGGTGGAACCCCTCTCCTGTTCGGGGGTTTCTCCCCTGGTATTTGCTGATACGGTTAGTGGATTATAGATGTGTAGGTGTTTGACTGAGCTGGAAAAAACTGTGATGGACTACCTGTATCATCTTTCAAATGCAACCCTCACGCTACGGGTTGTTGAGTATTTGCACTCCTCCAGACGCTTTCCGGTGCGCTTCATGACGGTCATCCACCAGATCGACGGCTGGATCATCAAAGTCAAGATGAATCGCTGCCTGGATCCTTACGAACACGGAAATCTGCGAGCCTTCATGCATGAACTGGGCATTCCTTGTGATCCAGGCATTCGCGTACAGATGGCTCTCTGGGGGTTGGAGACGGGACAGTCACCCGTTGATGTGATGCATCGCTATCAAGTTGCTGTGGTTTCGCATGGTACACCCGATCGCGAAGACATTGAAGAGTTTCGGAAGCAGTTTGTACAGGGGTTAGGCTACTGTCCAGAAACGTTAGCGTAGGCAATAGCGTAGCAATTTAATCTGCAACTTAATCCAGTACAAAAGCAGCGGGAATATAGTCTTGCAGGATGAGTTGTGAATCTCCTTCCCCAAGCGTTTGTTTTGAGCCAATGCCTTGTTTTGAACCAACAGATGTTGAAGGGCGCTGGGGCGATCGTGCTGCTTTGCGATGCGATTGCTGACAGCACACCAGCGCGACATCAAACTGGCACGGCAAATCTGCCCAGGCGGGATGGTCTGCCAGGAATAGCTGCGCTGTCTTCCACAGTTTTGCTCGTTTGCGTGCGGTAATGGCAAGCGCCCCATCACAATCCCAGTTGCCTCGGCTGCGAGTCTTGACTTCCACAAACGCTAGCGCGATCGGCTGCGTCGGGTGCTGGGTGGACGGTTGCCCAATGACGAGATCTAGCTCTCCCCAACGGCAATGCCACCGCTGCTGAAGGATTAACCAGCCACGATCGCGGAGCCATTGCGCGACCAGTGCCTCTCCTAATGCACCCGTATTCGAGGCTTCCGTTGTCTTGCGTGCAGAGCGTTGCTTGGGGATGTGTGGCATAAACATGTCTAGGAGTTTTCCTTAGCATTGACCGCTTTTCCCTTAGAAGCAACGATCGCTCTGCTAAACGCCTCTGCTTGTACCGCAGTGTTTCAGTTTGCTGCTGTAAAGCCAGAAGCGTAACGGATTCGAGTAGGATCGAAAACGTAGCGATCGTGCTCATTCAATTGGCAAACTGAGTCGCCTTGTGCGTCCGAGGGTTGCAGGGGTGGCAGCACGATCGGGATAGGGTTCGATATCAGCATCGACTAATGAGCAGCAGACAAATAGATCAGTCAGTGGGGCAGCGTCAAAGGCATTGGTTTACCGCAGTCTTAGCAAGGATGCAGAAGCCGCGATGGCAGCAACGCACGATTGCACGCCTCGTTTTGGGAAGCGTTGTCATGATCAGCGTTTGGATCATGAGTCCACTGTCTGCCGTTGCCGATGACTACAACCGGGATTTTCTGGTTGGTGCAGACTTTTCTGGGAAAGTGTTGACCGACTCTAGCTTCACCAAGGCAAACCTGCGGGGCAGCAATTTTAGCCATAGTGATCTGCATGGCGTGAGTTTTTTTGGTGCTAACCTGGAAGGCGCAAATTTTGAAGGAGCTGATTTGCGAAATGCCACTCTTGATGCCGTACGCTTTACCGATGCTAACCTGACGAATGCCAACCTTGAAGGAGCCTTTGCCTTTAACGCCAAATTTGGAGGCGCGATCGTCGATGGAGCTGATTTCACTGGTGTAGACGTGCGGCTCGATGCCCAAAAGATGCTCTGCAAGCTAGCCAAGGGTGTGAACCCAGTGACAGGTCGTGAAACACGCCAAACGTTAGGTTGCGAGACCTGATCGTTAAGCGCGACTTCATAGCAGACCGCCACCGACTGTGTGATTGAAGCCAAGCCTTTGCCGCTGCATTATATATCCTTTTGCCATAGTCCAATTTGAAAAGCTGGATTCTTTCGTCAGGCGATCGCCTGACGCGTCTACCTGCTTTGCCATCCTGTTGCCAGGGGTGCAAATCCAGAGCAACTCTCTGCCGAAAGCTCAGACGATGCCTGTAAAACATAGGAAAGTGGGCACTACCGTTGATCACACTTTGATTGTTTTGAAGCGTGTGATTAAAGCTGGACGGTTTTGGTAATCTGGCTTGAGCTGCTCAAAGCGTTGGTTGAATGCAGGCGATCGCTCCTGATGTTCTGCCAAATCCCGCAGGTCTTTGAGGAGAGCTGTCGCTTCATCGTAGGGCTTTGACTGCTTCAGTTCAATCAGTGCCACTATCCTCTTCCAGGTTTGGGCTTCTTTCGGTGCCAGCGCTTCTAATTGCTGGATTCGCTTTTTTTGGGCGGCATTCTGTTCTTTTTGTTGACGTTGTTTGCTCAAAGTGCTGGCAATTTCTCTCAGTTCAGAAAGCTGTCGCTGCCCTGGAGTTGATTGAGGAGCCGATCGCGTTTTACCTGCCAGTTCTTTCAAGCGATTAATGAGTTGAAGGTCAACGTGCGGTTCGCGGCGGACTAATTTGAGCAAAAATTCCTGTTTTTCGTCTGCCGATAGCGCAGACAGACAGCCTTCCAGTGATGGCTCGGAAGTTTCTTGTTGCTGGAGGCTTGCCTGAGCAGCAGCGGCAACCCAATCGGCATCCAGTTCTACCAGTTCGATAAAGGCTTGTAGTGGCTGGGAGAGTTTTCCCAGGTTAGGCGGCATTGGCGGTTCGATCGGATCATCATCCAGTGCATATTTAGCCAGGTAGGGAGCCGATCGCAACCAGACAAGATAGAGCAGGCGCAGATCTCCACGCAGCAAATCATCCCGGAGTGGCAATAAACGAGGCAGCCATCCTTCCCCTTCTACCCACCCCCGCATGCCCTCTTCTTCAGTGATGTGAATGTCAAGAATAACGTACTTGGAGGTTGTAGAAAGGGTAATTGTATCGGGAAGGTCATAAGGTTGAAACCATTTCGGGTCAACGATCGCTTTTGGAAACCGAAACATCAATCGCCAGGTGCCCCAGTTGGCGATGTAGAACATGATGTCAAAGTATTGCGTTAATACTTTTTCTGGGTCGCCACGAAAGTCGCCATAGTTGTACAGGAACGTTGCCTGAGTGGAGGTCAGTTGTACTCGACTGGAGAGTTTGCGGATTTCGTCCTGCTCTTGCGGTGTCAGGAGACGATCGACTGTCTGAAATTCGTAATATTGATATTCACTCACTGGCAATTTCTCTCACAATTTTCTCTGCCAACAGGTCTACCTGAGATGGTTTTTCTTAAAGTTTCTTGGCTAAACCACATATTAAGGTTCTGATTATCATTTTTATGCTCGTTTCGCTGAGAACAAAGAACTGTCTCCCTGATGGAATTTTATCTTTCCTTCTAACGTATTTTTATCTTTCAATTTCAACCAACCGCTACCAGATGCTTCGTCGTTTTCATCACCACCTTCCCAGGTAAACTCGATCTTCTCACCTGTTTGGTCTTTTACAATCTCACCATCAATTTGTCCTGTAACCAAACCAAATTGGAAATCGCCCGATCCCCGTTGATCAATTTCAATGTAAGCCTGTACCTCCATGTTGAAGTATTCTTCATCCCAATTCTCCATTTCAGTAATGTGCCAGGTTCCTGCAAATTTCATCGTTGTTTACTCCTGATTAACGTCATAGTTTCATATCCATTCCAACGTTTCAAACCAGATCGCGCTGTTGCAGCATGGAAACTAACTTCCGTTTACGCGCATGAGTTTGCAACAGTTCTTTGCGATACCGCTGCCATTCCTGCTGTTGACCTAATTGCAGGTAGGCAGCGTGGACTTTACGTAGCCAGTTGGTCGCATAGTAGTAATACTGGGCTTTCCCCTCATTCATAATTGACTCGGCACGGCGACGGGCATTCTCAATTACCCACTCAGGACGATGGGGAACAGCCGCATCCATGACTGAATGGATCACCTCTGACTGGTAGGAACTGAGTTGATCCACCGTCGAAATAGCAGCGTCAATCAGCCCTTCTTGTAGAAAAATTGCCACCTTGGCTTCGGCATGTACGTGATCAGATAGTCCCTGTAGCGTTGTCAGCAATTCCTGCTGCAGCGATCGCCACTGGTCGCCTGCTAACGCTTGCATTTTCAGGTAATCTGGCAGAGAAGGATGCAGTTGAAAAGCGGTTAATCTTGCCTGTAAAGCAACGTCCTGATCCATCCCCTCTGCTAATTCACTCGTCCAGACTGCCAACTGATAGGCATGGCTACCACCTAGGGATAAACCTTGCGTTGCAATGCTGAGTGCCTGTTCCAGTTCTCCTTGTTCTCGCAGGGTTTGTGCCAGCGTCCACGCTTCGCCAGCGGTACTCATTTGCTGTTGCGCCTGGGAAATTGCTTCCTCCGTACGTCCTAGCTTTGCCAACATTTGCAAGTAGCGATCGGTCTGCCCTTCTGCCTGAGCCAGATACAGATATTCCTGATGTCTGCCCTGTCTCTCCAAAATCCTGAGCCGAATGCGAGCCAGATCATCGGCAAAATCAGGGGCTTCGTCTTCCCAGGCACCCAGTTCCGTGATCTCTCCTTGCAGAACTCGCTGAAGCGGCGGATAATGCCACCCCTGCTCCAGAGCAGCAAGGCTGATCGCAAAGCTATCCACACCATAGTCATCGACCTCTTTCTCCCAGTTTTCCAACTCCTTTTGCCATTGCTGGCGATCGCTTTTTGACAACTCTGCACTCAAAATTGCTTCAGCTAATGCATCATCTAATTCTTCAAAGAATGCGCCACTTTCGCCATCGGAGCCATCCAGATTCATCCAGTCCTGCACGTAAGCACGGACGATCACACCCAGAATGAGCAGTGCATTGTTACCGTCATCCTGTTCCATAAAGGCATCGGCTTTCTGCATCAGATTCCGCATTTCATCCAGAGCAGGTTCATCGTTCCATTGACCTGTATAGCGCTCAAGAATCCGTTCTACCTGTCGTTCAATCGGCTTTGGATCGACAGTGGTACGGCGAACAGTCGCTTGTGCTTTTGTGGTTTTGGATGGCATCAGTAGCGCAATCTGAGCTTCGATCCACTCTGGTTGCCCATTGGCAAGATTCTGCACGATCGTTTGCAGTTGTTCGCGGTTGAGGGGAGCCAGCAGTTTAGCCAGTTCGGGACGTTGCTCAATGTGATCAGGTTGATGCAGACAGGTCAGGAGGGTTGCAACGATGTGCTTACACCATCCTTCATAGTCGTAGGGACAGGTACAGGTTGCCGTGGTGATTCCACCTTTGTCAAAGTGGATGTTGACCTGGTAAGGATCTGCCTCGCTGCCTTCAACTCTGGCAGATAACCCATTGCCTCGTTGCACTATTGAATAGACCGAGCCACTGTGATAGTAAGTCTGACCCCGCTCGAAGGATTGCGCGATCGTATGGTGACGAATTGTTGTCTCGCTCAACGTTGGAATCACAAACTTACTCCTTGTGGTTGGTTCTCTGTTCAACCGTTTTCGTCTTGCTCTAAAGCGCTAGAGTCTACCAAATCTCCGACGTTTAGTCAGCTAGCAAAATAACTGGACACATTTGAGCAGATTAAGTCTTGCTTCATGCAGTAATTCTAATCAGTGTGAAACAGGTCGCGTGCAATTAGGATGGTGTTAAATTCAGCATCCTTTACCTTGATTTTCGTTTTCTACCATTGAGGATACGGCTTCGAGTTGTGTTTCGCGAGCAAACCGTGAGTGCAAAGCACTCGCTGTCCGTTTCTGGTCTGCCGTAAAGCTTTACGCACTGTGGCTAACCCATGTGGCAACCGCTCTAAATCCCTGACAAACCTTGACCATTTCTGGCTATTTCAGAATTTGCCAGAGATTGCCATGTATGGCTTCAAAGGCTTACAGTTCCTAATCTGATGAGTACGGGACTGGCGGGATTCGAACCCTCGACCTACCGCTTAGGAGGCGGTCGCTCTATCCTGCTGAGCTACAGCCCCAAAAACAAGCTGAGTACAGGGTGATTATAGCAAGTCTCGATCGACCCAGTGTCGATCGCGTGCAGCCGCTCTAGACTTCACCCGCGAAAAAGCGTGCAATGAATCTAGGGGCTGTCATCAATTACGACTACACATTGCTTGCAGTAAGGGTTCCAGCCCCTAGCCTAGTGTGTTGGGACGGGCGTGGCACTGCTGATACTGCAAGGTTTCGGAGCTAATTGATGACACGCCCTAGTGACTACAGGGGCTTTAGCTGCGTTACTTTAAGTTTAAAATTGCCGCCAGCCAGTTCCCCAAAAGCGCGGACACGAATAAAGTAGGTACCTGTTTTGGTGATGCGGGTAAACAGGAGTGAGTTGGTACTGCCGTCAGGACCATCGTCATTTTCAGCCACCGTAGAACCATCACTGCCAATGAGAGCCACGATCGAGTCAAAGTTCTCAGAAGTCAGGTCGATCGACAGTTGATCACCTTCTTTAAGCTGCAATACATAATCGCGGGCAAACCCACCCTGACCAGTGGGCAAGTCCTTATCAGTAAGTTTGTCGGTGATTGCCTTACCAGATGTGATGGGAACTGGCTTATAAAAAGCAGTTTGGGCATTCACTGCCAGTGCATTCAACTCCACTGTCACGCATGTCAGCGGCACAACCACAAGACGAAGCCCAACGGTCAACCAATAATTCATGAAGGCGATCGGGTAGGTAGCAAAATTCAAGCTCGTGAATATTATGGCTCAGGGCTGCTTGAGCAACGCGGATTGTAGAGGGAAGTTTTGGGTGAGGGCAGGAGGTAAAGGGGGCAAGCCTTGAATGGGTAAAGCCTTTAATCGACGAGCCATTGCCCCAGCAAATAGCCTACAAATACCAGTTGAACCCCTGCAAACAAAATCACGCCTGTGATGAGCCAGTGAAGTGACACAACCAATTGGGCAATGCGTCTGAGGATACTTTGCCACCGGGAAGCCCTGATGCTAGCGCGCTCCCATTGGTGCCATAGCCAGAAGATCCCCGTGAAATAGAGAGACAGCAGCACTGCCAGCGTCGGTGTTCTGAACCACCATTCCACAGGATAAAGAACGCTGTAACGAATGCCACCGAGCAACCACAGTGCGCCGAAAAGCGTCATGCCAATCACCAGCCAGCGGACAGAATGCCTCAGGGATCGCGTTGTGTCCGATCGACGGTCTGCTGGAGTGTTGAACGGCATCTCGACCTGGCTCCACTGCCAGAAAAGGAGCGTCAGGCTCACGGCAAGTAAAATTGCCAGCATAGAAGCACCCAAAAGCCAGGTGCTTTCAGCGACACCGCGCCATCCTGGTAGCAAGGAACCCGCGTTGGCACTGTCGGGCTGAAAAGTGGGGTTTCGCAACGGCGAAATTTGGTGAACGACCACAGCGCTGGCAGCCGCAAGAAGAAACAAAAAGCCAACGCTCAAGAGGGTGCGTGGCATGGGTCGCAGCGTCATTACAGAGTCCTATGAGGGGTACTGATTGGGAGCGATTGCCCTTCATCAAGAGACACGGTTTCAGGCAAAACTGTTTCGCTTGCAGACTAAATAGATATCATTTGTGTCCTCAAAGACAAACGCTCAAGGATGAAACCTATCAAGCGGTCAGAACCCCAGCCAACGTCAGGAGAAACCCAGGTAGGACAGTTTCCCCCGAAAGCGTCGTCGGTTTTACCAAAATCTCTACAGGCTGTTGCGATCGATAGATTTCTACCGTTTCTGTTTCTGGATCAAGCAGCCAGCCTAATTGCAACCCATTCTCCACATACTCTCGCATCTTTGCCTGAAGATCCATCAGCTCATCGCTGGCAGACCGCAACTCAACCACAAAATCAGGACACAGCGGCACATACTTTGTCTGCTGTTCTAGGGTCAAGGTTTGCCAGCGCTCTAGTCGCACCCATGCCGCATCAGGAGACCGAATCGCACCATTGGGCAACCGAAAGCCTGTCGAGGAGTCAAAGCCTGCACCTAGACCAGTTTGTTGATTCCAAAACCACAATTGACCGGACAGGTTTAGATTGCGTTGCCCCGTCTTTCCCCCGGTTAATGCCACGATGACAAGCTCTCCTTTGGCTGTGCGCTCAAATTTCAAGTCCCGATTGGCTTGGCAGATTTGCTCAAACTGCTCATCGGTGAGGTCTAAGGTGGGGCGTAGGGCTAGAGTAAACACGATGGTTGCCTCTAAAGCAAGAATGGTTAACTTCACTATAAAAGATGCGGCGATCGGAAAGAGTCACCACCATGTCGCTACGAGATGAGTCATCACCCGTTCTCTGTCTCCTGCTGTCTTCTTCTAACAACCAAAAACTCTCTTGCCTCCCGCCTTCTGCCTCCTGCCTTTTTCTAACAACCAAAAACTAAAAACCAAAAACTTCCCTGCCCTCTGCCTCCTGCCTTCTTCTAACGATCGCGTTGGCTCTGAACCGTATACTGTAGTTTGCACATTGAGTCAGAACGAGGTCACGCATGGCATCCAGTCGCAGTTCTATCCGCGAATTGCACCAGCAACTGATCCGCAAGGAGCGATCGGCGGTTGAAATCACGCAACAGGCGCTCGATCGCATTCAGGCATTGGAGCCAACGCTGCACAGCTTCTTGCAGGTGACGGCGGATCATGCCTTAGAGCAGGCGCGACGGGTGGATGCCAGGATTGCGGCGGGTGAAGACATTGGGCTGCTGGCGGGAGTACCGATCGGCATTAAAGACAACCTGTGTACCAAAGGCATTCCCACCACCTGTGCGTCTCGTATTCTAGAAAACTTTGTGCCCCCCTACGAGTCCACCGTGACGCAAAAGCTGGCGGATGCGGGAGCCGTCACAGTTGGGAAGACAAATCTGGATGAATTTGCGATGGGTGGCTCAACCGAAACTTCTGCCTTTGCGCTGACGACGAATCCGTGGGATACCTCACGCGTGCCAGGTGGTTCGTCGGGTGGCTCAGCCGCCGCCGTTGCAGCGGGAGAATGTGTCGTTTCGCTCGGCTCCGATACAGGTGGCTCGATCCGTCAACCCGCTTCATTCTGCGGCATTGTGGGCATGAAGCCAACCTATGGTCTGGTGTCGCGCTATGGACTGGTTGCCTTCGCCTCCTCGCTGGATCAAATCGGACCCTTTGCCCGATCAGTGGAAGATGCGGCTATTCTGCTGGGCGCGATCGCGGGTTACGATCCTCAAGATTCCACCAGCCTCAAGGTCGCAATACCTGACTACACCCAATATCTCACGCCTGATCTCAAAGGCAAAAAAGTCGGTGTCATTGAGGAAACCTTTGGCGAAGGGCTTGATCCAGCGGTGGAGAAAGCCGTGCAAGAAGCGATCGACCAGCTCAAAAGCCTCGGAGCTGAAATCCAAGAAATCTCCTGCCCTCGTTTTCGCTACGGCATTGCGGCGTACTACATTATTGCGCCCTCCGAAGCCTCGGCAAACCTGGCTCGTTACGATGGTGTGAAGTACGGTGCTCGCATTCCCGATGCCGAAAACCTGATGGATATGTACACGCGCACTCGCGCCGAAGGGTTTGGTACCGAAGTCAAACGCCGGATCATGATTGGCACCTATGCGCTCTCGGCGGGCTACTACGATGCATACTACCTCAAAGCGCAAAAAGTGCGAACGCTGATCAAGCAAGACTTTGAGCAGGCATTTGGGCAGGTAGATGTGTTGGTGAGTCCCACAGCACCGTCAACCGCATTCAAAGCAGGCGACAAAACAACCGATCCCCTCAGCATGTATCTGATCGACCTGATGACCATTCCCGTAAACCTGGCAGGACTCCCCGGCATCAGCGTTCCCTGTGGGTTTGATAGTCAAGGCTTGCCGATCGGTCTCCAAATTATTGGCAACGTCCTGCGCGAAGATCAGGTGCTTCAAGTTGCCTATGCCTACGAGCAAGCAACTGAATGGCATCAGCAGACTCCGATCGTGACGTGAGACTACTGCCGTTTTACAGTGCCTCAAAGCCTATGAGCGCAAAGCACAAAGAACATAAAGCGTGATCTTGATGTCCTTCTGCATTTCAGGGCAGATCAAGAGTCAGGCAACTGATTGAATGGGCGATCGTAAGCGTGACTCTGGTGCCAAGCCTGCAAAGCCAGTTGATGTACTGTTTTCCAGGGAAGCTGATGCTCTCTGGCGATGCGCGCGCAGTCTTCATATTCTGGCTGCACGTTGGTTGGCTGGGATTGGATTCGATCGAGCCATGCCACCTTCACTTGCACCGTGCCATACGCCGTCTGCACCGACTGTATCTCACGCTGTAAGAGGCTCCGTTCCTGCATCGATCGCCGAATACCCAGAGTGGTCGTTTCCCGAAACAGCACCGCTTCGCACGCTGCTACAGCCTCTGGATGGCACACCACCGTCAGCAAAAATCCTGGGCGTGATTTCTTCATACCGATCGCCTGCGTAAACACGTCCAGCGCCCCTACCGCGAAGAGCGCCTCATACACATAGCCGATCGCCTGAGGATTGAGGTCGTCGATTTGGGTTTCCAGGAGGGCGATCGGTTGGAGGGAGTAGGGAGTAGGGAGTAGGGAGTAGGGAGTAGGAGAGTTTTGAGTTGTTTCTGTCCCTATGTCTCCACGTCTCTGTGTCTCCGTGTCCCCTCCTGCCTCCCCTGCTCCCCTTGCTTCCCCTGCCCTCTGCCCTCTGCCTTCTACCCTCTGCGCTGCTTCCCCTGCTTCCCTTGCCTCCCTTGCTTCCCCTACCTTCTGCCCTCTGCCCTCTGCCTCCTGCCCTCTATCCAGTTCCCCAACCCACAGCCGCAAAATATTCGGCAGCGACAGGTTCATCGACCCAGCCCCTAAGCCTACGCGGAGTAGGGTCATGGGTGGTGGTGCGCCAAAATGCGTGGCTAAGGTCGTTGCGATCGCGGCTCCTGTGGGAGTCACCATTTCGCGATCGATCCCGTTGCTGTAGATCGGAATCTGGCGTAGCTCAAACAGCTTCAGCACCGCAGGCGCAGGAATGGGCAGACGACCATGAGCGGCTCGCACGGTGCCACCGCCTACAGGTAAGGGAGAACAGTAGAGGCGATCAATACCCAGCCAATCCAACCCCAAGCAGGTGCCTACGATATCAACGATCGCATCCGTTGCTCCTACTTCATGAAAGTGAACCTCTTCAGGCGGCACCCCATGAATGGCACCTTCTGCTTCTGCTAATTTGCGGAAGACTGCCAAACTCCAGGCTTCAGCGCGTGCTGGCAATCCTGCCGCGAGAATCAACTGCTCTACTTCAGGAAGGTGGCGTACTAGCTCATGATGCGTATGGTCGATCGTGGCAGCAGTCGAATGATGGTGATGGCTATGGCTATGACTATGGCTATGGCTGGATGAATGCGATGATGTCTTGCTCGTTTCAGTCATCGCAACCGCTTCTGTAGCAGAATGGGAATGGTGATGACTGACGTGAGGCTCTGTCTGCGGATGGGCGATCGCGTCTGTTTCATCGCGCACACTTGCATTCACAGCTTTCTCTAAAAGTAAATCCACATGCACTTTTGTCGCCTGCTGACCATTACGCAACACCCGCTCTGCCCATAATTTGTACTCATTCTCAATCCCAAGCTGGCTGAGCGTGTCAAGCAAATATTCCAGCGGCACACCTGCATCCACGAGTGCTCCCAGGCACATATCGCCTGCAATGCCAGTCGGACAGTCTAAGTAGGCAATTTTAGTCATTGATTCAGAAACAGTTGTTAGTTGTTGGTTGTTGGTTGTTAGAGAACAGGGAGTAGGGAGTGGGGAGTTAACCCAGTTGTTAGTTGTTGGTTGTTAGCGCATGAGGTGTTCCTGACTCCTTCTAAAAACTAGAAACTAAAAACCAAAAACTCCTTTGCCTTCATCCCTCATCCCTTTTGTCTAGCAGTCAGCTTTTTAGCCTTCATCCTTTAGCCTTTAGCCTTCCCCCTCCATGTCTACCCTGTTTACGCTCCATCCTGATAATCCACAAACGCGGAGTCTTGATCAAATTGTCGCTGCCTTGAAGAATGGGGCAGTTATGCTCTATCCGACCGACACGGTTTATGCGATCGGCTGTGATCTTAATTCTAAGAGTGCTATTCAGCGAGTGCGGCAGATTAAGCAGTTGTCTAATGACAAACCGCTGACGTTTCTTTGCCCTTCCCTCTCTGATATTGCTCAATATGCGGTGGTGAGCGATTCGGCATATCGCATGATGCGACGGCTCATTCCCGGTCCTTACACATTTTTGCTGCCCACAACCAAGCTAGTGCCCAAACTGGTGATGAATCCCAAACGCAAAACAACCGGGATTCGGGTGCCGGATCATACGCTTTGCTTAGCGTTAACGAATGCGCTGGGCAATCCTATTATTTCGACCTCTGCCCATTTGCTGGAGGAAGGTGCCGCGAGCAAGACCGCTAAAACCGCACCAGAGATTTCGCGCTTTGAGCTGTTTGACAATCTGGAAAAATTAGTGGATGTCATTATCGATAGCGGCACAGAACCGGGCTACCAGATGTCAACCATTTTGGATTTGACGACAGAGGAACCGATGCTTGTGCGTCGCGGTCTAGGATGGGAAGCAGCGGCAGCGTGGGCAGTCGAAGCTGGCTGAACCAACTTACCGAACTGTCCACTCAGAGTGGCAGATTGGGATGAGGTTTTAATGTGAACGATCGCACGTATCGAACCATTACCCGCTGATGGGTGTAGGCTAAATCAAGAACAGTCGATGGTACGTTACTTGCGGTGTAGCATCCAAGCGTTTGACTAACCACCTGAGAAAGTGACATACCTTGACCCGCCCCGACCCGTAGCGGCTCATTTTCTATGTGTAGATGGAAGTGCTGAAGTGAAAGGAATGAATTTTAAGGGTTGAGTGTTGCCTTGACGGACTCAACTCAAAACTCAAAACTTCTCGTTCGCCTGATCTACTGTTCTCGTCCCTGTGCACTACCAGAGCCATGAACTTCGACTCAACTTCTTCCCGCCCCCCAGCGGCAGCTTCGGCAAACGTAGCTCCCACAGATGCCGTTGCGACCACCGCTCAACAGCCTGATCTTCAAAATGAACTCGACCATGACCCGATGGTGGCAACTGCCAAGAATGCCGCCGATTTCTTAGAGATTTCAGCCCTGGCGCAAATCCTGTCACGGGAACTGCGTGCGGAGGTCAGCACGGCTACTGGCAACATTGACCGATTGGCAACCCGTATTGCTACAGAAGTTGACCGGATTTGTCACAAAAGCGGACGGATTCAAACCTCTGGACGGGTGCGATCGTGGCAACTCTCCCTTGCCCGCCACCGTCTGCAAAAGTGCCTGAACTATTACCAGCTTGGCTCTCGTCGAGGACGGGTGGAACTGCACAGCACCCTGGGTTCGATGATTTATCGCCACATCGCGCCCAGCCGGATGCAGCTTGGGTTTCAGGCACGCTATAGCCTGGTAGAAGATTTTTTACAGGGGTTTTATACCGAGTCACTGAAAGCTTTTCGGCGGGAAAACGACCTACCAGAAGATTACCAGCCCCGCACGCGGCTGGAGTTAGCCGAATACATGGCGTTTACCGAGCAGTACGCCAAGCGCCGGATTTCTCTACCCAACGGCAATAGTCAGCAATTGGTGGTGCTACGCGCTCAGCGGTTTGGGCAACGTCAGCCGCTAGAAATGTCGATCGACATTGAGCAGGCGTTAGAGTCACCCAAAGGTGAGGATGCTGAAACCAATAATCGTTCTCCTTTGGCTCATCAGTTACGCGAGCGCATGGTGGCTGATGCCGTGGATGCACCCTCTGAAGCGGTATTGCGCGATCGGGTCATTGTCGAACTCATGCAGTATCTCGAAGCGCAGGGACAAACTGACTGCGTAAACTACCTCACGCTTAAACTGCAAGACCTTTCGGCACCCGAAATTGATGACGTGTTGGGCTTATCGGCGCGTGAGCGCGACTACTTGCAACAACGCTTCAAGTATCACGTCGAAAAATTTACCCTCTCCCAAAACTGGAAGCTGGTACACCAATGGCTGGGTGCTGACATTGACCAAAACCTGGGGCTATCGACTCAACACTGGCAGCGGTTCTTGAGCCAACTCTCGCCCGAACAGCAACAGCTATTGACCCTGAAGCAAGCACAGACTACCGATCAAGACATTGTGAAGCAACTGAAATGGACACCCAAGCAACTGCAAAAACGCTGGGGGCAGCTATTGGAACTCGCACGACAGACGCGGAATCAGAATTAGGAGGCAGAAGGCAGAGGGCAGAAGGCAGAAGGCAGAGGGCAGAGGGCAGTTGTTGGTTTTTAGTTTTTAGAAGGAGTCAGGAGTCAGACTTCAGTTTTCAGTCTCCAGTCGTCAGTTTTCAGTCATGCCGCGCTCATCCACTGGTGACTGTTTCACTGTTCACTGGTGACTGTTCAAACCTTTTACCCTTTAGCCTTTATCCCTCTCTCCAGCCTGAGCGATGCAAAATTTTATCCTCTTAGAGTTTGGAAAGGGATAAAAGCAGTGGTCTAGTCTGCATAATACGGATATTGCCGATCGCGTTTGGCGTACTTCCATGCACGATGACAGCGCTCAGTTTCAAGGTCGTCGCTCTGACAAACTAGGGGAGCGATCGCTTAAGCTGCTGCCTCTGAAGCTTGCAGGTGCTTATTTTATCGTCGCCATTTTATGGACTTTCTTATCGCATTTTTGGTTAGACAGGTTTGTCCCTAGCGCTCTAACCACACTCGATTTACAAAGCATTGAAGATCTTCTCTTTGCTGGCATCACTGCCTGGGCGGTTTACTGGCTATCGCGTCGATCGCTCCGTACTCTACAGCAAGTCGAAACGACACAACGCCGGAGTGAAGCTCGATGGCGCTTAATCCTTCAAAATATGCCTGTGATGCTGGATGCCTTCGATGATCAGGGCAACATTATCATCTGGAATCAGGAATGTGAGCGGGTCACTGGCTATAGCAGTGAGGAAATCATTGGCAATCCGCAGGCAATGGCGTGGTTGTACCCAGATGCCGCCTATCGGCAACAGATGGTTGCGAACTGGACAGAGCGCGGCAACGACTACCGCAACTGGGAGTGGGATGTGGTCTGCAAGGATGGTAGCCGCAGAACGGTTGCCTGGTCAAATATTTCCGATCGCTTTGCCATTCCTGGCTGGATGTCGTGGGGGATTGGGGTTGATGTAACCGATCGCAAACGCTCTGAAACTGCCCTGCGAGAAAACGAGGAGTTCTTTAAGCTGGCTCTAGACTTTACCCACATTGGTAGCTGGGACTGGCGCGTAAACACCAATCAGGTCATTTGGAACGACAATCATGCGCGCTTACTGGGGCTTGTGCCCGGTGACGTGCAACCCAGCTACCAGGCATGGCGCGATCGCGTGCATCCAGACGACCTCGATCGGGTAGAGCAGTCTGTTACTCAGGCATTGGCAACCAGGACGAATTTTGAAGCAGAATACCGTGTCCTCTATCCCGATGGCAGTCTGCATTGGTTGATTGGTAGAGGACGGGGTGTTTATGCCTCCTCAGGGGAGATTGTTCGGATGATTGGGGTGGTGCTGGACATGACCGATCGTAAGCAAGCCGAACACGAAATCCGTCTACTCAACCAGACCCTGGAGCAGCAAAACCTTGAATTGGAGGCACTCGTTGAGCAGCGCACCGCTGAACTCATGACCTTCATTAACACACTACCAGACTACATTTTTGTTGTAGAACGCGACACCATGCGGATGCCCTTCTGCAATGAGTTAATCGCGAAACTCATCGGTTGGGAAAACCGCCATCAGGTGGCAGGCAAAACTATTTTTGAGTGTTATCCTCCTGACCTTGCCGCCACCTTTGCCGAGCAAAATCAACGCGTCTTTGAAACGGGCGAAACGCTGCATTTCCAAGAAACTTACACCACCCCACTGGGCACGTTAAATTTTGATACATATAAAATTCCGCTCAAAAAGCCAAATGGTGAGGTGTATGCCCTCATTGGCTCCTCTCGCGATATCACAGAATTGGTAAAAGCCCGTCAAACGCTTGCCGATCGCACCGTGCAGCTTGAAGCCGCCAATCGCGAACTGGAATCCTTCTCCTACTCGGTGTCCCACGATTTGCGTGCGCCCCTGCGGCATCTCACTGGTTTTGTAGGAGCACTCACCGATCAGCTTACTCAAAACGGGCATATAGCTGACCCCAAGGTCATGCACTATCTCCAGATTCTTCAGAACAGCAGCCAAACGATGGGACAGCTCATTGATGGCTTGCTCACCCTATCGCGCGTGGGGCGACGGCAAAAGGCACATGCCCCTGTTGACCTCAATCAGGTAGTGGCAGCGGTTCTCGCTCAGCGACCAGAGCATACCACGCTCGATGGTCATCTATCAGACAAGGAGCAGCAGGTTCAGTTTTGTGTGGGTGAGTTGCCTACTGTCATGGGGGATGCCACCCTGCTCCAGCAAGTGTTTGCCAACCTGATCGACAATGCCGTGAAGTTTAGCCGACGGACGATTGCGGCTGAGATCGTCATCGGTTCTCTCTCTGACGGTATAATTTTTGTACGCGATCGCGGGGTGGGCTTTCAGATGGAGTATGCTGATCAACTCTTTGGAGCCTTTCAGCGGCTACATTCACGGTCAGAGTTTGAAGGCAATGGGATTGGGTTGGCGATCGTCCAGCGTATTATTCATCGACATGGAGGCACTATTTGGGCAGAAAGCCGGCCCAATGAAGGGGCAACCTTTTATTTTCGGCTAGGCGATCCTTCCACCGTACCAACCAAAACAAATGAGGAGATTGCTGAAAAAGATATTACCCCGACGATTTTTGGGTCTTAACGTTTCTGGCAATCTCTTTAAGGGATGCACCCAATCACGAAGTCCACGCGATTGCGCCCTCTGTACTCCAGTCACTCATCACCATGACGCAAGCGAACGAAGGGATTTCACAGATTGAACCGACTCGCATCCTGCTAGTCGAAGACGACCCGAATGATGTTGAGCTGATTCAACTCGCCTTTCGCAACCATCGCCTGGTGAATCAGATTGATCTGGTGATTGATGGCGAACAAGCCCTGCAATACTTGTTGGGGCAGGAAGGTATCCCGCTGCGCCCACTACCGCGCGTTGTCTTGCTAGACCTCAAGCTGCCCAAAATCAGCGGCATTCAAGTCTTGCAAACGTTACGAAACCACCCTCGCACGCAGCGGCTCATTGTGGTCGTGATGACCTCTTCTCAAGAGGACAGTGATTTAAATACTTGTTACGATTTGGGAGTTAACAGCTATATTGTCAAGCCTTTAGACTTTCAGCAGTTTCTAAACATTGCGCGAGATGTCGGACTTTACTGGCTGCTACTGAACAAGCCGCCTCTGTTTTATTCGTGAAAAGTTTCATTCGTGAAAAGATTTATTCATAAAACTTTATTCGCAAAAATTGCACTCTGTCCGAGTGCTCACAAGTGATGCTTCAGCCAGGGTTCGCCATGCCAGCCAAACTCCGCATCCTCATCGTTGACGATGAGCCAGCCGATGCTGAGTTAATTACATTAGCGTTAGCAGCGACACAGATGGAGGTGGTGTGCGAAGTGACAGACACCCTCGCCCACTGCCAGCAGTTGTTGCAGACCCAGACCTGGGATGTGGTGCTGTCAGATTATCGACTGAACGGTTTTACGGGCAACCAAGTCTTGAGCCTGCTACAGCAGTCAGAACAGCAGATTCCCTTTATTTTGATTACAGGTAGCTTGGGCGAAGAAGCCGCTGTAGACTGCATCAAAGCAGGTATGACAGACTATGTGCTGAAAGATCGCCTGTTTCGTCTGCCGACCGTGCTTGAGCGATCGCTCCACGAATTTGAGCTGCGTCGTCAACAGCAAGCCGCCATGCTCCAGATTCACCAGCAGGCGCAGCGAGAAGCCATCATCAATCGCATTGTGCAGGCGATGCGCGAAACCCTGGTTTTAGATGAGGTGCTGCAAACAACCGTTGATCTGGTGCGAGATGCTCTCCACCCTAGCTGCTGCCTCATCATGCGCCCAAGTGCCAGTAGCGATCGCGATTTGCTTGTTCGCAATGTCAGCGGGAAAAACCCGTTCTGGGAGGGGTTGCTCAATCATGCCTGTGCGGTTTTTCCCTATTACGAAATGCCGTTGAGACAGGGCAACATGGTGATCGTGGATGCAGTGGCTCAAGAACCGTATGCGGCAGTGCAGGCACTGGCGGCACGCGATGGAGTTTGTGCGTTTCTGATCGTACCCTTGATCTATCAGCAAGAGTTTTTGGGCGGGCTTTCGCTCTATCAAGAGGAGCACGATCGCACCTGGACAACGGATGAAATTGCGATGGCTAAGGCGATCGCCGATCAGTGCGCGATCGCCATCCAGCAGTCACAACTGTTTGATCAGGTGCAACAGCAAGCGCAGAGAGAACATCTGCTGAACCAAATTGCCCGCATTATTAATTCCAGCCTCGACCCTGCCTACATTTTGCAAGAAATCACTCGCTTGACAGGCATCAGCTTTACGGTCGATCGCGCCTTCATTTTTGAGATTCGAGCTGACCAGATTCATATTGTTGAAGAGTGGCGGGCAACGGATGCCTTGCCATCAATGCTCAACACCACCTTCCCCCTGTCAGATTGGTTAGACCTACTCGACGCACAAGCCGACTTTTATCTCAAGCGGTTCTTTCATACGCCAGATTACGGCGCGCTCGCAACGAGTGAGCCATCACCAACCAGGTTGACTCACCACCAAACCTATCAAATCAAGTCAGTTGTGAATGTACCGATTTTTATTCGAGAGCAACTCTTTGGGGGCATTTGCCTGAACACTACCGCCACTCAACGACACTTCACAGACGGCGAAATTCATTTACTCCAGCAAATTGGCGACCAGACCGCGATCGCGCTTTACAACGCCCAAAGCTACGAACGCCTGGAGCAGCTCGTTCGGGAACGCACTCAGGAACTGGAAGACGAAAAGCGCCTTTCCGAAGCAGCCAATAGTGCCAAGAGCGATTTTCTAACCAACATGAGCCACGAACTACGCACTCCGCTGACAGGCATTTTGGGCTTTTCTAGCCTTCTCCTCAAGCAAATCTTTGGACCGCTCACCCCAAAACAGCAGCAATACGTTGAGAATATTTCGTCGTGTGGCAGCCATCTTCTCTCACTTATCAACGATCTGCTGGACTTATCCAAAATCGAAGCCGGACGTGACGATCTCATCCTGGAAGCCGTGGATGTGGAAGAACTCTGCATCGCCTGCCTTTCTTTTGTTCGCGAACAGGCAGACCTCAAAGGCTTGCACCTGGTGTTGTCGATCGCTCCCGATATCACAACTTGCACTGCCGATAGCCGTCGCCTTAAACAAATTTTGGTTAACCTGCTTTCCAATGCCGTTAAATTCACCGAAGCAGGCACCGTAACCTTGCGCGTTGATCAAGCAGCTCAGACGCGGCATCAGGGCACCAAAAACACTCCCACTAATTATCCGCGCGCCTCTTTGATCCAATTTCATGTTTCCGACACAGGCATTGGCATTGCCCAGGAGGATCTACCCCTGCTGTTTCAGCCCTTCCAGCAGCTAGACAGCGGGCTAGACAAGAAGTACCAGGGCACCGGGCTAGGGTTAGCACTTGCCCGCAAGCTTGCTCAAATACACGGTGGCGACCTCACAGTTACGTCTGAGCCTGGTTTTGGTAGCTGTTTTAGTCTGAGCTTGCCAGCGGAAGCGGGCGTTTTGGTGCGGTGAGGGCAGAGGGCAGAGGGCAGAGGAAGTTGTTGGTTGTTAGAGAAGGCAGGGGGCAGAGGGCAGAGGAAGTTGTTGGTTGTTAGAGAAGGCAGAGGGCAGAAGGCAGGAGGCAGAAGGGGGAGTGGGGAGCAGAGGAGGTAGGGGAAGAAGGGAAGCAAGGGAGGCAGGGGAAGCAACTCAAAATTCTTTCATCCTTTATCCTTCATCTTTTATCCTTCATCTTTTATCCTTTCCCCTCTCTCTTGCCGCAAGTGATCAATCACACTTTGCAGGCGCGATCGCAGTGCATCTGCCATACGATAGGTGCGGGTTTGCGTTTGCTTCTCTTCAGGTGTGATGTGCTCCCAGGGACGTTCGAGGGGTTGCACGTGATAGTCGAGGCGCGATCGCATTGCCCAAACGCCCATGGAGGGAAAGAGCACAAATACTAGCACCAGTGGCGACAGGGGAAAGAGGGGCATACCCAGCCGCCGCGCTAACCAGGGCAGGTTCACAGTAAAGGGATGGAGGGACTCGCTGCCGATGCAGATGACCGGTAGAACGGGCACGCGATCGCGCACGCTGAGCCGTAAAAAGCTGGGATCAAAGGTTGCTAGTTGATAGCGATGCCACCATCCTTTGCTTAAGCCTCTCCACCCTTCAGGCGCGTACAGCAAAATGCGCTTCTGAGGTTCACCTTCATGAATCGCTGCCTCAAAGCTTTGCCGCTCTGCCCGCACTCCCCCCAGCATCTCTGCCCACCCGGCTGGCAACCACCACCGCAGCCAGGGATGGTCGAAAAAGATGGGATGTGCCAGGGGCTGCACAAACCAATCGCGCCGTTGGGCAAGCAGTAGCCCTAAACACACAAAATCCCACGGAAAGCACATCCCGGCATGGTTCATCACAATCATGAGTGGACCATCTTCAGGAAGCTGCTCGACCTGCTGGAGCGTGGCGCGAAAGTATTGATGGGTGATCGGCTCCAGAATTTCTTGTTGAAAGGCTTTTTGATAGACCGGATCAGGATCATGGTTGGGGGAGATTGTGGGCGATCGTGCCTGCAACAGCGAGCTGAGCCTGAGCCGCAACCAACGCAGCACCAACGCCGCATAAAACCCAAACGGCAGCAAAAATAACCCGTATTCTAGCCAGTTCCAGCCATTCTCGTCAGGTTTGTAGTGTTGCCAATGGCGGTTGAACAAGATGAGCCAACCTGGTGGATACCAAAGACAAAACCGATCGAACCAGCCAAAGCGATAGGGTTGAGTCAACACACTAGGGCGCGTCATCCATTAGCTCCAACTTGCGGTACAACACGATCGCGCCCGCCTCAAAATATCAGGCTAGGGGCTGGAAACCTTGCTGCCAGTAACGTATAGTCACAATTAATGACAGCCCTTAGCCCGCTAACGATTCGTCACTCTCTGAGCTTTTCCCGGTTTCTGAGTTTTTCCCAGTCGCTGGCAGTTCCAGGCAATACCCGGCACCATAGACCGTTTTAATATAGCGAGGATGGCGGGGATCAGGTTCCAGCTTGGTTCTGAGATGACGGACGTGTACCCGAATCGTTTCGATGTCATCATTGGGATCGTAGCCCCAGACTTCCTTTAAAATTTCGCTGGGTGAGACGGTCTGTCCATGTCGTTGCAGTAAGCAATGCAGCAGTTCAAACTCCAGGTGAGTCAGCTTCACGGTTTGATCAAACCAAATTGCCTCAAACCGTTCTGGCACCAGGGTTAGAGGTCCATAGTTGAGAATCTCGCTATGCTTTGCAGCCTGCGGAATTCGGTCTGTACGACGCAGCAGTGCCCGTACTCGCGCCAGCATTTCTTCAATTTCAAACGGTTTGGTGAGATAGTCATCAGCTCCCGCGTTAAAGCCTTCCACTTTGTTTTGCGTCTGGCTGAGAGCCGTGAGCATCAAGACGGGAATATCTGACGTGCGCTCATCGCGGCGTAAACGCTGGCAAACGGTAAAGCCATCAACTTTGGGCAGCATTAAATCTAGCATGACCAGATCAGGCTGTAGCTGTAAAGCCATCGCTTGACCTTTCACACCATCAGCGGCCTGGCTCACGTCGTAGCCAGCCATTTCAAGGTTTACGGCAACAAGTTCTGAAATTGCAGGGTCATCGTCGATGACGAGTATCCGGGGCATTGCTCAAGGAAATAAAGGTGCTGATTGCTTACAACAGTTGAAGCATTACGAAGATGTCTGTACAAATTATAAGCAGGGATTCTAAATCTTTTCTAAAGAAAGAAAATCTTCTTAAGAAGAATAGTATTTTAGGCTCGACTTGAAAGCAGCGTTCGAGTTGAAGACACGCACAGAACAAAAGCTTCAAACCCGTTGAACCTTTCTGTCATTGATCTATGGCTCTGCTACAGCACGTTCAGCAGTACCTTCGGGTCGATCACATGAACGTGATTGACGGCACGATCGCACCCCAAAACACGACAGAACAGATAAAAAGAACGATCGCACGGCTAGACGGGATCTCTTAGAATGCGGATGTCTGGCAGTTTACGCTGATGACACGAGTTGTGGCGCTGACATTAGATAAGCGCGCCCTCTCAGAAATTTGCTGGATTTGCCCTTCTATCTGCCCTATCCCAACATCGAACGTGACGAACGCCTTGATCGTACTTGCAGCAGTTGTTTTAGCTCTGGTTGGGCTGATACTCTACGCCGCTAAACTGCGTTGGATGGTAACGACGGTTCCCAGGTTGACGATCGCGACTTCGATCGCTACCGATGACCGTCAGACAACTGATCCTCTCTCCATGCCTCGCGTTGCAGTTATCATTCCTGCGTACAACGAGGCAGACAATCTTGAGACGTGCGTGCGTTCTGTCCTGCAAAACACAGCGCTGTCGTCTAAACAATTGGAGGTGTGGATCGTTGATGATCAGTCCACCGATGCTACGCTAGCGATCGCCCAAACGCTGCAAACGACGCTGAAGGATCCCTGTTTGCAAGTGCTGGCGGGTAAACCCAGACCAGAGGGAGAGCGCTGGATGGGTAAAAATTGGGCGTGTACGCAGGCAGCAGAGCAGTCAGACGGTGAGTTTTTGCTGTTTTTGGATGCAGATGTGCGCCTTAAACCGGGTGCGATCGTTGCGGCTATGCAAGAAGCTGAAAACAAGCAATTAGATTTACTGAGCTGTGGTCCTGCGATCGTGTGTGGCTGTCTCGCAGAGTGGTTGGTGCAACCCATTCTCATGAACCAACTGCTGGCAGATCTCGACTTTGCAGCCGTCGCTGATCCAATGGCTGATACCGTCTTTGCAGCGGGACCTTTTATGCTGTTTCGTCGGATTGCCTATGAAAAAATCGGCGGACATCGGGCAGTAGCAAGCCAGGTAGTCGAAGATGTCGAACTCGCACGACGCATTAAAACGAACGGCTTGCGGCTAGAACTATTGCTTGCCAGCGACTTTGTAACCGTGCGGATGTACCGTTCCTTTGCCGCGCTCTGGGAAGGCTGGACCAAAAATCTCTATCTGGGCACACAGCGCAACGCTAAGGCTGTCAGCTTCTTTGCCGTCACAATGCTGATGTTCTATTTAGTCCCCTGGCTGGGGCTTGCCATAGTTCTGTCTCACGCGACCTTCGGCGCACTGACGCTGATTGATCTCTTCCTTACAGGGAGTGCGATCGCAGCCATTTTGCTGCACTATGACATCCGACGGTCTGGTAGCCGCGTCTCGGCAATTCCTACAACCTACTGGTGGTTGTCGGGTTTGGGCGGCGCACTGGTAGCCGCGATCGCAATTGCCTCTATGATTAAGACGGAAACGGGTTGGGGCTGGACTTGGCGAGGGCGATCGCTGCAACTGCCCGATGGTTAGGGGAGTGGGGAGTGGGGCGTAGGGAGGGCTAAAGGCTAAAGGCTAAAAAGCTGTAGCTTGCTTCCCGCAAGGTTAGTTGACCGCTGACCGCTGACCGCTCAATTAACTCATAACTCATAACTTTCTTCTCACCCCTCACTCCTCACCTCTCACCCCCTGCCCCCCTGCTCCCCCTGCCTCCCCAATCCCCAATCCCCTGCCCCCACTGCCTTCATGAAACTCGAAATCGTTATTCAAGTTCTGATTGAGATTGTCATTGTCATCGGACTGTCCCGATTGGTTGGTTTGGGGTTTCGGCGGCTGAAGCAACCGCTGGTCATTGGTGAAATCGTAGCTGGGATCATGCTTGGTCCTTCGTTACTGGGTTTAATTGCGCCCAGTGTGGCAGCAGGGCTTTTTCCACCAGAGACCATCCCCTTTCTGAATGTGTTGTCTCAGATTGGGCTGATTTTTTTCATGTTTCTGATTGGGTTGGAGCTAGACCCGAAATACCTCAAAAACCAGCTTGATGTAGCGGTGTTAGTCTCGCATGTCAGCATTCTGGTGCCGTTTTCGTTAGGAACTCTGCTGGCGCTGTTGCTTTATCCCTTAGTGTCGAGTGGCAGCGTTTCGTTTACGGCTTTTGCGCTGTTTTTGGGTGCTGCAATGTCGATTACGGCGTTTCCAGTGCTGGCGCGGATTATTACTGAAAATAATCTTCAGGGCACAAAGCTAGGGACGTTGGCGCTCACCTGTGCAGCGGTGGATGATGTCACAGCCTGGTGTGTGCTGGCGCTGGCGATCGCCGTTACCCGCACAAACAGCATGACAGGAGCGATTCCCACCATCCTCCTATCGCTGCTTTATATTGTGCTAATGGTGACGATCGGGCGTAAGTTTCTCAAGAATTTTGCCAACTATTACGATCGCAGCGGACGCTTAAACCAGTTTGTGCTGGCGTTTATTTATATTGGTGTCGTTGTTTCGGCGCTGATTACTGAGCTGATTGGCATTCACTTGATTTTTGGGGCTTTTTTGATTGGTGCTGTTATGCCCAAACACCCAGGGCTAACGCGGGAACTGGCGCAAAAGACGGAAGACTTTGTGCTGACCTTTTTGCTACCGATCTTTTTTGCCTACAGCGGACTGCGAACCCAGATTGGCTTGCTCAACACCCCGTTTCTCTGGCTGCTGTGTGGGCTGGTTGTGGCGGTGGCGATCGCGGGCAAATATTTTGGCACCTATATTGCTGCCAGGGTCTCTAAAATCGACAAGCGAGAATCAGCGGCATTGGGTTGGCTGATGAATACCCGTGGCTTAACCGAACTCATCGTCCTGAATATTGGTCTCAGCCTGAATGTCATTTCACCGCTGCTGTTTACGATGCTGGTCATTATGGCGCTGGTGACGACGTTTATGACCTCGCCGCTGCTGGAATGGGTCTATCCCAAACGGTTGATTCGCAAAGATGTGGTGGAGCCAGATGTGAGTGACGTTGAGCCGGATTACCGCATCCTCGTCCCGATTTCAAACCCTGCCAGCCAGAAGGGGCTGATTCAACTGGCGCTGACGATCGCTCTGGGCAACGCGATAGAAGAATCTTCAAAAGCTCTGACCAGTGCCATTTATCCCCTGAGCCTGATTCAACTGGATGAAGAATATGCCTTTGGCAGTACACCGGCTGAGGCTGAGCGGCTCATTGCCGAACGAGAGCAGCGGATGACTGAACTGGTTTCGAGCCTGGAACCGCCACAAGTACGATCGGTTGTGCATCCCATCATTCGGGTTGCCACAGATGTCGCGCAAGAAGCGGTAAGAGTGGCAGAAGCCGATCGCGCTGATCTCATCCTGTTGGGATGGCACCGCCCCGCCTTTAGCCGCAATCGTTTGGGTGGTCGAGTAGGGCAAATTCTCAGCACGGCACGAACTGATGTGGCAGTGTTTGTCGATCGACAACAGGGCAAGATCCAAAATCTGCTGGTGCCTTACGTCTCAAACAGCCACAATGACCTGGGGTTAGAAATCGCGCTCAGAATTTTGGTGAACTCCGAAGAGTCTACGCTCACCATTTTGAGTGTGGCTCAAAGTCATCAAGCCAGCGATCGAACCTACGAGTTTCGCACCCTGATGGAGCAGTTGCCCGCCTCCGTGCGCGATCGCATTCACACCCCTCAGGTTGAGTCGAGCCACCCCATTGAAGCCGTCGTCGAAGCATCGGCAAACGCAGACCTCACGATCGCGGGTGCCAGCCGTGAGTGGGGTTTAGAACGTCAAACGCTAGGGTTCTATGCAGACCAACTCGCCGTACAATGTCACTCCTCCCTACTGATTACCCGTCGCTACAGCCAGGTCACAGCGCACTTAACCTCGGTACTGGGCGCAGCAGTCAACACGAACCGTGAAATTGATCAGTCGGAGGCGGTTACTTAAGGAAAGGATGAAGGATAAAGGATGAAAGAGTTTTGAGCTGCTTCCCCTGCCCCTTCTGCTCCCCTTGCTCCCTCTACTTCCCCTGCCTCCCTTGCACCCCCTGCCTCCCTTGCTTCCCTTCTTCTCCTTCCCCTCTTTGCTCCCACTCCCCCTTCTGCCCTCTGCCTTCTGCCCTCTGCCTTCTCTAACAACCAACAACTTCCTCTGCCCTCTGCCTTCTCCTAACAACCAACAACTCCTCCCACATGGGCAACCACTTCACTCTCAAATCCCTCAGTTTCTACGGTGGCGCGATTACCTTTGTCGTTGTCCTGTTTAGCATCGTGACGGCGTATGGCGAGGCGAGCCTGAAAGCGGCTCAAAAAATTGACGGTCGCTACTTGATCCCGGCTCAAGATTTGCCAGGGTGCCTGAAGTCTGAGCAGTTAATTCTTCTCGTGCAGCAATCGGGGATTTATTTGACTGGGGCACTATTTGCGGCAGATACCGCAGAAACGCTAGAAAAACGGGCGGCGGAACGTCCCTCTTTAAGTGGGAATTGGGAGAACCAGCAATTGACCTTACACGGTGATGCCAGTTACTTGCCCAAATGTCAGGGTGAGATTAGTATCCAGGGCAAGATTAATAATCAGGGTACGATCGCCGAACAATCGCTGAACGGCAAACTCAGTTTAAGCGCTGCTCCTGGCGACATTCCTTTCAGCGCGAAGCAGGAAGCCGCGAAGCCGAAACAATCTCAAGGGCATTAAGGATCGTGTTCTGGCTAGGGGCTGTCGTCAATAACGACGACATGTTGCTTGCAGTAAGGGTTCCCGCCCCTAGCTTGTTTGTTGGAACGGGCGCGACAATGCTGATACCGCAAGCTTTCGAGCTGAATTGATGACGCGCCCTAGGTGCCTGGTTTGAAGTAATCGAGGAGTCGATCGCCCGAATCGGCTCTCACCAAACCGACTGCAATATCAGGAAGGGTTGGCAAACTGGGATACACCAGATAGCGCGGCTCCCAGCGTGGCTGAAACTTTTCTTTGAACTGGTGCAACCCTTTGAAGTTGTAGAACTGATTTAAATGCTCGAAAAAGTAATGTAGACCCTTTTCCACCCGTTTGGCTTCGGGCGTTTCACCTACGCCTGCTAAGGGGGAGAGGCTGAAGTTGAAGCCGTCATAGCCCTTGTGTTGAAAGTGCTGGATAACGGTCGCAAAGAGAAATTCCATCGTGCCCTTTTCTACGTCTTTACGGTGCCGCATAAGATCGACCGTCACTTCGCTGCAGTTATAGCCTGTCAACAGATTAGAGAACGCAATCATGCCGCCGTGAGCGTCGTAAACAACAGCGATGTAGCATTCTGACAGGTAGGCAGGGTCAAACCAGCCGATCGAGAATCGTTTTTCGGCTCCATTTTTGACGTGTAGCCACTCATCGCTGATGGGCTTCAAGCGCTGGATGAGGTCTTCACTAATGGGCGGCTCAAACACCTTGAGACTATGCCCCGTTTTGGTGAGACGGTTTACCGCTGTCCGCAGGTTTTGATTCGCTTTGCCTTTGAGATTGAAGGTTTTGAGATCAATCACAGCTTCTTCGCCAACCTGTACCGAGCGAAAGCCTAGCTCTTCGTAAAGTGGGAGTTGGTCTGGTGTGGCTTCATAAAACACAGGAAACCAATCGTTGCGATCGCAAAAGTACCGAAACGCTACGACTGTTTCCTGGCGATCGTCCAGCGGTCCAATGGGGTCACCCAGTGCGATCGCGGCACGACCTTTCGTCACATACGCCACGACGCTGTGACCAGAGGGACTGAAATAGTAGGCTTTATCCTTCAGCAGTGCCAAACGTGCCAGGGACGATCGTCCATGCTCATTGATAATTCGACGCGCTCGATCGCGCTCCACAAGGTTGGCTGGATCACCCCGCAGCAGCACGGGGCGCATGAGCATAAAGAAGGCAAATGCCAGCGTAATAAAGCCAACCATGTAGATCGAGTCTGCGAAAAAATCGGCATAGCGGTTGGTCGGCTGTAACCCTGCATTATCGCTCGTAAAAAACATCGCCAGCGTTTGCAAAATGGACTGAATCAAGCCAAATCGGATGGGTTGTCCATTGATTTGAAAGTAATTGTCCAGAATGTAAAAGCCCGCTGTGCCGTAAGCCAGGGTAAACCCCAACGCACTCACCAGCGTCCAAAGCCCCTGCGCGATCGACGGGCGATCGGACTGCGCTGTAAAAACCCGCCGCATCAGCAGCAATTGCACCAGCAAGACACTGGCGAGCAAACTCTCTTCATAGTCCAAGCCCTTGATCAGGTTGCTGGCGATCGACAGCACCAAAATGCCCACCGCCAGCACCCAGGCAATCCGCTTCCGTCGCAGCAGATGCGTTGCCAGCAGCAACAGCAAAAACCCTGCCGAAGCCGCTGCAATCCGTCCACCCGCTCGCACCGTAAAGGGGAAAACTAATTCCAGCAACGCTCGACGTTCTGGAACGCTAGGCGTAACGGCAGACAGCAAGTTGACCAGTCCCACCAGCCCCGTCAGAATCGCCACAAGCCACAGCGAAATCTGCGTTCTTCGCCTGAGCGTGCTGTTACCGTAGCTGAGCGGAAAGGGAAGGGGCTTGGGACGATGCATAGGAGAGGAGGGGATGAGAGGGATGAGGGATGAGGGATGAGGGATGAAGGATGAGGGATGAGGGATGAGGGATGAAGGCTAAAAGCTTTGGACAGTCAGCAGTGATCAGTGAAACATTGACCAGTGAACCATGAGCATTGAGAGCATTGGCATCACTGGGGGCTGAAAACTGATGGACTGGCAATTGATCACTGAAAACTGATCACTGAAAACTAAAAACTGTCTTCTGCCTCCTGCCTTTTCCAACAACCAACAACCAACAACTAACAACTCCCCCGCCTTCTGCCTTTACCTCCCTACTTGTGCGTTTTCTGCGATCGCTGTTTAAGGGCGATCGCAAACTGTTTGCCTGTGAAGCTTAAGGAGTTTGCCAGATGCTTGTGCCAGTAGTTCCAGCCAGTGTTTTTTCCCGCGATACCATGTCCCCCAGGATAGACATGAAACTCGTTTGCAATGCCAAGGCGATCGAGGGTTTGATGAAATTGTTCGGTCGCTTCGAGGAACTTTTCATCACTGGCACCCGCATCGAGGTAAACGCGCAGTTGCTTGCGGGTATCCATTGGAATCTCTCTGACAAACCTTTCAGGGCTATTTTCGGCACCACTCTTGCTCATGAAGTAGCCTGTGTGGCTAAACAAAATATGGAACTGGTTGAGGTGGCGCAGACCAATGTTAAAGGCACCCCAACCGCCAGACGACAACCCACCGATCGCCCAAAATTGAGGTTGATTGAGGGTACGATAGCGGGACTTAATTTCCTGCACCAGGTCGGAGCCAATAAGGGTTGCCACCTTGCCGTTGGGACCGTCAAAGTAGTCTGGATCCCAGAACGGGCTGGTGCCACGCTGATCGTTGCCATCGGGCGTAATCACAATAGCAGGTGGTAATTTCTTTTGCTGATACAAATCATGCAACACGGACGTTAAGGTGGCTTTGTCTTCATAGTCTCTGGCGGTGCCGTGCCCACCGTGTAGCAGCACAATCACTGGATACCGCATCTCTGTGTGACGATCGTACCCTGGAGGCAGCACCACACCATACTCGCGATCGCCTCTCATCGCTTGACTCGCAAACGTCTCCACTTGAAACGTAAGCCCCGTGTTCTTTTCTGGTTGTGGAGCATCAAACTGTGGAGCACCGGCAATAAACACATACCAATAGCCAGTGCCCATTACAGTTGCCACCGAAAGGATACTTGCTAGCAAGAGGGTTTTGGGCTTGACCTTCATCGTTCCGAGCGTGGGTTGATAGGATAGGAGCTTGCAATACTCTCCTAAACTACGCGTAATGGTGTGAGTTTCTTGTGACAAACGCTTGAACTTTCCATCTTTGCCCAGCCCAGACTTGCTCAACACTCTTTCACTACGAGGTTACGGTGTCTCTAACTCCCTTGCCATCTGATGAGAATTTCACTGCGCTTCCAGAGGTTGAGCCTACCGAGACAGTGCCTGTAGAAACTGCGCCGCTAGAAACGAACTGGCAGCAAGGGCAGGTTGTTGAAGTAACGATTACAGATCTAAGTGATAGTGGTGATGGTGTGGGTCGATCGCACAATCGCGTTGTGTTTGTGCCCGATACGGTGACGGGCGATCGGGTGCGAGTCCGGCTCCTACGCGTCAAGCCTCAGTACGCTCACGGCAAACTGGTCGAACTGTTGGAACCATCCCCCCATCGCATTCGTGCCCGTTGCATCGTGGCAGACAAATGTGGCGGCTGTCAGTGGCAGCATGTGGACTATGCCTACCAACTTGCCGCCAAGCACAATCAGGTGATTCAGGCATTAGAGCGCATTGGGGGCTTTCAGCAACCGCCCGTTGATTCGATCCTGGCGGCTGGGGCGGATTTGGGCTATCGCAATAAGGCAACCTATCCCCTGGCACGATCGCAAACGGGGCAGATTCAAGCAGGCTATTACCAGAAGGGCAGTCACCACATTGTCAATTTGAACCAGTGCCCCATCCAGGATGGTCGGCTCAATCCGTTGCTGGCAGAGGTGAAGCAAGATCTGTACGATCGCGGCTGGGGCATTTACGACGAGAAATTGCATCGGGGCAAAGTACGTCATCTTGCGCTGCGGATTGGTCGGCGCACGGGCGAAATGCTGCTGACGCTCGTGGTGAAAGATAAGAATCTGGCAGGGCTGGAGGAACAGGTAGAGGCATGGCTGGCTCGCTATCCTGATCTGGTGGGCGTGTCGCTGAATGTGAACCCCGATCGCACCAACGCCATCTTTGGACGCGAAACCGTTTGCATTGCGGGGCAACCGTACCTGCACGAAACCTTCGCGGGCATGACGTTTCAACTGCGTCCCGATACCTTCTTTCAGGTGCATACCGAGCAGGCAGAAGCGCTGTTAGCCGTTGTAACAGATGAGTTAAATTTACAGGGGCACGAGGTCTTGCTGGATGCCTACTGCGGCATTGGGACATTCACGCTACCGTTAGCCTCACGGGTGAAGCAGGCGATCGGGCTAGAAGTGCAGCCCGAAGCCGTGGAGCAAGGTCAACTCAGCGCCAGTCTGAACCATCTGGAGAATGTCACGTTTAGCGAAGGAGCCGTCGAAACGCTGCTGCCTCAGTTGGACGTGAAGCCTGACATCGTGCTACTTGATCCCCCTCGTCGTGGTTGCGATCCCGCTGTCATCGAAGCGCTAACCCAACTGGCACCCGATCGCATCGTCTACATCAGTTGCAACCCTGCCACCCTTGCCCGTGACTTGAAATTGCTTTGTCAAAACGGCAGCTATCGTCTAGCAAGAGTACAGCCTGTCGATTTCTTTCCTCAAACGCCCCATGTAGAGTGTGCCGCCTTTTTGGTACGGTAGGGAGCGGTGGTGAGTGATGACGATCGGGGGTTAAGGATGAAATTTAGTGAGTTGGTCGAAAAACTCAGTGCCGTCAACGGTCAATCGTTGCGTTCAAGTACGGGGAACGATGCTGAGATTACAGGGGTTGCCGCGGTCGATGAGGCGATCGCAGGGCAGATCAGCTACATTGAGGGTGCAAAGTTTGCCGCTCAGGTGCAAACCACTGCTGCCAGTGCGCTGATTTTGCCTAAAGACACGGCATTACAAACTCAGGCAAGCGATCGCGGCATTGCGTGGATTGAGGCACCGGAACCGCGCTTGATGTTTGCCCAGGCGATCGCGCTGTTTTACCAACCGTTCCGCCTTGCGCCAGCCATTCATCCCAGTGCTGTGATTGATCCGTCTGTCCAACTGGGTCAGGAGGTGGCGATCGGGGCGCATGTGGTTATTCAGGCGGGAGTGGTGGTGGGCGATCGGGTGTGCATTCATCCCAATGTGGTGCTTTACCCAGATGCGACCATTGGCGATCGTACCGTGCTCCATGCCAACTGCGTCATCCACGAACGGTCACAAATTGGCGCAGACTGTGTAATTCACGCGGGAGCCGTCATTGGCTCCGAAGGGTTTGGCTTCGTTCCCGCCCGCGAAGGCTGGTACAAGATGGAACAGTCCGGTTACGTGGTGCTGGAAGATGGCGTGGAGGTGGGCTGCAACTCGACGGTCGATCGTCCTGCTGTAGGCAAGACACACATTGGACGGCATACCAAGCTCGATAACCTGGTACACATTGGTCACGGATGCCAGATTGGGCAAGGATGCGCGATCGCCGCTCAAGTTGGCTTGGCTGGCGGGGTAGAAGTGGGCGATCGGGCAATTCTGGCAGGTCAGGTGGGCGCAGCGAATAATGCCAAGATTGGCGCAGGCGCGATCGCCACTTCTAAAACAGGCGTACATGGCACCGTCGAACCAGGACAAATCGTGTCTGGCTACCCCGCTGTAGATCACAAAATCTATCTCAAGTCCTCTGCCATTTACAGCCGACTGCCAGAAATGTATCAGACCCTCAAACGCTTGCAGAAACGCTTGTCTAGGGATGATTAAGCAACCTAAACGTCATCGTTTTTTGCTCCAAAATCTTCTGCCCAAAAAAAGCCGGGGATCAGAACGATTTCCCGACTTTTCTTGATACAAATCGCTGCTTTTAACAGCGATCACAATGAAGGATGAGTGTGCCCGATAGAAGGACTAAGCAGCCTTGTCGATCGCACGCTTGGTTGCATTCACATTGTCTTTGGTAGCATCTGCCGCGTTATCCAAGGCATTGTCGGTATTACGCTTCACGTTTTTAACGCCACGATCGCCGAAGGTTTGCAGATTATCCTTCACATCTTCAGCCTGCTGACGGACATCAGCCCCAAAGCGTTGCGCTTGCTTGCCGGGGTTTGCGCTCCGCACGTTATCCGCCAAATCGTCAGGGCTGTTGACTCCTTTACTGTTGACGCGGCTTTGCACCTTATCTCGTAACGCTTTGGCTTTTGCAGCCGCTTCCGTATTGACGCGATTGGACGCATTATCGTTGAAGTTGTTCATGCCGCCTTTATAGGGCTGCGATTGTCCGGGCGTATCAGAACCACTGTTACCGGGCAACCGATCGGCGATCGTGTCGGTACGGCTGCAAGCGGTACTAAAAAGGACTAAAACACCGACTAAAAACACGGTTACCACTTGACTCAGGCGCATCGCTTTCAAGGTCGAAACAAGCTTTTTCATCGTCATACTCCACTAAGTAGTTGTCAATGCGATCGCATAGTTCCACCAGCTCGTTCCCATCCCTGAGTAGGAGTATGCGATCGCCATAGGTGATTACCACCTACCAACCGAAGATACAAATGCCCCGCTGATCAATCCTCTAGCGTAGGTAATATCTCGTTCTAACCCTATGGAGGCAGACAGCGTTGCGCCTTCCTTAACGTCGATGTCTCACGCCACTCAGCTTTAGGACATCGCTAAACGTAGCGCAGTAGGTTGGCAGCCCAAAGTTTTCTGGACTGACCACATAGCGGTGGGTGAAATGGCGGTAGTTCATCGAGAAGCGATCCCAATCTGCCATTTGAATGCGGAAGACGAAAATGATCAGGTTTGCCAATTCTTTGGTGAGGGGAATATGAAAGTAGATACGCTTGTTTAGATAAACGCACGTTTCTTCGATCGCCTGGTTGACCGTCATCCTCTGATTCCCTAAAACGAGCTGCCGTGATTGACCCTCTGCTGGCGGCTTTTCAACCAAATAACGCACAATTTGGGCAATATCCTTCCCATGTATAAAATGAAAGCTACCCTCTGTTTTGAGGAATCGCAGTAACCATGCCCAGTTTGCAACCTGTACCACGCCAGATGAGACGTGCGACTGAGGCTTGTTGGCATCGCCGCCCAAAAGTAATGTGGGAAACAGCGTGGTAATGCGAGGTGCAATCTTCAGCGTTGCAAGCTGCTGAAAGCATGTGTACTTCGATCGGATGTAGTCGTGAGTAGTTGTTTCTGCCTCTTTCAGCGGTTGATTTTCACGATTGAGAATACTGGCAGTGGAAAAATAAATGATCTGCTTGCAGACGGCTGGATCGAGCAAATCCATCAACCGCAACGTCTGAGTCACATTGATGTCGTAGGCTTCTTGCGCCCCACCCCAGGCTGTAGCAATGAGAATGGCGCAGTCGATCGTTTTCAGCAATTCACTGAACTGCTCAATTCCACGCAGATCAGACTGCAAGATAGTGATGCCGGGACGAGCGCGGTAGTCAAACTTTAACTTGTCTGGATTCCGAACCAGCAAAAAAAGCTCGTGGTTGGTTTCTTGAATCAGAGCTTCAACAACGTAGTGACCAATACAGCCACTCGCGCCAGTTACAAAAATCCGCTTGAACGTCATCGGGGTTAAGCATGAACGGCTAACAACTGATCAGCCTGCTTGCCGATTTCAAAGAAAAAGGCGGCATTTTCTTCAGGCGTGTTCGGTAGAATACCATGCCCTAGATTCAGTATGTGCTTTCGGTTGCCAGCTTTACGGATTGTGTCGAGGATTCGAGCGCGAATAAAGTCTTGCGAACCAAACAGCACGCCTGGGTCAAGGTTGCCCTGAACAATGATATCTTTGCCCAGTCTAGCCCGTGCATCTGCCATGTCCACCGTCCAGTCGATCGTTAAAATGTCGGCCCCAGATTGTGCCATGCGCTCTAACAAGCCTGCACTGTCACTCACCAACAAAATGAGTGGAGTATCAGGATGTGTTGCTTTAATCTGGCGAAACACCTGCTGCTGGTACGGCAACGCAAAGGTATCGTAGTCTTGCGGGCTGAGTTGACCCGCCCATGAGTCAAACATTTGTACCACTTGAGCGCCACAATCAATCTGGTAGCAGGCGTAGGTGGCGATCGCATCCGCTAACTTTGACAACAGTTGGTGCAGTACCGTGGGGTTAGAAAACGCCATGTGCTTGATGATGGAGTAGGTCTTTGACCCCTTCCCTTCTACAGCATAAGCAGCCAGCGTCCACGGTGCGCCCACAAATCCTAACACCGTCGATTGATTTCCCACTTCTGCCCGTAGCGTTTGCAGAATCGGCTTGATAAAGGGCAAGGAGGCTTCTGGTTCCAATGGTCGCAGCGCCTGAATCTGCTCCTCTGTCCGAATGGGGTCGGCGATAATTGGTCCTTTCCCCTCGGCAATATCCATGTCAATGCCCAGACCCGGCAACGGCGTGACAATATCTGAGAACAGAATCACTCCATCGGGGCGGAAGGCTTTCCAGGGTTGGAGCGAAATTTCGATCGCCACTTCGGGAATTTCGGAGCGTTCACGAAACGACGGATACTTCTCCCGCAGGTCACGATAGGCTTTCATGTAGCGTCCAGCCTGCCGCATCATCCATACAGGTGGACGATCTAATGTTTCGCCACGAGCCGCTCGTAGCAAGTAGGGAACCTGGGTTGACCCGGTCATTTACGCTCTGTCCTAGCACTTTAATTGCATCTGTTAGCTTATCATCCTGAGCACACCGTTTCGCTCATTGCGCCAACTTCTTCTACCAGACTTCTTCTACCAGCTGAATGGCATCGGTACCTAAGATCAAGCTTTAAGGGATGCGATCGACCACAGAGGCAACAAAGTTTGTTACCATAGCTAACTGACGGCACGCTGGTGTAGCTCAGTTGGTAGAGCAGCTGATTTGTAATCAGCCGGTCGCAAGTTCGAGTCTTGTCACCAGCTTCGTAAGGATAAAAGTTCGTAAGGATAAAAGGGTTAAAACCTTTCTAATCCCTCTCGAAACCCTGAGTTATGCCAAACAATTAAGCCAAATTTAAGCCACGCCGGAGGTCTGCAAAAGAGCGTTGTCTCGGCGTAGCATGTCGCTACAGAGTAAAAGCTGAGGCAAGGTTTTTGGGCAGGCATTGTGCTTGCACTCGCACTTTACCGGGGCTCGACCAACTTGAAAACTTCTTCCCACAACTTGTCTGGACTTCCTCAGCAAGCCCTAAGTATGAACGGTTGATAAAGCACGAACAAAGGACTTTGTTCGTTACGCAAATGTTATGCCAGTAGCGGATCACTCGTTACGCAAAAGACACAATAATGCGAGAGTCGAAACCGCATTTATTTTCCAGCTTGGCTTTATTTTCCAGCCTGACTTCAACGGAGAATGCATTGAACCCTCGTTTTAAGCTCAATTTCCCTTTCAAGCCTCAACGTCACCTTTCATTCTCAACCAGGTCCTTCAATGTGATGCAAGAGCCGTCGATCGCGCCCTTACTCGAAGCTTTAAAAAATCCTGATGAAGCTGTACGCGACAGCGCTACTCACGCACTTTGGCGCATTTGGTTTGAGCAAAAAGGGGTGCTTGGCTTAGAGATGATCCGACGTGCCCAAAGCTTGCTTGAAGAAGGCAACCCGTCTGAAGCAGAGGCAACGCTAACCGCCTTGGTACAAAGTCAACCCGATTTTGCAGAAGCGTGGAATCGACGTGCGGTGCTCTACTACGTTCAGGGACACTACCAAAAGGCGATCGCAGATTGCGAAACAGTGCTTCGTCTGAATCCAGTCCATTTTGGTGCGCTACACGGATTAGGCTTATGCCATGCGGCTTTGAGTCATTATGCAGACGCGATCGAAGCTTTTCATAGAGCGATCGCAATCCAGCCCTACAGTCTGGCAAATCAGCGATTACTTCTAGAATGCACTATGCGTCTTGGCTAACTTACCAACGCAACTCATTGAGGGTTCTATTTTTACCCGTGCTCTGCACTAATCGTGCCCTATATCAGTGTGGCGGCTGTCTCTCCCTCATAAACAGTTTCTTTAGCACCAACACACGGGTTGAATGTATAAAGCTTATGTAAGTTTTTATACGCTTAAAAAGCAATTCGTTGGGACAAAGTGGCGGTTGAAACGTAGTCATTCATCGCCCTCATAGCAAGCAAAAACACCGCTTGTAAAGTTCTGATTCAAGGCTTTCCAGCCATACTCATTTGTTCGGTACTGGGGCTTAATGAATGTCACATAGCCTTCTGCGCTATTCACCCTCTAAGTAGTGATCTAAATCACTCTGATGTCTAGAGCCAGATCACTTCAATCTTCAGGCAAGCAGTAGAGAATTCAGGCAGAGATCCTGCTAATCAACATGAAAAGAACAGCAATCATTCGGCACCTCGTCCAAAAAGCCTTATACGTCAAAAAGCTGACTCCTGACATTGAGAACGAGATCAACTACGAACTCACGCGTCTGGGGCATATTTCAGATGTTGATTTTGAAGCCCTCGAACTCTTAATGTCTGAGATGGATGCTGGACGGATTCAACTGGTTCCTAATCCTTGAGCCCCGCTTCTGCGCTACCCTTCTTTGCGGTGGCTGAGCAATTCTGAACATGGGCACTTCCAGGGTTCCAGCGCATACATGCTTGTCCTAGCGCCGTCCGTAGGTTTAGTTTATATGTTTAATTGACGAGCCACGCCAGTTTGCTATGGGCGGTAAAAAATGCAATGGCAGTAGCACAGCTCCGTGTGAGGTGCAGCCAGAGGTATCATTTTATCAAAGTACTATCGGGTGATGTTCTAGAAGCGTTGTTCACGCTTTCTGTAGAAACGTTACATGATAATGTCCCTCTTAGGGCGTGTCATCAATTAGCTCCGAAACCTTGCAATATCAGCAGTGTCACGCCCGTCCACACATACCAGGCTAGGGGCTGGAACCCTTGCTGCAAGCAATATGTAGTATTAATTGATGACAGCCCCTAGCTCGCTGACCACACATTTGAAACACTACCAACTATAGGCTTCATTAAACGTCACAGCGTTATCTTCTCCAACGTTCTCTGAAAGCAGCCGTGCATCGGGGTGGCAGCTAAAACAGATGAATTCCATTGCTGAGGTGAACCCATTCTAAAGGGGTGCGTTAGAATGGTAGCAATCTGGCATCCCCACTCAATTTTTTGACTCATTTTTTGATTTCAAACACTTCACACAACAACGTATCTTTTCAGCCTGTATGCTCTCGGCGCTTCATGGGAGTTGCTTGTCTGCATGAGTGAATCCAACAAACACCTGGATTCTCACGACACAACAGATGCCAAGCATCTGAAAGCTGCCAAGCAGCCCGTAGGTTTGACGATCGCTCCAGATGCCTCTCATCGCTCCGGTGTTGTAGCCCCTTCATTGCTGTCGATCGAGTTGCGCGATCGAGTGATCCAGTGGCTCCAAAAGCATGTTCCCGCTAGCCGACTTCAGCACATTTTGCGCGTCGAACAGATGGCGATCGAGCTTGCTCAGCGGCATGACATCGACCCGTTACAAGCAGCGCAAGCTGGGTTAATGCACGACCTCGCCAAGTTTTTTAAGCCTCAACGTTTACTGGAAATGGCAAGAGCAGAAAGGCTAGTGCTTGACCCCGTGGATGTGGCGAATCCCCATTTGCTCCATGCGGCAGTTGGGGCGATCGTGGCGAGAGATGAGTTTGGCATTCATGATGAGTCCGTGTTGGATGCCATTCGTCACCATACGCTAGGATGTCCCGGCATGAGCAGTTTAAGCTGTGTCGTTTTTCTAGCCGATAGCCTGGAACCCGGTCGGGGCGATACGCCTGAACTGGTCGCCTTGCGGGAAAGCAGTCAGCAAAACCTCTATCGTGCCGTCTGGCTGACCTGTGACGAATCGTTGCGCCATTTGCTGTCTCGTGCGCAACAAATTCATCCTCGCATGGTGCAAACTCGCAACTGGGCGCTGGCACTGGCAGACAAAAAGTTACCGCAGCCCCGTATTCGTTAAGTCATGCTCGTCTAGTTCAATGAATCATGCTTGTGCTGATGTTCTGAAATACCTGCCTCGCTGGACTGCTCACATCCTCTAATACGCATTCCTTTTCTTTTTAGTACAACGACTTTAACCACCTACCACCCCGGAGACTGAATGGCAAACTACGCTCAAGAATCCTCTGTTTCCTCTGTCTTGACGACCGCGAATGACACCACATTGCTTCATGAGCTTGATGCGAGTCTGCAACTGGCGATCGCGGCTGCTACGGCTGCCGATGAGCGCAAAGCCGCAGATATTACCCTCCTACGAGTTTCTGATGTTTCGACGCTGGCAGATTACTTTGTCATCGTCACGGGCTTCTCCAAAGCACAGGTACGGGCGATCGCGGGTTCCATTAAAGACAACGTAGCAGAGGCATTGCAGCGTACTCCCATTCGTACCGAGGGGCAGTCTGAAGGTAGCTGGACTCTGCAAGACTATGGTGATGTGATTGTCCATATCCTGATGCCCCAAGAGCGGGAATTTTATAACCTGGAAGCCTTTTGGGGGCACGCCGAGCGAATCGACTTTGCGGCGATCGACCAGTGGGCAAAAGCACCGCATTAGTCAGCGGTGAAGAGTGAGGGGGGAGGAGTGGAACTAGTTGTTAGTTGTTGGTTGTTTGTTGTTAGTGCGTAAGTTGTTCCTGACCCCTTCTAAAAACTAAAAACCAACAACTCCCTTACCTTCTGCCTTCTGCCCTCTGCCCTCTGACTCCCCTGACAGTTTCATCTGCACAAACACCAGCACAAATGCGATAACGAGCAACAGTGTGGCTGCTGCCGCCGCATAGCCAAAATCGAACTGGGCAAACGCTTGCTCGTAGATGTAATACACCAGCAGGTTTGTGGTATTCAGCGGACCGCCGCCCGTAATCACGTACACCTGCTCAAAGCTTCGTAAGGTGAAAATAGCGGTTGTCACAGTTGTGAAAACCAATGTTGAACGCAATCCCGGTAACGTGATGTACCAAAACTGTTGCCACGAGTCCGCGCCATCCAGTTCGGCGGCTTCGTAACGGCTTTTGGGAATGGTTTGCAGCCCAGCCAGAAAAACCACGAGATTGAATCCAAGCTGCTTCCAAACGCTGAGCAGAATGAGCACGGGCATAGCCCAAGTGGTGCTGCTTAACCAGGGAATCGGGTTAACGCCAAATACAGCAAGCCAGTGATTAAGCGGTCCTTCGGTTTGAAACAGCCAGCGCCAACCTAAGCCAACGGCGACCATAGACGTAATCGAGGGCAAAAAGTATGCTGCACGCAAGAAATCGCGCAGGACGATCGCTCGATCGAGCAGCACAGCCAACCCCAGCGGCAACACCACGCTAGGAATGACCGTCGCCACGGTGAAGTAAGCCGTATTGCCTAAAATTTGCCCAAAGTCGGGATTGAGCAGCAAGCGCCAGTAGTTTCGCAAGCCGATCCAATGAATGCCTGCCCTGGTAAAACTGCCTGTGGTAAAGCTGAGGTAGAAAAGATAGGCGATCGGGTACAGCACAAACAGCCCCAGCAGCAGCAGGGCAGGCGCTAAGAACAGCCAGGCTGCGATCGTGTCGTTATCAACATTAATGAGCGTGCTGCGTGGTGGCTTTTCAACAGTCATGGAACCCTTCTCTAATCACCTTTTCCTTAGACATCCCCTACACCCCACACCCTGTACCCTATACCCTACACCCCATCCCCTGCACTTTAGCCGTTGGGCGATCGGTCGATAGCACTGGTAAGATGCTGATCATCCGCTGACAGAATGTTATGCACTCATCTATCCACACCCGTTTCGCAAAGCGATACCTGAATCGCGTTAGTTTGGCGATCGGTTGCTTTAGCCTGGTCAGTCTCACAACCATGCTTCTGCCCATTACTGTGCTTGCGGAACCGACTCCAGCGCCACTGCCTACAACGAGACCTGATCCGGTTGTAGCGGTGCCCGTGGCAAAGAAAATCTTGGGGCAGTGGTTGACGAAAGAACCGCTGGACGGCGACATGGTGATGTTTGTGTTTGCACCAGACGGAAAGGCTTACATCATTTCGGGCACATCAGCATCGGGGAATGCGATCGCAACCCAGCTTCAGTATCGCCTTGACGCTAAACCCACCCCAAGCCATCTAGATATTGTCTTATCACCGGATGCTACGGTTGAAACGCTGTTTGAGTTCACATCCGATGGCGAATTGCGCCTGCAAATGTTGGGTACTCGTCCCGGCAAACCCCGTCCTACTGCCCTGACTGACAACGCCACGCTCTTTCAAAAACTTTCGGATGACACCACGCCACCTCCAGGCATTGAGGTGAATAAGTCTTCAGATTCAACAAAAGTAAGATAATTTGATGAGTCTCCATTCAGCAACAACCAGTCTGTCGAGCCTGATTTCACCCGATATAGCAGCGCATCCGCCCCAAAATGCTGCACCACTGAAGTTGGGTGTGATGGCATCGGGAAGTGGCAGTAATTTTGAGGCGATCGCCCAGGCAATTGCCGACCAAAAACTCAACGCACAGGTAAACGTCCTGCTATACAACAACCCTGGTGCAAAGGCAGCGGCCAGAGCCGATCGCTGGGGCATTCCTGCCATCTTGCTCAATCACCGCGAGTTTGCCAGTCGGGAAGCGCTGGACGGGGCGATCGTCGAAACACTGCAACAGCATGAGGTGGAATGGGTCATCATGGCAGGCTGGATGCGAATTGTCACGCCTATTTTGATCAATGCCTTCCCTAGGCGTATTTTGAACATTCACCCCAGCCTACTCCCCAGCTTTAAGGGCAATCGCGCTGTAGAACAAGCGCTGGCAGCAGGCGTAAAGATCACAGGCTGCACCGTCCATCTGGTTGTGCCAGACGTAGATAGCGGCGATATCATCATGCAAGCCGCTGTCCCTGTACTTCCCGATGACACGCTAGAAACCCTGCACGATCGCATCCATGTCCAGGAACACCGCATCTTTCCTCAGGCGATCGCGCTTGCTGCAAGCCAACTGTCCAACGAGTAGTCAGCTTGAGAGTTTTGAGTTTTGAGTTTTGAATTGCCTCTCCTGCCTCCCCTGCTCCTCCTGCTCCCTGTTTCCCCTTCTGCCTCCTGCCTTCTTTGCCTTCTCTAACAACCAACAACTAACAATCAACAACTTCCTCTGCCCTCTGCCTTCTGCCTCTCTCACACGACCTCGACTGTTTTCCAGAAGTCACGATGTACAGCCACGATCGCCTCTTCCATATCAGGAATGGGACCCCACACTTTGATGGGTTTCTGACCACGATCGAACACCTCACGACACGGCAGGTTCAACGTTGGATTCTGCGCGTCGTTCCCGGTTAGTTCTAGCAAGCGCGTTTCTGCTATGCCGTACACCAGGCGACCAATGTTTGCCCAATACTGCGTCCCTGCACACATCGCGCAAGGTTCCGCCGTGGTGTAAAGCGTACAGCCCCACAAATATTCTGGTGAAAAATTGAGCCATGCCGTGCGAATCAACACCGCTTCGGCATGATTGACGGTATCCACATTGCCTTGCTCTAGCAGCACCGTTTCATGGTCAGGTGCTACTAACAGTGCCCCAAAGGGATGATGCCCAAACTCACGAGCACGGAGGGCGATCTGGTTCGCTCGTTGCAAATGCTGGATCATCTGCACGTGGGTTGGATCAGCCGTTGGGAAAGAGAAACGAGTCACAAGTTAACGTGTGTTCTGGAGACGAAAAGGAGCGGGGGAGTACGCCGAAATTAACCAAAAGACTCAACCCCCTCACTATTATGTTCAGCATTGATGGAGGCGATCGCTCATCATAAAAAAAACGATCGCCCATCATCAAAAAAGACAAGGAGCGATCGCGTGGAATGAATGCAGGTTTCACCATCCGTGAATGAATGCACAGCCTAAGCCGTTGCGGCGACGGTCTTGCCGTTCGTAGTGCCGTTTGTGCTGCCGTTACCATTGGCACTGGCAATGAAGGCGGGTGGTGCATCGTTGGATGTAGTGGATTCGCCGCGCAGTCCTTTGCGACGCTGGTTTTTGGGAACGCCGCCTGCCATGCCATACTCGACGCTGCTTTTACCGTATTTAGTAGCAACGCCTAACAGCATGTGTTCTGCCATGTCTCCTAAGTCGCGTTCGGTTTCGAGCATTTCACGATAGAGTTTGTCCAGGTTGGAAAGGGCGCTATTGTAGGCGTTTTCTCTGGTTCGCATGGTTTCGATCAGGGTGGAGAAGGAGGGCAGGGTGAGTCCATTGCCGACATCTAAATTGGGATTGATGGAAGTCATGCCAGCCATGCGGCGGACGGCTTTTGCTAAGACGGGAGAGGTTCGTTTGCGGCGTGCCATAGTGAGTACGGTGTGATTGGTCAGGGTTTAGTATTCTTTCACGTTAAGAAATTTCTCAATGGATCAACCTGAGCGAATTTCGGCAAATTGTCGATCGCTTTTGCTACATGGCAATGATGGGTTGGAAATGCGCGATCTACTGAGATGAGAAAGCAAACCCCAGTTTGAGAAAGCAATTTGCCTATTTGCTTGCGGAAAACACCAAAATGAATACGCGATCTACTGAAATGAGAAAGCAAATGGTCAAAATGAGAAAGCAGATTGCCTATTTGCTTGCGGAAAATACTAAATTGAGAAAGCAAATGGCTGCAATGAGAAAGTAAATTGGCGAAATGATTCAGCAAATCACCCGTTGATTAATTTGTTGTGTGTTGAGGATGTGTGGATGCACGATCGCTTTCCAGCAGAAGTGATATCTCGGTTGGTGTTCATACAGCCTATGTGAGGGGCGATCGTTGTGTTTGCATAAAAGCGCCAGGATAAATTTTTCTGTCAATCTCTAAATAATCCTTCATACTTAGCTGCCCGCTGAGAGGGGGTAGTTATACTGAGTCCGTCTGTCCAACTGCCCAGTTGGAGATTTGATGCAGAAACCTATCCGCCTAATTACCCAATCTCCGGATCTTATACAAAGTGCTGTCTGCCCAACTACCCAGTCTGGGATCTTAGACTGCGGAATTTCAGCCTAATTACTCGAATCAGGGATCTTAGATAGACGGAGTCTGTCCAAACAATAGTTAGGTGGCTTAGTCTCCGGTTGGGCAGTACTTCAGGGTTACTGATGAGGACGATCAAACGGAACTGCTTTTAGCAGTTGCTAAGGGTGCAGCAGTTCAAGGTTCTGATTTGCTAACGTTGACGAAACTTTACCCTTGGTGGGTTTGCTCCCTTATACAACGACTTATGACCTCAGAAATCCAACTACAAGCCTCTTCAGTAGAACTTGCTACAACGCTAGATTCACTATCTACAAGCCTGTCTACATACCTTGGATATCTTGGCTTACCAACAGATTCGGTTTTGGTTGGGCTTGATGAGCGCCGAAAGGTCATCAATAATATGCCCTACATTATGCCTGCCCTTACAGAAGGGCAGCGTAGTAGTGCAATGTACATCTCTAAATTCTCAGCAGCCTGCGTTGTAGGACTTTTTGATGCAGCTCTAAATTATCTTTGGGACGAGACAATCCGCAATCTCCGACTAAAAGTCGTTCAGTTTGATCTAGATTATTTTTATGACACTGCAATAACAGATGCGAATCAGCGCTCTAGATTTAGAGATGAAAGTGACCTAGAAAAGTTGGACGATTGGGTACTCGTCAGAGGTTGTCGGGAAACAGGAATCATTAGTGATATTGGATATCGGCATTTAGATTACATCCGCGATATGCGGAACCATGCTAGTGCTGCTCATCCAAATCACAACGAGTTGACAGGCTTACAATTGGCATCGTGGTTAGAAACTTGCATAAAAGAGGTTCTTGGGAAAGAGCCTGAAGGTGCAGCTATAGAAGTAAAGAGGCTTCTGCGAAGTGTACGAGAGGAAATTCTTTCTGCAACTGATGTACCTCCTATTGCAGAAGCAATTGTACGATTGCCTGAAGATCTAGCCCATTCTCTCTTGAGAACAGCGTTTGGAATGTATACCGATCCTAGATTAGACGCAAATATCCGAAATAATATTCGATTCCTTGCACCTGAAGTGTGGGAAGTTTGCTCAGAGGATGCAAAATACGATATTGGATTAAGGCATGGCTCATTTTCAGCTAATGGGGAGGTTTCTAGGGCGAATTTAGCCCGTGATTTCCTGACAATTGTAAATGGATTAGCTTATTTGCCAGCCAACACTATTGCCATTGAGATGATTTCTGCCTTAGATGCTTTATTAGCTGCCCACAATGGTTGGAATAACTTCTACAATGAACCATCTCCCGCAAGATTACTTCAATCTTTTGTTCCTGCAAGCGGCAATATTCCAGATAACGTCTCAGGGAAATATGTCAAGATCTTAACCATGTGTCATATTGGCAATGGCTATGGAGTTTCATCTAGCGCGGAGCCGATTTATAATATTCTGATTAATCGTTGGCAAGACAATCAAATATCTCAGTTTATCAAGCTGACTCGCGATTCAGAGATTGCCTCACGCCTTCAATTTTCATCCTGCCAAACACGTTATCAGAGACTTGCAAGCCAATTAGTTGATCAAGCTACTCATCCTAATGTGAAACTAGCCTTAGAATTTATTAGAGATTTTCCGACTGAAAAGCTAGATAGAATAGGCAATGACTCTCGTTTTCAAACCATCTTGAAAACTGTGAAGCGGTAAATAGGGTTGTCAATCTTTAAACAAACTTTTGAGCGTTAGTAATCTAGCATTTTACGGCGGTAGAATGGGTGCTTAAAATGAAAGATAAACCTGGCTTGATTGGAGTGCTTAAAATGGTTTCCTTAGAATTAATCTCGACATTGAGAGAACTGAGCCGTTCAGACAAGTTCTATATCATGCAGATTCTGATCTCGGAACTAGCCCAACAGGAAACGGATCTAATTAAACCTAATCAATCGTACCCAGTGTGGTCGCCTTATGATGCAGTTGAGGCAGCGGATACGATGTTGAAAGTTCTACAGCCTGCTAAGGCTCAAGACCATGCGTAACGCTGAACGATATCCATTTTTCTCCAGTGATACGGCATTAGGCGAAGCCAGTTTTCGCCCGTACTTGACATTTGCCCTGGTTCACCAGCAAGTTTCCGTCACATCATCAGCTTTGTTGGACACTGGAGCAAGTGTCAATGTACTGCCATATTCGGTAGGAGTTGAACTTGGGTATGAATGGGATTGGCAAACAACAGCACTGAGTTTGACAGGAAATTTGGCTCAATATGAGGCGCGTGTCGTGCTTGCTCAAGCTGTCGTCGGGCAGTTTGAGCCTGTGCAGCTGGTATTTGCTTGGACACAAGCTACTAATGTGCCGCTTATCTTGGGGCAGGTGAACTTCTTTATGGAGTTCGATGTTTGTTTCTACCGTTCGCAGCTAGAGTTTGCAGTTAGCCCAAAATCTGCTGCCACAGAGTAAGCTAGTTGTCCTTGCCAGTCACCTAATACTGCGTTGGTGCGGAAGGTACAGAGGTTATCGGCGAGAGTTCGAGGTTACCTGTCGCCGCTACACTTCACCGTTAAGCACGATCGCTCCACAAATTAACTCAACACCACCTTTCACTTACGCTCTTGACCACTTCTGCAATTCCAGCAAACTCCACACCAGCAGGTGGGTGGGCAATGCCCATCCTCTTCGGCTTGCAAGGTATCATGGAGGAGGGAAAGAGTAGCGTAGCGATCGGGAGTCAGCAATGCAAGCGATTCTGTTAAGTAGTGAAGACGTTGCGAAACGAGCCTATCGACTGTACGAACGCCAAATTCGTCAAACAGTCGAGATTGATGAAAACATTGGCAAGATGGTTATCATTGACATCAAAACAGGTGACTATGAGGTTGATGAGACCGGACTCCAAGCAGCCCGTAATCTCCAGGCAAAACACCCATACGCAAGACTTTTTGGGATTCGTATCGGCTATAACGTAGCAGCTTCCTTAGGTGGTGTCATGGAGCGGGTTGGCAGTGATTTCCGGTATTGTGACTGATAGACATGCGATTGTCTCATTGACATTTCTCCTGGTAAACGGTGCAACGTTCCCAATCGAGTTTGTGATCGATACAGGTTTTACTGATCACCTTTGTCTACCGCCAGAAGCCGTCAATTTACTGGGACTGCCATTCTTGTACAATCTGCCTGTGAACTTGGCAGATAACAGCTCAGTTTTCCGTTCCGTTCATCAAGCGACCGTCTTTTGGGATGGAGCGGAACAGAATGTTCGTGTCTTTGCTACGGGACGACGACCTCTGATTGGGACTGCCTTGCTGGATGAACAAGAACTGGTGATTCAGTTTACAGAGGGTGGTTTAGTCACGATCAATGAGTTGTAAACGCTAATCTAATGTGATGTGGCACAGGCTAATAACCGCGCCGGAAGTGGGGCGAAATAGCCTGATAGCATTGCAAGCGGCGATCGCCCTACAATAAGCACAGCAGAGACACGAGGCGCAGAATCAGATGAGTGCCAAAGATCAGTTGCTTAACGCGCTTGCATACGCGCCTGACACAACAATTGAGGGAATTCTTAATTTTTTCCTTTTCCTCAAGAAACAGTTGAAAACAGTAGGGTAGGCGATCGCTCACCTTAATTCTTGTTTAGGGTAGGATGGAATTAGTTTGCGAGGGCTACAGATATGACTCTGGCATCCGGTAGACAACCGTCTATAATTCGTACAGAGCGAGGGCTGACGATTTCTGGTACACGCATCACTCTCTACGATGTGATGGACTATGTGACAGCTCAGTATCCTTCTAAATTTATCCGCTCCTTGTTTGATCTAACACAGGATCAAATCAACGCTGCCTTATCCTATATTGAAACAAACCGTCCTGAAGTCGAAGCAGAGTATCAACTGGTTCTAAAACAAGCTGAGGAAAATCGGCAGTATTGGGAAGAGCATAGACGTGAACACATTGCCCATGCTGCAAAGCGATCTCCTAAGCCAGGTCAAGAAGCTCTTTGGGCAAAACTTCAAGAGCAGAAGGCTAAGCATGAGCTAGAAGCATGAACTTTTTGATCGATTACAACTTGGCAGGACACGCAGAGATTCTATTGGGCAATATTGCGAGTCAAGGTTGGCTAGAGCTACTCCCGATTCGTTTTTTCACCTTCAAGGAGATGAATTTATCGATTAACAGTAATGATCGAATTGTTTGGCAACTTGCTCAGGCAAACCAGATGATTCTGCTAACTGCTAACCGTAGTATGAAGGGTGAAAATTCACTGGAACAAGTTCTTCGAGAAGAGAATACAAAAGATTCTTTTCCTGTCATTACGATTGGAGACGCGAATCGATTTTTAGCAGATCGATTGTATCGAAACCGTTGTGCTGACCGTATTCTCGAAATCGTATTAGAAATCGAAATCTGGATGGGTGTTGGTCGTCTCTTTATTCCATGACGGGGTTGAATTAAATTGGCGATTGGAGCAGGGCGCAATTTTGAGGAAACGGACAAACTCCCCCATGACGGTTCCATCAATCACGATCACTACCTCTATGATGCGCCCAAAGTTGAGGAATGAAACTAGAGGTAAGGGGGCGATCGGTTATGGGGAAGGGAGGTAGCTTGCTTCCGCTTTGCGGTGGGATGAAGGCTAAGAGCTAGAAGCTGACTGCTGACCGCTCAATCAAACTTCTCAATTTTTACCGCAGCGGACCTCCCAGGATCGTTTTCGCAATCCCGTCGATCGTCTCTGCACCATCGTCGTACTTCAGGTCTTCGTACCATTTTTGGGTCTTTTCGGGGTCTTTGCCGTGAATCATGTCGGCGCGTTTGCGGGCGCGGGTGATGATGTCGGCGACGCGATCTTTGCGTTCGGCTTCGTAGCGCTTGAGGGCATCGGCAACGCTGTTGTTGGTGGTTGTCAGGCAGTTGGCAAGGACGTAAGCGGCTTCGATCGCCTGACTGCCACCCTGCCCCAAATCGGGTGCGGTGCCGTGCCCCGAATCGCCCAGCAAGGCAACTCGCCCCTTGACCAATGTTTGGAGGGGTTCAATATCGTGGATCAGCACGCGATTGGTTTTCTCTGGCTCCAATCGCTGAATTAGTGTTTGTACAGGAGCAGCCCAGCCGGAGAAAAAGTGTTCCAGTTCAGCACGGATTTCGCCTGCTTCCTGGGCTTGTTCTTTGGGCATGGGCACGTCAAAGAAAAAGTAGAACTGATCGTCGGCGATCGGCATCAGCGAGGCACGTTTGTGTTCTCCTACATAGATCACCCAGCTTGTTTTGGGAGCCAGATCTTCACTGGCGGGCACCAGACCATTCCAGTTGACGTAGCCGACGTAACTGCGATCGAGGGGATGCCCCAGCACGTAAGGGCGCAAGATGGAATGCGTACCATCGGCAGCGACCAGCACATCCCCAGTTGCTTGTCTGCCATCCTCGAAGAATGCTGTTACGCTGTCGGCATCTTGCTCTACTCCGACACACTTTGCGCCTAACTGCACCTTTTCCTGCCCAAACGCTTGCAGGAGCATGTGTTGAAGGGAGGCACGCGCTACGGGATAGGGTCGCTGTCCCACCCGCTCAATGAGGGGATACAGGCTGAAGTCGTTGAGGTTTTCGCCTGTGTAGCTGTAGTACGCCATTCGATCCATGATGCCGCCAATGCTGGCAATTTCGTCTCCTAACCCCAATCGATTGAGCACTTTTACCCCATTTGACCAGAGCGAAATAGCCGCGCCTGCGGGACGCAATTCACTGACGCGATCGTAAATTTCGACGGTATAGCCCGCCTGCTGCAAGGCAATCCCGGTGGTTAAGCCTCCCATTCCGGCTCCAATCACGACGACCTTCAGGTGATTCATGGCACGTTCCTCTGCTTACTTGCTTAATGCGGTGCTACACACAACCAATTTAAAGTCTGAATCATTTGATACAAAATCCACCCGGTGGATGATGCAGCAATGTTTTTATTGTCCTAATTTGAAAGCATCGGATTTCAACTGAACGATCTTTAATTGGTTGATTTAAGCGCAATTTTGCTCACCTTTTTATCCCAGCACATCTTGACGCAGCAGGTAGTGATAAGACTTACTATTAAGCACTTTAAGGACTTTCAGCCACTTGAAACCGCATTACAAACAGAAATTTTTTTATGAGGAGCATGGTATGACCACTCAATGGCAGGCGTATCAGGAGCTGGAACTGATTCCCAACTCTGCAACAGAACCAAAAGCGAACTGGTTTTTCAATACATTATTCTTGAGTCAGCCCTGGCGATCGCTGCTGAACGCCCTGACGCAAGAGCACTTTCACGAACAGCGACGGGAATATTTTGAGCGCTGCTGGACGATCGACTACGCTGACCCCTACACCACCAGGCATATCGACCAGCTCAAAAAGCTGTTGACCCTGTTGAATTAGGGTATCAAGGTTTCTGGAGTATCCGTTACCTGAGACAGGTCTGTATCCGTTGCTTGAGATTGGCTGGCTGCGGGGCGAAGGCGTTCTAGCGCATACAGAATGAGTAGACCAGCAAGAGTACTGGCAGCCGCAATTAACCAGGCGTTGTCGGCGATCATCTGGGGTTGATCCATTGCCCAGCCGCCCAGAGCGGGACCCACGAAGTAGCCGATCGCCCAGCTTTGCGAATTGACTCCAATATAGGCACCGCGTAGGTCTGGTGGGGCTAGTTCTGACACGATCGCGGCGACAAACGGTTTATGCAAGGTTGTCGCGATCGACATGGTGCAAAGTGCCGCAATGCCCCAGCCCAACTGGTCTGTCGTCACTGTTCCCGTTGTCCACAGCAGCGAAAAGCCCACTGCCCATACCACCATCGACAGCATCAGGACGCGTACATGCTGAAATTTATTAAAGAAGTGGGCGACCGGCAATTGTACAACCGTTCCCACGCCGATGTAGCACCAGGTAAACAGATTGGCTACGTCGTCTACTGACGCATTCACGGTCGATGCCCCCACAGATCGATCGAGGGAGATAAAGTTCGTGAAATAAAGCGGGATGGTGCTGCTGACGAGAGCAATATAGGTTGTGAGCAACGCATTGGCTAAGAATAGAATCACCAGTGCTTTATCTTTAAGTGCGATCGCAATGCCCTGCACAGCCGTCTTTTCGGAGCTTGACTCCGCCTGTCGCGTTTCTGGCATGAAAAGCTGAGCACCCAAAAATACCAGGAAAATCAACCCACAGCCAACAAACACCAGTTGGGGCGACTGGCTCACGCGCAGGAGCAGCAACCCGCCGCCCAAAACTCCGATGCCCGTGCCGATGTTGTCTGCTACGGTGGCGATCGCAAACGCCTGCGATCGGTCTTCCGGCTCGGTCACATCCATCATGGCGGCATCGGCGGCTGTCCAGTAAATACCCACTCCAAAGCCCAGCAGCAGGCAGGTAAAGAGCAGTAACGATAAGCTGCCCGTCACCGTCAGCAGAAAGGAGACGATCGCGCCCAGCACGATCGACACGATGAGCGTCCATTTGCGCCCAAAGCGCGGGGCATCGGCAAGTGCGCCTCCGACAAAATGACCCGCCACCTCTGCCAGCGACCCAATCCCAACGCTAAAGCCAACCGCCGTCGCGGACAGTCCCATCTGATTTACAAAAACCAGTGGAATATAAAAAGTCAGCAAACCCGATCCGGTTTGGCATAATAGGCGACCGATCGCCAACAGCCACACACGACGATTGGAGAGTTGAAGCGCCGACAGCAATGGTTGCTTAGCCGTAGAGGTTGATTCGTCTTGTTCATCCATTCGCGATCGCATCCAATTTGAGTGCAAACAGTGGTTTGAATTTGTAAGAAAATTACAGGTTTGTGTCTGTAGGGACGTTACATGTAACGTCCCTACAGACGGTTGTTAACGCCCTGCCCACCGACCACCCTCTAGGCAAGAAGGCGAAAGACAGCCACCATTAAGCCGTAACCCACAAACACCAGTAAGGCACCAATCAGGTTCAGCTTTAGTTGTGTTTGTTGCGGTTTCAGCCAAAAGTGAAGCAGCCAGGTCACAAAAGGCATCACTGCCCAGGTGAGCAACGAGCAACTCACTAAATTGTTGATAAACATCTGATAGGGCAATGCCCAGGATGCCATGAGTCCCAGTTTTCTAAACAGTAATGTTTCCACCATTACCGTGGGATACAGCCCAAAGAGTACGGCAAAATTCTGTTTCCAGGCGGGTGGGTTCGATCGCTTCCCCTCCGCATCAAGGCGCTTGGCAAACCAGGCTTCTAACCCCGTCAAGCCATTGCCAACGTGATAACGATACGCCCCAAAGCGACGTTTCCCTCGGCTGATCAGCGCATGGCGAGTATCTGAATCTAACCACTGGCTCAGGTGGGCAGGGCTATCAAAATGAACCGCGACATACCACTTGGTTTGTGCCCCTTGAATCGGTGGAAAGACATCGGTACGCACATAGCCTTCAAACTGGCTTACGCCTGCGCGGATCTCTGACTGCCATTTCTTAAACTCTGACTCTTTTTCGCCAGGGATGCGATCGTACTCAATCACAATGCTGCTGGGGGCGATCGACTCATCTGGTTGGGTCATACAGGGAAAGGGCAAAACGGGTTTGCAAGCGACTGCTACCCTTACTTTACAAGCCCGTCAACCGTCATAACGTAAGACAGGTATCCTGAGGGAAGTTCTGACATGAAGCCATGCCTCTTAGCTCCCTCCCAAATACCCACAATCCCGCAGCGCTACAGCGCATTCGTACAGTGAGTCGTTTACTCGACAACGCCATTCCCATCCCCGGTACGCGCTTTCGGCTTGGGCTAGACCCGGTTCTGGGACTATTGCCCGGTGCAGGTGATTTTGTCGGTGCGGCTCTTTCTGCCTACATCGTGATTGAAGCGGCTCGCTTTGGGCTACCCCGGCAAGCCCTCGTGCAAATGGTCAGCAATCTGGTTCTGGATTCGATCGGCGGCTCACTCCCAGTCGTCGGAGACGTGTTTGACGCGACCTGGAAAGCCAATAGTCGTAACCTGGCTCTGCTAGAAGCTCATATCGCCACCCCAGCCCCTCAAAAAGCGGCGAATCGTGCCTTCGTGGTGCTGATCATTGTTGTGCTTGTGCTGCTCCTGGTGGGGGTTGCTATCGGCGCAGCACTCCTCTTTACTTGGCTGCTGAAGACACTGGCTGGTTAGCGGTCAGCGACGATCGCGCTGTGTCGAGAGGCTGCTTGTGTAACACCATCGTCGTGCTGCTGTTGCACTCAAACCCAATGCGCTCATAGAACGATTGTTGATGCGTGGTCATTAAATAAGTACGTTCAACGCGGTTCATTTTGGGATGGCTCAACACGGTTTGCACCAGTTGCCGCCCCAACCCCAAGCCTTGGTAGTTTGGGTGAATGACCACATCCCAAATGGTTGCCCGATACACGCCATCCGATGTGGCTCTGGCAAAGCCAATCATCAAATCATCATCCCACGCGGTAATCACTGGATCGCTATTAGCGATCGCCAGCGCCAGATCTTCCACTCGTCGATCGGCTGCCCAAAACGCAGCCACCTGAAAGAGCGCTTGAAGCTGGAGCAAATTAACCCGCTTCTGGTTACAAAATTGAATCTGACGACCATTCATGCCAATACCAAACAGAACAACAGTGGTTTCTGAGCCTAATTTAACGTTACAAAGCGTTATATTGTCTGCTTGCAAGGAACCTCTCGGCACTTTTTTTCGACTCGTTCACCATGAAAGCTTGTCCGCTGCCAGTTAGAATACACACAGCAGCGATCAGCCTCGCCGTTTGAGTGTTACAGTGCCGTTTGCTGACACGCCTCCAAAAGAGTGCTTTTCGCTCAACCATTCCGGACGCTTTATGCCCTATTTCGATCGCCAACCGTCTCGTCATTCCCCTCACCGAGCACTGCTTGATCGGGGGCTTTGGCGTAAACGAGGACGATCGCTGTTTGTCTTGCTGCTGCTGTTATTGACCTGGAGCTTGTGTTTAGGATGGGGGCTGGCACAGGCGAAAGAACCCCGCGCGATCGAACCCGTCGCTCAGCCGCAGCCAGCCACTAGCGCAGCCCAGTCAGCCAGCATTGGTACAGTCGATGTGGTGCCAAAAGGCTTGAAGCTGGGTCAAGAGCTTTATCTGGAAAACTGTGCGAGTTGCCATGTTGGAGTACCGCCACAGGTCATGCCGACCGAAACATGGCGGCAACTCATTCAAGATTCACAGCATTACGGCGCACAGATCCAACCGCTGGCGGAACCCAGTCTGCAAATTGTCTGGCAATACATCCGGGCGTTTTCACGACCTCAAGGCGCAGACGAAGACATTCCCTACCGAATTTATCAATCACGCTACTTCAAAACACTGCATCCTAAGGTAACGCTGCCAACGCGGGTGGGGCTTAGCAGTTGCGTCTCCTGCCACCCAGGCGCAGGTAAATATGATTTTCGCAGTCTGACCGCAGAATGGCAGAACGCGCCGTAAGTTAAGGATAAAGGCTGAAGGCTGAAGGCTAAATGAGGCTTACGACTTCTCATCCCTCCCTTCCTAAGGACTCGACAGAGTTACAGGTTAGGGATTAAGGGGTACATTTAAACCGCTTCTGAGTCGGCTTGGGGTGAACTTTAGCCCTCAGCCTTTAGCCTTCAGACTTCCCCCTCTCTCGTTTAACTGCGGTGATAGGATGAAGGTACACCGCGTTGCGCGTCCTCCAGAGGGGTATTGCAGCACTTTCAGCACTAGAGGCGATCGGACGCGTCTCAGCCAGGATTCTTGCAGAACAGCTTTCCCAAATCCTCTCTTCAGGAGCGTTTTAATGCTTCTTGTTGAAGGAACGTCGGGAAAATAAAATGCCAACCTTCAACGGCATCCGTTCTACTCACGTCTTTGATTGCACACATTTTTTACCATCAGGAACTCGTTAATTTTCTGCCATGTTTAAGACTCTGCTAGGTGATCCCAACGCGCGCAAACTCAAAAAATACCAGCCGATCGTGACGGAGGTTGCGTTGCTCGAAGCGGAGATACAGCCGCTTTCTGACCAGGAACTTCACGGTAAAACGATCGAGTTTAGACAACGCCTTGAGAAGGGCGAAACCTTGGATGATTTACTGCCTGAAGCCTTTGCGGTTGTAAGAGAAGCCGCACGGCGTGTGTTAGGGATGCGCCATTTTGATGTTCAAGTATTGGGCGGCATCCTGTTGCACGACAACGAAGGGGGGCGCGTCAAAGGGCATCTTGCCGAAATGAAAACGGGGGAAGGGAAAACCCTGGTTTCTACCCTACCTGCTTACCTCAACGCGATCGAAGGCAAAGGCGTTCACGTCGTCACGGTCAACGATTATCTGGCACGACGCGATGCTGAATGGATGGGTCAAGTCCATCGCTTTTTGGGCTTGAGCGTGGGGCTGATTCAACAAAGCATGACCGCCAACGATCGCAAACGCAACTACGAATGCGACATCACCTACGCCACCAACAGCGAACTGGGGTTTGACTACCTGCGCGACAATATGTCAACCGCAATGGTGGATGTGGTGCAGCGTCCCTTTAACTACTGCATCATCGACGAAGTGGATTCCGTTCTCATTGACGAAGCCCGCACACCGTTGATTATTTCTGGGCAGGTCGAACGTCCCAGCGAGAAATACATGCGAGCGGCGGAAGTGGCGGCTGGACTCATCCGCAAAGCCGACGAAGATGACCCGAACGGTCACTACGAAGTGGATGAAAAGCAGCGCAACGTCATCCTGGCAGACGAAGGGTTCATTGAGGCAGAGCGTCTGCTGGGCGTGACCGATCTGTTTGACCCGCAAGACCCCTGGGCACACTACATCTTCAACGCCATCAAGGCGAAAGAACTGTTTATTGACGATGTGAACTACATCGTTCGCAACGACGAGATTGTGATTGTGGATGAGTTTACGGGACGGGTGATGCCCGGTCGCCGCTGGAGTGATGGCTTGCATCAGGCGATCGAGGCAAAAGAGCGTGTCGAAATCCAGCCCGAAACCCAGACCTTGGCAACCATCACCTATCAAAACTTCTTCTTGCTTTATCCCAAGCTGGCGGGTATGACGGGTACTGCAAAGACGGAAGAAGCGGAATTTGGCAAAATTTACAACCTGGAAGTGGCGACCATTCCCACCAATCGCCCTACGGGTCGGCGTGACCTGTCGGACGTGGTGTACAAAACGGAAGACGCGAAATGGAACGCGATCGCCGAAGAATGCGCCCAGATGCACGAAGTGGGTCGCCCCGTCCTCGTTGGCACCACCAGCGTGGAAAAATCAGAACTCCTCGCGCGGTTGCTGGGTGAGCGCAGTATTCCACTAAACTTGCTCAACGCCAAGCCAGAGAACGTAGAGCGCGAATCTGAAATCATCGCTCAAGCCGGACGCAAAGGAGCCGTGACGATCGCCACCAACATGGCAGGGCGCGGCACCGACATCATCCTGGGTGGGAACGCAGACTACATGGCACGGCTGAAAGTGCGGGAATACTTCATGCCCCGCATCGTGCAGCCCGAAGACGAAGACAGTTTTGGCGTGACGGATGTGCCAGCCGTAGCCAGCAGTCGCGGTGGTGGACAGGGCTTCGTTCCCGGCAAGAAGGTGAAGTCCTGGAAAGCATCCCCCCAGATCTATCCCACCCCACTCTCCAAAGAAGCCGAGCAACTGCTCAAAGCCGCTGTAGATGTTGCCGTGCAGCAGTATGGCGAACGATCGCTGCCCGAACTTGATGCCGAAGACCGCGTAGCCGTTGCGGCTGAAAAAGCACCGACTGATGATCCGGTGATCCAAAAGCTGCGCGAAGTCTATAACCTCATTCGCAAGGAGTACGAAGCGTTTACCACCCGCGAACACGATGAAGTCGTTCAGTTAGGTGGATTGCATGTGATTGGAACAGAGCGCCACGAATCGCGCCGCATTGACAACCAGCTACGAGGTCGCGCTGGACGGCAAGGCGACCCTGGTTCCACCAAGTTCTTCCTGAGCCTGCAAGACAACCTGCTGCGGATTTTTGGCGGCGATCGCGTGGCAGGCTTGATGAACGCCTTCCGTGTGGAAGAAGATATGCCGATCGAGTCGGGGATGCTGACCCGATCGCTCGAAGGTGCCCAGCGTAAGGTCGAAACCTACTACTACGACATTCGCAAACAGGTCTTTGAATACGATGAAGTGATGAACAATCAGCGTCGTGCCATCTACGCCGAGCGCCGTCGTGTGCTGGAAGGGCAAGATCTGAAAGAGCAAGTCATCAAGTACGCCGAGCGCACAATGGATGACATTGTAGATGCCAAAGTGAACCCTGACCTGCCGCCCGAAGAATGGGATCTCAAGAGCCTGGTCAGCAAAGTGCAGGAATTTGTCTACCTGCTGGAAGATCTGGAGCCAGATCACCTGGAAGATATGACGATCGGCGAAATTAAAACCTTCCTGCATGAGCAAGTTCGCATCGCCTACGACCTGAAGGAAGCCCAAATTGATCAGATTCAACCAGGGCTGATGCGTCAGGCAGAACGGTTCTTCATCCTCCAGCGCATTGACACGCTCTGGCGCGAACATCTGCAACAGATGGATGCCCTACGTGAATCCGTGGGGCTACGCGGCTATGGTCAGAAAGATCCGCTCATCGAATACAAGAGCGAAGGGTACGAGATCTTCCTGGAAATGATGACCGAAATCCGTCGCGATGTGGTCTACTCCGTTTTCCAGTTCCAGCCCCAGGTGCAACCAACCGCCGCAGTTCCCTCAGAAATCTGAGTCGATCGACGTTGAAGCGTCCAGCGATCCTGTAGGGACGTTACAGGTAATGTTCCTACAGACATCGTGAACAACATTTCTAGGACTTACACATTTGACCAAAACCTCGGAGGTTTCAGCGTGGTAATGGTGCCTGAGTCTTGGTTCAAACCTCGGAGGTTTGCGTAAGTCTGAAATCGTGAACAACATTTCTAGAACACCACCGCATTCAGGCATAAAACGGAGTTGTGAGATGGCACTGAGTCTCAGTCCAATCGACTGCCCGTCGAGATCGGCATGAAGGACAACCTTGAACGACTCAGGCAACTTGGTGTCGAGGCGATCGAGGACTAAGTTCGGCATTCTGAAAGACACATGTTAATTGACTTCCCCCCTAATTCCGCGTAGCTTGTAACAAAGGAAGTCTCATTGATACAATTGCACCAGTTTACGTTAGAAAGCTAGTCTTAAGCTCAAACGCTTGCAATCCTCCGATCGGGCGACTTGGTTAGGTGAAGCGTTGTTTCGGTGATTGCAGTAGTCTGACAACAGTAACGTCGCACACTAGCGAACCCTTAGCATCAGGTGCAATGATCAAAAGCAACAACTCGATCCAGAAGTGATGACGCATCGATCACGTTTTTGAAAGGGGCTTAACATGTTCAGGGCGGAGCCTCTCTCAGCATGGTTACGCGCTGCAAGGTTTGTTTACTTAACAATTAACCCCTATGAATCTCGAAGGGACAAGCAAGAACCGCAATACCCCTCCTTTTCATGAGCCGATCGACCCACCCCACGTAGGCGATCCAAATCATGATCCTCAGCCACCTCGCAAAGGGTGGCGGCGCTTTCTTGTACCAGCTTTGATTAGTCTGGCAGTGCTGGGCGGTATTGGTTGGGTTGTGTTCAACCGCATCATTTTGCCGATCATTATTTTCAGCGGCATGAAGCCGCAGTTCACCCAAGTTGATCTATCCAATCCCAAAACCGCTTCCATCGCCGATAGTTCAGACTATGCCGCCAACCTGGATTCGCGGCAATCGGTGACGCTACAACCACGCGTTTCTGGTCAAGTTTCAGCCATCTATGTCAAAGCGGGCGAGCGGGTTGAGGCAGGGGCACCCATTGTTCAAATTGATGCCGCACAACAGCGGGCACAGGTCGCCAGCCGGGATGCAGCCGTAGAATCTGCTGCTGCTGATATTTCGGTCGCGCAATCCGATGTGGCAAGCGCCAGAGAGACGTTGCGATCGCTTCAGGCAAAGCGAGCCGCTAATCTGTCTGATGTCCAGTTTAATGAGGGTGAATACAAGCGCTACCAGGATCTCTACGCCCAGGGAGCCAGCAGTAAGCAAGTGCTCGACCAACGGTTGAATGCGGTGCAAACGGCACGGGCAACGCTCCGGCAAACCGAAGCGGATATACAGGCGCAACGGTCAGCGATCGCGCGTACTCAAGCGACGGTTGCCAAAAATCAGCGTGCTCTGCAACAGGCACAGGCAAATGTTTCTGAAGGTGAAGCCGAGCTTCAGTACTACACGATCAAAGCGCCGTTTGCAGGCGTTGTGGGCAACATCCCCATCAAAGTGGGTGATTTTGTCGATAACACCAGCCAAATGCTCCGTATTACCCAAAACGAACGACTGGAAGTGCAAATGCAAATTCCCCTCGATCGGGCGGGTGCTTTGCGATTGGGATTGCCAGTACAGCTACTCAATGAGCAAGCTAAAGTCATTCAAACGGGCAAGCTTTCCTTCATTGCGCCTGATGTAGACTCGTCTACCCAGTCTGTGCAGGCAAAAGCCGTGTTTAATAATCCTGGGAACCAGTTACGCACGTCTCAATTTGCCCGCGTTCGGGTTATTTGGTCGGCACGTCCAGGTGTGCTGGTACCTACCACAGCGATTTCTCGTCTCGGCGGCAAAGATTTTGTGTTCGTTGCCACAACCTACAAAGAGTCAGGCTGTAAAGCCCCAGCAGCGGGGCAGGGTGCGCCACCACCGAAAGAAGTTGCGCCTGACCAGTTAGTGGCAGCCCAAAAGGCTGTCAAGCTCGGCAGAATTGTTGGTAATGATCAGGAAGTGCAGGAAGGACTCAGTGGTCGCGATCGCATTGCAACATCCGGCATTCTTAATTTGCAAAACTGTCTACTGATTCAAGAGGCGGCAGCTCCCCCCAAGTAAGCACTCTCCCCAAAATTTAACAAAAATCTAATCTGGGCTAAAGCTGCATTGGGCTGTCGATCGTTCGTCGTCCATTGCTTATCACCACTGACAGCGGCAGTTCTCTCATGGCACCTGTGCTTTATGATTCTCTCCATCTCCAACTTCTTTATTCAGCGCCCAATCTTTGCGACGGTTTGCTCCATCGTGGTAACGCTGTTAGGGATTGCTTGTATTCCCACCTTGCCGATCGCCCAGTACCCAGATATTGCACCACCACAGGTAACGGTGACATCCAATTACATCGGTGCGAGTGCGGAAACGGTCGAATCAACCGTCACCAATATTCTGGAGCGAGAGCTAAACGGCATCAACGATCTGCGCTACATCAAATCCACCAGTGCCAATGATGGGTCTAGCAGCATTAACCTGACCTTTGAACTGGGGCGCAATCAAGATCTGGCAGCCGTGGATGTTCAAAATAAAGTGTCTACCGTGCAATCGCGCTTACCGGGACCCGTAACCCAGACAGGCGTACAGGTCACTAAGGCAAACAGCAATTTCTTGTTGGCGATCGGTCTCTACTCCGATCGAGATCAGAAAACGGGGCAAGACGTTTACGACAGCACCTACCTCAGTAACTATGCCGATCTGTACGTTGCCGATGCGCTGAAACGGATTAAAGGGGTTGGGGGCGTACAAACCTTTGGCGAACGAAAGTATGCCATGCGACTCTGGGTTGACCCTGAACGCTTAGCGAGTCGTGGGCTAACGCCGCAAGATGTCGTGACGGCACTACAGCAGCAAAACCTTCAAGTTGGTGCGGGACAGATTGGGCAACCCCCTGTCAACGAGGGGCAGCAGTATCAATACGCGGTTACGGCACAAGGGCGGCTCAAGAATGCTGAAGAGTTCAACGATCTGGTCGTTAAAACAACCGCCAACGGCACTTTGGTTAAGCTGCGAGATGTGGGTCGCGCTGAGCTAGGAGCTGAGAACTATGGCTCACTGTTGCGCTTTACGCCCAGCGATCGCATCACGCACCAAGGGATTGGGCTTGGTATTACCCAACAGTTTGGCAGCAATGCCCTGGATACTGCCCATGAGGTGAAGGAGGAAATGAAGAAGCTGGCAGACAGCTTCCCGCCTGGAATGCGCTACGCCGTTGCGTTTGATACCACAACCTTTATCGAAGCCGGTGCAGAAGAGGTCATCTTCTCGCTCGCTCTGGCGATCGGGCTGGTTGTGCTCATCATCTTTCTCTTCTTGCAGAATTGGCGATCGGCGTTGATAGCCTCGATCGCCATCCCCGTCGCGTTGCTGGGTACATTCATTTTTGTGAAGCTGCTGGGCTTTTCGATTAATACGCTTACCCTGTTTGGCTTAACGCTGGCAACAGGCTTGGTCGTAGACGATGCGATCGTGGTGGTAGAAGATATCACTCGACGGATTCAAGAAGATGGGATGCGACCAGTGGAGGCAGCGATCGCCTCCATGAATGCACTCATTGGTGCCGTTGTTGCGACCTCCATCGTGCTGGTAACCGTCTTTGTACCCGTTGCCTTTTTCCCTGGCACGACGGGACAGCTTTACAAACAGTTTGCACTCACGATCGCCTTTTCCATCATTGTTTCCACCTTCAACGCGATTACCCTTACACCTACCCTATCTGCACTGCTGCTGCGACGGGGGCAGGTGCCAAATAACTGGTTTTTCAACCGCATCAACGTGGCGATCGACAAAACCCGACAAAGTTATGGTCGAACGCTTGGAGGTTTGACGCGCCGTAAAGGGCTTGTAGTTGGGCTATTTGCCGCTGCGTTAGGGCTGACCTACTGGGTTTACACAATCGTGCCAGGGGGATTCCTGCCTGAAGAAGATCAGGGGTATTTCATTACGATCGTTCAGGCACCAGAAGGCGTTTCACTCAACTACACTCGCGGCGTACTGGAACAGGCGGAAGAAATTCTGAAGCAGCAGCCAGAAATCGAAAACATTTTTGCCATTGGTGGGTTTAGCTTTAGCGGTGCGACCCCCAATAACGGACTGATTTTCACCACGCTTAAGCCCTGGGGCGATCGGAAGGGAGCCGAGCAATCAGTCAAAGCCATCATTGGCGGCTTTTTTCCCCGTCCGTCTGGTCTCTTTCCAAAAATGTTGGGCATTAAGGAAGCGACGGTCATTCCCGTATCCCCACCCGCATTACAGGGTGTCGGAAACTTTGGCGGCTTTGATTTTCAACTGCAAGACCGCACAGGCTTGGGCTTTGATGTGATTGGTGAAAATCTCAATAAGCTACTCGGGCGGGCGGCAACTTACCCATCGCCCAGCAGCCCTCAGGTTACGGGCTTACGTCCCACCTTCAACGCCAATACGCCGCAAATTTCAGTGGAGGTCGATCGCACGCGGGCAAACCAGCTCCAGGTGCCGCTACAGGATATTTTCAACACGCTGCAAACGGCGCTGGGGTCAACTTATGTGAATGACTTCAACCAATTTGAACGCACGTACCGCGTCTATGTCCAGGCAGATCAACAATTTCGCTCGAATCCAGAAGACATTAAGCGACTGTATGTGCGATCGCAAACAGGTCGGATGATTCCACTTAGCAATCTGGTCACGGTCACTCAGACCATTGGACCATCAATTATTACCCACTACAATCTATTCCGCTCCGTCGAGATTACAGGCGCAGCAGCACCCGGCGTTAGCTCTGGGCAAGCGCTGAAGGCAATGGAAGCGGTGGCAAAAGAAACCCTGCCTAGAGGCTTTGGCTATGAATGGTCTGGGCTATCCCTGGAAGAGATCCAGGCGGGGGGTAGCGCGATCTTTATCTTTGCCCTGGGGATTATCTTTGTCTATCTCACGTTGGCAGCCCAGTACGAAAGCTATGTTGATCCATTGATCATCCTGCTGACAGTACCACTCGCCATTCTTGGCGCGCTCATTGCCCTCCTGCTGCGCGGCACGGCAAACGATGTCTATACGCAAATTGGTTTTGTCATGCTCATTGGCATGGCAAGCAAGAACGGGATTCTGATCGTCGAATTTGCCAACCAGCTTTACGAGCAAGGCTGGAGCGTCACAAAAGCCGCCCTAGAAGCATCACAAGAACGGTTAAGACCAATCTTGATGACGGCGATCGCAACCATCGTTGGGGCGATTCCCCTCTTCGTGGCGACGGGTGCTGGGGCAGCAGCTCGTCAATCGCTTGGCACCGCGATCGTCGGCGGGATGTGCGTTGCCACTATCCTCAGTTTGTTCGTTGTGCCGATTCTGTACATTGTCATCAAAACGGCGGAAGCACGCTATCGACGGGGTCCTTACAAGCCTGCCCTTACAGATGCACCTGATGCAGACCCCGACAGCACAACTCGCACCAGTCAGGAAGTGACATCAAAGCGCTAAGTGGCAACCGCCAACTTGATGCTTGGGGTAAGGCACCGTCAAATTAACCCAAAGCCCAATGACCAGCAGAGAACCCTATGCGGCTCTTCTCGGCTGGTCAATCATTTTTCTAAGATCGCAGATTTATGAATGTGAATTCTCTGCGTAAGGACATAGCATGTCCCTACAGAAATTACCTTTACAGTTGATTGAATTTACGATGCTTAGTGAAGACAGCACGAAGTTATGCCCCACGTATCCTAGTCGATCGCAAAACTATCTTGAAGTTGAGCGTCAAAATCCTGATCGCGATCGCTTTTTCTGTAAAAAGGAGAGGCAGTCCAAAACAGGTGCAGGGTTACTCCTGTGAAACCATCCGCTATTACCGCACCTGTCAACGCTGCACGGCTGATTGCGTTCATGAGTGCAAAATGACTTATCAACAGAATTTTCTTCAGGCGAACGGGCTATTGCTGCAATGTCTTCCTGTTGCGAAGATTCTCACCCTCACGGTCTTTTCCACAATCGCTGTGCCAGCCGCCGCGATCGTGCTCCTTGCCGCCGATCGTGCAGGGGCGCAAACCTCACGAGCCTGCGAGTCATTGTATAACCCTGGTACAGCACAGCAGCGCACGAAAGCGGGCTTGCTGGACGGTAGAGTGGGACCCATTAAGCTTGTCAACAATACCGCCACCGCCACCATTATTTCGCTGTATCATCCTGAGGCTCCAAAGCGCGTCTTTAAATATTGGTTCGCTGAGCCAGGGCAAAGCTACCTGCTAGGAACCGATAACTACAGTAGCGATTGGGGTATTCAGGTCGATGAAGGACCCATCTGCCTTGTAGGGCGAGTTTCTACCTGGGATGGGCAAACATTTACCACCTTTCCCAGTCGCTTATATATCGCAGACTTTCCTTTGACTGCTGCGGCACCCGTGACGAGAGGACAAGCGCCAGCGCAAGCTCCATCCCCAGCACTTCAAACGCCTGAAACCTACGAGACGATCGCCACCAAGCAAATTGCCACAGGAGAAGCCCGCGATGGTCTGATTTCGTTGCTGCGCGCGGCTGATCTCTACCGAGCCAATGGACGCGTGAAAGAAGAACAGCGGGTACGCGATCGCATCCAGGCGATCCGTAAAACCGACAGCGCTTCGACTCCAGACTCGACCCTCAAGCGATAAAGCCTATCTGACCAACAACTAACAACTAACAACTATTCCTGACAAACACCGATCGATACACCGCTTCTCCCCGCTCCATTGTCGAGGTTTCACGTTCGGTGGGGATGGGAAGAGGATTGGCATCTAGCCAGCTACTGTGCTTGCAGGCAAAGGCAGGATGGGCAGAGAAGCGATCGCGCATTTCGATCGCTACTTCTTCGACATCGGATTGAATGAAGACCGTACCACTGCTAGTCAGTGCATATGCCAATGCTTCGATCAGTTCTGGCTGCACGACGCGGCGCTTTTGGTGCTTGCGCTTAAACCACGGATCGGGAAATTGAATGGTGACTTGCTGGAGTTGCCCTATAGGGAGCGATCGCAGCAAGGGACGCAGCGAATTGTTAGCATTGCAAAACAGGTAGTGCAGATTGGTCAAACCCAACTCTGTTTTCCACCCATTTGCCTGCTCAACCAGCGGTTCTCGAATTTCTAGCCCCAAAAAATTCCAGTCTGGCTGCACCTGCGCCATTTGCAAAAGAAAGCGACCTTTGCCGCAACCAATGTCAAGATGGAGTGGTCGATCGAGGTTATGATAAACCGTTGCCCACTCCGGCGGACTGATGGGAGTTTGATACTTTTTGCTGAGTGGATTAACGTGTTCACGCACGCGCACAATGGACAATGGAAAAACACCTCCTGGAGAACGGGATCGTTCCTATGAGTCTTAATTTTCGTTTTGCTATCATTAGCGATCTGCACATTGCGTTACCGCAGACGATTTGGAATCATCCCAATCGCTTCCATCTGGTTGAAGTCAGCATTCCAGCGTTAGAAATCATCCTCGATCGCTTGAGCAATTGTGAGTTGGACTTTTTGCTGTTGCCGGGTGATTTGACCCAGCATGGTGAACCTGCAAACCATGCGTGGCTGGCAGAACGACTGGCGCAGTTGCCCTACCCCACCTATGTGATTCCAGGCAATCATGACGTACCGAGTGTGCAGGCGAATGACACCGCGATCGGGCTGGCGGACTTTCCACACTACTACCGATCGTTTGGCTATGACAATCCCCAGCAGCTTTATTACACCTGCCCACTGCTGGCAGGAGTGCGGCTGATCGGTCTTAATTCTAACCAATTTGACGAGCAGGGTAAGCAGCAGGGCTACCTGGATGACGAGCAGTTGCAGTGGCTGCAAGATGTATTAGCCACGCATTCAGACGAACTTATCCTGGTCATGGTGCATCACAATGTGGTGGAGCATTTGCCGGGGCAGTCGCGCCACTCGTTGGGACGACGCTACATGCTGGATAATGCGCCAGCGCTACAGCAAATATTGCGATCGGCGAATGCCCAGCTCGTGTTTACAGGACATTTGCATGTGCAGGATATTGCTTGCTCACAGGGTGTTTATGACATCACAACGGGTTCACTGGTGAGTTATCCCCATCCGTACCGGGTGTTGGAATTGCGGACAGACGAGTTTGGACAGCGATCGCTCCACATTGCCTCTGGGCGTGTTGAGTCCGTACCAGGATGGGAAACCTTGCAGGAGACTTCGCGGAACTTTATGGGCGATCGCTCCCAGCCGTTTATGCTCCAGCTTCTCATGCAGTCACCGCTCAAACTGTCTCAAGCGGAAGCTGAAACGCTTGCACCCAGCCTGCGTTACTTTTGGGCAGACCTCGCCAATGGGGATGCCATGTTTAAGTTTCCTGAGTTTCCGGCGGCTGCCCGTCGCTATTTTGAACGGTTTAGCGCGATCGATGCTAATGGGCGATCGCACCGCATCGACAACACCGCTACCCTGCCATTGCAGTAGGGGCAAAGCATTCGGTCAGTCATTCCGTGCTTTTTCCAGGATTATTAACTGGCTGGCTGTAACAAACGTACAAATCCTTCTTGCTCAAAATGTCGATCAGTTGTCGATGCCTCAGAGACACCCCGTTGACGCATCAAAATAAAGCTGACAGCATCGCACAGTGAATAAGTTTTATCTTGTCGTAAAATTAACAACTCAATTGCTGCTCGATGTATCGGTTCATCAACCCATGCAGTTTCTACGTCCGGGCTGCTCAGCAGATCAACTACAAAATCAAGAACCGAAGAACGTGAAAATCGTCTTGCATTTGCAAGTGCTACATATTCTGCAATAACGTAGCTATGAGTCAGGCGAACTTTTGCTTTTTGATAATCAATACAAGCTTGCGTATGAAGCGGTTCAGATGAAAAGTGAAGACAGAGCAATCCAGATGTATCGAGGAGCATTATTCTTCCTCATGGGTACTGGCATACTCTCTAACTAAATCAGCATCAATGCTTTCATTATCTAAACCCATAGAACTATCTAGCTCTAACGTCCCAAAATGACGCTCAAACCTTGCCCGTGCTGCATTCCTCTCAGCTTCGTCTAGAAGTAACTTGAAAGCTTGACTGAACTGCCGCTCTAACAAGGTTGCTGCTAATTGCGCTGGAGAAATCCCAATTGTTTGCGCTTGTAGCTGAATGGCAGCAAACACCTGTTCACTTAATTCTAAAGTCAGAACTTGGCTCATGAGGGTTTAGAGGATGCAGACGTATGTCTGATTATAGCCTCGCTGAAACAAGCGACTCTGGAAAAGTTGCCTTGACTGACACCAACATCCAACTGACGCTTGTTCCAACTAATCGCCTCTTAGTGCTGTCACAACCCAGAAACAAAACCAGCTAACAACTACTGAAACGGTTGGCGCACAATCCCAAACACGGAGGTATAGCCGTGCAGGAAGGTGCTGTTACCTACGGGACCAATTTCGCCACTGCAAAAGAACCCACTCAGCGGGATGCGAGGAAAGTAACGGCTGAAAAGCTGAGAATCGAAATTGGGTTCGTCGTACAACTGTTCACCCCGTCCTACGCAGGCAAACATCAGCGCCCCGATCGTCCCAGAAGGGTTTGTCAACTGATAGCGTTCGAGCAGCATTTCCAGATCTTCGGCAGACGTTTCCGCATCGCGGAGGTGAAACTGAATGCGCTGACCCGGACGAATGCGATCGCCGATCGCGATCGCGCCCACTCTGGGATCAACCCCCAACAAATACCGAATCAAAAAGTCTCCCTGCTCCAGTTCTTGTTTGAACTCATTTTGCGCTATGCCGACGAAAAGGGCATTTTGCGCCAGCATCCGATCCTCTTCATCAAGCGTCTGGATGAGATCTTGCAACACTTCTAACGGCGTGCGCTTTTGAGACACCCGTGAGCCGCCGCCATGCGGTACAGGGCTTGAATCTGCCTGTTCTTCTAACCCCAGCAGAATGTTTCGTTCGCCCTCTGTCACCCAGTAGGGTTGTCCAATCGGTCGGCACCCTTGCGCCACGATCGTCTCTAGCACCACATTTCCGCTTAGAGCCAGACCCACTACCCCTTCTCGTTTCAGGCGGTAATCGCAAAATAAACCACCATTTCCGTCATTGGTGCCTGCACTGGCAACGCCACCCACCTTGACGGAACCAGGGTAGGCAAAATCAAGCCCCTGGAGCAGGTCGTTGATCTTATTAAAAGTCTGATCAGCCAGCAAGATGAACTGGGGCTGATCGTCAATGGGCACACCAATCAACTCAACCCAGGCATCGGGTGAACTATCCAAATCGGGCAGTTGCTCGGCGGTGAGGTGAAATGACTCCACCGTGACACCCGGCAACGTCGCTAACGTCAGCGCGATCGCGGGTTCTCTCTCAATTTCTTGAAGCTGAGCTTTGCCAGTTGTTCCCACAACACCTGTGCCCCCACAGCCAATGAGGGGAATGTTGGGCAGCCGCTCTCGAAGCAGTGGCATCAGACGAGAATATTCACTCGCAAAGGCAGCGGCAATAAACACAAAGCCAACATCAGGCGCACCGATCAGTGCCGCTTGTGCCTTTTGTACCACGTCATCTACAGCAGCTTCTAGCGATGGGCGCATCGATAGCGTACTCACCCACTGGGTTGCGTCGGCGGGTGTTGCTTTAGCGATGTCTCCTCCGGTCATGCGTTCCTCCTTTGCGCAAAGGATGATCACCAGCGTAACTGGAAATGTTTCGATCGTTTGAAGATTATGGGCAATTATTAGAACGGTCTCAACAATTCTCAAGCTTCCTACAGCAACTGACGGCTCTAGTCAGGTCGTGTTAGCGTTACGATAAGTAAAGGTGGAATGATACCCGTCGCCCTCTCCTCATCTTGAGGGTAACGAAAAAATCCTGACCGATTTGGTACTGTCCCCTGAGGCGCGATCGCGCTCTGCCGTACCCGCGCAGAGATGACTAAGGCGATGGATGTAAGCGTACATCAATCGGGCGATCGACACGATGCTAAAGTGCAGGCAGACGGCTGTAGCTTATGAATCAGTCAAAAGCCAGCACTTACCCCATACTCGATAAGAATGATTAGTAGCGAACAATCCATGAGCGATATTCAAGAAAAAATCCAAGACGAGTTACAGCAAGCCCGCGCCGCTTGCGATGTGAATGGCAGCAACTCCCCTGAGTGTGCCGCCGCCTGGGATGCCGTCGAAGAATTGCAAGCGGAAGCCTCACATCAACGCGAAACCAAGCCCAAGAAAAACTCCCTCGAAATCTACTGCGACGATAACCCTGAAGCGGCTGAATGCCGGATTTACGAAGACTAATGTTTGCTGTCTCCAGTCACCAACGCTGAACACCCAACACGGTTTATGCTGGTAGGGTGGTCGAGTTGACGAGTTGCTAAGCTGCTAATCAGCATTAGGCGACTCGTCAATTTTTGCGTTCAGCTTCATATAAAAGCCTCCTGGTATAAAATTAGCGTCTAAAATTAGAACCCGGAAGTTCAAGCCACGATGTTGGTTGCAATGCGCCATGCTTTTGGTGAAGACCTCTAAGGTTTGCGTAAGTCCAACTCTAAAATTTCCATTGATTGCTGATCTGTTTTACTCACTGCCGATCTGATTGTTATGCCGTCTCCCTCCTGGTTGCCATCGCTTGTCTGGACAGATTACCGCCTCGCGATTCTGTTCACCGTTTTGATTCCGCTGGGGCTTTTGCTGTGGGCGTTCATTGCCAAAGCCGAAGCCATTCAGAGTTTACTGATGATTTACTGGCGCGTTTCAAGCTTGCTGGCAATCACGGTGTACTTGTTAATTGGGGCGCTACCCGTTGGCTTTTTGTCTGGTTGGCTGGCACGAATCCTGATCCCAGTTGCCCTTTGGTTCTGGGCAGATTTGAATGAAGAAATCAGCGAACAGCCGTCTAGCCGCCTAAAGTGGGGCTTTGTCTCATGGCGCTGGGCAGTGTCTCTGTATTGTGGTCTGGGCGCGATCGCGCAACTTCCCGTCTTACGCTGTGCGCTCGTAGGAACAGATGCCCTGGTCAAGGAACCGTTTTGTCGCATTTGGCTTGACCCACCCTGGGCGTTTAGAGAATTGATCCATCCCACCACCAGACCCTTTTTCTTGGGCTTCTTAGCGCTGGTCGGTCTGGCAATTTATGTGCTTTACCTGGGCTATTTTGTGGTGGTTCGCTTAGGCAGACAGGGACGATCGGCGACCGGGCAGTAGATCGGCGACCGGGCAGTAAAGGACTGGGCAGTAAAGAGCATGGCTCCATCGTTAGACTCACCCATCGATCGACTAGAACGGTACTCCGAGAAACACCCGCAGGAGGTGTTGTTGGTGACGGCTCTGGTAGACGGTGCGATTGATCAGGTTGCGATTTTTCGAGGCTTTTCGAGTTCGTTAGTGCGATCGACGGCGTTTGATCCGGATCTGCCCGTGCTGCCTGAGAATGCAGTCATCCAGTCCATCGATCGTCTCCAGAGTCCTTACGATCCCAACCATCCTCGCTATCTTCAACAAGGGCTGACCTGGGAAGCGATGCAGCCTCTACTTGGGTCTGTAGGTGTGTAAAGAGGGCGGATTGATCGCGGCACAACGGAGCCAGTCAAACCGTCTAGTCAGTGGATGCTTAACTTTAAGTCCTGCGATAAACGTCGCATTTCTAAAGAAAATGTTATCCTCCACTGTGAGTGTGTGTTGTGGGGTTATTAGTGTATGGTTCAATCTCCAGTCAGGACTCAAGAGCCGGACAGTATTGTATTAGCGTCGTTGCAGCCGTCAGCAACTGTTGAACGGACGCGATCGCCCCTTTCGTCGGCACCGTTTCTTGATCCCGCGCTAGAGTCTACTCTGGCAAAGGCGGGGTCTGGGTGGGGTGGGCTAGATCTGCCAGCCAGTCGCCTGTTTGGTACTGATGGCATCCGTGGACGGGCAGGGGATCTACTGACAGCCCCGCTAGCGCTACAGATTGGGTTTTGGGCAGGGCATATTTTGCGATCGCAGACGGGCAGTGCTGCGCCAATTATCCTCGGACAAGATTCACGTCACTCTGGGAATATGCTGGCGATGGCACTATCTGCTGGGCTAAATGCCGCTGGGCTGGATGTTTGGCATCTAGGGCTGTGTCCCACGCCAGCGGTGGCTCACCTGACCAGCACCTCAGAGGCGATCGGCGGGGTGATGATTTCTGCCAGCCACAACCCGCCCGAAGACAACGGCATCAAATTTTTTGGCGCAACTGGCTGCAAACTTTCACTGGCGCTACAAGAACAAATTGAGGCAGCACTGCGAGGCAAGGGCACGATCGCGGTTGCAAACGATACTCACTACGGGCAGCACTACTACCGCTCAGCACTGCTGCGTGACTACCTGACCGCCATTCGGCACCCCCTGGCAACCGCCACAGAACAACCATTGCGTGGGTTAAGAATTGTCTTAGATCTCGCCTGGGGAGCTGCTGTACACCTAGCGCCAGAGACCTTTCGATCGCTGGGTGCAACCGTTATTTGTCTGCACGATCGACCCGATGGCGATCGCATTAACGTCAACTGTGGCTCCACCCATCTGGCAACCCTACAAGCGACGGTGCAGGCAAATCAGGCAGATATGGGCTTTGCGTTTGATGGGGATGCCGATCGCGTGCTGGCAGTCGATGCTAAAGGGCGCATTGTGGATGGTGACTACATTCTTTACCTGTGGGGACAAACCCTACGGCAGGCGCAGCAGTTACCAGAGAATACGATCGTGGCAACGGTCATGTCGAATTTGGGCTTTGAGCGTGCCTGGGAAAAGCAGGGCGGCAAGCTGATTCGTGCGGCGGTTGGCGATCAATACGTCCACGCTGAAATGGTGAGACACGGCTATGCACTGGGCGGCGAACAGTCTGGACACATTCTCTGTAGCCATTACGGCGTGAGCGGTGATGGGCTGTTGACGGCTCTCCATTTGGCGATGTTGGTGCAGCAGTCAGGCGCATCGCTGACCGAACTGGTGGATCAAAGCTTTCAGACCTATCCACAACGGCTGCAAAATGTGCGCGTGGAAGATCGCGATCGCCGACTCCATTGGCAAAGCTGCGATCCCCTCCAGCAGGCGATCGCACAGGCAGAAACCGCGATGGGCGACCAGGGGCGTATTCTCGTTCGGGCCTCTGGTACCGAGCCTGTCATCCGCGTCATGGTTGAAGCCGCTACCGATGAGCTGGTGAACTATTGGACGGATGCGATCGTGTCTGTTGTGCAGCAACACCTTGTCTAAGCAACACCTTGTCTAAGAACAGGGCTGGTAAGAGCCTTTAACGTAGCGATGTTTTTCTCAGGATCACGGATTAAATAAGATCGAGTGTTTGGTCTTCCAAAAGGTGGACAGTCGTTTGCCAGTACAAGAAAGGAGCGAAGTTATTTAATTCTCAGTCCTAAGACGTTTCTGCGTTAACAGCTTTTGTTGTCCAAATTTAGAGAGTTGCTAGTTTGGTGAGTGCCTTGGGCACTCTTACCGTGGAAGGCGATGACGGCTAATGACAGATTGAACTGAAATGAACCAGACTACTAAGGAATGCGAATTAAATAACATCGACTCTTGGTAGGTTGGGTTGAGTTTACGTAGCTTGCTTCCCGCAGGCTAACCCAACGTCTGCGGACGGGTTGGATTTCAGACTTCAACCCAACCTGCACAGATTCTTTAGTCCACGATCCCAAGTATGTGTTGGTTTCAGCATTGGCTGACTTGAAGGAGGCAGGGTAAACGCCCTGAGTGAGCGGGTGTCAGGGCTTAGAAAGTGCCGCTAGAAGCTCTACTGTCATAGCCGATCGTCAAGTTTTGTGCGAGCAACGTTGAACCTTTGTTAACAGCATCAAGAACGGTCGTATCCAACAGGCGTTCCTGATACCATGCAAACAACTTGTGCATCGTACTCAATCCAAGTGGAGAAACCCCTATGGCGCTTGAACGGGATTGGGAATCGGGACAGGATCAAGAACGCTGTCTGGAAAAGCTGCTTTGGGCAGTGCAGCAGTTAGGGGGAGATGCTGATCCTAGTCGTTTAAACAAAACAGCCGCACTGGTCATTCAAACCATGACAGGTCCATGGCGCTTCTTCCACACGCCTGAACATATTTTTGAAGTGGGCGCATCGGGGGACGCGATCGAAGTTCTGGCGGCTCTATTTCATGATCTGGTCTATGTTCAGGTTGATCAGGGCGTTAGCGTCAATATCAGCGGCTATATTTCTGCCTTCGTAAAAGAAATCACGGGGCAGTTGGTCATCCGCGATCGCACCGAGTTACCGAACGATCCCCTGTTTGATATGGTGGCGCACCTGTTTGGCTTTGTGCCTGAAGATGTGCTAAAACCCGCTGCGGGGCAGAATGAATTTCTCAGCGCGCTGATTGCAGCTAAATCGCTAGAACACTCACTCAATGCGGGTCACATTGCGCAAGTGGTTGCCTGTATCGAAGCAACTATTCCGTTTCGCAGCCATTCTGAAACGGGGTTGAGTCCCAGCGATCGCCTCTACGCACGGTTACAGGAGGCTAACGCCAAAATGGGCTTTGGCTGGGATGAGGAGCAGGTGCGCTATGTTGTGCGGCGATCGGTGCGCTTAGCGAATCGAGATGTCGAAAATTTTGCCTATCCCTCGGCAGCAGACTTTCTGGACAACACCTGGAACCTCTTGCCCGAAACCAACCACGACTTGACAAATGCCAACTCCTACACGGTGAGCGGCTATCGTACTTCGCTGCAAAAGATGGAAGGCTTCATGTATTTTCTGAAGCCCGAACTGGTGTTCCAGACGTTTCAATTGGAACCACCTGTGGAGGTCTATCAACAACTCATTGCACGGACGCAGCGCAACCTGGAAGTGGCACGCCTTTATCTCGGTAGTAAGCTGCTGTCGATCGCTGTCATCGAAGCCCTTTCTCAACGCCTTGGGCGCGATATTCCGCTGGCAACGATGATGGGTGAGCTTTCGTCCCAGGGGCGATCAGTCGCACAGCTCGAAAACTTTTTACCGTACATCACAATGACCGTTACGCCCAGCAACGATATCGAAGAAGACGTGCTGAGCCTGGTCGAAAAAGGGCGTGGGCAATCGTCGTCCTACGACATCAAAAACTCGCCCGTCGCCACCTATATCATTAAATCCATCGGCTTCTCAGAGTCGCGTCGATTGCTCGTTCACGCGAAAGATTTTTTCAAAGGCACGCTGACGGCAGAAACCTTTTTAGCCGCGTGCGATCGCACCGTGGTTGACACCATTACCGACGGGATTCTACAAGTGTTTGAAAGCCGCAAAGTAGCCATGCGTGGGGTGCCTGTAGAGAGTAGCGTGTGAAAGGCAGAAGGCAGAAGGCAGAGGGCAGAAGGGATGAGGGATGAGGGATGGGAGCTAAAGGATAAAGGATAAAAAGCTGACTCCCGACTCCTGACTTCAAAACTCAAAACTCCACTGCCTGATTGCGTTATCCTTTTCCTCCTGACTGACTGAAAAAAGCGACGTATGATCTTAAGTCAGCCCCTTTTTGCTTGAATCACGCCATCATGATGAGATTGCTGCCCGTCATCGGTTGGAGCACGATCGCCGCTGTTGCTGTCATCGTTAGTAACCAGTTCACCATTGGGCGATCGATCGCGGCTGATCCCTCCAAGCCAGAGCCACCAAAAACGACACTGCCCGCCAATCTTCGTGAGGTCAATATCTGGACACGGGCGCTGGGGAAAACCAAAATGCCTGCTCCGTGGCGGGTGGCTCCCTGTGATAGCAAGAGCAAGGCTCCTCTCCTTTGTGTTTACGATCGAGACACCTTGGTCGGCACCGTAGAGATGGGTACGTTTCTCCTCAGCAGTCGGTCTGATCTCAGAAAGAAACTGACGGATGCAGGCATTCCAGCCAAAGCGAACTACGCCGATCCCCAATACCGTAGCCGAATGATGACAGCGCTGAAAGCCTGGGTGGATGACTACTACGCTACCTTTAGAACCGATCGCGCATCCGAGTATGGCAAGACTATTACCTTTACAACTCAACCACCGACGCAAGCCACGATCGGCAAGCTAACCGGACTGCGCTACGGCTTTGCAGGATTGAAGCAGAATAAGGACATCCACGAACAGCACATTGGCTACGTTGCCTTTGATGGCTCGACGCTCTACGTCATCACGACAGCGTTTGATGTCACCTCTGAAACCGGAAAATTCAAGCAATTGGCAGACCTCCGACGGTTTGAACCCCAGCTCACGAAGCTCTTGCCCAAACTCCAGTTGCCGATCGCTGCGCCATCAAAGCTCTCAAGCGATCGTTAAAAATAGGCAAAAACAAGAAGCCCCTTAAGTTTCGACTGAGCCATGCAGTCTGTAAACGATCGCTGGACTCACCGTTGTTTTATCAGCAGTCTAGTTGCAAGAATGTTCATGATAGAGCTACTACCAATTCTCTAAACTACTGCTGTTTCATCCAGATGTTTATCCTGTAAACAGGGTAAACGCATCTAAAAGGGAGCGGATCAGGGTGTAAGGTCAGGGGCTTTCCCCTGGTTGTATGCCTCCGATTGTCAGTCGAGACACACTCTCTGCCTGTTTAGAACAATACTTTGGTGCGATT